>JAPLNL010000102.1 GCA_026692905.1 Planctomycetota bacterium
AAAAGGCACAAGGGTCACAAAAGACGAATGTTGCTTTTGTATTCTTTGTGATTTTTTGTGGCTCGAAAACGAGTGCGCCGCTTTGGATCAGATCGAACTACTTTCGCTATCTGCGTTGGTCAAGTTTGAGTGTCCCTGTCCGCCATCGCTTCCTGGATTCTAGCCACCAAAAGGCACAAGGGTCACAAAAGACGAATGTTGCTTTTGTATTCTTTGTGATTTTTTGTGGCTCGAAAACGAGTTCACCGCTTTGGAACAGATCGAACCATTTTCGCGATCTGCGTTGGTCAGGTTTGAGTGTCCCTGGCCGCCATCGCTTCCGGGATTCTAGCCACCAAAAGGCACAAGGGTCACAAAAGACGAATGTTGCTTTTGTGTTCTTTGTGATTTTTTGTGGCTCGAAAACGTGTTCACCACTTTGGAACAGATCGAACTACTTTCGCTATCTGGCACCACCTGCCCAGCAGATCGACAGTCGATAAAGGGTTCTGATGAGTAATCGCCAAAATCCTCGCTATATCCTTTCCAATCGGAGTTAAACTGCAAGCTCCATTTTCCTGCTTGAGGCATTGGAACAAGAACATCGACTTTTTTCTCGGCGCTGAGATTCACGACTACGAGCACATCATCGCCGATACCTCCGCTATGCCAACGATGGAACGCGATCACTCGATCATCATGATGCTCGTAGATGACGGCGAAGCCGCTGCCAGTCAGTCCTTTGGTATTGTTTCTTTTGTTAAGTCGCAGGTGAACAAGATCGCGGTACATTCGAAGGACCCCAGCAAAAGACTTTTCTTTAGACCAGTCGATGGGGTCTGTGTCGCGAAACCACTCATCCTCCAACATTTCTTGCCCTTGAAAGAGCATCGGAACTCCAGGAGACGTAAAGGCAATTGCGGCAGCCAGGGTACTTCGTTTCTTTGCGTACCACCCGTCTGGGTTCTGAGAATCGATCTCGGTGGTAACGCGTGCTTTACCGTTCGCAACTTCATCGTGTGACTCAGAATAGATAACACGTTGGAACGGGTCGCCGTTGTAGGTCGCCGTAGCAGCCGTGGTGAGTACCGCTGTTGAGCGATCCTCATCGCTTGGCGAACAAACCAATCTCCTTATGGGGTGAACGAAACGCGCATCCCATTGCAGATCGAAGCCCGCCCCGCCGTCGCTGGTCGGTTTCGTTAATGCGTCGCTATTTTGCAAGTCTTCGGCAATCGTAAGCTTGTTTGGAAACTCGCGATCCACCATGTCATTAATCTCTTGAGTAAGGCTCCATCCCTCGGCCAGTTCACCTCCAGGCTCACCGTTGCCCGTGACATGGCGGATGTAAAGAGTCATATCCAATCGAAGTCCATCCATTCGGAATTCTTCGAGCCAGTAACGTGCATTATCGACAATGAATCGACGCACCTCTGGCCGACCGTAATCAGGGCGAGTATCTCCCCAGGGAGTCGTGCTTTTCCAATCATTGTAGAAGTAAATTCCTCCTTTGTCATTTTCCGACCAGCCATCGAATTGCCAAAGAGACAGATCGCTAGGGCCAAAGTGATTGTAGACCACATCCAGTAGTACACCGATTCCTCGCGAATGGCAGGCTTTCACAAATCGCTTGAACGCGAGCGGCCCCCCATAGGCTTCCTCAATTGCAAAAATATGGGCTGGGTTGTATCCCCACGATAGGTCGCCAGCAAATTCAGCGCAAGGCATTACCTCGACGACGTTGATCCCCAGCGAAGCTAAGTGATCAAGTTTCTCAATGGCTTCGTCGAAGTTGGATGGTCGTCCAGTCTCTTTCACGTTGAACGTACCAATATGCATTTCATAGATCACGATCTCGTTTCGAGGCGACAATTGGAACTTGTCATCGCCCCAATCAAAAGCTAAGTCCGTCAGGATTCCGTTGCCAACCGAGTTCGTGACGGAGCGCGTATAAGGGTCCACCCGCGTGAATCGGATTTCACCTTTGCTGATGTCAAAGCGATATTGTTGCCCATATTTCGCATCCGGTACTTCTGCAAACCAACATCCATGATCGTCTCGCATCATTTGATTCCGGTTCCAATCCCATCCATTGAACTCCCCGACTACCGACACGCGATCGGCATTTGGTGCCCACACGCGAAAAGACATCCCCTTGTCAGACCGCCAAACACCCAATCGCTCCTCCTTCGACATTTTATGATACTTTCTGTTGATCTTTGAGACTTACTACTGCAGACGCATAGGCTAAGGAAAGCAAAGCGGGGAAAAGGCGACGCGCACGGCGTGGAGGATGCGCAACCGTGCTGGTCGCTTTTCGACCATCGTGACCGACAGCTAAACACTTCGGCATGACTCTTCAAGTGAAACAAACCTTTAGCCGTTAGGCGCTAGCCCCGGTTTTCCACTCGACATTCGTCGAGAACCGGGGCTACTAGCGCCCATCGGCTAATGAATACGAAAAACAAATGCGGATGTGCTTAGCATTGAGAGTCACAACGAAGCAATTAACGTGCCGCGCTCTTAACCTGAAACGGTTAAGAATTGAGCGAATGATTGCCTAGTGCTAGACTTCTGCCTAGACTGGAATACAGCACACATTCTAACCGATACGAGTCCATCGTGGACCATTCGGTTCCTACCTGCCAAGAGACTTTTTCTTACGGTGTTTGATTCCAAATCGCTAAGACCAATCCTTCTACTTTCAATCACCGTTGAGTGTTGGTCACTTGCCGGTTGCTCCCAAACGAACACAAAAACCGAAGTGAAACCTTTGACGGCAGTCGTTGTCGCAAAGCCTGTCATCCTCCCAATTGTCGAGTGGGATGAGTTTGTGGGGAGACTTGCTCCGATCGAGTCGGTTCAAGTCCGAGCAAGAGTCAGTGGTTACCTAGCTTCGACGAGTTTCGAAGAGGGGCAACTGGTCCGAGCGGGCGATATCATCGCAGTGATTGATCAGCGCTCTTTCCTTGCGGAAGTAACTCGAAACGAAGCAAACATGGATGCGGCAAATGCATTGCTGATCCAAGCGAAAGCCGCAGTGGCTCAATCGATGGCGGAAAAGGAACGAGCGAAAATTCGTCGCGATCTCACCAAGAAGCAGTTTGATCGCAACGAAGAACTGCGAAAAAAGAATGCAACTGCGATTCAAGACTTTGAAATCAGCGAGGCGGAGTACGAGCAGGCAGAAGCAGAGTTGCTGGTTGCAGGTAGTCGCGTCGACTCGGCGGAAGCGACGATTGCAGCCGCCAAGGCTGCTATCAACATTGCTCAGGCAAATCTCGATCTCGCGAAACTCAATCTCCAATACACCGAAGTTCGCTCGCCAATCGATGGTCGTATTAGCAATCGAAGGGTCACCGAAGGCAATCTTGTCAGTGGCGGCACCAATGATTCTACGTTGTTGACGACTATTGTGTCGCTGGACCCAATTCACTGTTACTTTGATGCGGACGAAAAAACATTTTTGAAGTATGTTCAGTTAGCGAGGGAAGGCAAACGACCTAGCAGTCGCGAGGTTCGCAATCCCGTCTTTGTCGCACTTGCCAACGAACAAGTGGGCTTTCCACATCAAGGGCATATGGACTTCGTTGAGAATAGGTTGGACGAAGAGACAGGGACCATTCGCGGAAGAGCGATTCTCCCGAACAAAAACCTAGACCTGACTCCCGGGCTGTTTGCGCGTGTGCGTTTGCCTGGTAGCCCACGATATGATGCGACGCTCATTCCCGACAAAGCCATCGGAACGGATCAGGCCGACAAGTTTATTCTCGCAGTCGATGAAAGCAACAAGGTTGTACGTAAAGTCGTGACGCTCGGTCCGATCTCTCATGGATTGAGAATCATTCGGACTGGGCTTGATGGAACAGAGCGAGTCATTCTTAGTGGTCAGCAGCGTGCAAGGCCAGGCAGCGAAGTTGCTGTGTCGGTCGAAGTGGTTGCTCCCGGTAAGGAGTTGCTTCCCGATGAATACGAACCGGTGCCACAGGAGAACTGGTTGACGCCAAAGCGTTCAGCCGCGGGGAACGTTGCGATTCCCATCGTTCCTGATGGGACCGCCAAGGATCAAGCACCCTCGATTGAGACTAAACCTTGAGGATTGCACATTTTTTCATCGACAGGCCAATTTTCGCGTCGGTTTTGTCGATTGCCATTATCATCCTCGGATCGCTTGCATACGTTGCTTTGCCTGTTTCGCAGTATCCCGATGTTGTTCCTCCAACGATCATTGTTCGTGCGAGTTATCCCGGCGCTTCCCCGCAAGTCATCGCGGACTCGGTGGCGACTCCTATTGAGCAGGAGGTTAATGGGGTCGAGGACATGCTTTATATGTCATCGCAATGTACGACCGATGGAGCGATGACACTGACAATTACGTTTCGGCTAGGGACCGATTTGAATAAGGCCCAGGTGCTTGTGCAGAATCGAGTTGCCATCGCAGTTCCGCGGCTGCCGGAGGATGTTCGTCGCCTTGGGGTTACGACCATCAAATCCTCTCCTGACCTTCTTCTTGTAATCCACCTAACTTCGCCGGAAGGTAAATACAATCAACTGTATGTGGGCAATTACGGTTTCATTCAATTGAGAGACACCCTGTCTCGAATCGAAGGTGTTGGCGATATCAGCATTATCGGCCTTCGTGAATACAGTATGCGAATTTGGCTCGACCCTGAGCGGCTTGCGTTTCTATCGATGACGGCAGGAGATGTGGTAACGAGTCTCCGCGAACAGAATATTCAGGTCGCGTCCGGAGTCATAGGCCAACGTCCGGTACCGGATGGAAACGCTTTCCAGCTCACCGTCAACACTTTGGGGCGTCTCACGGAACCATCGCAGTTCGAGGACATTATCATTCGGACCGGGGAAAATGGTCGGGTCGTCCGAGTCAAAGACGTGTCGCGTATTGAGTTGGGTGCTCGCGATTACGCCGCCGATAGCAATCTAGATAACAGCCCAGCCGTTTCCATCATCGTTGCTCAGAGGCCCGGATCGAACGCTCTGGCAACCGCAGAACTCGTTGAAAAGTCGATAGCGAAATTATCGAAGGATTTTCCAAGCGGCATCGAGTATCGGATCATTTACAATCCGACGGTGTTCGTGCGGGAATCGATCGCTTCGGTGATCCATACTCTTTACGAAGCCATTGCGCTCGTCGTTTTGGTCGTACTGGTGTTCTTGCAAAGCTGGCGAGCTAGCATCATCCCGTTGCTCGCCATCCCCGTGTCGCTAGTTGGCACTTTTGCTGCGATGTACGCCTTTGGCTTTTCATTAAATATCCTATCGTTGTTCGGGTTGGTTCTTGCTATTGGGATCGTTGTCGATGATGCGATTGTGGTTGTCGAAAACGTGGAACGCCATATCGCGTTGGGGCTATCACCTCGCGACGCCAGCTACAAGGCAATGGATGAAGTCACGCCGGCGGTTCTCGCTATCGCTGTTGGACTATCCGCAGTATTCATTCCAACGGCATTTCTGTCGGGTCTAACAGGACAGTTCTATCGTCAGTTCGCCCTGACCATTGCCGTGTCAACACTCATCTCGGCTTTCAATTCGCTTACGCTGGCACCGGCCTTGTGTGCACTACTTCTTCAGCCGCATGATGCCAAGAAGGATTGGTTTACAAAGGTTTGGGATTTTTCGTTGGGCTGGTTCTTTAGGATTTTTAATCGCAGTTTCGACTATACAGCTAACACGTATGGTCGAGCGGTCCGCTGGACCTTACGGCGTGCGATTCTGCCTGTGAGCATTTATGTTGGACTGATCGTGTTGGCAGCGATTGGCTTCCTGAGTACACCAACTGGCTTTATTCCAAAGCAGGACATGGGCTACTTGATTACGATGGTCCAGCTTCCCGATGGTGCTTCGGTGGAGCGGACAGCCGCGGTCGTTAGCAATGCAGTGGAGATCATTCGCAAGCATCCAGGGGTTTCCCATGCGATATCCTATTCCGGCTATTCTGGCACGACGCGCAGCAACAGCCCCAATTACGGATCGATTTTCATCATCCCAAAGCCGTTTCACGAACGTGTTGCACATGGACCGACGGCAAACCAGATCCAACGCGAACTTCAGAGTTCTCTCGATTTGGTGCCGGACGCGTTGATCTTTGTTATTGCGCCTCCACCCGTTCGAGGCCTCGGTACTGCAGGTGGCTTTAAGTTCCTCGTTCAAGATCGGGCTGGGTATGGCTATCAAGAGCTACAAAATGCGACAGACAAACTCATTGCAGCTTGCGGGAAAGATCCAGACCTCGCAAAGGTTTTTACAACCTACCGAGCAACCACACCTCAATTGTACGCCAATGTCGACCGCGTCAAAGCGAGCATGTTGAATCTGCCCATTGCGAACATCTTTGAAGCTCTCCAAATCAATCTCGGCTCGGCATACGTGAACGATCTGAATTTGTTCGGTCGTACGTTTCAAGTTCGCGTTCAATCGGAAGGAGAATTTCGCCGGACTTCGGAAGATATCGCTCAGCTCAAAGCTCGCAACAAGAACGGCATGATGGTTCCTCTGGGGGCAGTAGTTGAAGTTGAGTGGCGGAGCGGACCAGATCGAGTCGTTCGATACAACATGTATCCATCCGCAGAAGTGCAAGGGGACACAGCAATCGGTCGTAGTTCAAGTCAAGCCATCGCTGCGGTTGAGCGTCTTGCAGCAGAGCATCTGCCACCTGGCATGACGATCGACTGGACCGACATCGCCTTTCAAGAACAGCTAGCAGGCAACACGGCGATCTTTATCTTCCCGTTGTGCATTCTCTTTGTGTTTCTCGTTCACTCAGCGGAATACGAGAGTTGGATTTTGCCGCTTGCCATTATCCTCATCGCGCCTGTTTGCCTACCCTTTGCCTTAGGCGGTGTGGTCCTGCGAGGAATGGATAACAATCTGATTTCCCAGATTGGGTTCATCGTCTTGATTGGGCTGGCCGCAAAGAATGCGGTTCTAATCGTTGAGTTTTCCAAGCAGTTGGGGGAGGAAGGAAAGAATTCTTTTGATGCGACAGTGGAAGCATGTCGTCTGCGACTTCGCCCCATTCTTATGACATCCTTCGCATTCATTCTCGGTGTGCTTCCGATGGCGAGGGCCGTTGGCCCTGGCTCTGAGATTCGGCAAGTCCTAGGAACGGCCGTATTTTCGGGCATGCTTGGCGTAACTATTTTCGGCTTGTTTTTGACACCGACGTTCTATGTCGTATTGCGAGGATTGGCTGAGCGAGTTTGGCCGAAAAGGAGTCATGAGGCAGCTGTTAAAACGGAGAACGGAAATTGAGCCGCGGGCACCTGTCGTGTCGCGAGTCCTCGAGAGATATTGGCCATCTGAGCCAACGCAGCGAAAAATCTTGCGCTGCGAAAAACAGGGTTATTTGTAGCGTAAGTCGTCAAGACTTTCGGCTGGATTTCCTAATCAACCGAAACTCGCTACGAAATGCTCGGTAGCATTGTCCACGCTGTCATTCGATCCAAAAAGGCATTCACTTCGTTGCCGCCAGCCCTCGCAGGACTCTAGGCAACGGGAAGTAAACTTGCTCCTCACGAACAACTTGCTCCTCCACGCTCGCATCAAATCGGTCCTTAAGCCATTGAATGGTGTTTTGGACAACCAATTCGGGTGCGCTGGCTCCAGCAGTGATGAGGACTGTCTCCAATCCTCGGAAGTTCTCTTCATTCAAGTCATGAGGACCATCCACGAGATAGGCTGGACGACCGAATTCTTCCGCTAACTCCCTCAGTCGCTGCGAATTACTGCTGTTCTGACTTCCCAGGACGATAACGGCGTCAGCCCTTTGGCACAGGAGCTTTACGGCTTCCTGTCGGTTCTGAGTTGCGTAACAGATATCCTCTTTAGGTGGTCCGATAATCCAAGGGAAGCGTTCCTTAAGTCTGGAAATGATCCGATTGGCATCATCCACGCTCAAGGTCGTCTGGGTCAAAAATGCCAATTTGGTTTCTTGAGAAAACTGAAGCGCATCTACGTCCTCGGAGTTCTCGACCAAGATAATCGCTTCTGGCGCCTCGCCCATGGTTCCGATGACTTCATCGTGCCCATCATGCCCAATCAAGACAATCGTGTAATGATCTTTGGCAAATTTGATCGCCTCCAAGTGGACTTTGGTAACGAGCGGACAGGTCGCATCGATTGCGGTTAGTTCGCGTTCCTTAGCCACCCGCCGAATTTCTGGAGAAACGCCGTGTGCCGAAAACAGAACGGTAGAGCCGTTTGGAATTTCCTCGAGGAAATTGACAAAGACCGCACCTTTCCCCTGGAAGGTTTGGACTACATGCTGGTTGTGAACGATTTCGTGATAAACATAAATGGGTGAACCAAAGTGTTTTAAAGCTAAATCGAGGCTTTGGACGGCCATATTGACGCCGGCACAAAAACCGCGAGGGGCAGCGAGAATTATTTTCATAGGGCACGAATGTCAGTAAAGGCGAATGGAATTTCACGTTATCATAGCGGTATGTCATCCCCAAGCGAAGCCTCAACTATGTCAGAACAGCATCAGCGAATCGGCGAGAAAATCGTTGTCGAGGATTTGCAACGGTTCGGGCCAAACGTGCCTCACGAACCGATGGCAGTCGAGCAGGCTCAAAAATACTGCAAATCGTTAGCCAAACGACATTACGAGAATTTTTCCATCGCCAGCTTGCTCGTACCATCCGCCATTCGTCAAGATTTTTACAACGTTTATGCTTTTTGCCGCTGGTCCGATGATCTGGCCGACGAGATAGGAAACGCCGAAAATTCAATCCAGTTGCTGGAATGGTGGCGATCGGAATTGAGGGCGTGTTTTTTGGGGAGAACCAAACACCCCGTTTTTGTAGCGCTCAAGCAAACAGTCCTCGCTCATTCATTGACGATTGAAAACTTCGAGCATTTGTTGGACGCGTTTGTTCAGGATCAAACTGTAACTCGTTATCGTTCCCAGCTTGACATCTTCGAATACTGTCGCGGCAGTGCCAATCCAGTTGGACGAATCCTTCTGCAATTAGCTCGTGTGACGGACCCGGCAGCCCTGCCGTTGAGTGATCGAATCTGTTCCGGACTGCAAATTGCCAACTTTTGCCAAGATTTACGTCAAGACGCGCTGATCGGGAGAATTTATTTGCCAAGAGATTTGTTGAGTAGATTTCAAATCACAGAATCTGAAGTGCTTGCCGGAATGCGAACGGAGAATCTTTGCTTGGCGTTAAAAGTTTGGATCGAATTGGCTCGAACGTCCTTGGTGGGTGGACTACCGTTGGTCAAACTCACTCCCCGTTGGCTGGCGCGGGACATCCAATTGTTTGTACGCGGTGGCTTGTCTATTCTCGACAACATCGCTCGTGCGGATTTCAACGTCTGGGAGGAGCCGATCACCGTTTCCAAGAAACAGAAATTAGCTTTACTCGTGCGTGCAGCCTTTTCACCTCGCTCCCTTCAAGTCAGCGAGCTCGCTCGCCCGCGAGGTCAAAAGTCCACATGAAGCTCACGCTTTCCGAGTCCTACCGGAATTGCGAGAAAATCGCGATCCAAAGTGGCTCCAGCTTTTATCGGTCTTTCGCTCTTTTGCGAGCTGATCGACGCCAGGCTATGACCGCTCTCTATGCCTTTGCTAGACTTGCGGACAATGCGACAGATGGCGAGGGTTCAATCGCCCCAAACTCCAACGATTGGTCCGCAGCCGCTTGGCATCAATGGCTTGATGTGCTTTGCAGAGGCGATGCAGGGTGCCATGACTCAACGAGGAGTCTTGAACCCATTCGGCTGGCACTGTCCGATTCCGTGAACCGGTTTTCGATACCGTTAGATACGCTGCATGATATTATTCGTGGCGTCGATTCGGATATCGCAATTTCGAGTGATCACTCCACGACTGAGTGCGAATTCGCGCATCCGATATCCCAACCTATTCGAATGAAAAGTTGGGAGGAAACGTCAAAATACTGCCATCGCGTGGCATCGAGCGTCGGGCTCGCATGTCTATCCATTTGGTCCGAAACGATTGGTCGAACCCCTTGTTCTGGCAGTATCAAAGCCGCTTTGGACTGCGGTGTCGCGTTTCAAATGACCAACATCTTGAGAGACATTGTCGAGGATAGTGGTCGCAATCGAATTTATCTACCCGAAGACGAATTCGCTCGATTTGAAATCGACTCCACGAAATGGCTTTCCCTAAACAAGGAGCCTACTACATTTGCACTCAATGAGCTCGGTGACTGGCGAGGGCTGATCCGATTGCAAATCGAGCGAACGAAGGCCATGTATGATCGCGGTTGGCAAGTTGCAAACAGCATTTCATTGGACGGCCAACGCATGTTCTCATTGATGTGGCATTCGTACCGCGAGATTTTGCTTGCGATTGAGAAGAGGCCCGAGCGGATTTGGCAAGAAAGAATAGGGCTGTCCAAGGGGCAGAAACTGCAGCTGGCTGGCCAGCATTGGTTCACGCCATTGTTTACTGCCTTGATGGAAAGCAAGAGAAATGCGTTGGTTGGGGACTCACGCAATGCGCTGAGCGTCTGGCCAACGGACGGACCTCGCGTCGCGGTAATCGGTGCAGGCTTGGCTGGCATCCAATCAGCAATGCACTTGTCCCGACACGGTTGCCGTGTGACTTTACTCGAATCAAAGCATCGCATCGGAGGAAGAGTCGGTTCCTTTCATGATTCCGAATCGGACAAATCGATCGACTATTGCCAGCACGTCGGAATGAACTGTTGCTCGACGTTGAAGCAATGGATCAAAGACACGGATCAAGAACCCTTTTGGACGGAACAGGATTCGCTTTATTTTGTTGGCGCGAATGGCGAACGGATTCGTGTTTCAGCATGGCCCTTGCCTGCCCCTTTCCATTTGTCGGGCCTCTTGTTTCGTTGGCCGCAGCTCGGCATTTTGGATCGCCTGAGAGTTGGAGTTGGATTGCTGAAATTGAAACGCCTCAAGCGGGATGGTGCGATGGCATCGCAATTGGCTATCGCATGGCTACGAGCGAACGGCCAAAACGATCGCTGTATCCAGAATTTCTGGTCGACGATCTTGGTCAGCGCACTCGGCGAGCAGATCGATCGAGTGACCCTAGAGGCGACGCACAAAGTACTCATTGATGGCTTTGCGTTGACACGCAATGGATTTCATTTGTTGGTGCCCAATCGCCCACTGTCCGAATTGCTGGACTACCATGTCGCGCATCATCTCAAATTGTCGGGCGTGGAAGTTCGATTGGGGAGCATTGTAAAAGGAATTCAGAGGGATTCCACAGGAAGTTATCTAGTAAGGCTTCAGGGCGCAAAAGAGAAAGAGGCGGCAAGCGAGTCTTATGATGCCGTCGTTATTGCATTGCCATGGCACAAGGTAGCGGACATACTCCCTGAAGACATCCAGCCAAAAGTTCGAACGATTGACGCGTTACAGTCTTCGCCGATTACAGGTGTCCACACTTGGTGGGACAGGCCTTGGCTCAAGGAACCCCACGCCATTTTGATCGATCGATTGAGTCAATGGGTATTCCCTGCCCCGCAATCGTCTGATTTGGCGAACTCGGATCACGTTGCCACTAAGACAAGGGAGTACTATTATCAAGTTGTTATCAGTGCGTCGCGAAATCTGCCGACGGGCGATTCGGAATCCATTTTGAGTATGGTCAAGCAGGATCTCTCCGAAATTTTTCCGGAGGCTTCCGTCGCCACGATGTTGCGTGGACGAGTTGTTACCGATCCGAACGCCGTCTTCTCCGTTTCGGTGGGGCATGAATCGAGTCGGCTCAAAAGTGATTTATTGAGTGCTGAAAAGATTTGGCTCGCGGGAGATTGGACCGATACCAAATGGCCAGCAACGATGGAAGGATCGCTTCGTTCCGGGGCCTTCGCTTCGCAAGAATTGCTCGGAGCTTTTGGACGGTCTGTACTCTTGAGCGAATAAGATTCGATATTCTCTTCCAACTCTCAGGTGTAAAGCAGGCTTCCTAATCGTTACGACTGGAAAGAATTGGCATATTGCACCTTGCTACGTCCGAAATTGCAAAAATCTTTCTTAAAAAAACTAAACTTTGGAATCTGAATAATTTGACTCCTGTTAGTTGTGTCCTAAGTTTCTGTGACGTTTCGAATGTAGTAACGTCGGCTGTTCTAACAGCATTGCTGCCCCAGTAGCATCTGAAGTCATGGCGATGAATTCAGCTTGGCTCCTGAGGGACATGTTTCATTGTTTATGTTCGGGAAAAAACCGAGCGACCTGTCGGAGGGTTACCTTTATGAAAAATTTCGCCATGAAGCTAAAGCGTTTTTTGAAGAGCGAAGACGGACCAACTGCGGTTGAATACGCGGTTATGTTGTCGCTCATTATCGTTGTTTGCTTGACAGCTGTTTCCAGCATCGGAAAGAGCGCGAGCACCACGTTTAGCAACGTTGCCGGTCAGCTTGGTTCGGCCAGTTAGTTGAATGAACTGCTCGGCTCACGCCAGCATGTTTCAACAAAATTGCCATTGGTCGTCGCTTCAAAACGTAGTAACGCCAATCGCAGCACGATACAGAACCGACGACCGATCTGCGTTCAGCAGGTCGGTCCGTCGGATTCTTTAAATCACTAATTGCTGATGTAGACCTGCGACCTAATTAGCATTCGATCCATTCACAATAATACACAACAGAAATCTCCACGCATCAGCTGCAAGGAACGACGAACATGATCTCGACTTCACTATTGGATGGCATCGTAAACCACTGGCATATCTGGTTTGTTTCGGTTGTTCTGGTCGTCGCGGCAGTGATTGACGGTTGGAAACTCAAGGTGCCAAACTGGCTCACATTCCCAATGATCATGAGCGGATGGGTTTACAGCTTTGCCTCTGGGGGCTGGGCCGGCCTCGGCTGGAGCTTGCTGGCAACTTGCTTTGGACTCGCACTCCTCTACGGCATCTACATGGTCGGAGGCATGGGCGCTGGTGACGTGAAGTTGCTAGCTGGTATCGGCGCTTGGGTTCACGCTGAACACACTTGGAACATCTTCGCCACAACGGCGATCGTGGGGGGTGTCATGGCCGTTTTGATGATCGCTTACTCTGGACGTTGGAAGAAACACCTCCAACAATTCAACATGCTCATCGGTGAGTTCGTTGAAGTTCGCGATCCGGAAGCGTTGTTTCAACGCGCTGCGGAACGCAAGCCGCGAATGTATTTGCTACCCTACGGTGTACCGATGACGATTGCAGCTCTTGGCTACTTCGCTTTCCAAGGTATGTATCTCTAAACACAACGCGACTCTCAACGCGGCGAGTAAGCCTTCGGCTGATAAGGAAGCAAAGTCTTGACGGCGTTTTTTCTAAACGGCCGTCACTCGGATTTTCTCGATTGCATTCCAACCGTATCCTCCTGGATTCCAAAACAGCCGGCCTTCGACCGGCTGAGTTCGCCCCAAAGCATCCACGGCTCGAACCCACAGTGAATGCTCTCCTTTGCCAAACGTCGCAACCGAGGACCACTCACGAAATGCATACGGACCCGCGGACGGGGCTAGTTGAGTCGATCTCCAAGTAGTTCCTCCATCTTGCGAGACTTCAATCGCAACCATCTCAGCGGCACCGTCGTTCCAAGCGACGCCACGCAATTCGATCTTCTGACCAGCAGTCACCATCGTACCGTCCGCCGGAGTGAAGATGCGACTGTTGATCTTCATGTCAAAGTTCGGGTCGCTATTGTCGAACGTATACTCGATCGCGTCTCCAGGTTCGATTCGCTGTTTCGGAGTTCGATAGTCCGGAATCTGAAAAAAGTTTGATGTCTCGGTGGCTTCAAATCGCATCCCTGTTAGCCATTTGACCTGAACGTTTCCGTAATAACCAGGGATAACCAGCCGAAGCGGTCCTCCATGGACAGCAGGTAACTTGACTCCATTGAGCTCCGTCGCAAGCAGTCCTCGCTCGATCGCAACGTAAAGTGGAACGCTCTTTTCGTAATCAACTTGACCTTCCTTTTCCGGCTGATCGGCAGCTTCAGCGGTCAAATACTTTGCTTGCTTGCTCAAGCGGACCCCGGCGGCTTTCAAGAAATCGGAAATACGCACTCCCTCGAATCGGACATTTCCGATCCCACCTTTGTTCCACGGCGTTCCCTTGATCGGCGAAAGCTTGCTGAATTGATAGCGGAAGTTGCCGGAGCACTGCAGCACCATCTCGACTTCGGTTTTCGGTAACTGGGTGAGTTCGGCCATTGGGTAGCTGATCGGTTTGTCGATTAGGCCGGACAACGTCAATTGACCGGTTAACTCACGAGGCTTCATGTCCTCAAGGTGCTTGGCTCCGTGATGATTCCTAACAAACAAAGCTGAGGATGGAGTAACGCGACTGGCAGAGAGGAGTTGATCTGGAGTTTCGAGAACCAACGGGTCCGCTGTGATGAGTTTGAGAGTAGGATCCTTTCCCGATGCGGCAGCGGGAGTTTGAACGGCGGCTGCGTTGGTAACTTGCGTCAGTGCAAGACTAGCGGCGCTAGCGGAAAGGAAGGTACGTCGATCCATTGTTGCCTAAACTTTCTGGTGGGTCGGGTTTGGGGGTTCATCGGAATTTGATTTGGTCGTTTCACAGTCAACCGTAGGCGTACTCCTTTCCAATGCAGTACGCCCACGGTTGACTGTTAAACGAGTGTTCTTGGAACGGAGTTGACTACTTGCTTAGCGGCCAAGCGTCGAGCCATTCGATCTTTGTCTGCGTCGCTTTGTAGTCGCGAACCAAACGTTGATGCATGTCGAGCAAGTGTGCGGCGCCGTAAAAAATCGCCAACTTCTTTTTGCCAGCCTTCAGTTCTTTGTCCATAACCTCGAAGGCCTTCGCGTTTCGCTCTGTCAGCAACGTACTCTTTCCATTCTTGTCTGCCATCGCGGCCATCTGTCCATCCATCGATTCGAACTGGTCGGCCATCACACGTCGGAGTTTGAAGGTGTCCTTGGAGAGTGCAGCGGCTAACATTTCCGCTTGTTGCGTGGACCCTTTCTTTGAGTTCTGTGCAACAAGGCCTGCTCCCCACATTCGAGCGACCATACCCACCACGCTATCGCCGCGGCGCGACATGTCCTCTACGAAGTCTTCCGGGCTCATGTCTGCGTGAACAAAGTTAGTTGGGCTATAGTCCACTTCATCCAGTTGGAATTTGAGATTAAGCACATCCTTCATGCCCGTCTGCATTGCCCCCAACGGATTGAAGCCACCGCGTTCCGCACGTTTGTCAGGCTTGTTGGCAGATGGATCGGCGACCAACTCATAGAGCATCGCATCGTAGGATTTGAATCGCTTGTTCAGTTCCTTGTAGTACTCCTTCGAGCCTACGTGAACCGCGCCAATAAGATCAACGGTCGCTCCTTTGGCTGTGCCTTCATGGAATGTATACCGAGCGACTGCCACTTGCAGCGATTCAGGCTCACCTGAGTCCGACTTTTTGATTCGTAGAAAACTGACGCGATCCGGCTTTTCAGATTCCTTGGCGTCTCCTTCCGTGGAAGCACTCTGCGGGGGCGACGTCTTTTCCTGGGCCATCGTCATCTTGGGAAAATCCGCCATCCAAGCCGATGTGGCCATTACCAAAATTTTAAGCAGTCCGTGTGTTTTCATTTTTAATCCAATGACTTTCTTGGCTAGTTGTCGCGAATTCACCGCTAAATCGTGTTTAGAAGCACTTCAACTATATCCGAAATTCACGTTCTGGGCCCGAAATGCCCATAATCCTCTTGCACTTTTTGACGCCGCGCCAATAATTGACGTTATGGTTGAACTAACGAGAAAACAGCGGGAAATTGAGCGACGGACCTTGGAGATACTCCGAGTAGCCCGGCCGATCTTGATTGCTGAAGGGTTTCAAGGCCTGAGCATGGATCGGGTCGCTTCTCAAATGGAGTACGCCAAAGGGACGATCTACAACCATTTTCCCAACAAAGAAGAGATCGTTTTGGCGCTTGCGGTCGAGTCGATGGAGCTACGACGCAATCTATTTGTTCAGAGCGCTTCCGTGGTCGGTCCAGCACGGATTCGCATGATGGCCCTCGGAGCAGCTTGCGAGTTTTTCACGCAGCATTGCACGGACGATTTCCTCGTCGAGCAGTGCATCCGAAATCAGAGCATTTGGGAAAAGTCCACAGAACCACGACAAAACTTGATTCGCCAGTGCGAAGGTCAGTGCATGGGAATAGTTGCCAGCATCGTGCGGGACGCCGTTTTTCGAAACGAATTGGTGATTCCGGAGACATTGACGGCTGAGGAGCTAGTCTTCGGTTTTTGGGCCATTAACTATGGTAGTCAGATTCTGACCTACTCGAGTCCCTCCTTGCTCGCAATCGGTATCAACGACCCGTTCAATGCCATCAGAGTTCATTGCTGTACTCTTCTGAACGGCTTCGCTTGGCAGCCCATTATGATGCATGCAGAGTACAACGAAGCGATGAAACAGATCAACGAAACGCTTCAACCCAAATTTTGGTCGCTCAAAGAGCAACAACACCCTGTCAACTAACAAAGAAGCAAACCAGTCGCTGTATGCGATTTTTTTAACGGACAATTTTGACGCAGCGTCAATAGATGACGACGCGGCAATTTGCCTGGACGGGAACTGAACATGAAAATTTCGAAACGAAGAACTCTGCTGTTGGCAACTGCGGTGCTGATCACATCGATCGGATGTGTGTTTGCCTATCAAAACTTCCAGTCTGAGTCAGCAGAACCGCCGAACGACAAGCGAGCACGTTCGGACGCACTGCATTTCAAACCCAACGGTTCCGAGTTGGTTGTCCGGGCTCACACCATTGATACGACCACGGGGGCGAATCGAGCCAAGCACTCTTTCACTGGGACATTGCAACCTCGCTATCAAGCGTCACTTGCCTTCCGGGTGGCTGGCAAAGTATCCGAGCGTTTGGTCGAAGTAGGGCAACGGGTCAAAAAAGGAGAAATTCTTTTTCGCTTGGATCCCGAGGACATGGAGTTGCAATTGCGAGTGGCAGAGGCCGATCATCTTTCTGCTCAGTCCCTGCAAAAGCAATCCGCAGCAGAGGAAGCCCGACTCAAGCAGCTGCGAACAACCGGTTCTGTGAGCCAATCAGAATACGACTTGGGGCTCTCCAATCGAGATGTTGCCAAAGCGAGGGTGGACGCCGCCGACCGACGCTTAACTCTTGCGATGAACCAGCGAACCTATTGCGATTTGATTGCCGATTCGGATGGCCTCATCACTTCGATAAATGCCGAAGCCGGTCAAGTTGTCAATGTGGGACAGCCTGTTTTGCAACTGATGCAAAATTGCGAATTGGAGGCAACGGTCAGCTTACCAGAGAACTTCGTTGCCGATGTACCGAAACGGCGTGCCACCGCAACATTTTGGTCCATGCCTGGTGTCGAGTTGCAAGCGGAATTGAGGGAGCTTTCTCCGATGGCCGATCCCGTTTCTCGCACTTATGATGCGAAGTTCCGATTGAAGGAGCCAAGCAAAGCGTTGGCCATCGGCATGACCGTAACCATCATGCTGAACAACTCCGAGGAAGATGGAATCTGCATTCCAATTACCTCGATTGCAGGCAGCAAGAATCATCCCATGGTTTGGCGTATCGATCCTAAAACAGGTCAAGTTGAACCTGTTGCTGTCGAGATTCTTCAGTATCGCACAGAATCAGCCATCGTTCGTGCGTCATTCCAACAAGGAGACAAAATTGTTAGCGCCGGCGTACAGCGCGTGGACGCGAATTCGCTCGTTCGTATTTGGGATCCCAAGAATTAAAGGAGAACAAATCATGAGCAATCCAACAACGCTCCCAAACGGCCAAAGCAAAAGCCACGTATTCAATCTGTCTCGCTGGGCTGTCACGCACCCGGCATTCGTCACCTTTTTGATTTTGGCTTGCAGCGTAGCAGGTTTACAGGCCTATCTTCAAATGGGGCGAGCCGAGGATCCTTCGTTCACGATCAAGACCTGCATCGTTTCGGCCGTATGGCCCGGTGCAACCTCTGAAGAAATGCAACAGCAAGTTGCCGATGTCGTAGAAGTCAAACTTCGCGAAACTCCCTATCTGGATTTCTTGCAGACTTATTGCTTGCCCGACCGGATGATGACTTTGGTTCAGCTTAGGGATTCCGTGCCGACCAAGCAAGTTGCCGATATCTGGTATCAAGTTCGGAAGAAGCTCAGCGACATAAAAAATGATCTGCCACAAAGTGTGATTGGTCCCAATGTCAATGATGAATACGGCGATGTCTATTCGGCACTGTACGCATTCAATGGCGACGATTTTTCACCGGCTGAACTCAAGCGAATGTGCGAGGAGGCTCGAAAGCGATTGTTGCGGATTACCGACGTGGAAAAAATTGACATCATCGGTGAGCAACCGGAACGAATCTATATCGAATTCTCGCACCAAAAGCTCGCAACATTAGGAATATCACCTTCGCAAATTTTTGATAGCGTACAAAAGCAAAATGTTCTGGTTCGATCAGGGAGCATCGATACGGCAACGGACAGAATCCATGTCCGGGTTTCACGAGACTTCGACGGGATAGATCAAATCCGTGCGGTTCCTGTCCAAGCGAATGGTCGCGTGTTTCGATTGGATGATATTGCCACGGTGAAGCGAGGATATGAAGATCCGACTCGATACCTAGTGCGACACAACGGAAATCCCGCGGTGGTATTAGGTGTTGTCATGCGCAAAGGAGGCAACGTTCTTCAACTTGGAACCGCACTCGACGGCGCACTTGAAATGATCCGAGAGCAAGTACCAGCCGGTGTCAGTATCGGCAACATTGCTTTCCAGCCTCACGTTGTGGAGGAGTCGGTCGGTGAGTTCATTCGTTCCTTTGTTGAAGCCCTCGTGATCGTATTAGTCGTTAGCTTCCTGAGTCTTGGTTTTCGAACGGGAATTGTGGTTGCGTTGAGCGTACCATTGGTGCTTTCCATTTCGCTGGTCGTCATGAACTCGATCGGTATGAATCTTGACCGCATTTCATTGGGAGCTCTGATCTTGGCGTTGGGTCTGTTGGTGGACGATGCTATTATCGCTGTTGAGATGATGGCGGTGAAGATGGAAGAAGGTTGGACCCGAATCGACGCAGCGACGTTTGCTTGGACTTCGACTGCGTTTCCAATGCTCTCGGGAACGCTGATCACGGTGGTAGGTTTCTTGCCCGTTGGTTTTGCACGTTCGTCGTCAGGTGAGTACGCAGGGGGAATCTTCTGGGTGGTCGGTATAACTCTTATCGCTTCATGGTTTGTGGCGGTTGTTTTCACGCCGCATCTCGGCCTACTGCTTCTGCCTGACTTTCACAAAAAGAAGGGGGAGGATCATCATGTTCCGTTTCAGTCTGCGTTTCATCGCGTGCTGCGGGCGATGGTTCGCGGTTGTGTTCGCCGTCCCATCTATGTTATTGCAACCACCATCGTCTTGTTCGTGGGTGCGTTGTTCGGCTTTACCAAATTGCAACAGCAATTCTTTCCGCTGTCTTCGCGTGAGGAGCTTATCGTTGATATTCGGATGAACGAGGGGGCATCGATTGAGGCAACTGACCGTATGATGAAGCAAGTCGAAGAACTGATCCGACCTCATCTTGTGTTATCCGAGGGGGAAAAGGCTCCACTTGTGCTACACTACACCAGCTATGTGGGGGCCGGTTCTGCGAGGTTTTTTTTGGCTCTTAATCCCGATTTACCAAACCCGAGTTTTGCCAAGTTGATTATTCAGACCAGCGGTATATCGGCTCGAGAAGCCATTCGCAACGAACTCATGGATCGATTTGAACGCGATCCAAGTTTCTCGGACGCATCGCTTCGTGTCATGCGTTTGGATTTTGGACCACCAGTTGGCTTCCCTGTCCAGTTCCGAGTTGTCGGTCCAGATGCGAGTACCGTTCGGAAAATCGCGGGAGACGTGCGTGAAGTCATGCGAGCCGAACCAACGGCCCGCGATGTCAACCTGGAATGGGACGAGCCATCCAAAAGCATTCACGTCGACATCGATCAAGATCGAGCGAGACTTCTGGGGCTGTCGCCGCAAGAGATCGAACTTGCTTTGCAAACACTTCTTAGCGGGACAACCATTTCGCAATATCGCGAAGGGACTGAAACCATTCAAGTCGTGGCAAGAGCTATTGAATCGGAGCGATTGAACCTTGAGCAGTTCTCCGACATGACGTTATTTACACAAACGGGAAAAGTGGTTCCGCTGAGTCAGGTCGGTGAGATTCGTGCTGGACTTGAGGAGCCGATCGTATGGCGGCGCAATCAAGAGCGTTCATTATCGGTTCGCTGCGATATCGCAGACGGCTTCCAAGCTCCGGATATCAGTTCCAAAGTAGAAGCCGCACTAGGCGAATTGAAAGCGGCGTTACCGCCTGGCTATCGCATCGAGGCTGGCGGTGCGATCGAAGAGAGCAAGAAGGCGAATACGGCATTGTTCTCGCTGTTTCCCGTAATGATTTTGATGATGTTGACGCTGTTGATGTCGCAGGTGCATAGCTTCAAAAAGATGATCCTCATCTTTGGTATCGCTCCGCTGGGCCTGATAGGGGCAGTGGCTTTTCTGCATCTGTTCAACGCACCGTTTGGATTCGTGGCATTACTGGGAGTGATCGCGTTGGCGGGCATGGACATGCGAAACTCGGTGATCTTGGTCGACCAGATTGAGCAGGACATGGCTGCGGGACTGAGCGAATGGGACGCGGTCATCGAGTCCTCCGTTCGGAGGGCCAGACCGGTGATTCTTACAGCAGCCACAGCAATCCTGGCGATGATCCCCTTAACCCGCAGCGTCTTCTGGGGGCCGATGGCGATCGCAATCATGGGAGGCTTGTCGTTGGCCACGTTCTTGACATTGATCAATCTGCCCGCGTTGTATGTCCTGTTCTTCCGAGTGAAGACACCGAAGCTTAGCGACGCGGTGGTGGATGCTGGGAAATTGGAAGGGATTGTTGCGAAAGAGCAGTCGCCGGAAGTGATGCTCAGATAATTGATTGGTAAGAAAATGGGGGTAAGAAAATGGAACACAAAATTTTCATACCACCATTTTCTTACCATAATGTGAGTGCGTTTATCAGTAGATCGATAGCGCTTTTGGTATGGTAAACAAATGCTAATTCTTAAGAGACTTCCGTCTTGAGGAACTGTCGGCGGTCGAATTGCTGGGACGTAAACGCCCATTTGCAATAGTCGCTCACTTGCCAGTAACACTTG
The DNA here is from genome assembly GCA_026692905.1 of Planctomycetota bacterium. Taxonomy (GTDB): domain Bacteria; phylum Planctomycetota; class Planctomycetia; order Pirellulales; family Pirellulaceae; genus JBKCUI01. The sequence goes on from JAPLNL010000102.1 coordinate 21,156, forward strand.
TTTCGGATCGTTGATATACACAGGAATGATTGGACTGTCGCCCATTCCTACCTGTAACCCAATGTTGCTTAATGTTGCCCTTAATTGCACAGCCTGCTTTGCAAGTTGAATTCGTTCTGTTCCCATCGTTTGAGCGATGGAAATTGCTTTGCATGCCGCCGCCGCGTTAGGGATCGTGGAGGCTGTGCTGTAGACCCATGAGCGCGCGAAGTTTGTCAGCCATTCAATCAAGACTCTCGGCCCCGCAACAAACCCCCCTACGCACCCCAACGCTTTGCTCAAGGTGCCGACACTGATGATTCGATTTGAGACGATGCCGAGACGTTCTGACAACCCCTGCCCGTTTTCTCCATAGACCCCGGTCGCGTGAGCTTCGTCCAAGATGCACTGCAAATCGAACTCCTCACAGAGTCGATGGATCTCAGCGAGCGGGGCCAAGTCACCATCCATACTGAACACTGAGTCGGTTGCGATGAACGCGAATCGGCCTCGATGTCGATTCTGTTGAACGAGTCGCCGCAAAGCCTCGTGGTCGCAGTGTGGATAGACAACCACCTGAGCTCGGCTCAATCGGCAGCCATCGATCAAGCTGGCGTGGTTTAAGCGATCGCTAAAGATAATGTCGTCTTTGCCCGCAAGGGAAGCGACTGTTCCAACGTTGGCTGCGTAGCCGCTTGAAAAAACGATCGCATCTTCGCATTGCTTAAACTCAGCGATTGTCTGTCGCAAATTGGCATGCTGCTCGGTTTGACCGGTTACCAATGGGCTAGCCCCGCTTCCAAATTTTTTATGCCTGTCCGTCGCATTCAACGCCGCCTGCCGAACCTCGGGGTGCCAGGCGAGGCCAAGGTAGTCGTTTGCCCCAAAATTGACTGCAGTTGTCCCATTTCTCGAGATGGTTGTTGGCCCTAATGGCTCCGAAACAATGCATTTGCGATTCAGGTTTTCAGTATGTCTGGCCTTCAAAGCGTCTTCCAAATGAGACCAAAAGGCAGAATGTGACGATTTATCCGACAAAATATGTCGTTCCTCATGGGTAGATTGGGGAATCGGGTTTGATTTGGGAGGTTGTATCATCAATAATTTCAAAGTTCATTCCACAGCAAGACCGTACCGGTATTGGAGCGTAAGAGTCTAGTCATGGAAATGCTAGAGCCCAACCTGTTGATCACCGATGACGATCGAGATTTTCGATTGTCGTTGAGCGAAGCTTTGTCCCGACGCGGGTACAGGACCGTCATGGCCGCGGATGGCTTGGAGGCTTTAGAAGTCATCCGTAGTCAGCACATCCATCTCGCACTGCTCGACGTGCATATGCCCCGCTTGGATGGGCTAGGGATGCTGCAGTCGCTACGAGATACTTGTTCTACGTTACCATGCATTCTGATGTCGGCCAAAATGGACGAGTCGATCGTTACCAGGGCGAGGCAATTGAGAACCAATCAAGTGCTTTCCAAGCCGTTTAGTCTGAATCTTTTGGCCGATACCATTCGCTTGTTGCTTGATCAGTGCTACGGGCCGAAAATCTAGAGAGTCGCGGGTAGGTACGCCTACGGCTAACCGTGAAACGATTGAACGCCAGGCCGTTAAAATGAATGGAATGACTACTTTCGTTGCCTGCCTTTACCCGTGGAGTAACGCAACTGGTCCTCGCTAATCTTATCTGAGCTGCGGCGCTCCAATCCACAGGCATCCAGGATTGCGCTTAGCAGCAGCTCTTGAAAGTGTGGCTCAGCGAAATCTGTTGGATGGCCGAGCGAGGTGTAGAACGACCGCCCTCCGTCGGAACGCACATAAGTCCATGCTACCGGTTCTTCCGGCTGCCCTTCGATGGCTCCAATGTGCGAGACCCGAGTTCCCGATTTTAGTGGACTAACTTGGTAGAGTGAGCCCTTGCTTGTGAACTGTCGGTTTTCACTTTCTACGCGCCGAATGCCAGGGTGCAAATCGTTACCGAAATGGTTGGTGTAGTGGCCTCCGAAGGCATACGCGTCGAACTCGGGCCATTGAACTAGTCCCTCTGCTTGCTTGCCATCGCGTAGACAAAATGCGTGACTGGCCGTTCGAATACCGACAAGTGGGCGGCCTGATTGAACAAACGCTTTGATGGTAGTCAAATCGCTCTCGAGCAGCGGTCTGCGGCGGACGCTGACCAACAATGCATCGGCCTGGCTTAAAGCATCTATTCCAGGAATAAGAGATTTGTCCCTGGAATCACCGTGAATGATGGAAACTCTTAATTGGCCATTCAAATGCATGGCAGCAAATTGAGGCAGCGTCTTCGCCGTTTCGTATTCATCCTCTGCAATGAGGATCGCCAGGTGCGGCCGGCGGTCTGTCGAGAATCGGAAAGGGGTCAAGTACTTCGCGGGGGTTGGCGAATTGAGAGAGCGGAAAATCTGATCGCTGGTGGTGGTCGGGCAGACGTATCGCTCGACATGATCAATAATGAGGTCTGTGCCTGAGAAGTGATTCACGTACGGCCAACGCAGTGGATTGTACATGGTGTCAGTCAAGTCTCGAATCAAGGCGACGTTCTTGCCGTGGACAGAGAGTTGCCGAAGTCCAAAGGGGCGACCTAGAACACACATATTGGTGTGGACGCCGCAAATAACAATCTGTCGGATTCCCTTTGACTCGAGGATATTCCAAATCTCATTTCCGGAGTCGCTAATGAAATCGAGATCGGAATTGATGCTGATGGTTGGTATCTGTTGACGCCACGGAGCTTTGGGATTTCGGCCTTCGCTTGCGAGCTTTTCCGCCCATTGCTGATGATCGTTGGGATCGTCATCCTCGCCACCGTCCGACTGATCGATGGGGTATGCTGCCGCCTCTTCGCTCGGGATGCGGTCGCACCAAGTTGAGATATCCTTGGGCAGATTCGCTGCGGTTGGTGTGGCTTTGGCTCGATCACGCGCAGGATGAGAATGGTAAAACGGCATGCAGTCGCTAGGTGCATGAATAATGGTCGCCCCACTGGCGCGAAGTGTCGTTGCAAGAGACTCGATGCGTGGCGCGAGTTCTTGTACACGGCGAACTGCGTTGACGCAGTGGTGCGAGTCCCACACATCGCAAATAATAAGTGCAGTTTCTAAGGGGTTCCATGTTGTAACACTTTCGATCCGATGGAATTGGCCTTGAAAGCCGGCGACCGGTGATTGCCGGGTTGTCTTGATGATCGGATCACTCGCCGATGAAGTTTTTGGAGCAGCCAAGGCGAGTACTACGGTAGCAATAAACAAATAGGAGACGAGAGATTGTGTTGGGATGAAAATCTTTGCAGGGAGCGGGAACGGCAAAATAATCACCTTTTTCAAGTGGGGTTTCAGGAGGGGAGAACACCTGCCATATTGGACTGTGTTTTCCTGCAGAAGTCATCCACCATTTCAAAATAAAGTTGGGCTAACCGGTAGGGAAACGGGGGCTAGCTTCGCGGTCAAACCCGGCAGGTGCGAACCACTTGATTCCTCTTGCTCCCATATCAAATACTGCATTTTGATGCTTTTGCAATTTTGCCGTTCGGTATACTAGTGCTTCCAGCATTGGGACACGCATCCTTGGTCTCGAATCCTTTCCGGCAGGGCAAAAATGAAGTTCAGAACCTTTGTTATCGCATTATTTCTCATTATTCCTTTCGCACTTGCTGTTTCCGAAGCTCAACAAGCTCCGCTCAACGACAAGCTGTTTGCGAGAGATAACCTAATGGCATGGTGCATTGTTCCCTTCGATGCTGGAAAGCGTAGCCCAGAGGAAAGAGCGGCAATGCTAAAGGAACTCGGGATCAAACGGTTTGCTTACGATTATCGAGCTGAGCACGTTCCCACATTCGAACGAGAAATTGTCGCCTTAAAGGAGAACGGGGTCGAACTTTCCGCGTGGTGGTTTCCGATGTCGCTCAATGACGAAGCCAAGATGATTTTGGCTCTTTGTGAAAAGCATAAAGTCCATCCTCAACTTTGGGTGATGGGAGGAGGGAATCCAAATATGAATGCAGCCGAGGCTGAGGTTTTTGCATTGCAAGAAGCCAAACGCATTCGCGAAATAGCACTCGCGGCGCAAAAAGCGGGCTGCAAAGTCGGTTTATACAATCATGGCGGTTGGTTCGGGAAACCTGAAAACCAAATCGAGCTTATTCGTAAAATCGATATGCCCAATGTCGGAATAGTATTCAATCTCCACCACGCACACGACGAACTTGATCGTCTACCAGCGATCTTGGAGATGATCAAGCCGCATCTGTTGGTACTGAATATCAACGGTATGCAAACCGATGGCGAACGACAAGGAAAAAAGATCCTTCCCATCGGTATGGGAGACCGCGACAAAGAGGTTCTGAAGACCATTTCGGCAAGCGGCTATTCCGGACCAATTGGGATCCTCAACCATACAGACGAAGATGCACGCAAGCGCCTTGAGGAAAACTTGGCAGGTCTAGAAACCTTGGTCTCGGAATTGTCAGCTAAAAAAACCAAGAATTGAGGCGACAGCTTCGAAATCCATTGAGGTAGCTGCAGCACGATGTGCAAACTAGTGAATTGGATAGTAGGTTCACTAGCTTGCGCGTCGTGCTAGCTATGTCGTGCTGGGGTATCAGAAACCACGAAAGCAAACTATGGCAAAAGCAGACTTGATTTCGATCGTATGTATGCGTGGGATCGTTAGCTACCACCATTATGGTATCGATATCGGTGATGGCACTGTCGTTCATTTGGCGACAGGATCAGATCGACAAACAATGTCGGTGCAGCGAGTGAGCGTGGAGGAGTTTGCAAAAGGTGCAGACGTTTCGGTTGAGGTGGTCACCGACGAACTTGCTCCCGATGAGGTTATCGAGAGATCACTCGCTGCGGTCGGGAACGTTGGGTACGATTTGATGATTGGCAATTGCGAACACTTTGCAAGGAAGATGAAAACAGGCAAGGGGCAAAGTCATCAAGTGGACATGTGTGTGAGTTCCATCGTGCGAGCGGCTTTCTCTGGGTTTGCTAGTGCCTCGCGAAAATATGGTATCGCTGGTTCCTTGGCAGGTCTAAGCCAATCGAAAGTGCTCATAGCAGCGGGTTCGCTAGTGCCGACCGTGGTTGGTGAAACCGCAAGAAATGGAAGTTATTACGCCGCTCGAAAGCTCAAAATGACGCACGAAGAAGCGGATCGCTCGAGTCGGTCGGTTGGCCACGCAGCCTGCGCGATTGGCGGTTTCGTTGTTGGTGGCCCCGCAGGTTCCGCGGGCGCACTAGCCATCTCGCTGGCGGCAGATCGCTTGAGTGACGCAATCCAAAAAAAGTTCTTTTCAAGGGACTAAACTAGTTGCTTGTCTAATTAGGCTATTGCGTAGCGAAAGTCGTCAAGACTTTCGGCTGCATCGCCTAAACGTCCGAAACTCTTGACGAGTTTCGCCACAAAAATGTCCTTGCAAAATGCTTCACAACGTGCCTCTCCCCGAAGCAAGTCGAGGGGGAGGAAATCGCATCGTTTTTGCTCAGTCAACAAGGCTCGCAAGCGCTTCATCGATGCGAACTGATTGAGGCTTTCGGTTCAGGAAGAAACAAACCTCGGAATAGCCGCATTCCGCTAGTAGTTTCAATGCTGTTTCGTATCCATCGGCGACACGTCCTGGTTCATGAGCATCGGCTCCCAATGTGACAGGGATGTTTCTCTTTTGCATCTCACGCAGCATGGCAGGAAAGGGATTCATCTCGGCAATCGTTTTGTTGATCCCAGATGTGTTGAGTTCCATGGCGACTCCTGTCCTCGCAATGCGATCGAGAGCGAATCGGATGTCGTCCATAATGGTGTCTGGTTGCCAGACTTTCGAGGTTACATTTTTGATCAAGTCAGGGTGTGCCAGCGAGTCGAATAAACCGGTTTCAGCCGATTGTGCAAGCAGTTTAAAGTAGGTGCGCTGAACTTCTACTTCATTTGGCTGCCAATACTTGGTCCGGAATTCTGAAATCTGGGGGTGAACGGAGCCCAATACGAATTGAAAGTCCGCGGACGCGAGTTGGTTCTCAAGGTACGCTTCCGAGCCTTCGAAGTAGTCGGCTTCGAGTCCAAGACAAACATCGAGTCGTCCAAGCCATTCCTCGCGTGTCTTCGCGACAAGATCGATGTATGCACCCAATTGATCTTCTCGCATTCGCACATGGTGCGAGAAACCGTTGGGCATCGGATTGTGGCATGTTACGATCAAGCCTCGAAGTCCACGTTCGAAAGCGACCGCTGCATACTCCGTTGGGGCACCTTCAGCGTGATTGCAAAGTGGGGTATGAGAGTGGGACTCGAATAGCATGCGATGCGACACCAGGGTTCCTTAGGTTTTGGAGGTTTTTCTAAGGCATCTATTTTATCGGACAATAAGCCGTTGGGCGATAGCCCCGGTTTTCTAGAGTGCTCGGCATTCGAAGAGAATGACGGCTATGAACGCCAGAATGGCGTTGAGTTAAGCCAGTGCTCGACGGGAGACATTAGGCGATCGGCGGAATGAAAAATACCGTGGTCGTGGTACATTTTGTCCTCCGCTCGTCTTAGCACACCAAGCCTATTGCAAACTGGGCCTATTGCAAACTGGGGCACAAGGCAGGCGTTCGCATTGTGTCCCTTACTCTGAGGGGTAAACGAAAGCCAGCGGTTAGCTATATCGGTGGCTACATTCGCTTGAGTACCTTCAACTCATTTGTTATGAGCCGTAGCGAGCCCACTCGATGCCCATGAACAAGCATGCCAAAAACATGAAGATGGCCGAAAGGATCATCATCATGGTGTAAACGGAAATCGGGTGCTTTGCGGCCATTCTAATTCGATCGATGATTTAGGTAGGAATGAGTCGGGACGAGGAGTGAGTGTCTCTTGTGGTCGAGACATGATTAGTTGATTTTGGCTGCAACTTTGTCGCCAGCTTGGATGAAGCCCTTGCGGGTCACCAATTTACCAATCGCGTTGTCATCCTTGAGGGACTCGATTTCAAGGAGGCCAAGGTATTGACCGGCTCGATAAATGTGAAGTCGGTGTCCAACACGAAGTCCGTCGTCACGCCCAACGGAGACGACAACTTGCTGCTTGCTGTTGATTGCTTGAACTTCACCCTTGAGGTCTGCTGGTGGCACATCTTCGTAATCTTTGATGCCTTGAGCCATGAGGGTTGCTGCAGCGGTTTCAGCCTTGGCTTGGTAAAGCGTTACGTCAGATTGCAAGCGAGTCATTTCTGCTCGAAGGTCAGCTTCAACGCTCATCAGCGAATTCAACTTGTCGGTTTGAGCGATGACGGTTCGGCGTTGACTGTTACGATCGGTGATGATCTTGTCAATTTCGATTTTGAGCGTGTCGTTGGCTTTTGTCAGGTCTGCGACGCGTTGAATGGTTTCTCCAAGCTTCTGAGTTTGGATAGTGAGCGTGGCGGCTTTGTCGTTAAGATTTTTATTGGCGTCAGCGAGTTGTCCGTTTGCCTTCTCTAGTTGAGTCTGGAGGGCTGCCAGAGCTGTTTTGCGAGCGAGTTGCTCTTGAGCGAGCGAAGTCTTGAGTTGCTCAATCAGCTTCTGCAATTCCTTTACCGTTGTTGCCAGTTTGGTAGACTCGGTTTGGTAGGCAGCAACCTTTTTCTTATGGTCCAAATGGGACGAGTTCGCCAATAGCGACACAATGAAAAAGGCTAAGCTGAGGAGTAGAACCAATAAGGTGAAGATTTTGCCGAGGAGTGTCATTTGGCATCCGCTGGAAGTAAAGCGTTAGGCTGGTGGAGCAAGCGAGTCGGTTTTTTGTCCATCGCGTGAGCGTTGGTGTCGAGTCGGGTGAAAGGGCGACGGCAATTCACCAGCAAACGAGTATAGTTCGGCAAATTCTACCCTGTCAACGAAAGCGGAAATTTTGACACGATTGGTAGTTCCTCGATTTGTCCAGACGCCAAGACTTTTTGGCAACGAAAGAATCGTGTTTTAGCCAGGGAAAAGGGATGGTTTCCGTGTTTTCGTGTGGCTTCAGACCGCCAAAAATCGGTCGGTCGGCAGAAACCGAGTTCCCGATTCGTTGGTTACGCAATTCGATTGTGAGGTTTTTAAGGGTGTTTGGATTATCTCGAACAGGGTATCGGACCGGATAGGGCAATAAGATTTTGAGCAATTTGGGATAGCACTTGGATCCAGGTTAAAACTGGGATATCTTCTACAGTGTTAAGTGTGACGGGAAACCTTTTTTCGCCACTACAGCGACTATCTGTCCTTACTCGCCGATCGACCAAGAAATTTTTGTATGAGTTCGCCAGCAACCTCGGCCCCTATCCAGTCCTTTCTGCTCCGTCATGATTTCCTCATCCGACGACTGCATTCTCTAAGCGGCTTGGTGCCAGTGGGAGCCTACATGTGCGTCCATTTGCTCACCAATGCGACTCTAGTTGGGGGGGCATCGGTATTTCAAGACAAAGTTTTCACCATTCACAGCCTGCCTCTTTTGCCAGTCATTGAGTGGACATTCATCTTCCTGCCAATCATCTTCCATGCGGTAGTCGGCGTTTGGATTTCGAGAAACGGCAAGTCGAATCTTCAGCAATACCCGCTCTCGGGGAACCGCAGATACACTTGGCAACGAATCACGGCCTACATTGCGATCGTGTTCATTTTCACCCACGTTTTCCATTTGCACGGATGGTTTCAAAACGAATGGTGGCTCAAGAACATTGCAGAGCCGTTGGGAATGGCGAAATTTCGACCTTATAACGCTGCCAGTTCCCTGTCGACCGCATTGGCAGGACCGACGGTGATTGCTGGAATCCTTTGGTCTATTTTTTACGCGGTCGGGGTGTTGGCTTGCACGTTCCATTTGGCGAATGGAATTTGGACTGCTGGAATCACTTGGGGCATCTGGCTAACGCCAAAATCGCAGCGCCGAGCTAGCATCGCATGCGTGTTGTTCGGGTTGTTCATCGGAGCGGCGGGATTGAGTGCACTCGTTGCGGCCAAGACCACCAAGGTTGACGCTGCAGCCAGAACGGAAAACGAGATGTACGACGCGAGAATTCAATCGCACTCGATTACACCAGACGATCACAAACGCTCTGCTCCGCATGTGGTCGAAGAGCCAAAACCGGTTCCGGTGCAGTAATCAGTAATATAGACAGGCGGTTTCTCGATGGAAATCGCCTTTGGACAAACCGGTTATAGCGTTATCTGTTCCTTGCTGACGCCGGTTAAAATAAGAACGAATTAGAAACAAACAAACAAAACACGCACTTCGCGATTGGTAAAGACAGATGGGCAATAATCGAGTTTTGGTAGTTGGCGGTGGATTAGCTGGTTTGGCGGCTACGATGAAGCTGGCGGAACTGGGTATTGCCGTAGATTTGCTGAGTCTCACACCGGTCAAAAGATCGCACAGCGTTTGCGCTCAAGGGGGCATCAACAGTGTTAGCGATATGACTCGTCAAGATGGCGACGACGAGTGGAAGCACTTTGACGACACCATCTATGGCGGTGACTTCCTGCAAAACCAACCGCCGGTCAAGGAGATGGCTTACTGGGCTCCTAAGGTTATCGATTTGATGGACCGATTGGGAGTTACTTTCAATCGAACACCAGAGGGGTTCATTGACCGAAGACGATTCGGCGGTACTTTGTACAAACGAACGGCCTTTGCTGGGGCAACTACTGGACAACAACTCCTTTACGCCTTGGACGAACAAGTTCGACGACGCGAGAGCGAAGGGCTCGTCAAGAAATATGAGTTCTGGGATTTCCTCGGTCCAATCGTGGATGACAATGGTCGTTGCGTCGGCGCGACAGCTCAAGACATGGTAACGATGGAGATTCGTGCCTTTCCAGCCGACGCAGTTGTGGTTGCCACCGGCGGCAATGGCTTGATCTACGGCCGCTCAACCATGTCTGTCTTCTGCACGGGCAGCGCCGCAAGTCGTTGTTTTCAAGCGGGCGCGAACATGGGTAATCCAGAGTTCATCCAAGTGCACCCGACCGCCATTCCTGGTGCTGACAAATTGCGACTGATGAGCGAGTCGGCACGCGGTGAAGGTGGTCGCGTTTGGGTGCCACGAAAAGCCAACGATTCTCGCTATCCGAAAGAGATTCCAGAAAAAGAACGTTACTACTTTTTGGAAGAGCGGTTCCCTAAGTACGGTAACTTGGTGCCCCGCGACATTGCAACCCGAGAGATCTTTAACATCTGCGTCAAGGAAGGGCTCTCGGTTGATCCGAATCGAATGAGTGTTTATTTGGATTTGACGCATATCTCGCGAGCCGAACTCGACCGCAAGCTTGGCGGGATTCTGGAAATCTACGAGAAGTTCCAAGGTGTCGATCCTCGGGAAGAGCCGATGAAGATTTTCCCAGCGGTCCATTACAGCATGGGTGGCCTTTGGGTTAACTACGAAGCCAACGCGGACGGCGGATTATTGCCCGGTTCACCGAAGAACCAATCGACGAGCTTGCCCGGTCTCTATGCGATCGGTGAATGTGATTATCAATATCACGGTGCGAACCGATTGGGTGCCAATTCGCTGCTAAGCTGCATTTTCAGTGGTCTATTCATGGGGCCTGGAATTGTGAACTGGATGAAGGGGAACAAAGCAGCGGTTGACCTGCCTAAGAGCATTTTCGAAAAAGCCGTTGCGACTCAGGAAGCTCGCCACAAGAAGCTACTGTCCAACAATTCTGGAGACGAGAACCCTTATCTGATACACCAGGAACTGGGTGATATCATGACTCGGGCTGCGACTGTGGTCCGCGATAACAAGCAGCTTACCGACTCACTGGAAAAGATTGGGCAATTGAGTGAACGAGCTTCCAAGTGCGGTCTTTCGGACACGGGTAGCTGGACCAACCAAAACGTGATCTTCACCAAGGCCGTTCAAGACATGTTCCCGGTCGCTAAGTGCATTCTCAAGGGCGCATTGCAAAGAGACGAGAGCCGCGGAGCACACTTCAAGCCTGAGTTCTGCATGCCAAGTTTGAGTGCAACGGACCCTGTTGCCAAGCGGGCCGAAGCAGAGCAATGGTGCGATGCTTTTGAAGAGAACAACAAGAAGTTCTTGAAGTCTACGATTTGCACTTGGAATGGTTCCGATCCTGTCGTCACATACGAAGACATTGATACACGATTGCTTGCTCCTCGTCCTCGTCTTTATGGTTTGGTTGGCGGGGAAGTGATCGAACAGGTCTGGAACGAACGCTCCGCAGCCAAGGCCAAGGATGCCGGGTCGAAACAGTTAGTGGGGGCCACCTAGGCCTCGCGTTGAACCGTCTTTTGCACATCAATCCATTATTTAATTCACTCCAAATCCAATAGCTCCCATGATTGCACCAGGAAACGAAGCTTCGGCCAAACGCCGTCCATCCAAAGTCAACGTCCGAATTTTGAGACAAGACGGGCCAGGACTCCCAGGGTATTGGGAGCGGCATCAAGTCGACTATGAACCGGACATGAATGTGATCAGCGTTTTGCAGAAAGTCGCTGCACAGGCCAAGACGAGCGAGGGCAAAAACGTAGCGCCAGTCGCTTGGGATTGCGGTTGCCTCGAGGAAGTTTGCGGTTCCTGCACGATGGTGATCAACGGACGTGTGCGACAAAGCTGCAGCGCTCTGGTTGACCGACTATTGGAGGACGATGCCAATGAGATCGAGCTCCGTCCGATGACCAAGTTCCCAGTAGTTCGTGACTTGGTCATCGATCGTTCTCGACTCTTCCGATCGCTCCAGAGGGTGAAAGCCTGGGTGCCGGTCGACGGGTACTACGACATGGGAGCTGGTCCTCGTATTTCGCGTGAGGAGCAAGAGCAGAATTATCCATTGAGCCAATGCATGAGCTGTGGATGTTGCTTGGAAGCATGCCCTCAATTTACAAAAATTGAACTTCAACGTCAGCCAGGCGAAACGGCAGAGGATTACGCGGCGAGAAAGAACGCCTCCTTCGACGAGGGATTTGTGGGAGCACACGCGATTTCGCAAGCGATGTTGTTCAACGCGCATCCGGTTGGCAAGAACATGGCCAGTGAGCGAATGGACGCGTTAACTTCGGCTGGCGGCGTTCAGGACTGTGGGAACGCTCAAAACTGCGTAGCCGTTTGCCCAAAAGAAATTCCCCTTACCACATCCATCGCCAGAGCAGGTCGGGCAGCCACGGTTTACTCGATCAAAAAGATTTTCGATCGGTAAGTAAAGTTGCAGGCAGATTCCATGTGCCGTCAGGCTGCGTCTGGAGGTTCACCCTTTGCTCGCGTGTACGCAATCATCGCGGAGCTACGAGCGTCAATGTCGCTCTTCGCTCTGCGAAGGTAGCGTGAGGCAAGACCGCGGTACATGAAAATGCTCTAGTGAGCCCATTTCCAATTTCGGATCTCGGGCATATCTTGTCCTTCTTTTTCGATATAGCGTTTGTGCTCCGCAAGTTTCTCTATCAATTTCTGCTTGAGTGCTGCACCTTTTGCTCCTGTTTTAGGAACTCGGTTGATGGTGTCCATAACTAAGTGGAATCGATCGAGGTCGTTCAGAACGGTCATGTCAAATGTTGTCGTGATCGTCCCTTCCTCTTTGTATCCTCGAACGTGCATGTTGCCGTGGTTGGTGCGACGATAAGTCAGTTGGTGAACCAACGATGGGTAACCGTGAAACGCAAAGATGATCGGTTTGTCGCTTGTGAATAGTGCGTCAAAAGCTTCGGTACTCAGTCCGTGAGGATGTTCGGAAGCTGATTGCAGCTTCATCAGGTCCACCACATTCACAACCCTAACTTTGAGTTCGGGCAATTGCTCACGCAGGATAGAAACAGCCGCTAGCGTTTCCAAAGTTGGCACGTCACCGCAACATGCCATTACGACATCCGGATCGCCATCGCCGTCGCTGCTGGCCCAATGCCATTTACCGATGCCTGCGGCGCAGTGCTTCTCGGCAGCCTCCATGGACAGCCATTGGGGTGATTTGTATTTGCCTGCGATCACCACGTTTACGTAATGCCTACTTCGCAGACAATGGTCCCAAACATTGAGCAAACAATTTGCATCGGGCGGCAAGTAGACGCGAACGATCGATGCTTTTTTGTTGACCACATGGTCGATGAACCCCGGGTCTTGGTGGGTGAAGCCGTTGTGAGCTTGCTGCCACACGTGCGACGCGAGCAGATAGTTTAGCGACGCGATCTTCTTCCGCCATGGAATATTGGCTGTTATTTTTAGCCATTTGGCATGTTGGTTAAACATCGAATCGACGATATGAATAAACGCTTCGTAGCTGTTGAAAAGGCCGTGTCTTCCCGTCAATAGATAGCCTTCAAGCCAACCTTCGCACTGGTGCTCGCTGAGCATTTCCATGACTTGGCCATCGCTCGCCAGGAATTCATCGTTGACTCGTGTTTCCGCGATCCACTGACGATTTGTTACTTCGAAAACTGCGTTGAGTCGATTGGACAGAGTCTCGTCGGGGCCGAAGATCCGGAAGTTGTGATGTTCGCGATTCAGTTTGGCGACATCCCGCAAGAACTCACCGAGGACATGGGTGTCAGCTGCTTCCGCGTCGCCCGGGTTTGAAACCGCGACCGCGTAATTCCGAAAGTCGGGCATCACCAAGTCCTTGAGCAGGGCTCCGCCGTTTGCATGTGGGTTTGCTCCCATACGTCGATTGCCGCGAGGAGCTAGCGCGGCCAACTCAGCAATGAGTTTCCCTTGCTCATCGAACAGTTCTTCGGGACGATAGCTTCTGAGCCAACATTCGAGCTGTTCGAGATGCTTTGGATGGGCTGAGTCGATTGATAATGGCACTTGGTGGGCACGGAACGTTCCCTCATTCGGCACGCCGTCTACGGTTATGGGGCCCGTCCAGCCTTTCGGCGATTTTAGGATGATAACCGGCCAATGCGGACGTGTTGCCTCCTTGTTTTCACGCGCTTTCGATTGGATTTGTCGAATCTCTTCGATGGCCTTAGTCATCGTTCGTGCCATCCGTTTGTGCATGGTCTTTGGGTCATCTCCCTCGACGAAATAGGGTTTCCATCCGCATCCAAGAAAGAAGTGCTTCAGTTCCTTGTGTGAGATGCGCGCAAAGACGGTTGGATTTGCAATCTTGTATCCATTCAAATGCAGAATTGGAAGGACAGCTCCGTCGCTGATCGGATTTAGAAATTTGTTTGAATGCCAAGCTGTTGCTAGGGGGCCTGTCTCGGCTTCGCCATCGCCGACTACACAGGCCGCGATCAAATCGGGATTATCGAAGACAGCACCGAAAGCATGACTTAGTGAGTAGCCAAGTTCGCCACCTTCGTGGATGGAACCGGGGCACTCAGGAGAGACGTGGCTCGGGATGCCACCGGGAAAGGAGAACTGTTTGAATAGTTTTTTGAGGCCAGCTTCGTCTTGAGTGATCTCTGGATAAACTTCGCTGTAGGTGCCTTCAAGGTAGGTGTTGCCAACGATGGCAGGACCACCGTGACCTGGCCCTGAGATGTAGATCATGTTCAAGTCGAACTCTTGTATCACGCGATTCAAGTGCACGTAGATAAAATTCTGCCCAGGGGTCGTTCCCCAATGGCCGAGCAACACTGGCTTGACATGGGATGGTTGGAGCGGCTGCTTGAGGAGCGGGTTATCAAATAGATAGATTTGGCAAATGGACAAATAGTTGGCGGCTCGCCAGTAAGCGTCCATACGCCGAAGAGTGCCTTTTGTGAGCTTACCTGTGCTGATTTGGCTCATCTTGCTCATCTTTGGTCCGATTTGGTTTGAGGGTTCGGTGTGTGATTGTGCCAGATCGCAGGGCAGACAAATGCTCGCGGTACAACCTAGCTGACTTCGCTTGGCAGGCACATGTCGCAAATCCTATTCCAAAAACACGCGACATAAGACCAATTGGTACTCAACGTTTGTCAGCTAGGGAACCTGTTTTGAGCAATTCCATGACTGACCTTGCGATGACAATCTCTTCGTCGGTTCGAAGGACGCGGACAGTCACTCGGCTTGCTTCGGTAGAAATGATACTCGAGCCGCTTTCATTGCGATTATCGTCAATTTCGATTCCGAAACAGTTTAACCCGGCGCAAATACGTGAACGGACAATGGGAGTGTTTTCGCCGATGCCACCTGCAAAGACAAGCGTGTTTAGGCCACCAAGGGCGGCAACAAAGGAACCGAGCCATTTCTTGACATGGTAACAAAACAACTCGACCGCTTCCGCGGCGCGAATATCGACTGACTCTAGGGCCAGCAAGTCTCTCATGTCGGAACTGGTCTCAGAAATACCAAGCAAGCCCGAATGATGGTTGACCATCTGATCAAATTCCTCAGCCGTCAAATTTTCAGTGCGAGAAAGATAGCCGAACAATCCTGGATCCAAGTCCCCTGCGCGTGTGCTCATTGGCAAACCGGCAGTGGGCGTGAATCCCATACTTGTGTCAATGCTTTTGCCATCGCGAACAGCGGCCAAGCTGGCCCCGTTCCCAAGATGGGCAAGGATTACCCGTCCATTCGATGCCGATGCATCTCCAAGTCTCACCAGTTCTTGCATTAGAAAGGTGTAGGAAAGACCATGAAACCCATACCGCTGCACTCCATGTTGATCAAATCGCCTTGGAATCGCCAGCAGTTTCGCGACTCGAGGTATCGTACGATGGAACCCTGTATCAAAGCAAGCAAACTGAGCAAGCGATGGAACTCGCGAGCGAAAAGCCTCAATGAGTTCAATTTCCCCGGGCAGATGCTGAGGGTCACAGTGAACGATAGCACGCAAATCGTCAATCAGTTGTTGGGATACTCGTTCCGGAGCGGTATGCTGCATTCCATGAACCACTCGGTGGCCGACTGCGTCAAGCGTATTCAATCCAATACGTTCCTCAAGCCAATCGAGCAAGAATGCAATAGCAGAAGCGGAAGATGCGGAATCGATTGGCTGACTCGCACATTCGCCTGTGCCAAAGTCATGGAATTCCAAAGTTGTATTTTCAAGTCCCATGCGATCGATTTTTCCGCTGAGCGAGCGATCGAGCGTTTCATTGGAACGAAACAAAGCAAACTTGATGCTCGACGATCCACCATTGATGGTCAGGATACGCGAACCTGGCTGTAAACGAGCTTGCGAACTCGATGGAGATGGAGCCGTCACACCGTTCCTTCCTTTTTGTATCTGTTGCCACGATAGACCACGAGACGGACGGTGAAAACCGTTCGGCTCAGACCGATTCGATGTAGTGGACAGAAGCATCATGAATTACGCAAGACGAATCACACGGATACAAGGCGTTCAAGGAGCAACGCCTTCGAGCATAACTTTCGGCCTTTCAAGTAGACTGGAGCCGTTTCGCCAACATTCCTTAGGGCTGTAGCCAAATCTTTCGACCGTGGAATGCTTCAGCAAATCCGCTTGCCGACTTGGCTTCCATGCCGCGAAGTCTCATGATAGCCTGAAACGTTTCACTGCTATACCATGGCTTGGTTTGCTGAGTTGGGAATAGATTCATCAGCATCTCGGTCTTTTTCAGTGCAATTTTATCTGTCAAGGAGACGAAGACATTTGGGTTGCCCAAATCGCCTTCGAATTTCGCAATTTCATATTCCAAGATCAAGTGGCCGCGAAAGGTATTCCATGTGACTTCGGCGAGCGTTCGGTGATCCTGATGGAAGTCTTCGCGGCGATGCGTAAAGATTATGTCCGGCTGAATCGATTCCGACAGTTTGTGCATGGCCCGTTTGATATCCACGATTTGCGACGGGAAAAGCGTGTCTTCGAAATCAAATAAATGTAGGTCGCAATTGTCACGACGGTTGGTCCAAGATTCAAAGGCCGCTTGGGCTTCCACTTTGCGAAGTTCGTTGCAGCCCAGGACGACCCAATCCAATTTTAAATCGGGATTGTTTTCGAGAAGTGCAAGCACGGTTCCACCGCAGCCTATCTCAATATCATCCGGGTGAGCCCCAATGCAGAGAACCGATTTCGTTTTGGATAAGTCGAAGAACAAAATGGAGAGCTCCTAGAGCGGGATGGATAGTGGATCAAACGCTTGCGTTGATGGGTGGCTCGAGAGTCGTATTTCTCCAAACTTCCCATGGTGTTTCACCGCGAGCATGAAAATCGTCGAACATTTGCTTCTCTTTGAACGTATCCATACATCCAAAAAAACCATCGTGTTGCATGGAGTACAGTTGTTTCTTTTCGATCAAACGACCGAATGGTTTGGGAATGATCTCTTCGCCTGGTTGGATCGCATCAAAGATCTCTTTTTCAAACACAAAGAACCCAGCATTGACTCGCAGTTTCGCTTCACCGACAGCAGTGATGTCATGCACGGAGCCGTCCGCATTCGTGTTTACGCAGTGGAAGGACTGGGGCGGGCGAACAGTCATGAAAGTTGCGACGGCATGATTCTTTCGGTGACAATCGATCAAATCGGGTAGGTGAACATTGCTTAGCCCGTCGGTGTAGTTTGCCAAAAACGTTTGTTCGCCCTTCAAATGTGGTTCGACCGCTTTAAGCCGCTGGCCGATGTTCGACATTAAGCCGGTGTCGACGAAAGTAATTTTCCATTGATGCATATCGTTCGAAAGGAGCTTCACGGAATCGTCGACACCATTCATCACGAAGTCGTTTGACAAACATTCGTTGTAATTGAGAAAGTACTCTTTGATCGCTTCGGCTTTCCAACCCAGGCAAAGAATGAAGTCGGTGTGCCCATAATGAGCGTAGTACTTCATTATGTGCCAGAGGATCGGCCGATTTCCGACGTTAACCAACGGTTTCGGAATGGAATCCGAGAATTCTCGCAGGCGCATTCCAAATCCACCACAAAAAAGAACAACTTTCATTAACGCCTCTCCCTGATTTCCAAAATAAGTCTTGGGCATTATAATCTGCGCTCTCAAAAATTAAGCGATATTCCTCGTCCTATCACCATTCTCATGTTCTCATGATTATCCAGACTGTATCGATCAGGACTTTTGTACGATGATAGAAGGATTGTCTGGAAAACGAGTGATGATATCTGGAGCAAGCGGTTTCATTGGATCAACTCTTAGTTCAAGGCTTGTGGAAATTGGAGCCCATGTAACGGGCCTTTCGCGTACTCCGCCGAGTGATAACCGTATCGACTGGATCACGTGTGACGTAACAGATGAGAAATCGGTGAGAAATGCTGTATGTCAGGCAAAGCCGAACGTTATCTATCACTTAGCGAGCGAGGTGACCGGGGCTAGGAGCAGGGAATGGATTGCGCCATGCTTTCATGCGAATCTGGCTAGTACTGTCTACATGATGACAGCCGCAGCCGACGCTGGAGTCGAGCGTTTCGTCCAAATGGGGTCACAGGAAGAGCCCGACAGTTCAAAGGGGGATGTGATCCCAACTTCACCTTATGCTGCAGCCAAATGGGCAGCCTCGGCTTATGCCCGGATGTTCCACAATCTCTATGGTTTTGGGGTTGTTCATCTCAGGGTCTTCATGGTTTATGGTCCTGGGCAAATGGACCTGAAAAAGCTGATTCCGTACTGCACTTTGGAGTGCTTGGCTGGTAGACGGCCTCAGATTGGATTCGGGACGCGAAGGGTAGATTGGGTATACGTCGATGACGTTGTGCGAGGGCTGCTTCTTTCCGGTACCGTTCCGGGCGTGGAAGGGAAGACTTTTGAAATTGGAACCAGCAAACTTACTAGTCTTCGTGAGGTGGTTGAAAGGGTTGTACGAACTGCGAATCCGGCAATTACGGCTGAATTTTCAAAGGAAGGACGTGCAATGGAAATCGAATACTCAGCGGATTATTCGCAGTCAGAAGCTCTCTTAGGATGGAGACCCTCGGTAACAATGGATGAAGGAATTCAACGGACCGTTGATTGGTACTCGGCAAACTTCGTTCGACTAATTCCAAAGCCTTTGGCAAGCGCGTAGTAACGAGATATTTGTCCCAATTGACTCCGCAGCGCTTGCCATCAAACCACGTCTGTGGATTGCAATTCTTCTTGCTTTCTCAGCGTTTCGCGTGTGCTGCCACCAATCCCCTTGTTGCCTAATATTTGAGGCAGTACCGATCGCCATTTGCGGAACTGCAATAGGTAGGTGCCAAAACTAACGAGGCAATTTGCGCGCGACCAAAATCCAATCGGTGCGTCGAAAACATTCTGCACGTGCCCTTTTAGAAGTTGGAATCGGACCAAACCGTTTAGCTTGGACTTGGTCTCGCCTGGGGCCGACCATGCTGATTCTTCCGCGAGCGTTTTCTTTGCAGAACACGCTTCTTCGTGGATTCGAAAGTAGAACAGCTCCTCTGGGATTTCGGCGCATTTTCCTCGGAGGGATAGACCGCTAAGCAATACCTTTTCCCATCCGAAGCACGGTTTCCACAGTGACATTTCCCTTAGAACTTCGCTGCGAATCAGTCCATAAATATCAAAGCAACCGGTATTACCTAGCAGCACACTCCGAAAACGATGGTGGGCAGATCGCATCGTTTGGGAATCCGCGAGCTTAGGACGTTGGCCTTCCTCCACGATCAGTAATTCTGCCGCACCGCTCAATTCTCCAAAGGTGTCCAATTTGTCCCCATTCTTGTCGATGACACCCACTCGCGAATGGCACCATACGATTTCTGGGTTGGCATCCAAGACCTCCACGCAGCGAGCTAGGAACGTCGTCGAGCACAGGTCATCGTGCGCCGCCCACTTGAAATAGCTTCCCCGTGCTAGTTCAAAAACACGATTGTAGTTCCACGGCGCTCCTTTGTTTCTCGCTTGACGTTCATAGCGCACTCGAGAGTCGCGAGCCATATAGCTACGGCAGATCGATTCTGTCGAATCCGTAGAAGCATTGTCGGAAACAATTAGCTCGAAATCCTGGTAAGTTTGTTCGAGGAGGCTGTCGATTGTTTCCGCAAGAAAAGTCGCACCGTTGTAGACAGGTATTCCGACGCTTACCTTGGGATTGAAATCAACGACCATAAAATCTCTCCTGATCCATTCTCGCCTAGGGTACCGTTAACAAGGCAAAAGATTGCCAATTCGCAAGCGTTGAATTTCTGAGAGTTGAGAGAAGGACGTTTGAAAGAAAATCTCACGGCAATTGTCGAGTAAGATCGTTTATGAAGTATACTCCCTGCAATGCTTTCGTCAATTATTTCGTCTTCCCACTGATTTGCTGCGGAGCCCCATTTTTGGCCATTTCTCGGAGGGACTTGAATTGTCCATTTGGTCGAGTGGCGTTTTGGTGATTTATGCTGAGTCAATATTTCAAAGACAAATCGGTTTTGGTGACCGGTCATACCGGTTTTAAAGGGTCATGGCTGTGTCTATGGCTTCATCGATTGGGCGCCAAGGTGTCCGGACTATCGTTGGAGCCACCCACGACCCCCAACCATTTTTCGGAAGCCAACATCGTCGACTTGTTGGACTTCCATATTCTGGCAGACATACGCGACGAAAAAGCGGTTGGATGCGCAATCGAAGAATCCCAGCCAGATTTGATCCTCCATCTGGCGGCCCAAACAATTGTTCGACGTGGCTACCGCGAACCGCTTGAAACCTTCTCAACTAATGTGATGGGCACAGCGTGTGTGCTCGAAGCCATTCGTCTTGCAAAGCGGCCTTGCAGTGTCGTGGTCGTGACCAGCGACAAATGCTACGACAATCGAGAGCAAGTTTGGGGCTATCGCGAAACAGATCCGATGGGGGAGAAAGATCCGTACGGTAGTAGCAAAGGCGCTGCAGAACTGGTTGTGCGGTCTTATCGCGATTCGTATTTCCCGGTTTCTAAAATCGCTCAACACGGAATCAAAGTGGCGAGCGCGCGAGCTGGGAATGTTATCGGCGGTGGTGACTGGACTGAGGATGCCCTCATCGTTGACGTCATCAAAGCCCTTTCCATTGGTGAGCCTGTACTTGTTCGAAACCCGAACGCCTTTCGACCTTGGAATCACGTGCTACAAGCATTGAGTGGATATCTGACCCTGTCTGCCAGATTGATGACTTCCAACGATCCTGCTTATTGCAGCGGTTGGAACATCGGGCCTTTACCTGGTAACGAGATTCCTGTGCGAGAAGTCGTCGAATTGCTCCTCGACGAATGGGGTGAGGGAAGCTGGATTGATGGCAATGACCCAAGTGCTCCTCGCGAAGCAGGCATTCTGCGTTTGTCGATTGACAAAGCACTTTGGGAATTGAACTGGAAGCCGTGCTGGGATGTGCGGGAATCGATTCGACAAACCGCCAAGTGGTATCGGCATCGACAAGGCAACGAAGGTTCCATGCACGACTTCAGTTTGAGCCAAATCATCGAATACGAAGACGCGATGCGTCTCAGCATGGCAGGTCAACTTGTTCAACCGAACTCATTTGTTCCGTCATAAGTAAACGAAAAATGGATTTCAAACATTCCAAGGAGCTGAGAGTCAAAGCTCACGACTTGATTCCGGGCGGTTGCCACACTTATGCAAAGGGTGACGATCAATACCCTGAGTTGTCTCCCGGGTTTATCGTACGAGGAGAGGGGAGTCATGTTTGGGACATCGACGGAAACGAGTTCATTGAATTCGGACAAGGAAACCGCAGCGTCGGCCTTGGGCACGCATTCCCAGCTGTGATTCAAGCCGTTCAAACTGCCTTGACCAAAGGTGTCAATTTCTCTCGTCCCGCCGCCATCGAAGTTGAAGCGGCTGAAGCTTTGCTGGGTATGATTCCTAAAGCGGATATGGTCAAGTTCTGCAAGGATGGTTCGGATGCGACGACAGCTGCTTTGAAATTGGCGCGAGCTTACACCGGACGAGACATGGTCGCATGCTGTCGCGATCAGCCGTTGTTCGCAACCAACGATTGGTTCATGGGCACGACACCGCTCGATGCCGGGATCCCAGCATCGATCAAGGCACTGACGTTGACTTTTGGATTCAATGATCTCGAAGGTGTCAAAGGTTTATTTGCGGCGCACCCAAACAAAATAGCCGCCATCATTATGGAGGCTGCAAAATATGCCGATCCAGCCCCTGGCTTTCTTCAAGAGGTCAAAGAGCTTTGCCATTCTAATGGTGCGCTTTTCATACTGGACGAAATGATCACGGGCTTTCGCTGGGACAACGGTGGAGCTCAAGCATACTATGGCTTCGATCCAGACTTGTCCTGCTGGGGAAAAGCATTGAGCAATGGCTTCGCCGTTTCTGCTCTGGCTGGCAAACGCAAGTACATGGAGCTTGGCGGACTAAAGCACTCCTCCGAGAGAGTTTTCTTGTTGTCGACCACACATGGTGCAGAAACGCATGGGCTCGCAGCAGCTATCGCTAACATACAAGTCTATCGACGGGAGCCAGTTATCGAAACTTTGTATCAACGTGGTCAAAGACTCAAAACCGAGGGGACGCAGGTCATAGCGAGGCATGGACTCAGCCAGCATATCCAAATCCAGGGAAAACCGTGCTGCATGGTTTACACCACATTGGATCAAAACGGCCAACCATCCCAAGCGATGCGATCGCTCTTCCTTCAAGAGACCATTCGGCGGGGGGTATTAATTGGTTCTATGGTTGTCAGCTACTCACATTCCGATGAAGATATCGATCGCAGCTTGGAAGCGATGGACGGTGCACTGGAGGTCTATCGCAAAGCATTGGAGAACGGCGTTGAAAACTATTTGGTAGGCAGGCCATCCCTTCCCGTCTACCGCAGATACAACTTCAAGTGTGATAAAAGCTGATCAATGACGAAAATGCAACAACCATTTCAATCCAGATCCGCTTTAGGAAAGCGAACCATTTGTCGACATTGCTCGGCACCACTTGTTCACAGCGTAGTCGATCTTGGCGTGCAGCCACCCTGCGAGGGATTCGTGACAGCGGAACACTTCAATGAACCGGAGCTTTTCTATCCGCTGCATGCCATGGTGTGCGAAGAATGCTTGCTCGTCCAACTAGAAACGGATGTTTCGCCAGAGTCGATCTACACGGAATATGCTTACTTTTCTTCTTTCTCCGATAGTTGGCTTGAACACTGTCGTCTTTTTGCGGAAGAGATTTCAAACAGGCTTGGGTTGAACTCTAGGAGTCAAGTTGTCGAGCTAGCCAGCAACGATGGTTATTTGCTCAAGAATTTTGTCGAAAAAGGTATTCCCGCCTACGGAGTCGAGCCAGCCGCCAATATTGCCAGGGTCGCGGAGGCGAAAGGCATTCCAACCGTTGTTGCTTTTTTTGGCGCCGCCGCAGCCCGCTCTCTGGTTGCGGAGGGGCGTTCGGCAGATTTGATTGTGGCCAACAATGTCTTTGGTCACGTTCCAGACATCAATGATTTCGTCGCAGGAATCAAGCTGCTTCTGAAAGCTGGCGGAACGGTTTCTATCGAAATACCTCACTTCATGCGGCTTATGGAGAACAATCAGTTTGATACGATCTACCACGAGCACTACTGCTACCATACGCTCCTGGCCGATAATCGCCTATTCGACTCCAATGGACTTCGGCTGTTGGATGTGACAGAGCTTTCGACTCACGGAGGCTCCCTACGCATGCTAGTTTGTCACCAAGATGACCCACGCATAACAACCACTGCAGTCCAGGCCTTAGTCGCCATGGAGCGAGCTCAAGGGTTGGATCGGATTGAGACCTATACTGCCTTTGGCGAACAAGTACGAGAAACAAAGCGCAAGCTCATCAGCTTTCTGATCGAAGCCAAACGGTTAGACAAGACCATAGCCGGTTATGGAGCGCCAGGCAAAGGAAATACATTGCTCAATTACTGCGGTATCCGAACGGATTTCATTGATTTCGTAGTGGATCGAAACCCCTATAAGCATGGCAAATTTCTGCCTGGTTCTCGAATACCAATCTTTCCGCCAGAGAAAATCAATGAGATGAGGCCAGACTATGTGCTAATTTTGCCATGGAACATCAAGGAAGAGATCATGACGCAAATGGCGCACATACGAAATTGGGGAGGCCGATTTGTTGTGCCGATCCCCGAGGTTCAGGTGCTGGCATGATTTTCACGGAAACTCGCCTCAAGGGTGCCTTTGTGATCGACATTGAACCCCGAGTGGATGAGCGAGGCTTTTTTGCTCGATCCTACTGCCAGCGAGAGTTTGATTTGCGCGGTTTGGTTCAAACTACGGCTCAGTGCAATATCGCTCACAATATCCAGGCGGGCACGCTTCGCGGTATGCACTGGCGTTCCATCCCGTCGCCAGAAGCCAAACTGGTACGCGTGGTGCGTGGCGCAATCTTAGATGTCATAATCGATCTACGGCCTGATTCAGCAACTTACCTTCAGCACGTCGCGATAGAGCTCAGCGAAAACAACCATCGCGCACTCTATGTTCCAGAAAAGTTTGCACACGGTTTTCAAACGCTGGTAGACGATACGCAACTTTTTTACCAAATGAGTGAATTCTACGATCCAAAATACGACTGCGCTGCTAGATGGAACGATCCAGCGTTCGGAATTGAATGGCCAATACGAAACCCCATTTTGAACGATCGCGACCGTTCCTATCCGGATTTCTTAGCATGAGCAACCTAGAGGAAAGTGGGATCGGACAAACGATGCATGATCGGCTTACGTTGCTCTATCCGATTTGCCGGAGTATTACAGGAAACGGCGTTCGCGAGACACTATCGCATCTGCAGGGTTTGCTACCGCTTCAAATCCACGAAGTTCCTAGTGGCACTCAAGTTTTCGATTGGGTCGTACCAAACGAGTGGAACATACGAGATGCGTGGATCAAGAATGAAGATGGAGTTCGCGTGCTAGACTTCAAAGAGCATAGCTTGCACGTCATGAGCTACAGCACTCCTATCCACCAAACGATGCCATTAGAGCAGCTGAGAAAACGCATAACCAGTTTGCCAGACCAGCCCGATGTTATTCCATATAAAACGTCGTACTACCAAGAAGACTGGGGCTTTTGCATGCGGCATCGCGATTTGGAGGAATTGGAAGATGGGGATTACGAAGTATGCATCGACTCGATTTTGGAACCGGGTAGTTTGACCTACGGTGAGTTCTACTTGCCCGGGCAGACCGCCGATGAAATATTGTTTTCAGCTCACGTCTGTCACCCATCACTCGCCAATGACAACTTATCGGGAGTGGTTGTCAGTGCGACCTTGGCGTCCGTACTTGCTGCTAGGCCGCAATTGCGATACTCGTATCGCTTCGTATTTATCCCCGGGACCATCGGCGCGATCACCTGGTTGGCTCGCAATGAGGAACGAACACCATACATTCAACACGGACTTGTCTTGAGTGGGCTAGGTGACGCAGGTTCGATTACTTACAAGCAGAGCAGACAAGGGGATGCGATGATTGACCGAGCGGTTTCGCATGTATTAGCGTTGAGTGGCGAGCCGTTTTCAATTCAACGCTTTTCACCTTATGGATACGACGAGCGTCAGTATTGCTCACCCGGTTTCAATCTTCCGGTTGGATGCTTTTCCAGATCGCCGTACGGTACGTATCCGGAGTATCACACGTCGAATGATAATCCGACCTTTGTTCGGCCTGAGTCCCTGGCAGGTTCGTTGGAAACGATTCTGGGGATTGTCGAAGTCCTCGAAGGGGATTGCATCTATCTCAATACGCAACCAAAATGCGAGCCGCAGCTTGGCCGGCGAGGTTTGTACCGGGGCTTAGGCAGTACTGGGGAGACCATGGCGATGCTTTGGGTGCTAAATTTGGCAGATGGAAAGGCGACGCTCCTTGAAATGGCCGAGCGTGCTTCGATTCCATTTGCTAAACTGAGTGGAGTTGCACACACCCTGGAATCACATGGGTTACTGCGAAAGGTAACGTAACTTCATTTCTCGTTCGTTTTACCAGTCAGCCGTAGGCGTACTTGCACTGACCAGAGTAAAGCGATTGTCCTCAATCGCTTGGCAGGCACTTTAGGTCCGTCTTGATAAAACACATGGGAAGCGAATGGGCCGTCAAGCACTTGCGATTTCGGTCATTCAGCAGAGCAAAAATTGATTACAATTGTGCGACACTGGTGCCGAGTACACCTTCGGCTGACTGTTAAACGGATATTTGAACGGTGCTTTCAACTAAACACGCAAGATCGGCTTGGACTTTGGACTTAGAAAAACTCCGCGAGACGGCCTCGCAACTCAAGATCGGAAATTTTGCACGACATGTCTTTTTGTGCATCGGGGAAACGTGTTGTTCAAAAGAAGCTGGCGAGTTGGCCTGGAAAGCCCTCAAGGACCAACTCAAGGAACGCGGACTTTCTCTCTCGTCCGGAGCAGCTGCGTGTTATCGAACTAAGGTAAACTGCTTGCGAGTTTGCATGGGAGGCCCGATCCTGGTGGTATATCCAGAGGGAAATTGGTACGGGGGAATGACTGCGGATCGGATCCCGGAATTTATCGAAAGACAATTGGTTCGAGGGGAGGCAATCGAGGAATGGATTTTCGCCAAGAACCCATTGTGAACCAACCGCGGTAGAATTGTGCATGAATGCGAACAGCCGGTTCAAATATACCTAGTACGACGCGCAAGCTAGTGAATTGGATAATTGATTCACTAGGCTGGTAAGTCCAGGGACGGGGCTTCCATTGATGGGAGCACGAGGCAGCTTGGCCATCTGAGGCATGGGTTCAGACGCGAATGGAGAGTAGAAGGGATTGACGATGTTCATAACTGGCCTCCTCCGCGAATAATCGATTGATGGTGTGTTGATTCCAAGTGCTGCATTCGCTCGGCAATGGCTGCACGCAACGGTGCTTCATAAAGATCACCGCGATAGCTATTTTCGCCGAAGGTGATGTTGCTGAGAACGAGCCGATCAAAGTCTAAGATGGCTACATGGTAAGGCGAATCGAAGACGATACCGAGTTTGTAACTCTCGGAGTCGTTGAAAAGTACGGCGTAAAACGGTGCACCGCATATTCCGTTGCGGTGATGTGCAAGATTGACGATGTTTTTGAGAAGTTGAGTGTTCATGGTCGTGATTCCTTTCCGGTGATTAATATTCGTTGTTGGTGTATACGTTGGTTATGTTGTTGTCGGTGATAACAACGAGGCCTCGGTCGAACTTTCCGTATCGCGAAAGCAGTTCGCCGCCCCATTTGGCTGCAAACTCGTTCCAGTCCAATTCTTGGCCGTGGATAGTGCCCCAATCGCAGTTAGCATGGCATTGCAGAACTTCGAACAGCTCTGCGAGAGCGAATTCCTTGTTTGCACCGGCTGAGATCACTATTTGTCCCAGTTCGACAAGCACTTCGGGTTTCGATGAATTTGATAAATTGATCATGATGCTAAGTCCTTTCGCTGAGTGATAGTGTCGCATTCAAGTAGTCGTCGGGCATGAGAACGGTTGTTCTGGAGCCATCACCATTGGTAATAATCCAGAATCGACGGTCGCCTTTGCCATAGGCAGAAAAGATGTCGAAGCCATTTTCCATTGCTTCGAAGTTCTCCTCGTACCCCTCTGGGCTAATATCGCCCCAATCGCAGTTCATGTGCCGCTTTAGCCCCGCGAAGTACACTCCGCTTGTGAGCCTGTCTTGCACGGCTTAGGATATAACGATAGTGCCAAGACGAAATGTGGAATTTGGTTTGTGTTTTATAGACATGATGTGATTCCTTTCCGATGTGGGCGGGCATCGCTGCCCGCCCGTTGGTGATTAAGCGTTTTCCTCAGCTTTTGGCGGCGTGCAGACGATGCGACCGTCAAGTGGGACACAATCGAGCTGGAGGGTGAAGCCACCATCCTTGTTGCTCCAGGCGGCACCAATGCGAGTCCAGTAACTCTTGCCGTTGCCTGTTTCGCGAACATGGTGGGCATAAAGCGTTGGTTTTTTGGAAGTGCTTGTTGATTCGTTTGACATAAAAGACCTTTCTTCATTTGGTTTTAAGGCCACAACCATTGCGGCCTTACGGCAAGCAACTCAAAGCCGCCAAGGCGTGTGCGTTTACGCATTTACTTTGCAACGCTTAAATTGGGGGCGACCTTCAGGGGGAACCGATTTAAGGGTTGCAAAGCACGACGGCGGCTTTAGCTTCGCCGTAATGATGGCTGCATGGTGGGCCGCCTTGAGAGCACTGAAAGAACGAGGGCGATTGCATGGCGAATCACGCGGACAAAGGAACTGCGACTGCTCACTGCCGCTGGGAATTGCGACCAAGAGTTATCTAAGCATCCGCCGCTGCAATCATGAAGGCGCACCCGACCGCTTCTGAAACTGATTGACAATTGCCAGTCTGTGCCACTAAGAGCGAGGAGGGTAATCACAACCAACGAGGCGAATAGATGCAACCGACCAACTGGATAAATGCAGCAATGACGCCAAGGCAAACCACGACGAGGAATACATGAGCTGGAAGAATCACATAGCCGACATCGCGGTCGGAGACAAGGTGTGCTACAGCCGAACATTTTTGCAAAGCACGGGGCAGCTAACAGGCGATGTGCCGTTTGCACGTGGAATCGTAACCGCAATTGAATCGCTGGGCGAAACCAAGCTCGCGGCAATTGATTGGGACAATCCCGACATGCCACAACGAGTCAATGTGGCCAACCTTTCAAAGGTGACCCAAAAAGGCATAAGCGAACTGTCATGACGTCAACGGAGTTGATGCGATCTTAAAGTGGCTGTGCTTCTGCAGCAATGTTGTGTCTGTTCGCCCGAAACGATGTCGGGCGAAACATAGGCATGGATGCCACACACCGGCGCGATAGCGCCGAAAATTTTGGCGTGCAATTTTGACTGCCTGTCGGACCACAGGCAGTCGGTGCGAGTTGTCGAAAATTGCTGGGTGACTAATTGTGGTCTTCGTCTTCCCTCCTCCGACATTCAGGGCAAAGCCCGATATGGCTAAAATTGGGGAGTTCGGTTTCTGGGTCGATTTTAATCCAGCCCTCATCAATGGCCTGCTCAAGGCTTTCGATGTCTTTGCCTGCATCGCAGTGGAAGCATTGGATGTTAACGAAAGGAAAGCGAAGCGCGGCGGGACGGCATGCGGGCCGCAAAATGCGTCCGAGAGTGTCTAGAATTGCGTTTACCTCGAAGCCTTTGGGATAGAATCCGCCCGATTCGAGCCAAGCCTTTAGGATTAGGGCGTATTCTCTCGCTCGTCCGTAATCATATTCGCGATTGGCTTCAAGGATCGTGATATAGCAGGTGGTTGGGTCCATAGTGGTTGCCTATAGGTGGTCTGTGTTGGGTTGCATAAGAAGCCCAGCGGAATTCCGCTGGGCGATGAGAAATGGAGCCGGTTGCGTGAACTGGCTCCGGGAATGGATCAGACTTTGTTCAAGTCCTGCGGAATCGATTGGGCAAAGCTGTAAAACTCTTCGCCCTCTCCGATAATTAGGTGATCATAGAGCGGAATCCCTAGCAGCCGTCCGGCCTCGGCGAGTCGCTTGGTAACGGTTCGGTCTTCACTGCTCGGGGACACATCGCCGGACGGGTGATTGTGTCCGATGATGAGGGAAGCAACGCCATTCATGATGGCAAAGCGAAATACTTCGCGAGGATGCACTAGGCTTGCGTCTAATGTTCCCATGGTTACAACCTCGATGTATTTCACCTTCAGTTTGGTATCTAAACCGATCGCCCAAAAATGCTCTTTGTCCTGGTCAACAATGTTTTGACCGGCGAGCCATGTTCGAAGTGCGTCAGCAACTTTCTGGTTGCTGTCCAGTTTTCCGGTGATCTTGGTCTTTACGATCATGGTTGCACCTAGTTTCCTTCCTTGGTCGACACATCGGAAACGGCGGTATCTTTGGGCTGCAATCCGTGCATGAATTCAACAGCCTTGGACGCGTAGGAAGCGGCGGTAAAGATGGCTCGCTTGTCGTTTTTCAAGACATGCAGCCAGGTTGCGAGATACTCGGCGTGGTCCACTCGAAGCTCGGGTGTGATGCTCAAATCTGCACAGAGGAACGCGGAGCCAAGTTCGGCTACTAGCTCTTCCATGGCATAGCCTTCATCGCCGAATCGTTTGCGGCCTAGATCGCGATCAAGCCGTTTTGGGTGTCGGGTCCAGTGGCAAAGCTCATGGGCCATGGTAGCGGCATGGGTTTCGGAATCGCGAAACGTTTCCAAAAACGGCATGCGAACATAGTCATGGGTGATGGTGTAATAGGCCTTGTCGCCTCCTTCGCGAATGTCGGCGTTTAGGTTCTTAAAGAACCGGTCCGCTTGTTCCACCCGTTCGATGGTCGAATTGGGTTGCTCCTTGGTTGCGTAGTAGTGTTCGGGCAAGCCTTCGCATTGCTCGGCATTGAACACGGTGTATTGCTTCAGGAACGGTATTTCTCGCTCGACTGAATCCCCTTTGTCGTCCGCTTCCGACTTCTTGAAGGTCGAAGCGTAAACAACAATGGAACCGTGTTCGCCTTTCTTGACGAATCCGCCAAGTTCTTTGGTTTGGTTGAAGGTGAGCCACAATGGGCAGGTGTAACCCTTGTCCTCTGCCTCGGCCCATAGCATCAAGATATTGATGCCTGAGTAAGGCAGGCCATTGAAGCGAAGCGGCCTTGTGATGCGTCCGGCGGCATGCTCGGCGTTCCAAGGCTTCATCCAAGGCCTTACACCTTGTTCAAGCTGTTCGATGATGCGGTTAGTCACTCGCTCGTAAACATCGATTCGAGCGGTTTTGGTTTCGGCAGTTGCTGTAGTGTTTGCAGAAGTGGTAACGGTGGTCGACATAATAAAGCTTTCCCCAAAGTGAATGAAATGAACGTTGTTTTCGTTGCTGCTTGCTGAGAAGCAGCCCCGCTGTTTTTCAAACAGCCGGGGGGCGAATGCCAAAGGCCTAGGGGGAAGGGCAGTCAAGGCCGAGCGAATGGGGAAGGGACCCGTCTGCACAAGCGCAGCGCGGAAGATGGGGAGGCAGCCGCATTGGCTCGCGTGGCTCCGAGCCTTGACGGCCCTGGGGTCTCCCCTGTGCTTAGGAAATCAAATGTCTTCCGCGCCCAACGAGGCACTCAATCGGGACCGCCTGAACGGCGAACTTAAGGTGTGAACGCGAATGCGTCTCACTCCGCAAGTTTTCGCCACAAACGGAAATAGGCGGGATCAGCGGAGAGTTGCAACGGGCTTTGGCGTTGCTACGAACCGCCCCGCATCCGATTTAGGCCGATGATGGATCAAGAGGCCGTAGCACCAGCGGGAGTAGGGGGACGTGACCTAAGTCACCGAGCGAAGCAAAGCCCCGGATCACGCGGTCCGCAGGAGGTGGCCTGTTTTGCCGTGCTTGAAGGGATACTTGTGTCGCCTTAGAGCTCAAGCAAAGATCGAAAAACGGCAAAACAGATCCAGGACATTGATACGCGTCATTCGAATTGCAACGTAGCATGTCGATCACGCAAAATCTCTACGCGCATTCCGTGAAAGCCTTCTTTTTCCAAAACGCTGATACCATCGCGAAAAATCCGACCAGACAATTCGCCAAGCTCATTGTAACCGCACTTCGCGAGTTCATAAGCCATGCTGTCAGTGGGCGCTTTAAAAGGGGCCACTCATGAGCGCTTCAAAAGGGGCCATTTGTTGATTTTTTGAGTGCTACCTAAGACTTGGCCCCTTTTGATGCCTTGTCTCCTGTCTTTATATCGGCATCGGACCCGGTGGGCGCTTTGGCCGCTTTGGGTATTCCTGCGGGTCTCGGGCTTTGATCCAATCCAAGATTTCGATCTTATGGCGAATGCGATATTGCCCTATGGAAACATCTTCGACCATTTGCAATGCGGTGATCGCAGTCACCCCTCGATCGGTGAGTTCCTTGATTAGCAACCGATTATGGATGCGCTCCGTCTTGTTGCCCTTGAGTGGTTCGTTCACAAGCTGCTTGGTTCGCTGACGCGTGAAGTGGATTAGCTTGCGCGTCGTGCTAAGATTGACGTTGTTCTGGAATCAAAATTCGAAATAAAGCAGGTGAAAATATCGTGAGCGTTACCAAATTTAGAGTCACCCCTGTGATTGTATTGACAGCGTTGTTGACGACATCATTTGCGTTCCTTAACGCACAGGATATCAAGCGAGACATTCCGTACGCGACTCCGGCACACGCACGTCAAGTGCTCGATGTCGTTTCGCCCAAGGGAGCTAAAAACCTGCCGGTAGTTTTTTGGATTCATGGGGGGGGATGGCAGCAAGGGGACAAGGCAAACGTTCAGCTAAAGCCACAATGGTTCGTCGAGAATGGATATGTCTTTGTTTCCACCAACTATCGCTTGCTACCTGAAGTTGAAATGGAAACCATTGTTCGAGATGTAGCAAAATCCTTTGGGTGGGTTAGTGGCCATATTTCCGAATACGGAGGGGATGCAAAACGGATTTTCGTCATGGGCCATTCGGCGGGTGCTCAGCTTGCTGCTTTGATTTGTACCGACGATCGCTATTTGAAAACGGAAGGAGTTTCGTTGAGTCAGATTGTTGGTTGCGTGCCTGTAGATGGAGATACCTTTGATATTCCAGCCATCATTTGGACGGCGGAGATGCGGCAGCTTGCTCATTCCATGCCCCAAGCGAAGTTTGGGCACCGAGAAAAATTTGGAAACGATCCAGAAAAGCATCGCAATTTTTCGGCGGTGAACCATGTCGCCAGAGACAAACAAATTCCGCCATTTTTAATCCTTCACGTATCGGGTCATCCTGACACCTCGATTCAAGCGAATCGATTCGGATCGGTTCTGACCAATTCAGGCGTGTCCGCCAAGGTGTTCGGAGCTAAGGAAACGACACACAGCAAGATCAACGACGATCTTGGCGTGGCTGGAGATCCGACTTCAAAAGTGCTGCTAGAGTTCATGACACAATCGGTCAAACGGTGATTCGTCGATCTACGCAAAGAATTAATTTTTTGGATTTTCGCGTTGCAGCATTAGCTGTTCTGAACCCGTTTTGTTCTTCACAGAAGAAGAAAGCATTGTTGCTGCGTCTTTAGGGCGGTTAAGACGACATTGTTTGGGTTTGGCTTCATTCGCAAAATGACTCTTCGACTGCCTTAATTGCTGGCAATTTGAAAAGTAAGTTTGTTGCTCCTTGACTCCCTCAATTTGAGTGGGTATTCTTCGAATCGACAATGTTAATACAGGAGCATTTAGATTAACAAAAGTAATAAAAGAGCTGCTAGCTCCCATGGAGCGGTGCACATTCGATCCCTCAAGGTTTTCTATGATGTTGTTCGTCGGCGAAGTTTTTCGCAGGCAGCAAGCGATCATGGGATGACTCAGAGTGCGGCTAGCCAAAGCGTCCAGCATTTGGAGGACTTTCTATCGGTCCAATTGATCGATCGAACCAAGCGTCCGTTTGTTTTGACCGCCGAGGGGCAAAAATTCTACGATGGTTTGTCTGGCGTTTTGCGTCAGTTCGATTCGTTGGTGGATGAGGTGCGTATGGGTGATACGAGTTCAGGTGAAGAAGTGACAGGGCACGTCGTGGTTGCATCGATTTATTCGATCGGCTTGAGCTATATGCCCACCTTGGAGGAGAAATTTCAAAAGAATTGCCCCTCGGCCAGTTTTGCTTACCAGCTTGCTCATCCACATGAAGTTTACCGAATGGTCGAACAGGGAACGGTTGATTTTGGGATGGTGAGCTACCCTGATCAAAATCATCCGTCATTACTGACCACGTTGTGGCGTCATGAGCCCATGATCTTGGTTGCATCGCCTCGGCATCGGCTTTCAACGCTCGGCCGAATCTCGCCCGAAGCGCTTTCGCAGGTTGGTTTGGTTGCCTTTGCGAGCAACTTGCGGATCCGTCAGGAGATCGACAAGGAGCTCCGTAACTTGGGTGTAACGATGCGAGTGGTTGTTGAACTTGATAACATCGATTCGGTCAAGCACGCTGCCATCGTGAACAGTGGTGTTGCATTCTTGCCGATGTTAACAGTTCAGAGCGAGTTAGCATCGGGCTCGTTAAAAAGGATCCAATGCGATCGGCTTGAATTGACCCGACCTTTAGGAATCATTCAACGCAGAGAAGTGACGTTGAGCCGAGCCGCCCGAAGCTTCATGGACATTGTGATGAAAAATCGCGTTTGGGACCAAGAAAACGCCAAGCCGCCAGAAGACGGCAAATCGATGGAAGCAGATGTCGCGCAGAGCGAGTTGTCCACGCCAGAAAAATCTTCTTAATTCGCAGCGCCACACACGTTGCTCTCTCTCAAACTACCGAACACTGAAAAAGAATATTGGAATAGGACTTTACAAGCATGAATGCACCATTTGGCTTCCCGGAAAAACAAGGGCTATACGATCCTGAACTCGAAAAGGATTCGTGTGGAGTAGGTTTCGTTGCCAACGTCAAGGGGGTCCCGAGCCATCAAATTGTGTGCGACGCCGAGACGATCCTCAAAAGTATGCATCACCGAGGTGCATGTGGTTGCGAGACCAATACCGGGGATGGGGCTGGTATTCTGGTCGGAATGCCAGACAAGTTTTTACGTCGACTCGCCTTGACCGAGCTAGGTGTTGATCTACCCAAAAAAGGTCTCTATTCGGTAGGTAATATTTTCTTGCCAAAGGATGTCGCGGAACGTGACTTTTGCAAGCAAACCTTCAATCGATTGATCGCAAGCGAGGGGCAACGGCTGTTGGGCTGGAGAGCTGTCCCTCAATCTCCAGACAAAGCCGACATTGGGCCGAGCGCGAGAAAAGCGGAACCCGTGATCGAACAGGTTTTCGTTGCGGCCAAAGAGGGCTTAAACAACGAAGAATTCGAGCGCAAACTGTACTTGATTCGCAAGCAGGCTAGCCACTTGCTTCGAAACGACAAAAACCTCAAGCAAGCAACTTTGTTCTACGTTTGCAGTTTATCGACTAAAACTCTTATTTACAAAGGGATGTTGACGCCAGCTCAGGTCGTCCCTTACTACGCGGACTTGTCCGACCCGGATTTTGAAACCCACTTGGCAATGGTCCATTCGCGATTTTCGACCAATACGTTTCCAAGTTGGGACCGAGCGCAGCCGCTTCGATTCATGAGCCACAACGGTGAAATCAACACGGTCCGCGGCAACATCAATTGGATGAAAGCTCGCGAAGGGATGGCCCAGAGTTCCGTCTTTGGCGATGACCTTAAGAAACTGTTCCCTGTCGTTGAACCGCTTTGCAGCGACTCGGGAACCTTTGACAACGTCCTTGAATTCCTCCTGATGAACGGCCGCACCCTGCAAGAAGCCGTCATGATGATGGTGCCGGAAGCTTGGCAAAAGCACGAAACCATGTCGCCGGGCAAACGTGCGTTTTACGAGTTCTTTAGCTGCATGATGGAACCGTGGGATGGTCCCGCCTCGATCGTTTTTACCGACGGTCACTTCATCGGTGCAACGCTCGACCGAAATGGATTGCGACCAAGTCGGTATTACATCACTACCGACGACCGGGTGATCATGGCTAGCGAAGTCGGGGTGCTCCCTGTCGATCCGGCCATCGTCAAATCCAAAGGTCGTCTTCAGCCAGGGCGCATGTTCCTTATCGACTTCGAGGAAGGTCGCTTGATCCCAGACGAGGAGCTCAAGGAAACGTTCGCTGCCATTCGGCCTTATCAGGAATGGCTCAAAGCCGAGCGCATCACGTTGGATCAGCTTTCGACGGACCAAGAATCGCATGGTTTCTATCCAGATACGCTGCTGCCTCGCATGCAGGCCTTTGGTTATACGCTGGAAACCATGAGTTTCATGCTCTTGCCAATGATCCAGACACAAGTCGACCCGATTGGCTCGATGGGCAATGACTCGGCTCTCGCTTGTTTGAGCGACCAGCCTCGTCTTGTTTACGATTACTTCAAGCAACTGTTTGCCCAGGTCACCAATCCCGCAATCGATTCCATTCGGGAAGACGTAATCATGTCGCTCGAGTGCTACGTCGGTCCCGAACAGAACTTGCTGGATGCAACACCAGCCCACTGCCATCGTTTGATGATTCCGCATCCGATTCTCACCAACGAGGAGCTGGCTGCCATCCAACACATGACCAATCGCGGTTGGAAAACCAAGACCATCGACATCACGTTTGATCGGAAACTTGGCAAGCCTGGAGTTGCAGCAACGCTCGACCGTATCTGCATCGAAGCGGAACAAGCGATCGATGAAAAGTATACGATGATCGTTTTATCGGATAGAAACATCGGTCAGGATCGGGTTGCTACAAGCAGTCTGCTCGCCTGCGGTGCTGTCCACCACCATTTGGTTAAGAACGCAAAACGGACTCAAATCGGAATTGTGCTGGAGACGGGTGAAGCCCGCGAGGTACATCATCACTGCTTGTTGGTCGGATATGGTGCAGACGCCATCAATCCTTACTTGGCATTTGAATCCCTGTGGCAAGCGAGCCGAGACGGTTTGCTGGAAGGCATGGACGACAACAAGATTGTTTCCGGCTATCGCAAAGCAGTCGCCAAAGGCATGATGAAAGTCATGGCCAAGATGGGCATCAGCACTTTGGCGAGTTACAAGGGAGCTCAAATCTTTGAGGCTCTCGGCTTGAAAGACGAAGTGATTGCACGTTGCTTCGTGGGGACAAACAGCCGTATCCAGGGCTGCAGTTTCGATATTTTGGCGGAAGAAACTTTCCGTCGGCACGCGCTCGGCTATCCAACCACGAAGACCAATGCGTTGCCGATGTTGGCCAATCTTGGCGAATTCCACTGGCGAGCCGAAGGAGAAAGACATGGATGGGATCCAGCTGCCATTGCGGACATCCAAGTAGCGGCCCGAGCTGGTGACAAGAATGCGTACAAACGTTTTGCGGACCACATCAACAAAGACGCGAAGATGCGTTATGCATTGCGTGGGCTTCTCGAATTCAAACCAGGGGCTGCGGGACCTGCGATTAGCATCGACGAGGTGGAACCTGCCAAAGAAATTGTGAAACGATTTTGCACAGGAGCCATGAGTTTGGGCTCGATCAGCGCCGAAGCACATGAGACGGTTGCGATCGCAATGAATCGACTCGGTGGCAAGAGCAATACTGGCGAGGGGGGCGAAGACCCAGTACGGTTCAAGCCGATGTCCAACGGAGACAGCAAGCGTTCCGCCATTAAGCAGGTCGCTTCAGGTCGGTTCGGCGTGACGATCGAGTATTTGGCCAATGCAGACGAATTGCAGATCAAAATCTCGCAAGGTGCAAAGCCAGGCGAGGGTGGCGAGTTGCCAGGCAAGAAAGTCGATAAGTATATTGCTAAGATTCGGTACAGCACCCCAGGTGTGGGGTTAATCAGTCCGCCACCGCACCACGATATTTATTCGATCGAAGACCTCGCGCAGCTTATTCACGACTTGAAGAATAGTAACCCGAATGCGCGCGTCAGCGTCAAGCTGGTGAGTGAGGTCGGCGTAGGCGTGGTCGCATCGGGAGTTGCCAAGGCTCACGCGGACCATATTCTCATCAGTGGCGACACGGGTGGGACAGGAGCTTCGCCGTTGACCAGTATCAAGCATGCTGGCTTGCCGTGGGAGCTCGGCATTGCCGAAGCGCATCAAACGCTCGTATTGAACAACCTGCGAAGCCGCGTCACGTTGCAAACCGACGGTGGACTAAAAACCGGACGCGACGTGGTCATCGCTGCTTTGCTAGGGGCCGAAGAGTTCGGCTTTGCAACAGCTCCTCTCATAACGCTTGGCTGCATCATGATGCGCAAGTGTCATTTGAATACCTGCCCTGTTGGAATCGCGACCCAGGATCCTGAGTTGAGAGCCAAGTTCTCGGGTAAACCTGAGCACGTGGTCAACTATTTGTTTATGGTTGCCGAAGACGCAAGGCAGATCATGGCCGAGCTCGGCTTCCGATCGATTGACGACATGATTGGTCGAACCGATTGTTTGTCAGCAGATACGGCTATTTCCCATTGGAAAGCGGATGGTTTGGATTTGTCCCCAATCCTTAAGCAAGCAAAGACGACGAGCCCGGATGTCGGCGTTCGTTGCTTGCAAAAGCAGGATCATGGCCTAGAAAAGTCGTTGGATATGACCGAAATCGTTCCTCGTTGCAAGCAGACTTTGGAGTCAGGGAAACCGGTCAAGTTTGAATTGCCGATTATCAATACCAATCGAACCGTTGGCACCATTCTTAGCCACGAGATTGCAAAGCGATACGGTCAGGCGGGATTACCGACCGACACGGTACATATCAAGTTCACGGGGTCTGCAGGCCAAAGCTTCGGCGCTTTCCTGGCGCACGGCGTTTCGCTTGAGCTCGAGGGGGACGCTAACGATTACGTTGGCAAGGGACTTTCGGGCGGCAGGATCGTAGTCTATCCGGACAAGCGTTCGACCTTCCCACCCGAGGACAACATTATTGTCGGCAACGTCTGTTTGTACGGAGCGACAACTGGCGAGCTCTACATTCGTGGTCGGGCAGCAGAACGATTTGCTGTTCGAAATTCCGGTTGTTCGGCTGTTATCGAAGGGGTCGGCGATCATGGTTGCGAATACATGACCGGAGGTTGCGTGGTAATCCTAGGGCCGACCGGTCGAAATTTTGGTGCGGGCATGAGTGGCGGTGTTGCCTACGTGCTTGCAGATGTCGATAAGTTCCGCATCCGATGCAATCTTGGAACCGTCGAGCTTGAAACAGTGGAAGAAGAAGAGGACGTGGCAGAGCTCTTCAAACTCGTTTCCAAACACGCAGAGCTGACGCAGTCTGGGGTCGCCAAAAAGCTTCTTGAAGACTGGCCGAACAGCATCGGTCGCTTTGTCAAAGTCATGCCGACGGACTACAAACGCGTTCTGCTTGAAATGAAGCAAGAAAAGAAACTGCAAATGGTTTAGCGAGTCGTAGTTTGGGACCATTGTCCCGAACTAATTAGCGGACGGGACGATGGTCCCATCCTACGGTAGATTTAGGTATGCTGATCGCCTAAGGACAACTGACAACCAAAAACTGACAACCAAAAACTAAAAACGGATAACTGATAAAGAACAAACATGGGAAAGCCAACTGGATTCAAAGAATTTGAGCGAAAGAAAGTGGAGTGGAGGCTGCCTATCGTTCGCGTCAACGATTACGGTGAAATCTATACCGAGCCAGCGGACGAGCAATTGCGAACGCAAGGTGCCCGATGCATGGACTGCGGTGTTCCGTTTTGTCAGTCCGCAACGGGATGTCCGATCGACAACTTAATCCCTGAGTGGAATGACTTGGTCTACCACGGGCGATGGCGAGAAGCGGTTGATCGATTGCACAAGACAAACAACTTCCCAGAGTTTACCGGGCGGGTTTGTCCGGCGCCCTGCGAAGGTGCTTGCGTGCTAGGAATCACCAATCCACCGGTGACGATTAAGAACATTGAAAACGCGATCATCGACAGGGCTTTCGAAGAAGGCTGGGTCACGGCTTCAGCGCCCACAACTCGAACGGGAAAGAGCGTTGCGATTATCGGTAGCGGGCCTGCGGGACTAGCGGCTGCTGACCAGCTCAACAAGGCTGGCCACTCGGTCACCGTTTACGAGCGGGCAGATCGTATTGGAGGCTTGCTTACCTATGGTATTCCCAACATGAAATTGGACAAAGGGGTTGTGCAGCGTCGATTGGATTTGATGGCTGCCGAAGGGGTTAAGTTTGTTACTGGTGCGAACGTCGGAGGAAACGTCGATCCGAAGCAATTGATGGCAGAGAATCATGCCGTTTTACTTTCGACGGGGGCAACCAAGGCTCGCGATTTGCCGATTCCAGGCCGAGAGCTCAAAGGCGTTCACTTTGCCATGGAGTTTTTGACTGCGAATACGTCGAGCCTACTCGATAGCAATCACGCCGACGGCAAATTCATTTCAGCCAAAGGCAAGCGAGTGGTTGTGGTTGGTGGTGGAGATACGGGCTGCGATTGTATCGGCACTAGTTTGCGACATGGTTGCACCCAGTTAGTGAATTTCGAATTGATGGACAAACCACCACAAGATCGCGCCTCCGATAATCCGTGGCCACAGTGGCCACGAACTTTCCGAGTGGACTATGGCCACGAAGAGGCCGAAGAGAAATTCGGTCGGGACCCCCGCGAATATTGCATTCTGAGCAAAGAGTTCATCGATGACGGTCATGGTAACGTAACTGGAATCAAGACAGTGCGAGTGCAATGGGTCAAGAAAGACGGCCGCATGACCATGGAAGAAGTGGCAGGAAGCGAAGAAGTCATCGGAGCCGATTTGGTTCTGTTAGCCATGGGCTTCTTAGGACCAGAAAGCACGGTGGCCGGTTCGCTAGGTGTTGAGCTTGATCCACGAAGCAATTACAAAGCCGAGCATGGCAAGTTTGAGACCAACGTCAAAGGTGTCTTTGCAGCAGGCGACTGCCGCCGCGGCCAATCTCTCGTTGTGTGGGCCATCAACGAGGGGCGAGGTGCGGCAAGAGCCATCGATATCTACTTGCAAGGGAGCAGCACGCTTCCTGCGCCGGGTTTAACGATGGGCTCGGCATTGTTGAGCGCGAGTTGAGTATTCAGAATTGTTTTTCTGGATCTGAATCCAACTATTTGTTGCGGGTTTGCAATAGGCTTGCACGACCAGTGTATTCCCTCGCCTTGGCTAGGGTGTAGTACACTTTTGGGTGCAGTGGGCTTTGGGGGTTCAGGCCCGAAGGGCTGGCACAACCTCTGCCGGGGGCGAAGGGATTTCATCCGTGGCTTACAAATGTCACTGCTCCGCAGTTAAGGCAATTTATCAAATCGACGCTACACCCCTGCGATTCAATCGCGAATGCGATGGCATCGATGGTGCATCCTTGCGATTCAATCGCGAATGCGATGATATTTTTCAGCCTGGGGTAAGTTCGCACCGC
Organism: Planctomycetota bacterium; assembly: GCA_026692905.1. Lineage (GTDB taxonomy): Bacteria > Planctomycetota > Planctomycetia > Pirellulales > Pirellulaceae > JBKCUI01. The sequence continues at coordinate 61,811 of JAPLNL010000102.1, forward strand.
GAACGCAACCCCAGGTACATCGGCCCCATTGGGAACCCGAGCTCTGAAGGAGCGGCATTGGTCGGTATGTCATACCACAATCAAACGCATTGATTGATCCATCATGCCAAGTCGATTTCGAGGGAATGCCGTCGCTTCGTGACTCTCCGGCAATCCGTTTTCGACGACCACGGATTTCATCCTCATCTTTACCCAGATCCTTGAACATCACATTCCAATTACCTTGAGGTGGCCGACCCTCTCGTACTTTGGGGAAGGCAATAGCCATGTCGAACGCTAAAGGCAAGTCCGACGTGGACCCCACGGAGTCACGGTAAGAGCCGTATGCAGTAATTCTGCACGTACGGATCTGTGCGTGGGACGGCCAGCAATGGCCGTTCCTACCGCGATAAATCTGTCCAGAAATCTGGGTAAAGATGAGGTCGAAGGCCCCGGTCATTGAATGCGATGGAAGCACAAAGGCCTGAAAGGCCGACACACCAACATCCAAGGTAGGTGTTCAATTGATGTGTCAGCTCGCTGGGCTTAGGACAGTTGGCTTTCACGCTTCAGCCTACCGCAGTCTGATACCATTACTTCCCGATGCAATAAAGTCGATCGCCGGTTCGCATAATGATTTTGCCGTCCACGATCGCATAACCATATTGAGTTGGTCCGGAAAACATGGCTGCTGAGTTTCGACGCTCTTCGGTCGTTTCTTTTGCCGCCGCGGCTGGGTCTGGAGCGACTGCGTTCGGATCCCACAGCTCATTTTCGGAGATCACACGAAAGTCTTTGCCTGCGGCGATGATGGTGGTGAGACCATCTTTACCAAAGAAATAAACTTGATTCCCAACCCCATACGGGGTCGCCCAGCAAGACTGCTTGGTTCGTTCCTTGTAGTTCAGTTTGCCCGTCTCCAAATCAAAACAGTAGATGAGGCCCGTTCGATTTACCCAATAAACGCACCCTTGATGCGCCATCGGCGAAGCCCACGATGGGGTGGCTTCTTCTGCTTTCCAAAGTACGTTAGCCTTCCATCCGTCAGATTCCCTTTTTACTTGCATCAATGCATTCGATTTCCGAGCTAGTTCAACGTTGCCACCATCTCGTCCTCCAGAGGCCGCGATCAAGAACTTGCCTGAGCCGAGCGAGACCGGAGTGCAACCGGTATTGCCACCGACATCGGTAAACGTCCACAAGAGCTTTCCGGTCGAGCAGTCATAGCCGTCGACGGAACCAGCGGAGCTTACAACTACCTGTTCTGTGCCATCAATGGTATGTATCCCAGGAGAAGACCAACTGCTCCGTGGTGTGCGATCTTGTTTCCACACTTCTTTTCCCGTCTTCTTCTCCACTGCGACCAGATAGCTAGGTCCCTCATCGTCAACCAGGACAAAGAAGTGATCCTTATTTTGAACTGGTGAGCCGCTTAATCCGAACTTGTTTTTGAACTTGCCGTACTTGTCGGTGATGTTCGACTTCCAAAGTTCTTTTCCGAGATGATCGATAGCGACGATATCGCCGCTCTCAAAGAAAGTAACAACGCAGTTTTTGTCGACAACGGGAGTCGGAGCCGCTCGGCTTACATAGACACTGTTCTCAACGGGATCGGAATTCTTGAGCTTGTAATCCCAAAGCAACTTTCCTTCGCTGGCCGAGTAGCATTGGACATGATAATCATCCTTCTTCGGTCCATTCGTGCTGGTGAGGAACACTTTGTCACCCCATGAAACCGGACTCGATTGACCGTGACCTGGGGTTGCAACACTCCACAGAACTCCATCCTTGGGGGACCACTTTGTTGGCAGCTTTTCAGGATTTGAAATGATGGCTCCTTGGCCTAGGAACGCTGGCCATGAGGAATCACCATCCGGGATAACTGCGTAATTGGCAAGTAATGCAGCGAAAAGAAATAAAAAAACTGCCATCGGGATTCCTGTCTGAACCTTAAAAAGTGAAACGAAAACTTGGTTGGAGCATTCTAACGTTGAGATTGGGTTGGGAATATGCTAGGGAGGGCCACCGCACTAAACATGTTCCGAATGAGTTTACCTAGGCGATTCATCGCTTGGGAGGGTGAGGCTCCTGCCGAACCGTAACGTGGCTGGCTCGGCAGGAGCCATGCCCTCCCGGGCGTTTTACCAGGACTTGGCTTTGCAAAGATGATTAAAGTGGTGGCGTACCGGCCGGTATTGACTCGCATGGTTGTTTCGGCTGGCCCACCTGCGAGCGACCAACATGGTGATCGAGAACAAAAGGTTGAGCAGCTTCGACAAGAATTGGAATCCATGCGGTCACAGTCCAAAGCGCTCGAAAAGCAGCTTCAAGAGATCTCGAAAGCAAAGTAGCCCGACGCTGGCCTTAACTGCGAAGCAGTGGCATTTGATAGCCACGGATGAAATCCGTGGTCGGCCATGAACGGATCTTCTGAGAGTCGCGGAGCGACGGCATTCCAGCTGAATCTAATTTGCCTGAAGTTCGGCATTGCACTTGATTCACGGCCGATGGCGATCCTTCAGAGCTCCGAATCTATTGGGATGTTATACCTGGGGTTTCGTTCGCCAGCGAACTCACCCCAGGCCGAAAAATACCATCGCATTCGCGATTCAATCGCAGAACCTGCTAACATCAACAGATTATAGGGAGTACTCAATAGATAATCGGGAGTACGCGGTTAAGCGAACCTGACTGACGCCCCATCAGATCGAGCGTCACAAACTGGAAACCAAGCAGTCGCATCTGATCATGGATTGCTGTCCGTAGACTGTGCTCGCAGGCCAACGCAATATCTTCGACGCTCAACTCCAGTCGCACCAAGTTGTCTGCGTGGAGTCGAACTCGAACATCGCGAAACCCGAGCGATGCTAAAAATAATTCTGCCTTTTCAATTTTGCCTAATCGATCGGGCGTCACAGACTGTCCGTAGGCAATACGACTTGCAAGGCATGGCGATGCTGGTTTGTCTGCAACGGACAAACCAAAGTAGGCCGCCAAATCACGCACTTGTTGTTTATTAATACTGAGATTGACAAGAGGCGCCACGACGGAGTACTCCGCGGCTGCTTGTAAGCCTGGCCGATAATCTCCTAAGTCGTCTTGATTGGTACCGGACATAACGCATTGATAGTCGTTGGCATCCGCCCAAGCTCTCAGCGTTCCATAAAGAGTTGATTTGCAAAAGTAGCAACGCCGAGCATCGTTGCGAACGTAGTCTTCGTTGAGGATTTCGTTCGTAGGGATCTCTTGATGCCGGATGCCAATTGCAGCCGCGACAGCCCTCGCGGATTGGAGATCAGACTCAGGCACAGCTTGACCGACGCCGGTGATGGCAACGGAGCGATCGGGGAGCGCACGGAAGGCAGCAGCGGCGACAACGGCACTATCGACCCCGCCTGAGAAAGCTATCACCACCGACGACTGTTTGGTAATCTCAAGAATTAGGGCGTCTGCCAAGTCTTCCGTAAGGCTCATTCGTCTACGACTCGAAGGTCCATCGACAACTCCTAAGTTTTCTTTTTTCGCCGCTCGTCCGCGGTCGGTAGGGGCATGGGACCGGCGTACGCATCGAAAATGGCGAGCAAGTTGAGTAAGCCAGCGACGGCCGTGTACAGCGAGCCCAGTTCAAAACCTGCAGAGGAAGAGAGATGCCATTCCGATAGCTCATCGCGGCTCGCCGGTGCGGCCATGAATCGGCCCCAACTCCACTTGTCTTCTTGGACAGGTACGAAACCGTTCTTTCTGTCGTTGCGATGGACCCAACCTTGGATGGCAGCAGGAAATGCAGGGATGCCAACGCACAATTGAGCAGGGAATTGGAGGCGATATTCATCTGGATTCCAAGCAGCGTAAACCACTCTGCCCTGTCCGACAAAGAGGCCAAGGAAAAACAAGCTGAGGATGCAGACGGCATACAAATAGGCTTTGTTCCGTCGGCCTTGATAGTAATGGCCTGCTCCAGGAACGAGAAACGCCAACACAGCAGCAAAATAACGATTCTTGAGATGGATTTCGCAGTCATCTGCAAAGACAACGTGTCCGTTGTCGGCGGATTCACTCATTTCCGGGTCAATTCTTTTACGTTGGTTTTGGTTTCAAATGGCACTACTTTGCCAACTCAAGCAACTAATCATAACATACACGACGGCATTACGGCTACTTCAACTCATTGCAAAGAGCGACACACGCCGACCTCGCGACAACTCGTTTAAACCGCAACGCGATCGATAGCTTTTTCGTTTAGGTATCTCCATTATTTGGGAAAATCGCTGCACTTTGTGCTAATATGTCGGCTTCTTCCTTATTGCCACCCAAGTTCCACCTACCTCATATAGGACACACATGCTTCAACGAATTTCGACTCTTGGACTTTGGATTGCTGTTTCATTTGTTGCCCTCCAGACCGCTTCATTCGGCCAGCAAACGGGAAAGCCTCGCTCGCTTTTTGCAGCAGACTACGAAAAAAAGATCGCTGCTGTGGTCAAGCCAGATAACTCGCTCGGTCTTCAGATGCCCATTCAAGCGATTCACGACGCACAACCACTGCCCAACGGGAATTGGCTCCTTCAAACGAATTTTACCGAAGTTGTGGAGGTGAATAGCGACGGCAAGGAAGTCTGGAAGTACAAACCCGCTCCCGAAAGTGGCAAAGCCGAAATTCATGCGTTTCGTCGGCTTGAGAGCGGCCTAACTATGGTCGCCGAAAGCGGAACAACTCGAATCATCGAAGTCAACCAAGACGGAAAAATTGTGCATACGACACCGCTCAAAGTAAGTGTACCGAATCCGCACCGCGACACTCGTTTAGTTCGAATCACGCCAGCCGGAACCTACTTGGTTGCCCACGAAGGTGAAAAATGCGTTCGGGAATATGATCGCGAGGGGAAAATCGTTTGGGAGTACGAGGTCGGTTCGCAACTTTATAGCGCCGTTCGATTGGCCAACGGGAACACGCTGGTTGGTACCGGTGACGGCCATCGGGTTATTGAAGTTAACCAAGCAAAAGAAATTGTTTGGGAGCTCAAGGAGAACGAACTAGCTGGCGTTAAGCTCGCTTGGGTCACGATGGTGGACAGGTTGCCGAACGGCAATACCTGGATTGTGAATTGCCATGCGGGCCCAAACAATCCCCAAATCTTGGAAGTAACGCCCGAGAAAAAAGTCGTTTGGTCGTTCAAGGATTTCAAGAGATTCGGCAACGCCCTACCCGTAGCGATTGCGCTTGACTGAGAACTACCGTAGCACGACGCGCAAGCTAGTGAAGAGCCACACCTACCGTAGCACGACGCGCAAGCTAGTGAACTGGCACCGCGATGAAGCATTTTGTAGCAAAACTCGTCAAGAGTTTCGTTCGTTTATGCGATGCAGCCGAAAGTCTTGACGACTTTCGCTACACAAAACTTTTTTAGCAGCGAAAAATGCGTCACAGCGTTGGCGAAATAGGGTGTAGCTTAAAACGCGCAAGCTAACGAAATGGGTTGTAGATTCACTAGCTTGCGCGCTTGCGCGTCGTGCTAGCTTGCGCGTCGTGCTAGCTTGCGCGTCGTGCTAGGTATCGCGTCGTGCTAGGTATCGCGTCGTGCTAGGTATATTGGAACCCGCCGCTCACTCAACCGTAGCAGCGCAGGCAAGACGGCCAGATTGCATAGCAACCCACCGACCATGCTAATCGAAGCAGTCGTTCCGAATACGACCGTTGGCAGGAAATTGCTGACAGCCAATGAGCCGAAACCAAGAACCAACGCTAACGTCGATAGTAGCATAGCCATCCCAATTTCCGATTGAGCAGCGATTAACGCTTCATCGAAACTCCGACCCTCATTTCGTTCGCGTCGAAAGCGAATCAAGTAGTGCAACGACGAGTCGACACTCAATCCCATGGAGACCGCCGCAATCATGGCTGCTCCAAGATTGACTCGAGTTCCTGACCAGCCCATCCAACCGAGAATACACAAGCTCGGCAATGCGTTCGGCAGAATAGTCAGTAATGCCAACCAAGAACTTCGCAAAGCAATCGCCATCGCGATCCAAATCCCAATCGTTGCGGCCGCGAAACAACGCCATTGGTCTTCCACGATGCTCGATACCAACTGTGACAACAACAAATAATAACCAGAGACCAGTCCTTTAGCCTGGCTTTGGTCCATCGCAGCTTTCCATTCCTCAGTTCGGACCGTAGCTTCGACTAGCTGCCGGACCTCCGCGATAAGCTGTTCCTTTTGCGTCGACTCCGCTTGTTCTCTGGATCGCAACATAATGCGAAGGTATCGTTGATCATTGCTTGGTTTGGTAATGAGGGTGTCAACAAAGCTCCCCATGACTTGCCTCATTCCCATCAGCCTAGCCTCGATCGATAGTTTGCCGAGGATCGGTGATGATCGAGAAGCTTGGTCGGCATCGGCAAAACTCATTACCTTGGTCAATCGCAGTGGCTCCTGCCCTGGAATAACAAGCGTGAGCAAACGCTGCTCCAATGCGGTCACTTGGTCTAAGTACTTCTGGGATAGCATTTTCGGAGCCGGTAAGACGACATCCCAAACTCCAGCTCCTCCGAGCTCGCTTTCCACTGCCCGATACGCTATTACCAACGGCGCATCTTGCCGGAAATTTTTGATAAAGTCCGTCTCGACCTTCAGCCGTAACGAACCCCAAACCGCAAGAATACAAATCCCGAGGGAAACACTAGATACCGTCCAAGGAAACTTGCTCACGCAACGCAAAATCCAGAGCAAGAAGCCCCGCAGCTTTTCGTCGCCTGGGATCTGAAACAGTTCGTAGGAAAGTCCCAACCGCTTGGCGTATGGATTAGGTGCCAGCGGTACCAATGCCAGCGTGGGGATCAAAACAAAAATACCGATGAGGACGACGATGGATGCCAGCGCCATCATGCACCCGTAATCCTGAATCGGTCCCACCTTGGCAAATGACAACGATGCGAAGCCAATCGCATCGGTGATGCAAGCCCACATGATGGGCTGCCATAAGTTTTTCATCGACGTTCGCAACGCAGCCTCAGGGAAAGATCCGTTCGGTGAAGTTTGCTCTCGCATTTCCTGCTGGTAACCAAGCATCCAGTGCATTGTGGTAGCAACGCCAATGACAGTCACGATCGATGCAAGCATCGACGAGACCATCGTCAAATCCCAAGCCAACCACGCTAGCAGGCCTCGTGTTACGATTAGGGACCACTGGACAACGACGATGGAAATCAACGCCCATCGCAACGATCGAAAGCCAATCCAAATCAACATTGCCAAGAATACGGTCGAAACGACGCTCAATCGCCTACCATCTAATTCAATCTCATCGAATCCCTCTTCGACCATAACGGGTTGCCCAACCAACATGCCTTGGGAAAGTCCCTCTGTTGCGAGCGAGTCTGCAATCTTTCGTAGTTCAGCGAGAGTCTCTTTCGTCCCCGAATATTCACTCGTGGGCTTTAGCAAACAGGCGATTGCGACCAATTTTCCGTCGCGACTATGCGTCTGCCCCTCAAAGATGGTTTTAAATTCTTGTGCGAGTGCGTTCGAGTCGTCCAGCAACGCATGGGGGGGCACTTTCTTTTGGAACTGCGAAAAGATGGCGAGGCCTTGATTCAATTGGCCTAACATCTGATCCACTTTAGACAGGTCCATCGCGATCGCCACTCCGCGCACGGCTTCGATCCGTTCTCGGATTCCTTTGAGCCGTTCAAGTCCCGTGCCATTGGCTGACCAAAGGGATTCGTCTCGATAAGCGAAGACCACCAAATCGGAGACTCCGAATCGGGATTGGAGAAACTCGAAGTCGGTTCGGACTGGTGCTTCCGGTGCGAACATGCGGTGCAGTGTTCGATCGAAACTAAGCCGTTGGGAAGCAGGCCATGCGGCGAGCAAAAGAATAACACTTAGAGAAAACCAAATCCACCGCCATCGAATCATTGGATGTTCAGGTTCGAATGGGAATGCGTCTAGGAGTGAAAAAGGAGCGAACGTCGACACAGTGCATACCTGCCCGCCTAGCGGCCTCAACGCCAAGGTCCGCGTCTTCGAAAACCAGGCATTCCTCAGCCGCAACGCCGAGTCGACGAGCAGCTTCTAAAAACACGTCTGGCTCCGGCTTGTGTTTGGCCGTGTCCTCAGCGGTCACAATCGCATCGAACCAGTCTAGCATCGCGATTTGTTCCAGCTGCCTATGGATGATCGGCATGAAACCACCGCTGGCGACCGCAATGGGTTTAATGCCGCGATTGTTATTCGCGATTTCGACGACGGCCGTGATAGGAACAAGCAATTCAATTCGGTCAAGAAAGGCTTGTTCTTTTTCTTGGGCAACCGCCACGATATCCAAAGAGATCCCCTGCTCGGTCGACAACATGGCAATAATCCGATCGCTGGGCATGCCACCCAACGAATAGAAACGATCCTCTGGAAAAGAAATCCCATATCGCTGCATCGTTTCGTGCCAGGCAACGAAGTGCACTGGCATCGAGTCCACAAGCGTTCCGTCGCAGTCAAAGATGATCGCTTTGCTAGTCCGTACCAGATCTAGGTCTCTAGGATTCAATCTGCTCACTTTTTACAATATGCTTCCAAAGGTCATGCGGTGTGAGTGGACGTTCCAGCCACCCATCAATTCGATAGGTATTGGACAATTCAAGTTGCTCCATCGCATTGACGGAATCGCTAGTCATGAAAATCTTGGTGTCATCCAATCTTCGGTCTGACCTCATTGTCCTCACCAATTCCAATCCGTCAAACGCCATTGCGCTTGCATTGCAAACCACATAATCAAGTCGATCCGTGGAGCACGCCGCTTGAATCGCTAGCTTGAAATCGTTCACTGTGCATACTTGGCAACCGTGAAAGGTTCCAACGGGCAAGGAAAAGCCCTTGGTTTCGGATTCTTCGTTGACAACCAGCACCTGTATTGGGGCCGACGCGGTGGTTTGATAATCCGGCAAGGATTCGGAGACAAACTCTGGACTTGGTTGTCTCGGTTGACGAGATGCGTCCGTCGCTTCCTTGAGCCAATCCGCGTCCAGTACCGCGATGTCATTGAGCAAAGCTTCGAGTACTCGATCGGCGCCTACATCGTCACCATCCGCGCGGCGTTGCTGAAAGAGATGCAGACTTGCCTTGATCTCGGTAAGTCGTTGCGATAGCTGAAGCACGGGAGGCTCTGCCTCGGGTGCCGCTTTTTGTCCATGGTGGACAGGTATTAGATGGGTGGCTAACTGGCTAGATTGTGAGGCGAGCGCGAGCTCACCTCGCATGATTTCAACACTTCGCGGCGCCTCGATGCCAATCTTGGCAACGCGACCGTTCACGTCAAGAATTCGAACCGTGATTCCACAATTTGGAAAGACAATAGATTGATTGTTTCGGCGACCTAAGATCAACAAGATTGAGACTCCATTCTTGTGCAGATAGATGTATGTTGTCAAAAAACTCGTCAAGCAGTGTAGCAGCTTCGGAATCGGCCGTGTTGCAGCAACCCAAGAAAGAATTTGTACAAGAATTCGTGTGGTTTGCTAGCAAAGCTACGAGTGTCCCGGCTTCAGCCTGCATGCAGCAGATGTTGGTGTCCCGGCTCCAGCCGGCTTACAACTGGCAACGAAAAGAGCAATCGACTAAAGCCGCCTAAAGGCGGTACACCAACAAGGGGATTCGTTGACTGAGATATTTCTATTACAAGGATAGCCGAAAAGCCCAAGCTACGTTTTTTCTGCTTGCTTGCGGCCTTGATACCAATCGTACATATCAAAGAGAGACTCCCTCAGATTTTGCTGGTGCCTGCTGCGGGATAGCGCCCAAGTCTCAGATGCCAAAAGATCGGTCGCCATTTCTGGATGCACTGTTTCTTGCAAGAGTCGCTGCACGACCCAACGCGAGGAAGTTTCGGTAACCGATGTCTCCCAAAGCGTTTGAAATCCTCGAATAACTTGGTGTGCCGTTGCCAACAGGGCAATGGATTGTCTCCTTGCTCTTCGGTTTACTTGCAATCGCGACCAAAAGCCCAATTGTTCATAGCCGTCTAGGATAACGATTGAATCTTCAGTCCATGATGAGATTGATTCAAGCAAAGCTTTTCTTGGTGATCGATCCGTTGAGAATCGCAATGAATGAATTTGTGTGTTGGGACGCAAGGATTGAAACTCGGAAACGAGGTTGGCAAGCAATGTCGATTTGCCAGACCCGTGCGGCCCAATGATGCTCCCTCTTTTCGTTGGCAGCTCCAAGAATTTTTGAGCGAGTTCATTGACCGTGCCGCCATCAAAGCGTTGGTAATCGATTGCACCTGGTTGGATGAATCGAGTTGAAAACGGGTTAGCATGCATCGGTAGGCGAATTGAAGCAGAAAGGATCATTGAGAAGTGCCTCGATTTGTTCGGAGTGGATTGTAACCTGCGAATTCAACTGGAGCAAAATAGCATTCGCTTTGCTCAACCTGAGCCGCGGGCGCCCGCGGCTCGGTAATTTGCATACACCAATTGCAAAGTGAATGCCATTTTTAACACCGTGCGACAAATCGTTCATTCACTCATCTGCGATCACGGTGTGATCTCGGAGTTAGAAACCCCGTCGGTTCCAGGCATCAACCAGTTATTAGAAAAACGTAGATTCCTAGGGGCGTTTGGCTCCCCCTCAATTACGACTGCATAGCGGTACTTGGCAACACCTCGGTGATGCAGCATATTTCCCTGAATGATGACATCCGTCAGCGGAGGATCGTCGGGCTCTTGTCCATGATCGAATTTGAAAGGTGAACGTTGCGTACCCCATATCCATGCCGCATCCCCCTCGCCGAAGTCGGAGATGATGTTGTTGGAAATGACAGAACCTCCATCCGTATTCAAAGCGTGCGAAGCAGTACCGGGCATCATGCCGACGGCCCACAGTGAGTTCTTCGAAAATTGATTGCTGGTTACAACGATGTTTCGAGAACCATGCATGGCCTTCATTCCCATAAAGCAATTCACGACCACATTCCCGGAAACGATCGCGTGGTCGCAGTGCAAATCGATACCTTGTGCTCCATTTTCGATGTGATTCCCCATGATCCTGGTCATGTCGCTCTTTTCAGGCGCGGTCACCAGAATCCCAGAGCCCTGCTGCCAATTCTCAGAATAAGCACGATCCCAAGCCTGCTGGTTCATCAATTTACCCCTCTCAGGATTCTTCTTGACCCAGTCTCCAAGTTTATATTTTGATTTGATCTCCTCGGTCGGTTTGTACGTGCTTTCGATAATGCGATTGGACTCGATGAGCGTGCCGGTACAAGTATTAACGCCAATTCCGGTTCCGTCGGTGCAATTGAATGCGTATCCCCAATTGAGATCGGCGGTCCTATCATCGACAGTAATTCGCATGTAGTTTTGGATGGTGCAATGACTGATGCGAGCCCCTTGGCTTTCCCGAAGGACGATCGCTGCGGATCGGGTTCGATTGTTAAAGATGCGGAGATTATCGAGCACGATGTCTCGCGTGTCGGCGGCCAATACCGCTTCAAAGCGAGTCTCTTCCGTCTGTTTTGCTCGAGTCAATGTGAGATCGCGCAGTTGCACACCAGACGCATGTTCCACTTCGATGATCGGCTCGTCTGCGTTTTCTTGGATAATTCGTCCTGGTCCAAAAAGCCCCGAGTCATCTTTGTCCAGGCGAATTCGTTTGGTTATTGCGTAATCACCAGCCGGAACAAAGAGCATCTTTCCAGGATTTGCATCAATCGCAACTTGAATCGACGAATAGTTCGAAATCGACAGCGATCTCGTCTGCGTATCCTGCATTGGAAGCAAGAACGCGACTGCGCATATCAAGGAAGTTGCAAGTGGTCCGATACATTGAGCCATCTTCATCGTACTACTTTAGGGACGGGAAATCGTTTGTTAGCTTCTGCTCATCGAAGCAACGCTTCGATGAAAACTCGTTTAACAGTCAGCCGTTGGCGTACTCTGAATACCAAAGTACATGGTAGTTGTAACCAATCAGAACATGACTTGATCATCGCTTATGGCTCAGTCAAAAGTGGCGCCCATAAAGTCGGATTCACTTCGGGTGTTTTGCCGGAAGCAGGAAATGTGGCTTTTGCTGCTTCTCGCAACTGTGCCGATAACTCTTCGATCGTTTTTGCATGCTCCGGTTGACTGGCCAAATTCGTAAGCTCAAACTCGTCTGCGTCATGGTCATACAATTCTCGACCTTGAGCACCTTCGTCCCACTCGGTGTAACGCCATCTAGGGGTTCGCAAGCTATATCCAAAAAAGCTCTTCTTCGCATTCGGTCTCTGAGCAGCAGTTGGCGTTGCGGGACCGCGAGTGACTTGCGTTAGCGCCCAGCCTCGTCCCACGACATTTGGATCCTTGAGCATCGGAACCAAACTCTGCCCTTGCATATTCGATGGTGCGTTGACTCCACAAAGTTCGGTCAGTGTCGGGAAAAGATCGATATGCGATACCGGTGACTTGGCAACGCCACCCTTAGCAGAAAGGCCTGGAGCCACAATCAACATTGGAACTCGTGCGCTTTCCTCAAACAGGCTCATCTTTTGCCAAAGTCCATGCTCGCCAGTGTGATAGCCATGGTCGCTCGTGAACACAATAATCGTATTGTCCGATAGCCCAAGCTTGTCCAACGTCTCGATCACCTTGCCAACTTGTGCGTCCATGAAACTAATACTTGCATAATAGGCTTGTAGAGCCTCACGACGCAAATCATCGGTAAGTTTGTCCTGCTCTTTTTTGGAGCTCTCAAGTCCCGCTGGCGGAATATCCTGTCGATCCTGCTCAATGTTCGAAACAACTCGCATCTCGTTTTCTGGATACCAACCAAAATATGGATCTTTGGGAGCAACATAAGGCGTGTGCGGGCGGAAGAAACCAACCGCCAGAAAAAACGGTCTGTCCTTTCGATTGGCACATCGCTCCAACACCCATTGAGCGTCCTCGGCCATCAACGCGTCCGTATGGTATTGATCGCTTTTTGGCGAAGCGTACCAGCTGAGCGTGCCACCGAACTGGTTTGGCGTCAGCGTCTTGATCTGCGGATGATGCTCAAGCCGGTCGACGCCCGCTGGATTTAGCTCCAGTTCCCAAGAGGCTGGATCGTCGTGACCGTTGGTGCCAATCGAATTGGGAACGTTGTAGTGATAGAGTTTGCCTATTCGGCCTGCAAAGTAGCCGGACAATCGAAACGCTTGCGACAAACTGTGCTGTGCGGGAATCGTTTGCCGAAAGATCAAGGAGTTGGCCAAAATGCCTGTGCTGTTTGGATAGAGACCGGTCAACATCGAATTGCGACTCGGACCACAAAGCGGAAACGTGCAATAAGACCGTTCGAATCGGACTCCGCGAGCAGCCAGCCGATCGATATTCGGCGTTTTGGCTTTTGGATCGCCATAACAACCAAGCATGTTGTTCAAGTCGTCTGAAATCAGGAATAGTACGTTGGGTGGTTTGTCGGCGCCGTGGATGTTTTGAGAGATTGAGCTGAGGAGGAATAACAAGCAGAGGACGGAGAGTTTTTGCATGATTTTATGATTGGAGGGGAGGGAACTGGGTTGGTGTACCGGCTGCAGCCGGCTAAAGCCAAAAAGACGGGGACTAGCCGGCTGAAGCCGGTACACCAGCGGTTACCAATTAGGCGTCCAGTCGATAGAATCGGTCCGGGTGGTTTTTAAGTAGTCCGATATCTTTGTGGCAATCTCTGGATACTGGTCAGCAACGTTCTTTGATTCTGCAATATCCATCGTTTGATCGTAAAGCACAATCGGTGTGTCGACAGCTCCCTTGCGAATTCCTTTCCAGCGTCCTTGATAGAGGGCCGCCTGCTTGAAGCCTCCTTCGTGAAACTCCCAATAGAGAAAATCATGCTGCCCCTGGGACGTTGGCTTACCCATTAATGTCGGTACCAAGCTGATGGAATCGAGTCCTGCGATAGCAGTCGCGCCCGAAAGCTCCGTTGCGGTTGCCATCCAATCGCCGAAGTAGGCGACATGATCGGTTTGTGTATTTGGCTCGATTCGATTTGGCCACCAAGCGATCATGGGGACACGAATGCCGCCATCGGTCAGACTCCGCTTGATGCCGGTGAATGGACCTGAGGGATTGAACCGCTTGAGATTGTGGTTGCTTTCATTATGCGGTCCGTTATCGCTCGTAAACAGAACCAGTGTGTTCTCGGCCAAACCTAGCTCTCGCAGTGTCTTGAGCATACGTCCGACGTATCCATCGAGACGTGAAATCATCGCCGCCTGTCCTCTGTCCTGCTCTGGCCAGTCCTTGTCCGCATAAGGCCCAAAGTCTGGCACTTGTGCGCCATTCTTTAACTCTCGAGTACGTTCGTTGTTGGCGTGGGGGATGACCATACTCCAATACAAATAGAACGGTCGGGATTGGTTTTCTTTTACCAATCGAACTGCTTCATCGGCAAACAGGTCATCTGCAAAGACTTTGGCCTCGGTCGCATAACCAGCACCGGTATCTCCAACCGGCGTCACGATGTTTGACAACGAGACCTTTTCTTCGTTTCGCCATAAGAAAGCGGGGAAGTGGTTGTGAGCGTGACTCTGATTGAGGTACCCAAAGAATTCATCGAATCCCTGTTTGCGAGGTAGGCCAGTATCTGCTTCACCCGCGTCGCCAAGCCCCCATTTGCCGACCAACGCGGTACGGTAGCCAGCTTGCTGCAGCACTTTCGCAACGGTGACATCATCGGGCCGCAATGCCTGTGCCCTTGGGTTTTGCTTGCCAGCATTGCCACGCACTCGCGTATGACCATGGTGTAGCCCAGTCATCAATACACTGCGAGACGGTGCGCAAACAGTCGCGCCGGCATAGAAATGCGTAAATCGAAGTCCTTCGCGGGCCATCTGATCTAAGTTCGGAGTCGAAATGACTTTCTGGCCATAGCAGCCTAAGTCACCGTAACCCAAATCGTCCGCCATGATCCAAATCAAATTCGGCTTCGCCGGCGGATCGGTGGCTTGCAACTTGCTGGCGAAAACCATTACCAACAAAAGTGCGACAGCTTGGTAACACAAAACGGTGAGATCGGGCCCAGACGCTATCTTTTGGCTTCGGCTATCGATCGGTTCGCGAAGCCCAAAATTTTTACTATATCGATTCATTGGTAGTGGTTAACAAGAGGAGCGGCGGAATGAAAACGAAAGTAGCTGAATTCGTAAGAATTCAGAACCAACTGAATTCTCACGAATCCAGGTACGAATCGTGGTATTGCCCCTACCGATTGCGAGCAAGAAGAAAAAAGGAAGGTGGCGTCGCATTGCGATGATCTTGTTTTGGGAGAGGAGATAGCAAATTGAATGATTTGATAACCCGACGCGGAAAGGTTTTTTGATTTAATCTCGTTCAACGGTCAGCCTTTGCCGTACCTTTAACAGTGCCCAGTACGCTACGGCTGACTGTGAAACAGAACCCAACTGCAAAAGTACTAAACAGAGCCCAAATCGGATACTTTCGAATTTGACCAAAGGAACTTGCTCATCGCAACCAAAATTGCCGCCAACCTTTCAAGAATTCGGCACAATTGATAGGCGGTCTACACGATATCGGATGTCTTTGTTAGACTCACATGCATGAGACCTAGAACCTATGTTTTCGCCGTTGCCATCGAGGATTATCAGGACGCCTCTTTCCCCGATCCCCTCTACGCCGAGCAAGATGCGCAGGGGTTTGTTAACGCTTGGAAGGAACGAGGGGCTGCACCTGATGATTGCGAGATCCTGCTGAGCGATCAAGCAACTCTTGAGGCGATTCGAACGGGACTGCATGAAACAGTCAAGGCGCTGCAGCCCGACGATCGGCTGATCGTTTACTATGCTGGACACAGCGCAGACGTTGCAGGCCTTGGCATCTTGACTGCGTATGATACGCGAGCGAATGCTGTTGAGAAGACTGCCCTGTCGATGAGTGCTTTTTTGGACGAAATTCGACAGAGCCAAAGCGATAATGTCATTCTCTTTTTTGATTTGCGTTTTAGCGACGCGCCTATTTTTTCTGACCCGAGCGTTTCCGAGACTGGGGTTTCAGGCGAGGAACTGAAAGTCTTTTGCAAAGAGTCGGCGCATCGTTTTGCGTTTGTCTCCAGCAAACCAAAAGAACTCTCGCGTCCTAGTCGGACACTCGATCACGGAATTTGGTGCCACTGTGTTATTCAAGGGATCACGGGGGCGGCAAAAGAGGCTATCGGCAAGGATCAACAGGTGACGACCGCTTCGCTGCAAAGTTATCTCCTGGCGGAAGTGCCTCGTCTGCTCCGAGTCACGGTGGCTGGTGCGATCAAGCAAACGCCGGTCATGTTTGGCAGCAAGACCAAGGCTGCCATTCTGGTCGATTTGGCTGAGCAGTTGCAATCCAAGCAACTCTCTGTTGTGGGCTCCTCGAACCCGATCAAGGACTCGTGCTTGACCGGTGAGTTTCGCGGGCGCGTTCGGGATTTAAAAGGCTACAGCAAACCGAAAACTTCCCTGGCAACTCATAACGACTGGGAACGCGACTTCGTCGAAAAAGCCGGATCGAGCGAAGTCACATCGTTGGCCACTGAGATTTTCGAACAACTGCGGGAGTGCTTTCGTTACAAGCGAAAAGACTTGAGCTTTACCAGTATCGCATCCACTGCATCCATCAAGGGCCCCGATTTTGATGTCAACATCTCACTGTCGCAAGATCCCGACGATGCCGAACGATACTTGCTGACGACCGAAGTGCGATCGTTCCGAAACCCCGCCATCATAGACGATCCCAACTTCCTCGCGATCTTTACGAAATACTGCAAGCGTATCGTCTTCGAATTGGAAGCCAACTTAGACCTGGAATCCAAGATTGACGACATCGAAGAAATCGATACCTTGGCCGCAAACTTGGACTATGACCCGGAATGCACAGAGTTCACACTCCGTCTCCCCGAGCCTGGAATCATTATTCACGCTGCTGGCAACCAAATGGTCTTTACCTTGGACTCGCAAGGTGACTTGAAGCTGCTTTTGGGGAACACCCAAAAGGCCTTCACGCAACTTGCCGGGAATAGTATCAATCTGGGCGTTCGTCCCGTTAAAGAGTAAGGTAGTTAAATGCAGAGCGGAAGTCACTCTCGGCAAGAGTGACCCACCCATCAACGTGGGGCGCATCTGCCGGATGCGACCATTAGCCCGCGCGCAGCCTCGCCTTCATTCTCCTAGCCGCACCTACCGCAGCCAACCAAGCCTCATGGTTCTGGAATCCTTCACGGTGAAATCGGAACTCCATCCCACGAGCGTAAAACTCGATCACAGAAAATTCAACGCGCACCCGAGTGATGAACCTTACGGGCATTTGAATCCACATGAGTCCGTCAGACCAAAAAACGGTATCGTCGGTAAACCAATTGACGGACGTTTTGGTTTCTTCTTTTGCAATAGCAAGATAGCCACGATGCTCATTCGCAAACTGCCGCTTGGTGTGCCAGGTCCAAAACGATACGCGGAAAACCTTGGAAACGAGAACGAGAAGTGGGATCGAAACGATTTGCCACAAGATTGGACTGTCCACTAACACAAAATTCCAAAACAAAACCGTCACGATAATTGCACCGAGCCAAGATAGCCCAGCCCCGGACCAATTCCATCTGCAGCCCCGCAAACGCATATCCAAAAAGCTGAGACGGTCAATCAAAAGCGTGCAGATATGCGATTTTTCGGGCGGCGGATTCAAATGCAAAAAACCAGGCTGCTTGAGCTCAAGCGTGTCCAAAACACGATGCCAATCTTCCTCGAAAAAGCAAATCGACGGAACGATCGCAAACGGTTTCCGATTGGCCCGCATCACATAGCCGCTCTTGTTGACATGCCGAATCAGATCATGGCTCACCAACTGAATTCCGACATCCCTATGCCATATTGTTGTGAAGGCAGAAGAAAACGTTCCGTGAACTTTACCGAGCAGCCAGGGGCGATAACGAATCAGACTTCGAACCCTCGGCTCAACCACGACACCCGCGTAAACCACGAGCAAAACTGCCGTGATGATCCCAATTGAGAAGATTGCAGCAACGACCGTAAGGCCATAGGCTTGGTGCAACAATCCAGCGCACAAAGAGATAGAGATGATATAAAAACAGAGGGCAGCAAACATTTGCCCTGTTGCTATTGCGAATGTCTTAGCCAAGTCAGCGTAAGTGACTTCACCGCTAAAAGTGACTTGAGCGATTGGCGATGCAGGATCGTCTGATTTGAGTTTCGTTACCGCAGGCGCTGCGTAAGGATTGAGTTCATCGCGATTTGATAGTGACGAATCCACTCTTCGCTCCCTCCGGCCCCCTCTCTCCGAACCGCATTTTGTAGCGAAACTCGTCAAGAGTTTCGGTCGTTTAGGCGATGCAACCGAAAGTCTTGAAAACTTTCGCTACGAGGGGGAGTAATGAACTGAATTTATTGATCAAGCCTGTGGTTCGGTCATGGTAAACGGATCGAGTGCGGCATCGAGCGTTTCTTTTGGCAATACGCTCTGCTCAACACACAGTTCTCGAATCGTTTTGCCCGACGCAAACGCCTCTTTTGTAAGTTTTGCCGCCTTCTCATATCCGATGAAGGGATTAAGACTCGTCACCATCGAAAGGCTCTGCTCCACAGCCGCTTCGCAGGCTTCTGGATTGGCTTCTAGCCCATCCATGCAGAATTCGATAAAGGCACCGATGCCATTCGATAACAACGCAACGCTTTCCAACATCGCGTCCCCCATGACCGGCATCATGATGTTCAATTGGAAATTACCACCCGAGGCGCCGCACAACGTCATGGTCGTATCATTTCCCATCACTCGCGCGGTCAACTGCATCATGCTTTCGCACATCACGGGATTGACCTTGCCCGGCATGATCGAGGAGCCAGGTTGACGATCGGGCAAGATCACTTCGTAGAAACCGCACCGCGGCCCCGAACCCAGCCAACGGATGTTGTTCGCAACATTAAACAAGGTCATTGCAATCGACTTGATCTGTCCGTGCGATTCGACCAAACCATCGCGCTGCGCGTTCGCCTCAAAATGGTCCTCTGCCTCTACGAATGGGATTCCTGTCTGAATGGCTAAGTTCTCAGCGACTCGGCGACCGAATTCGGGATGGGTGTTGATCCCGCTTCCCACAGCAGTACCACCGACGGGCAACTCCAACACTGCCTTCATGGCGACTTTGGCTCGTTCGATTGAAAGCTCGATTTGACGCGCGAAGCCACCGAATTCTTGGCCTAGTCGCAGGGGTGTCGCGTCCATTAAGTGCGTGCGTCCAATCTTGATGATCTTGTCCCACTTCAAGGCTTTCTCTCGCATCACACGATGAAGTCGTTCCAATTGTGGAATGAGACTGCTGTGGATCTCACACGCGGTCGCAACGTGGATGGCGGTTGGGAACGTATCGTTTGTGCTCTGCCCCATGTTGACGTGATCGTTTGGATGGATCGGCTTGCTCTTGGCAAATCGATCGCCACCGATGATTTCGATGGCGCGGTTCGAAATCACTTCGTTGATGTTCATGTTGCTCGATGTGCCCGAGCCGGTCTGGAAAACATCGATTGGGAATTCGCCGTCCATCTTGCCATCGATGACTTCTTGGCAAGCTGCGACCATCGCTTTGACTTGTTCGTGACTCAACGTGTTCTTACCCGAGCCAGTGAGTTTGCCGAGATCGTTGTTGGCAATCGCGCACGCCAATTTGACTCGTCCCATGCCGCGAATCAGGGCGGTTGGCAATCGCCAACCTGAGATCGGGAAGTTCTCAACGGCCCTCTGAGTTTGGGAGCTGTAGTAAGCATTGACGGGCACTTGAACTTCGCCCATGGAGTCAACTTCAATACGGTACGTTTCTGATTTGTTGGTCATGATTTTGAGTTGGTAAATGGGAGATGATTTGGCTAATGGGAGAGGATTTGGCTAATGGGAGATGATTTGGCTTATGGGAGATGATTTGGCTTATGGGAATTCTTTTACTGAAGACACCCTCCCTCCGGGAGGGTCGGCCAACGGCCGGGGAGGGTGAAGCGCCAGGGGTAATTGTACAATTCAGTGCACCCTCCCCTCGCTTCGCTCGACCCTCCCAGAGGGAGGGTGACTCTTGGGTGTAGGACAATTGTTCGACACTCGTTGTGATAACCGTTTTACACTAGTCCTTGACGACTTTCAGGCCGAGTTGGACAGAAAATTCGGCTAGCTCGACCGCTTCAAGCTCTACTCCGACTGCCGATGTGTCCATGGTAAGTCGCACGGCTAGCGTTTCTGCGCAGATGTGGTTGCGGTTCTCTTGGATCGCGTCCTGGATGAGAGTTTCCGGGCTTTGCAACACCACCTCGATCCGATCTGCGAAATCGCATTGGCGTTTTTTTCGCATGTCCTGAATCAGTCGAATCGCATCGTTGGCAATTCCATCTCGGATCAACTCGTCTGTCAATTCGGTATTGAGCGCGACCACGCAGTTCTTGCCCTGCGATGCGGCCCAGCCCGCTTTGGCATTCATCCGAACTTGAATGTCCTCGTTGTCCAGCTCGATAGTCTTGTCATCGATGGATAACGTGATCTTTCCGCGTAAGGTCATTTGCTCAAGCAACTGAGCGCCGGAAGCTGTCACAAGGGCTTGCTTGAGCTTGGGCAAAAGTGGCCCGACCCGAGGTCCTAGTTTTCGAAAGTTAGGTTGCACGGAGTATTCCACAAATGGACTGGCCCCGCTGGCGTAGTGGATCTCTTTCACGTTGATCTCGGCTCGCACGATGTCGTCGTGCTTCTTGAGCCATTCGATATGCGATTCGTCGGCCAAGGTGACTTCGACACGGCTGAGTGTTTGACGGACTTTCAACTTCGCGTCCATTCTAGCGGAGCGGCCTAGCGACGCGATTTCACGGAGTAGGTTCATCCGCAGATTGAGCAATGGATCGGTTGAGGCAAAATCTCCGCTTGGGAAATCGCAAAGGTGAACGCTTTCGCGAACTCCGCTTAAGTCTCCCTTGAGATGTCGCCATAGGACTTCTGCAACAAATGGGGTAAACGGGGCAATGAGCTTCGAGATGACGACTAGGCTTTCGTAGAGAGTCCAGTACGCATCCAGTTTTTCCGGTGCCTGCTTGTCCGCAGCCCAATAACGGGATCGGCTGCGACGAACGTACCAGTTGCTGAGGGCGTCCACCAAACTGTTGAGCGTTTGGCAAGCGCCATAACTATCGTATTTGTCCATGCGTTCGACGACGTCTTTGCATGCAGCTGCCAGTTCGCTCATCATCCAGCGATCGAGCTCACTGCGCTGCTCAATCGGTCGATACGTCGGCGACTTCGCAAACTCAGACGAATTCATTTGGTCCAAAGATTCCACGATGTCGGCTGGCCCTTGGAAGCCATCGATCTCAGCATAAATCGTGAAGAAGCTGAAGACGTTCCAAAGTCGCAAGATAAACTCAGGGATACTGTCCTTGATCGCCCGCTCGCTATAAAGGATCGAATTCCATGGCGGCTGATTGGCGAACAAATACCATCGGAGCGCGTCTGCACCGTATTTGTCGAAAATCTCTTGAGGGCTTCGATAGTTGCGAAGCGACTTCGACATCTTGCCATTTTTGACAACAAACTCGCTCCCAAGTGCCTCGCGAGCTTCTTCTTCGGTGAGGAAGCGTTGCTTTCCGTCCTTGCTCTCGTACCATTCGGCCATCATCAGCCCGAGCACAATGCAATTCTTGAACGGATGTGGATAAGCGACTTCTTCTTTGCTGAAGAGCATCGTGCTGATCGCAAGTTGGCTGTAGAACCAACCACGCGTTTGATCGAGGGCTTCGCTGATGAAATCGGCTGGGAACTGGTCTTTGAACGACGCAGCATTCTTGTGCGGATAGCCCCATTGGGCGAACGGCATCGCACCGCTGTCGTACCAGCAATCGATCACTTCGGTGACGCGCCGCATCTTGGCACCAGCTTCGAATGGTGAATCGTAAAGAATGGCATCGATGTACGGCTTGTGAACTCGTAAGTCATCGACCAAATCAGGATACTTTGCCTTGGCTTCGAGCCAAACTTCGGTGCCGGTGATACCTTGTTTGGCGAGCAATTCATCATAGCTACCGATGGCTTCCATCTGGCCGGTTGACTCGCAAACCCAGATTGGGAGCGGCGTTCCCCAATAGCGTTCACGCGACAAAGCCCAATCGACATTCGACTCGAGGAAATTGCCAAAGCGGCCTGGACCGATATGCTCGGGCAGCCAACCGATCTGCTTGTTGTTCTCAAGCATCGCGTCCCGGAACTTGGTGGTTCGGATGAACCAGCTTTCTCTGGGGTATTGGATGAGTGGGTCTTCGCTTGCTCGCCAGCAGAATGGATAATCGTGCAAGTATTGTTCTTGATGCCAAAGCTTGCCCTCGTCACGCAATCGTCGCGTGATGGGTTTGTCCGCATCTTTCACCCAAACTCCTTCGTAGTCCGGAGCCTCGGCAGTGAAGCGACCGTTGGGTGCGACAGCGCACAGCAGCGGCAGTTGCACTGGCGTCTTGAAACGTGCTTTTTCAGCAACCAGCACTTCGTAATCCGCTTCACCGAACGGAGGCGCCATGTGAACAAGCCCGGTTCCGGAATCGATCGTGACGAAGCTGGCTTCCACCACTCGCCACGAGGGGCGGCATTGTCCGCCCTCTTTGAGCTCCGCCAACTCTTTCGATTGCTGATCGTAATAGTAGGGGAACGGAGGGACATACTTGAGATCGAGCAGTTCGGCCCCTTTAACCGTCTTTTGAACCGTCAACGTTCGCTTGGTCTTGTCAGCCAACGAAGCGACCAACGCGGCGGCAACGACAATCGTTTCGCCCGTTTCGCTATCGGTGCAGTAAGCGTAGTCGAGCTTAGAATTGACGGCTGCAAACTGGTTGCTTGGTAAAGTCCATGGCGTTGTGGTCCAAACAACGAGCGAAGTATTCTCAACCCCTTCGAGTGGGAAGCGGACGTAGACGCTTGGGTCGGCCACTTCGCGATAGCCCTGGCCCACTTCGCCAGAGCTCAGAGCGGTACCACCTTGGGCCCACCACCACACGATCTTGTGGCCACGATACAGGAGACCGCGATCGAAGAAATTTTTCAGCGACCACCATACGCTTTCGATGTAGCTTTGATGGTAAGTGACATACGCTTGAGAGATATCGATCCAGAAGCCGAGGCGTTCGGTCATGCGTTCCCACTCTTGCATGTAACGCCATACGCTTTGTTGGCAGCGTTGGATAAATGCTTCGATACCGAAGGCTTCGATTTCTTCTTTGCTATGGATGCCGAGTTCTTTGCATACTTCGACTTCTACGGGCAAGCCGTGCGTGTCCCAGCCTGCTTTGCGTTCGCAGCGGTAGCCGCGCATGGTACGGTAGCGAGGGAATAGGTCCTTGATCGCACGAGTTAAGCAATGGCCGGGGTGGGGCATGCCGTTGGCGGTTGGAGGGCCTTCGAAGAATACGAAAGCAGGAGCATCTTTTCTGAGCTCGAGCGACTTTTCGTAGATGCGATTTTGTTTCCAAAAAGCGAGGGTTTCGTCTTCGAGTTTTGGAAACTTGATGTCGGTCTTAACAGCTTGGAACATGACCTGAAATCGGTAGGGCGGATGAAGAAAGAGATCGGCACAACGCGGATCCGATACCCGCGCAGGAGCGATTGCGTCGCTCATGACGCAAATCATAGACTTTTCGTGCCGTTTCGGGTATCGCCGAATTGAGATTGAGTGATCATCAAATCGCATCCGGCAGATGCGACTCTGAAAGCGAATGTAGCTGAATTCGTAAGGATTCAGCTACGAAACGTTTCGAACTGAATTCTCACGAATTCAGCTGCGAGTCAGTGTTTCTTTTAACCCAGGCCTCCCGGCTTGGCAATGTAAACAAACGGGGCTTTCTCGCAAAATCAATCGACTTCGTCGAGATCAGGACCGATTTCCTCGTCTTCGTCAAGGATTTCGCCGCTTCCGATCTCTACATCGGCATCCGTAACCAAACCATCATCGGCCGGTTCGATTTCGTATTCGTCGTCGAGTTCCTCTTCAAAATCATCATCAAAGTCGTCGTCGAAATCATCTTCGTCGAAATCCTCGAAAGGATCTGGATCTTCGTCCTCCGCATCCTCCTTGATCGGGTCCTCTTCGAGTTCGTCTTCGTCCTCGCCCCAAGAGCCGCGAATCGGAGGCTGAGATGGCGATTCCACTTTGAGAGCCATTTCGAACCAATCTTGCAATGGCTTACCGAACTCGACGGATGGTTCGACAGTCCCGATATCGCTGCTATTGAAGTCAGCCGGGTCGATGTCGTTGACCGTGGCCAAATCGATTCCGCAGGTGAGTTCGGGCAAGTACGGTTCGTCTTGAACTGCACAATTGCTGCCGAATCCGTTTTCTAAACGTGAATGAATGACTAAGTTCACCGACTAGCTCCACCAATAGGCGTATCGAAGTGTGTGTGTGAATGTACAAATGGGGTGCTTCGCAACGGGAAATAATTCGAGTGCGAAACTTGATTCTGCTTTGGTTTCTGAAAGCTTAGCGTCTCTCGACCGAACCGGACTGTCAACTACCATTTTGCCGGTTTTGGAAAGTAGATCGAACCAGGCGCTGACCATGTATCGGATAGTATTTTGTCAAGCCGGATTCTAGGCGAAAATGTGCGGGTGGGAACGTTACTGCTTTCCCGCAGATTTATGGCCGTGGTTGATGGCCGGCTGAAGCCGGTACATCAGCGCGAACTACCTAGGGAAATCTTCAATGGTTAGCAACGTTGCGAGCGGGATTCCGGCTGCCTGAAAGGCTGCGGCGCCTCCTTCGAGTCGATCGATCACTCCAAGGACTCCGATCACTTCCAATCCAAACTCTTTTGCTGCGGTTGCGGCTTTCAATGCACTTCCGCCACTTGTGATGACATCCTCAACGATTACGCACTTCATTCCAGGTTTCACTGGTCCTTCGACTAGCTTTCCTGTCCCGTGCTGTTTTGCCTCTTTTCGAACCATGAAGCCCAGCAAATTTTTATTCTTCAAACCGGCATGAACCACAATCGACGCGGTGATCGGATCGGCACCGATGGCTAGCCCGCCCACGGCATCAGGCATCGCTCCAAAATGATTTGCAAGGATCATTTCCAGCATTCCGGCAGCTATTTGGTTTGAACCCTGCGGGTGAAGCGTAATCGTTCGGCAGTCCAAGTAATAAGATGCCTTCTTGCCGCTTGCTAACGTGAAATCCCCAAATTGAAGAGCGTGCTCTCGAACAAGTGAAATGAGCGCATTACGATCGTAGGCTAGATTCATGAGATTCTGGTGTTAGTGTGAAGTGAATACGAATTCTGCCGGACAAAGCTCGGGGAAGGCTAGCGTTTTCGGCGAGCATAAGTGTACTGCCGGGATCAAAAGTCGCACAGCGCAGATAGGCGAGCGGCGGAACGAAAACTCGTCTTGCTTACGAACCTGGGATTGCGTTACCGTCGTGCCCGAGGATTGAGAATATGTGCGATCGGACCCAAACAAAATCATTGACTCTTAGCCTAAACGGCCTGCTGGCGGTTTTGCTCGCGCATGTTCTGGGTTGCCACATGACAGCTCCAATGCACACTTGGAAGGCGTCCAAGGTCGCAAAGGCGGGGCACGTCCGCATCGCCGTGGCACCCATTGGCGGTGATCCAGTTGTGGCACAACGCTTGCAGGACTTCATGCGACAAGCACAACCGCAATCGAACCCCTTAGTGGCAGCTCTTCATCCAGCCGAGTTGGAGCAAGCAGGCGGAATTCGGCTGGTCTCGTACGACAATCAGCCCAATGATATGGCCACCTTGAACGCCGCACGACATGCTAGCATGGACTTTATCTTGCAAGGTCATGTCCTCAGCGATGATTTGGACACTCCACCACCCGATCCGAACAAGAAGCCTCGATTCAGCATCTTTAAGCCGAAGAAGAAGGTGGAAACGATTGCCGTCCACTGGGTTGTCACCGATGTGAATTCGGGCTTGAAAATAAGAGAAGAAACCGTCGCGATGGATCGCCTTCAAGCGGAACGCGACTTTCCCGACCTAGAAAAACAGGCTTCTGCCGGTGAGGGACGCGTTTTGATGGCAACCGCACGTCGATCCTGGTCTCTTGTTGCCCCCATGAACGAGCCTGTCGACGCAACATTGGATTTGCCATGGGTAATGCGAGGCTCATCTCAAGTTCGAAAAGGAAATGGATACGCCAGGCAAGGGCGATGGGATTTGGCGGAAGCTGAATGGCAGGAGGCGGCATCATTGCATCCATGGAACACAGCAGCTTGGACCAATCTCAGCTTAGCTGCGGTTGCAAAGGAGGACTTCCAACTAGCTCGAGACCGATTGAAACACGCAAATACCTTTTGGCCGGGTGACTCGACTTTTTCAACGCTCACCTGGATCGAACAGCGTCAGCAAGAGCATCACGTTTCGCTGGATTTGCCTGCACCAGCATCGGGCTGGACCCTCGCAAAACCTCCCAAAACCGTTCGCCCCGATGAGGTTCCACCTTCTCCGCCTCGCGATCTCAAGGAAATGCCGTGGTGGACGGCCGTACCTTTCCTGCCGCCACCTGGATGGACATGGAAGAAATGGTTGACGCAGCCGATAGTGCTCTGATCCAAAAGACTGCTATACTTAGCGAGAGCCAGTACTTCGGCCGTCGTCCCACCTTGATTGCAAAACTATGCCTATTGCCCCCCGTTGGCAGACAGAGAATCGTACCCCACGCATCCTGATCGTGGACGATGACTTTGAAATTGCTGATCCCGTTAAGTTTGCCTTGCAGAAACTGGGCTTCGAAGTCACCCACGCTCCGGATGGTAATCAAGGGGTCGCGGCCATTCCCATAGTGGATCCGGACTTGATGGTGCTGGACATGATGATGCCCGGTCGAAGCGGTTTCTTGGTCCTTGAGCATCTGCGTACGACGAAACGCGATCGCGTTCGAGTCATCATGGTCACGGGCAACGAAGGGGAACGGCATCAAACCTATGCCCGCATGCTCGGCGCGGACGACTACATGCACAAGCCCTTTTCTATGGATCGTTTGGTACAACGAGTGCAAGAACTCTTGGCAGAACCTTTTGCCGATGGCAATCCTGCAGACGTTGAAACGGTTGGAATAGAAACGGTAGGTGGCGAGCCCGCAGCCAACGTCCAGAAAGATTCAGAATGACCGCGACGCAACTTCCTGTCCAACAGGTCTATTCTGTTCAATGGGCAGGCGACATTCGTGGTTGCCTGCAACTTATCGATCAAACTTTGCTTCCGCTCCAGCTCAAAGTGCTGTCGCTGTCGACCATCGAGGAAGCGTTTGAGGCTATCGTTACACTTCGTGTGCGAGGCGCACCGGCAATCGGTATCGCGGCCGCTTACGGCGTGGTCTTGGGATTTCAGAAAGCACTCCATAGCTCGTCTGTGAGCGAGTCTCGCCAGATCGCCTTTCAGGCATGCGATTACTTGGCAACGAGCCGACCAACCGCCGTCAACTTGTTTTGGGCGTTGGATCGCATGCGAGCGGTTGTCGAGCGAAACAAAAATCTCGCGGAGCCTGCTGACCTAGCCCAAGCATTGCTCCGAGAAGCTCGCTTGATCCACGATGAGGATAGGCGCATGTGCCATGCGATCGGCGAGTTTGGGGCACAATTGCTTGAGGATAATTCAGGCGTTCTGACTCATTGCAACACGGGTGGCTTAGCAACCTCGGAGTATGGCACGGCCTTGTCGGCCATTTTTACGGCACAAGATCAAGGCAAGATCTTGCATGTCTATGCAGACGAAACGCGACCATTGCTTCAGGGGTCTCGACTGACCGCGTGGGAATTGCAACAGCGGCAAGTACCGTGCACCGTCATTTGCGACTCGATGGCGGCTCAAGTTATGCGCGAAGGCAAAATCCAAGCCGTCATCGTCGGTGCCGATCGAATCACAGCCCGAGGCGACACAGCGAACAAAATCGGAACTTACGGCGTTGCTGTATTAGCAAAGTATCACAACATTCCATTCTACGTGGCCGCGCCGCGAAGCACGTTCGATCTATCGATTGTCAGTGGCGACGATATTCCGATCGAACAACGCAAAGCGGAAGAAATCGTGAATGGCTTTGGTCGTCAAACTGCCCCAAGTGGCATCGAAGTCTACAACCCAGCATTCGACGTCACTCCGGCAGAGTTGATCACCGCCATTGTGACCGAGCGAGGGATTATCGCACCGGTCTGCGAAGAGAATGTGCGCGGTTGCATCGGATAGGGATTCGCGAGACAAGGTCACTCTCGGCGAGAGTGACCCACGGTGGAGCACACCGGCCCACTCGCGTTTGAACCCAACAAGGTGCTTGGGGGGAAACTGGGAGGGCGAGGCCAACGCTATAAACATCTGGGCAAAGTCAATTCCATTAAAAACCTTAGGGAGGGCGAGGCTCCTGCCGAGCCAACGGTGCAAAGGTTCGGCTGGAGCCTCACCCTCCCGAGCAATGAATGACTTAGGTAAAGTCGTTGGAAACATGTTTACAGGGGTGGGGCGAGGCTCCTGCCGAGCTATTTACGTATTAAGCTCGG
>JAPLNL010000103.1 GCA_026692905.1 Planctomycetota bacterium
GCTTAGCACGACGCGCAAGCTAGTGAATCAACCATCCAATTCACTACCCTAGCACGACGCGCAAGCTAGTGAATCAACTATCCAATTCACTACCTTAGCACGACGCGCAAGCTAGTGAATCAACCATCCAATTCACTACCTTAGCACGACGCGCAAGCTAGTGAATCAACCATCCAATTCACTACCTTAGCACGACGCGCAAGCTAGTGAATCAACTATCCAATTCACTAGCTTGCGCGTCGTGCTAACGGTATTGAAACCCGCCGCCTGCCTTACCAACGCAGCCGTAAAAAAACCTCGGTACGAGACCGAGGTTTCTTTTTCATGCATCACCTGAAGGTGGTGTCTTAGTACATGTCGTAATCGCCACCGTGTCCGCCGGCTGGCTTCTTGCCATGATCATGCTTTGGCTTTTCAGCGATCAAGGCGTCGCTTGTCAAAAGCAGGGTGGCAACCGACGCTGCGTTGCTCAATGCTGTTCGAGTGACCTTAGTCGGATCGATAACGCCTGCCTTGACCAAATCTTCGTAGACGTTGGTTAGAGCGTTGTAACCATTGTTGCCCTTGGCTTCAGCAACCTTGGAGCAAACGATGCCACCGTCTTGTCCAGCGTTGGTCGCAATCATCGTTAATGGAGCGCGGCAAGCACGCAGAACGATGTTGTAGCCGGTGACTTCGTCCGTCGTCAGCGTTTCCGCCGGTGTCACTTGGGTCGAGGCTCTGAGGAGAGCAACACCACCACCAGGAAGAATTCCTTCTTCGATCGCAGCGCGAGTTGCATGCAATGCATCTTCAACGCGAGCTTTCTTTTCTTTCATTTCGCTTTCGGTTGCAGCGCCGACGTTTACCTTCGCAACGCCACCAGCAAGCTTAGCCAATCGCTCTTCGAGCTTTTCACGATCGTAATCGCTGGAGGTATTTTCGATTTCGCGACGGATTTGGTCAATGCGGGACTTGATATCGCTGGCCTTTCCACCGCCTTCAATGATCGTCGTGTTGTCCTTGTCGATCAGTACCTTCTTTGCGCGACCAAGGTCAGCCAATGTCAATGCCTCGAGTTTCTTGCCGAGGGCTTCGAAGACGGGAGTTGCATTGGTCAAGATGCCAATATCTTCCATCATGGCTTTGCGGCGATCGCCGTAGCCAGGAGCCTTGACGGCGGTCACTTGCAGAGTCCCACGCAGGCGGTTGATAACCAATGTTGCGAGCGCTTCACCTTCAACATCTTCAGCGATGATCAAAAGCGGTTTGCCCTGTTGAACTACTTGTTCGAGAACTGGCACGAGGTCCTTGATATTCGTGATCTTCTTTTCGTAGACCAAGATGTAAGGATCTTCGAGGATCGCTTCCATCGTACCCGAATCGGTTACGAAGTAAGGCGAGAGATAACCACGATCGAATTGCATACCTTCGACGAACTCAAGTTCATCGTGGAGGCTTTTGCCTTCATCGACGGTAACAACGCCGTCTTTGCCAACGCGTTCCATGGCATCTGCGAGCAAGTTTCCAATAGCTCGGTCGTTATTTGCAGCGATGCTAGCAACGTTTGCCATTTCCGACTTGTCTTTGATCTTGATCGACATCT
Source organism: Planctomycetota bacterium (assembly GCA_026692905.1). Classification (GTDB taxonomy): domain Bacteria; phylum Planctomycetota; class Planctomycetia; order Pirellulales; family Pirellulaceae; genus JBKCUI01. The sequence continues at coordinate 1,586 of JAPLNL010000103.1, forward strand.
TGCGAAGCTTTTCGGTGATGTCGGCAACAGCGGCTCCCGCTCTTCATTTGAATTGGGTTAACGCCAGCAACGACTGCCTTCAAGCCTTCGTTGAAGATCGCTTCTGCCATTACGGTTGCGGTTGTGGTTCCGTCACCAGCGACGTCGCTGGTCTTGGAAGCAACTTCGCGAACCATTCGAGCGCCCATGTTTTCATAGACGTCTTCCAAATCGATTTCCTTTGCGACCGTCACACCGTCCTTGGTCACGGTTGGGCTGCCAAAGCTCTTTTGAAGGATAACGTTGCGTCCGCGAGGCCCAAGCGTGACTTTGACAGCGCGGGCCAGTTTGCTGACACCGCGACGAATCGCTTCGCGTGCTTCTTGATCGAAAGCAATAATCTTTGCCATTGAATAACTCCGTAAATCTATGTTGGTTAAGGTGGTTTTGGGATTGAGGGAAACGCTGCAAACTAGCCGAGGATGGCTAGAACTTCGTTTTCGCTCATCATCAAGTATTCTTCGCCGTTGACTTCGATGTTTTCGCCGGCGTAGCTAGTAAAGAGGACGATATCCCCGACTTTGACTTGGAGAGTCGATCGACTGCCGTTGTCCAGAACACGACCGTCGCCGATGCTGATGACTTTACCGCGAGTTGGGCGATCCTTGGCCGAATCGGGCAAGAAAATCCCACCGCTTGTTTTCTCTTGCGAAACTTCTCGTTGAACAACGATCCGATCGCCGAGGGGGACGAGCTTAACCTTGGTCTTTTCTTTGGTTGCGGCGGCCATTGAACGGAACTCCATGCGTAAAAGAGGGAACTAGTTTTGTGGATCGGTTAGGTGCAAAACGCCAAAACGGCATTGCACAGGTGAAGTCCGCCCAAAGAGCAATTTTCGTGCCATAATCAAAATTCAGAAAACTCGGATTGGGCATTCCTCGAAGAAAATTGCGGAATGGCGTTGTTCTGATGAGGGACTCTGTCCAGAATATTAGGACAAATTGTGCCTGAGAATTTACAATGAAAGTGGAAAACATGCCTATCCGAGTCGCCTGCCAATGTGGACAAAGCTTAAACGTTCCCGACACGATGGCGGGAAAGACGGGGAAGTGTCCAAAGTGCCAACAGGTGATTCGAATACCTGCGGCGGGCGGTGCAGCCTCGCCGCAATCAGGGGCTCCTATTGGCAAGTCTGCCAAGGCTGGGACAACCGCGGCTCCGGCCCAGGCGAATGCGATGGCTAATTTGTTAGATGCTGCGGGCATTGTCCAAAAGACAGGTACATTTTGCCCGAGTTGCGACCAGGCTTCGAAACCGGGCGCGGTATTGTGCACCCACTGTGGCTATAACTTTGCGGAGGGGACCAAGGTCGAGGGGCACAAATCGCTTGAGAAAAAGCAGTTTGGCAATAAAAACTTGAACCATGCCGTCGAAATGATGGCTCGAGATGAGTCAACGCAAAAGCGGATGCTAGAAACGGGACTTCCATGGTGGACGATAGCGGCCTCCTTGATTGGGCTTTTGATTTTCCTGGGCGGAGCGCTGATCAAAAAAGATGAGGGACAGACTGGCAAACGCTCAACCATTCCCATTTTGGCAAAAATTCAAGCGGCGGATTGGTTGCCCGTGATGGCGGCGTCGGCTGGTGTAGGACTCATGTTTGTGGCAATTTTCGCCCAGTTTGCAGTCCTCTTTACTGCGTTTTTTGAGTCGGCCAAGCAAGGATTGCTTTGCATGTTTGTACCGTTCTACATCATCTTTTATATGTTTTCTCGGATAAGGTCGCATAAACTATTTACCACGGTGGTCATCCTTTGGTTAACCTCTATCTTGGCAGGTGTGATGCTAGGGTATTCGCTGCCAAAAATTTAGTGGCTTTCTTAAGGGGGCAATAATGTCGCAATTTCTTCACCGGTGGTACGCATCGAGCTCTTGCCGTCGTCTGATTTGCATGATTTCTATTGGTGTTTTCGGGCATCTGCTGGTTGGTAGTGCGAAGGCACAGGTTGTTCAGATCCCGACGGTCGGCACTTTCTCGCTCCAAACAAGTGTTGTGGTTCCGGATTCAGGCTCTGCGTATTTGGGTGGCAGCCAACGTGGAGCCGTCGGGAGCAATTCGCTCGGACCTGGTTCGATTGCACGAGGGGCAACTCAAACCTCGGCGGGTGCTTCGGTCCATGCGACGATTATCGACCTGAACGAACTAGATTTGATGATCCGTTCGCAAGCGGGAAGCAAACCGACGGTGCCGGACTTGGTTTCCATTCGATCGAAACCACCGCAATATTCATTGAAGCAAAATGGGACAAATATCAAAAACGCGGAATACGAATATCTTGCAGCTCTTTCCCATTCGGAAAACACCGCTCCCGACAGGGTGAGTTCGGATTCCAGTTATTACCTTTCGTTGGCAAACGATGCCAGGCAGCAGCGACACTGGGCAGCTGTGGAGCTCTACTACAAACTTGCTTGGGAAAGTCTTCCAGTAGCAAGACGGCAAAGCGTTTTGAAAACCCTCATGGAAGCTCGCAGTAAGCCGGAGGTCGATTCAAAAAACGAAAAGCCTAAGTCGTCTGCAAAATAGTTGCGCCCGCGTATTCGATAGCACCCGTTCGCAAACACGCGTATCGCAGCCCAAAAAAGACTTGAGTGAAACGGCCGAAAACTTTGCCGCGGATCGATGGTAGGAATCGCCACAAATGCGATAGCTTCGCCACAACTTTCCAATTCAAGTTATCTTATTCACAACCTTTCTTTCTGTCTGTCGAATCCATTCAAAGAATTTTCGTGAATACTCCAGTCGTTCTAGCCAATACTTCCGAATCGTCCACGCTCCCAACCGGTTTCAAAAGCGAACTAGCTGCCCAACTGCAATCGGGCGAAGAAATCCTTGCATGGCTTGAACCTAACCTCGACGCCAAGTTGTGTTTTGGTAGTGGAATGGTGGTTCTTACGAATCGCGGTGTCATCTCTCGGCAGCCAACCCCGCCCGGCACACAGCTCGCACCGTTGCTTCGCTGGGATTTGTCGGATGTTCGCGAAATCAAAAAGCTCGATCGTGTTGGACTCGGGGTCCTGGAACTTGTAGGAGAAAAACGTTTACTTCAAGCGTGGCGTTTTACTGCCGGTCACAGCACGGAAGCCGCCTCGCTGTCCGCGAAGTTCAAACTCGTCAAGGCGGGTAAATCCGAAGAAGATGAAGTGTCGGCATCGATCTGCCCATCTTGCGGAGGGACCATGCTGGTGGGTCAAATGGTCTGCAGCAATTGCGCACCAACGCCAGCGCCAGATACCAATCGCTCCCTATGGCGTCTAACTCGATTCGCTAAACCGCGCGCGTCGATGATCATGTTAGGCTTTTTGTTAACGTTTCTGAGTACCGCCGCAACGTTCTTGCCGCCTATATTGACAGCGCGTTTGGTTGACCGAGTTCTCGTGCCTTACGAAGCAGCCAGAGTTAATTCCGAAAAGCTAGCTGAAGTCGCTGCAAAAAATGGGACCGCTGAAGCAATTGCCGCAGCTCGGTTGGCTGCTGCTGATGCAACATTAGCACTAGCGGACTTTCGACTTGTTCCGTGGCTTCTAGTTGCCTTGCTTCTGTCTGCTCTACTCAGTTGGGCATTAGCTTGGGCCAAGACCTATGCGCTCGCTTCTGTCAGCGAACACATTAGCGCTGATTTGCGGAATGCTACCTATTCGCATCTTCAAAAGTTGTCTCTTGAGTTCTACGGCGGCAAACGAACTGGGGATCTCATTTCACGTATCAGCAGTGATACACAACGCATTTGCGATTTTCTCTCGATTAGTCTGGTCGACTTCGCAACCGACATTTTGATGATCGGCTTTACTGCGGTTGTTTTGTTTTTATGGGACCCTATGCTCGCCCTCTTTGGCTTATTGCCTTTTCCATTCATCGCATGGGCTGTTGCACGGGTCCAGAGCAAAATTCGTATGGGATTCGCGCGGGGAAGCGCTGCTTGGGCTGAGATGGTGAATGTCCTGGCGGATACTATCCCCGGTATTCGAGTTGTCAAAGCCTTCGCTCAGGAAAATCGTGAAGTAGATAGATTCAAACAGAGCAACGATCATGTGCTGGATGCGAACAATCGAGTCAATCGTCTTTGGGCTGCGTTTTCACCAATCATCACTCTCTTGACCGACCTCGGACTTCTTGTCGTTTGGGGCTTTAGCGCCTATCAAGTTTCCAATGGGGCGATCACGATTGGGGCTCTCTACTTGTTCGTGAACCGAATTGGAACGCTTTACGGTCGACTCGATGACATGAGCCGTCTGCTCGCCAATTCCCAACGAACGGCCGCTGCCACCAACCGCATCTTTGAAATCTTAGATCGTGTCCCAAGCGTCTCCGAGCCGCAAAAACCCGTGCATCCCGGGCGTGTTCAAGGCCGCGTCACATTGAACGACTTGACGTTCCGGTACGGCTCACGACAAGTGATTCACAACGTAAGTCTGCAAATACAACCAGGCGAAATGATCGGCTTAGTCGGCCCTAGCGGAGCTGGAAAGAGCACTCTTGTCAATCTCGTTTGCCGTTTCTATGACGTCAGCGGAGGCGCTATTTTAGTCGATGGAATCGACATTCGCTCGTTTCCGATCACGGAATATCGGAGCAACATCGGGATCGTTTTGCAAGAACCATTCCTGTTCTTTGGGTCCATCGCGGAGAACATCGCCTATGGTCGACCGGATGCGACTCGCGAGCAAGTGATCGCGGCAGCCAGAGCCGCCAAAGCCCACGACTTCATCTTGAAGCTCACTGATGGCTACGATTCGCTCGTCGGCGAACGAGGCCAATCGCTATCCGGTGGCGAGCGTCAGCGAATCTCTATCGCGAGAGCACTGCTAACAGATCCGAGAATTCTGATTCTTGACGAAGCCACTTCGGCGGTAGACACAGAAACGGAACGAGAGATTCAAGAAGCGTTGGATGTTTTGGTTCAAGGGCGGACGACGATTGCCATTGCGCACCGGATCAGTACGCTTCGCAAAGCCAATCGCATCATCGTGCTCGAAAAAGGCCGAATCACCGAAGTTGGAAATCACGAAGAGTTGTTGCGATTGGGCGGAACCTATTCGAGGCTAAACCACGCGCAACGCCAGATCAATTTGCACGAAGAAGCGAGCTAAGCACTTCGGCATGAGTCTTCAAGTGAAATAAACCTTTAGCCGATGGGCGCTAGCTAGCCCCGGTTTTTCACTCGACAATCGTCGAGAACCGGGGCTAGCGCCCATCGGCTAATGAATACGAAAAACAAATGCGGATGTGCTTAGTGCCACTGAGTCTCCCTTATTACTTCGGGTTGCTGACTCCTTTGAAATCGCCAGCAGTGACCACCACGAGTTTCTTTTGATTGAGTAGTTTCTTGAGAACAGCATCGACAGAATTCTTGGTCAGTGCCTTTACGTTTTGCTGACGACGCGACAGGAACGATTCGTCGCGATTTGCCTCTTGATACTGATGGAGCGTTGACAGCAACTGCGAATCGTTGCTGAGCATTTCTTCTAGCTGTTTCAAGTAGCTTGTCCTCGCCGATTCGATTTCCTCTTGAGTAACTCCGTTCTTCATGAAATCATCGAAGACTTCGTCGATCGTCTTTACCAGTCGGTCCCGGTTGGTTGGATTGGTGATAGCAAAGGTCATGAAGATCGCGGAACGATCTAAAGATTTGGCGATAAATTGGCTGCCGACGCCATAAGACAGGCCCTCTTGCTCGCGGACTCGTTCTCCCAACCGACTGGCTAATGAGCCGCCACCTAGAATATCATTCGCAATGTACAGTGCCTCCCAGTCTGGATCGTCCGAGCGAATTTCCAAATTGGTAGCGGCCATCAAGACTGCGTTTTCTTTGTCGGGGGTCTCGATCGAGATCGTCTCGGGTTGAACATTGAGGTAGGGCTTTGCGATTCGAGTATAAGCTTCCGAGGATTTCCACCCAGCCATCATGGCGTTGAGTTGTTTCAGTGCGAGTTCTTTTTCAAACGCTCCCACAACCGTAATCTCGCCATTATCGCCGGAAAGAAAACGTTTGTAGAGTTCGCGCAGATCGGTAACTTGAACTGCCTCCAAACGCTTGAGGCTTTCCTCGGTGGTTGGAACATAGTGGATGTTTGTCGCAGGAACCGGAGCTAGTTTGCGAGACAGCGCGACTTGAGCTAGGTAATTCGGATCGGTTTGGGCTGACTCAATCTCGGAAAATTTCTTGGTGATGAGCAATCCAAATTCATCATTTGGGAAGGTCGGGTGTCGGAGAATTTCCGTCAGGAGTTCGATCGTTTCAGAAAACTTTTTCTTTCGACCTGTGACTTGAAACGTAACCGCACCGGTCTCGCTGCTCACTATGCATTCAGCTTGAAGCTCGTCCAATTTGTCCTTCAAGGTAGCTTCGGTGTACTTTTCGGTACCCATCAACCACGCGTCTCCGAGCAACTTTCCGGCTTGAAGATTTCTCTCCGTACCAAGGCTCTTTTCGTTGCCGAACCGCAGCGTCAACTTCAAGTAGAAACGATCCCCCCGCACTTGTTTGGGTAGCAACGCATACTTAAGACCGGACTCCAATTTCCCGCGGAAAGTTCGGGATTTTATATTTTCAGCGGTCGGCTCAAACACTTCCCCTTGGGATACCGAATCGCGACCTGTATAGCCGGAAACGAGCGATTCGATTTTCGGACGTTGGCCGATCACAGAACGATCTGGTTCTGGTGTTGGAACGAAGATACCGGTCGTTCGGTTGCTGTCCTTAAAGTAGAGTTCGGCAACGCGTTTCACATCCTCCGTCTTGACCATTTCGATGCGATCGCGATCCAAAAAGAACAATCGCCAATCGCCATAAGCCACCCAATTGCTCAACTCATAAGCAAAGGTACCAGTATTGGTTTGGGCGTTTTCTTTTTGGTTGATCAATTCTCGAATGGCTCGCGCTAGTTCTTCCTCGGTGATTCCGTCTTTGACGATGCCATGAAAAATCTTGCTCAACGATTCACGCACCGCCTCGACTGGCACGTCTCGATTGACTTGAATCAAACAGCCAAAGATGCCCGGGTCGTAACCTGTTTGATGCATGGACGTCACGGCGGACGCTTGTCGCGTTTTCACGAGACTTTGGTAGAGTCGACCGCTTGGCTCGGTTCCCAAGATGTGTTCAAGCACCTTTAAGGGCGCTGAGTCTGCGTGCGCCATAGCCGGAACGTGATAGCCAACGCCCACCAAGCCGACATCGCCAACGCGATTGAGGTACACGATGCGTTCGCCATCCTGAGTGGGTTCCACTGTATATGTTTGTTCGAGAGGAATACTGAGTTTCTCGATTGAGCCAAAGTGCTCCATGGCAGCCGACAAAGCTTTCTCGGGATCGAACTTGCCAGCGACGATTAGAACAATGTTGTCAACGCGGTAGTATTTCTTGTAAAAAGCTCGAAGCCGATTCACGGGAACCCGTTCGATATCGACACGATTGCCGATAACGCTTTTTCCATAGTTATGCCATTCGTATGCATTGGCCATAATGCGTTGCAAAAGGATATCGTTGGGTGAATCTTCTCCCGATTCAAATTCATTGCGTACGACTGTCATTTCCGAAAACAGATCCTCGCCGCGAATGAAGCAATTACTCAATCGATCGGCTTCCATTGCGATCGTCCAGTCTAGATTTTCGTCTGTCGCTGGCAGTGTTTCGTAATAGTTGGTTCGGTCGTAATCGGTCGTGCCGTTCATATCGAGAACCCCTCGCTCCTTGAGTTCCTTGTCGAGATCTCCGTGGGTTGGCGTTCCTTTGAAGAGCATATGCTCCAACAAGTGGGCCATCCCCGCTTCGCCGTATCCCTCATGACGCGATCCGACCAGGACAGTCATGTTCACCGTAATGCTGTTGGAGGACTCGTCGGGAACAAGAAGGACTCGGCAATTGTTGGGTAAAAGGTATTCGGAGATCCCCTCAACTTCGGCGGTCTTCTTGTAGGAAGTTTCAGTAGCCTGTGCGAAAAGGAGTCCCGAGGCCATGGCTAACAGGGAAAAAGCAATTGTTTTCAGAATCATGGAGCAAAAATAGGAATGGGGGTTCTTCGGAAATTGGATTGTTACTGTGCATCATACCAAAAACGCGATTGAGTTCACGAGGTATCTACTGGGACGTTTTCGTTTGTATTCCCCAATCTTCATGTGCGTATAGGGAAAACACGGTGTCTTCGTAGACAACTCGCCACGTTTCCGTTTTGTTGCCACGTTTCCCAAGCCACTTTTTCACCGGCGCGTTAGCTTGGACCAAAATCACATTAGCCGGATACTCGTCAAGAACATTTTCCCAACCTTGGCTCGCCGAATAAAACTGATCGTGTTTGGGAAGAACATCGTCCCGGTACGCAACTTCATATCGACCATCGATGCTGACTCGGACCGCGGGGTAGCACATCCAGGAAACGTATGCACCCGATGCAAAAGGGGTCATGACATTGCCTGAGAAAGCTTGAGCCTTTAAGTATTGCACTGCACCTGTCGGATAAACCATCGCTCCATCTGGATCGTTGTCCGGTATGGTGACTTTCCAGATCGGGTGCCAAAAAATAAAACCGAGGCAGGCGATCGAAAAGACGGATGCGATACGGATTGCAATCGTTCTACGGTTTACCAACGTCGCAATCGCCATTCGTCCGAAGGCTGTCGGGGTTAACCATCCTGGCATGTAGGCCATCCAAACGATGGCGTAAATTGAGCCATGTCGCAAATGCTTTAATGCCATGTAGGCCGCTACGCAGCAAAACAGCCACCCCCTAAGCCTTGACCAACGTCGATTCTTGGCAATGTATCCAAGAGCGAATATAGACAGACAAAATGCGGCCATCGAGGTAATATTATCATGCGTCATCCACAAAGGTTGCCATTCGAGCATGGTTGGGCGAGGCATGGTGATGGCGCGAAGCAGATAAGGTCCATACTGCAAGCCCCATGGATTCATTTGCAATCCGACAACCAGAATCGGCGGGAGGAGCAAGTGATGCCACAGCTTGAAGTAGGCGTTCTGAAGACTTGCGAGCGACCACTCATCGCCGAGCTCATTCAGCCAGCGTTCGACGACATGAAAGAACATCAATCCAATCCCAACGACGAAGCCTGCATGCATGTTCAGCCAAACGACGTACAGAAAACTCCAAGCGATGACCCAACGTTTTTGACCCTGCCAATCCGATTGCTGCATTAGGATTTGAAGCAGGATAAACAGCAGCGTAAAAAGCTGAGCTCGAATCGTTCCGAAACCAACCCACAACAACGGAAAGAGAATCGGAGCGCACGCCACGATCAAGAGTGGGTGGGCTCCACCGTTACGAGCGCAACGGTAGAGAGCCGCCGCGATTGCTAGTACAATCAGAACCCTCAAGACAGCCATCCCGTGCAATCCGAGTGGACTCATGCCCGCGCACCAGTAAAGGACGAGTCCCGTCCCCCATTCATGATGCACCGCCGGCTGAATGGTTGGCGTGAATGCGAAGACATCTCGCAGCGGAAATGTTCCGCTCTCCGCAAAGACTCGCACCAGCGCCATTTCATGAAAGGCATCGTGCGTAATGTCGCTTAATCGCGCGATATACGCAAAGAAGCCGACGAGAATCGAAACAGCCAAAACGGCGATGAACCGTCCGTCGCGAAGCCGTCCTATTTGGAAGTTTTGTTGAAGCATCATCAGAACTATTCTGTCGGACGAGATAGCTAGCAGACTGAAGTGATTTGCCGGATTTTCCGAACTTTCACTCAAGATTGATCTAGAGGCCGATTTGGCCAGTCTCCTAGACTCCCGAGCAATCAAATTGGATCGCGATGCAGGATGCGGACCGACCCTAATCAACGAACTTCAGCAATGGAGTTCAAAGCATTCCGTTTTTGGAGGCTGATTCGCATGGATGCACGACGGTTGTTATTTACACTATTGGCTTTAATGGTTTTTGCTTCGACAGGTACAGCTCAAGTGTTTGTTGGGCCAAGGTCCTTGGTCCAGTCTCCCAACTTCCGAGTTTTCGCTCGGAACGCACAACTCGCCAACGATGTCGCCAAATCCGCCGAAGAAAACCGAAAGGCGCTAGCAATGCATTGGCTTGGCAGGGAATTGCCAAACTGGCCAGAGCCATGCCCGCTCATCGTCAACGATGGGGCGAACAAACCAGCAAGTGGTGAAACGAAGTACACGCTGGTTGGCGGCGGTGTCGCAAACTTTCAAATGACTGTCTCTGGCACTCCAGAGCGAATCGTCGATAGTGTTTTGCCTCACGAGATTACACACACGATCATGGCCAGTCACTTTTCCGCGTTAGGCAAACCGGTACCGAGGTGGGCTGACGAAGGCGCATGCACCACAGTGGAACATCAAAGCGAACGCAGCAAGCATGATGTAATGTTGGTCCGATATCTCAGCGAAGGACGCGGTATTCCCTTCGCCACATTATTTGCGTTGAAGGACTATCCACCCGACATGATGCCGCTCTATGCCCAAGGTTATAGTCTTTCTTGCTTCTTGATTACCCAAGGTGGTCCACAACGATTTGTCAAGTTTTTGGAACGCGGTATGGAGAGTGAAGACTGGGTTGCCGCAACCGACGAGTTCTACAGCTATCCAAAGCTCGGCAAATTGCAGTCGGCTTGGAACAAATGGGTCGAGGATGGCGGCGGTCCAGTCGACAACCACACTGCAGATGCGCTAGGTGTTTCAACACGTTCGATCGCGCGTAACGGTCAAAACCCGAACTCGCTTGCGAACAATTCGGAGGTTCGAACGGCGGTCGCCATTCAACCGATCGGCAACCCAAACCCGAATCCGGTGCAGATGGCTGGTGGAGTTGCCTCGAGCTCCGGAAGTTACTACTTGGACCAACTTCGAATCCAACAACAAAACTCGGGTGTTGGAATTCCTCAAAGTGTAAGTCTACCAGCACCGTTCCAATCAACAGGTGGTGAGACCATCCGTCGATAGCGGTACGCGGTTCTCGAAGCCGCTAGGCGAGCAGCGGTTGGCCCCCGTTTCGGGGAGAGGGGGGCAAAATCAAAAAGATCTGGGTAAAGCTGAGCTTTAGGCTGGGCTATGTCAACGACCAGGGCTTTGCCCCAAAATCAAACAGTGCAACTTCACTAGCTCACTCGCTTGCGCGTCGTGTTAGTGCAACTTCACTAGCTTGCGCGTCGTGCTAGGGTCACTCGCTTGCGCGTCGTGCTAGATACTGTGGGCCACGGCGGTCGCCTCTAACATGCTATGCTCGACTGATCTGGCCAACTCCCTTGAGCTTCCCAAGCCCTCCGTCGACACCTATCGTTTGCCCGGTTACCCAAGACTGCTCGGGCGATGCCAACCAAAGGATCGCGCTCGCAATATCCTCTGGCTGTCCAAATCGCCCGAGTGGATGCATTGAAAGAGATACCTCGGCAGATCGAGGATTCCCCCAAATCTTTTCGGTAAGAGGAGTCTGAACTAGGCCGGGCGCAACCGCATTGACCCGAATTCGCTTCGGAGCATACGTCATCGCTGCCGACCTCACCAACCCCTCGATCCCTGCCTTGCACGCGGCAATGGCTTCATGATTCGACAAACCAATGGAAGCTGCAGCAGAGCTCATCAGAACAACGGACCCGCCGTTCGAAAACATCCTGGGGGCACAAGCCTTTAACAGGCCGGCGGCAGAAGTCAAATTCGCCGCGATCGTGTCGTCCCACTCGGCTCTGCTCGTCAAATGCATTGGCTTTAGTAAAACGGAGCCCGCCAGGTTGATAGCGACATTGATTCCTCCCAGCAGGCCTTCGGCACTTGAGACGACACTATCTAGCTGAGCCCAATCCGAACCGTCGACAACCGCATACCCCCATCCGTAGGTATCCGATAGTTCCTTGAGGTCTTCCAATGTTCGACCTATTAGAAAAGCCTCACCACCAATACTTGCAAGCTTGCTGCAAACGGCTTTACCGATGCCACCTGTTGCGCCAACAATTACAGCTTGAATATTAGAATTCGGTTCAGTCATCGGATCGGTTCAAAAGGTTAGCGGAATGGGAGGGCCAAGAACATCTTTTAGTTCTAGAAAGGTGTCAAGCCTTCCGTTCACCGTATTGGCTAAGGCTGACCAGTGTACACGCGTCCCTCACCTTGCCAAAAACAGCTAATTGCCAATATACCCGAAAACTCTTGCGTAAGTGCTTAGTCTTTACCTGTTCGCTTTAGGACGTCGATTGGTAGAGCTCAGCTTACCGCCTGCCGAGTATGCCTCCGACTGACTGTCAAACGAATTCATCAGCCCTCAGTTCAGGGCAGATTTTTGAAGGTCACGTATGTTTTGCAAAAATTTCGTCGAGAGCTGCTCGCTCTAAATCCGGATCGATCCAAGTCAAATCGATGCCGATCTCTTTCCCGTCTGCACTTGCTGATAGCAAATCGATCGCGTGCATCGCGGCCTCGTTTGGTCCGCCACGAAGTTGACGGATTTCTTTTTCCACAAGATTGGCAATCCAATCCATCTTTTCCAAGACCGCTTCGCATTCATTTGCGGAAACGTTTGCCATGGTGGGTGTCATTTTCAGTGGCATCGATTCAATTGGCTCAATCGTGTGTGCCGAATCTTCGCTCATCGTCTCTAGGGCATTTGAACGAACGGGTGTTGCGACCGTTTGACCAGCAAGAAAGGTCTCGACCCGTTCGAAATTTCTCGCAATACTGGATCGGGTCATGTCTTGCATGCCAACATAATCAGCCCCGGACGTCAATTTGCCGCCGACTGGAGCGTAGACACTGGCGCGGTCCACTCCACCCGCATTCGAGAACGCTTCGACATTTTCAAAGCCACGCGCGAAAGTGGAAAACCCCGAACCAACGATCGAAGTCACTTCGCCGCTCGTACTAAACAGATCATTGCCGACAGAATCGTAAAGAGCCGCGCTGTCAACTCCACCTGCATTGGAGTACGCAAAGACGCGCTCAAAGCCAGCGACATAATTGAAGAATCCGGTCCCTGCTAAGCTAGTAAATTGCGGTCTTACGCTCAAAGCGTCATCGCCGACGGAGTCGAACACAAATGCTTGGTCGTCACCACCTTGATCGGCATGCACAAAAATGCGATCGACTTGACCAACTTGGAACGAATACCCAACACCAGTCAATTCAGCCTTATTCGGCCAAATACTCAACCGATCATCGGTGGCTGCATCGTGTAAATAAGCTCGATCAGGGCCACCTCCGCCCTGAAATTGAACATTCTCAAAGCCAATGGCGCGGACTGTTATCTGAGTGTTCTCAAGCGTTGTTAATCCCGGACGCAAGTCGACTTTCTCTGCCTCTTTGGAGCCTATCAGCGTGAGTGTGTCATTGTTTTGGTTCGCATCCAAGACGACACTCTTGATTGTGTTATCGAGTTGGTACGCAATCCCAGCAACATTGGCTACGAGGCCATTGCTCAGATCCAATTTGACCGAGTCAGCGACGTCCGTCCCGTAGATGGTCAATGCATTGCCTTGCTGCTGGAGCAAATTGACCAAGTGCACGTTTCGACTGGCCATGCCAGGTAGCACGAACTCAATGCTTTGCCCCTGCGTCGCACTGAAATCGACCCGCCATTGATTGTTTTCGACAAGTGAGTCCGACAGTGTGCCATTGGTAATCCCCGGACGTAGGACCTGCAATGTGCCGGTCGGCTGGGAACCAGCGTCGACTACAACACTCATGATACCTGTGTGTTCTGCAATGAACTTGTACCTAGATGAACCGCTAAGCGTCTGCTCAAGCAAGTCGACCGAGCCAAGGTCAGCAACTTGACTTGGGATGGAAGTGTTAGCGCCACCACCGTTCGTACCGCCACCGCTTCCGCCTCCATTGCTTGAACTGGCAGCAAAGTTCCAGTTCAAATGATAAGAACCGATGGAATCGAGGTCCGCTATGCTGAGACCAACGGCTTCTCCTGCCGAGACCGCAAAGGATAATTTCCCTTGAATGGCATGCAGATCTGTCTCTTGGCCGCCCCGAAATAGTTTGAAAACAGCGTCGTCCACGTATTGGCTCGCAAGCTGGACTGACACCGTGCCACTTTGATTGGGTGCGAGCCGATAGACGTCTTGATCCGAGAGTGAATTGATCCATCCATCCGTTTGCCAACCGCTTTGAATTGGAGAATTCATGCCTGTTGCAAGCGTGTCGCCGACGGTGTCGACAGGCAGCAGGGTCTCGATGGCTCGGTCCAAATCGAGCGATTGGTAGTCTTGTTTGGTAACGCTATCCCAGACCGAATGGGCTGTCGTCTTGAGATGCTCGTAGATCGATTGCGAGGAGATGTTTTGCATCCCGACCATCTCCATGGCTTCGCGGACCAGCACGCTTGCGCCAGCAATATAGGGTGCGGCCATGCTTGTGCCACTCGCGGTTGACCAATCGTTTGCGATCCCATCTTTGCCGTAGAAATAGTCAGGCACTGTGCTTTCGATCGAACGCCCAGGAGCGGCAATCGATCGCGAATCGCGTTGACTGAAGTCACTAAGTTGTCCGTTGGCATCGACGCTCGAAACGGGAATGACGTATGGGCTTACGGCCGGATAGGACAGGCCTGGTGTTTTGTATTGTTGAAACGAGTTCCCTGCGGAAGCGACGACAACGATGCCGTCCCTTTGCAACTGAGCTAGTTCATCTTCAAGCGTTCCCCAGGACGGAACCGTGTTGGAGTTCCAAGCGGAGCCAAGTGAAAGATTGACGGTCGTGATGGGATTGGCAAAACTGTTGCGATGCTCATGCACCCACTTAAGCGCACTTTCGGTCCAACCCATATCCCCTTTGCCCGCATCGGTGAAGACACGTAGAGCGACCAAATCAACGTCGGGAGCGACGCCTAAATGCGTCCCATCATTGGCTCCGATGATTCCTGAAACATGCGTTCCGTGGAAGCCGCCCGGCGCGTCGTCGTAGGGTTTTGCGTCATTTTCGGCAAAGTCCCAGCCACCGACGACTTTGTAGCCAGGTCCATAGCCTTTGCCCAAGGCAACGTGATCGAACGCAATTCCGCTATCGATCACGGCAACGGTTTGCCCCTTCCCGGTCAATCCGTATTGCGAGTGCACTTGGTTCCAACCGGATTGCGAATGCGCTTCGGCCAAGTGTTGTTCCAAGGCTGGCGCTACGTTGGTATCGATCGGTTGCAAATGCGATGGATGCGAAACGAGATCGTCCGGTTGAGGTAGGTCAGCTAGAACGGGTGTAACCGCCTGCTGTGGACCAATATCCCAGGGCATCCATGGCATCGCCGACAACGCCAACCGACGCTCACACTGCTCCCACATTGGGCGAAAACCCCACGGAGAGTTGGGGGAGGGTGCTACGATTTTCTTGGGCAATGGATTCATTGGATTGGGAGTCTCGATCAGGCAAAAACTTGCGCGCTTTTAAGAAAACGAAACCGTTAACTAGTTCTTTGCGGATTGGTTTAGATTAGGTCACAGGCTGAAACGGTTTAAAAATACCGAGCGAGATGCAGCGGCTCACAAACGCCGTTTGCTAGCACAATCGTTTCATGCCCTACAATAGGCGCTCTGGCGAAGAGTTTCCGGCTGTTCCGACTTGGCTGAATTCTCTGGTCGTTTGCCGCCGAAAGATCTACTAGGCAAGTCAATGAAGGACTCTTTGACTAGCTTCATTCGCACCAGCGGACTCAAAGCGTCACAAGGAAGTGAACGAAATTGAGCCTGCATGAAATGGTGAGAATGGTTTCGCCGCATGGGAACTGGAAGGATGCATGGATGCAGAAACCCGGTCCCAAATGCGGCTCTTTTGATCTTTTTTAGCCGAATAACAAAGTCGCGTCTGCAGCGGAGAAATCGAATCATGGCTCGGTTGAGTTGGGTACAACGTCTCTATTGGCGCTATCTATCGAAACCCGTCAGCGAGCGGGCTTTGTTTCTCCACGTCATCGATAACCCGTTCGCGTCGATTCTCGAAATCGGTATCGGCTCGGGTGAACGTATCAAGCAAGTATTGCCACTATGCACGCTGCCAGAAGGCTGTGCACAAATCCGCTATGTCGGAGTGGACGCATTCGAATCAGCCGGTCCAAACATTCCGCACATGAACCTCAAATCGGCACATAGGATGCTGGCCGAATTTGGCGTCAAAGCGCATCTCATCCCAGGCGATCCGACAAACGCCTTGGCCCGTGTCGCTCACACGGTGCTGCCCAGCGATCTGATCGTCATCGATGGAATATGGGGGGCAGACACTCCTCAAGGGAGAGCCGTTTCCGATTGGCTGCCAAGACTCTGCCATTCCAAATCGACGATCTTTGCATCTTCGGTTCAAGGAGGCACATTGCAGAAAGTAGCCCTGCCTGCCGCAGTAACCGAGCAATCCGCCGTAAACCGAGCAGCTTAGTTTAGCACGTCGAGCCTTCTTGAAGTCGCCAGTCCCAGCTCGGAGAGCCGAGCTACACTAGAGCACTTCTTTACAGAAAACGGCTCGATGATGGCCTCCGAGCTTCGTGCACAAAATCGTCATGTTTGCCTCGCCATGTTTCTCCGTCGGCAAAACTTTCCGTAACGCGTTCAAATCCACTTCAAGCCCACGGCTCTTGAGCTCCCACGTTCGCGCATTGGCCGCTCTTGCGAAACTCTTGATACGCTTGGTGTCCAGCGGCAGAACCTCCTCAACACGGAACCATCGAACCATCGGATGCACCAAAGGTTCGTTCGCTGTTAAATAACCACTGCTGGAATCGATCAGTTGCCAGCCATAACGTTTGGCAAAACTGCTGCTCAATTCCGCGGCACGGATTGACGGGTCGTAGTCCGCGACGTAATTGCTCGGAACACTCGCAAAATTCGACGAATTCATCGAATGAACCTCGCCGTGCACAAACGTCTCGTGAAACCAACCGTGCGATGCGGACGTGTTGGCTGCATTCTCGCTTGAATAACGGGCCTCAAATTGCTCAGCACGCCGCGTTGATGGTGCGTTCAAATGCATGCTGGCGGTGATCGAACCGGCAGCCCATCGCTCCAACCCCCAATACCATCGTTGTTGCCGAACGGAACCATCCTTAGCAAGAAACCGAACCGACTCCGGCGGACGCTCCACTCTTTGCGCTAATCCATTGAAATCAACTCGCGTGCCTGGCGCGAGCTTCAACGACATGCCTCGGCATCGCCCCAGCAAACTAACAATTGTATCCCAACCAGGAGACAATCGGTCCAGACTACTTGATCGCGTTCCGTCCGCTCGACGATCTGGGTCGATATGAATGTAGCTTTCAATATCGATTTCTGTTTGCTCTGCGGCTTGTTCGAAAACGTTGATCTCAAGACCATGAGATCGAGCGTTATGCCGAGTCAGTTCGCAAGCGATTGGACAACGGTCAACAGCTTGGACGATGAGGCCACGATTTGCGAGAGCCGCAGAATCGGCACCGGCGCCGCAACAGATATCCCACACGCGATTTCCGGGTTGAAAATCGAGCGCGGTTTCTTCGGCCGTTTCGAAGTCACTCGACTGTTCAAGCAATTGTCTCGTCCAAAACCAAAGATATGGCTGTGCGACTTTCTTTTTGGCCAATCCCAAAAGCTCAAACTGCTCAACGAAGAGCGATGCATGATTCGTCGGGAGGAGCGATCGAAGCCGCTTAAGCAGAGCGTCTGGCTTGGTAGTCGACTCGGCGGTTAGAGACTGCCAGATTTTCTGAGCTTCGACAGTGGAGAGCCAGCGGTAATCGTCGACGTCAAACATGTTCTGCACGACACTTTGAGTCGCAATTCGGAGGCTATTCGCCCTGTCGAACCCCGTCAGAGCATTTCAAACCGAAGTTGTACACATTTCCAAACAGCCGAAAAGAGATTAGTTGGCACATTCCATGTGCGATCGAAACATCTTTGCAATGCCAAGTCCACTTAGAATTTTCGGGAGGGCGAGGCTCCTGCCGAGCCATCGGTGCCACGGTTCGGCAGGAGCCTCACCCTCCCGAGCAACGAATTGCTGAGGTAAACTCGTTGGAAACATGTTTACCGCGGTGGCCTCGCCCTCCCGTGTAATCGCCATCGCAATCCCGTTTAATCGACATCGCGTGTAATACCATTCCGTGTATTGAAAGCGATCAATCCTCACTGCCGAGGATCACTGGTACTTGAATTATCTGCCCTTGCCTTACTACGCGCAAGACAACTTGATCGCCCGATTTCTTGGCCTCAATGGCACCCAACAGGTCGTCCGAATTTTTTACGTTTTTATCGTCGACACCTATGATCAAGTCGGCTTGACTGGGATCGACTACGGATTGCTCGACGGTGAGTGGCCCTCTACGGACTTTCTTTCGTTCCACTTTCAAGCCCTTCAATCCGGCTCGTTCCGCTGGACCATTGGGAGTAAGATTGGCAACCAAGAGCCCCTTTTCGTTCTCGACTACTTGCATGATTCCTATCGTAGGGCGTTGAACACGTCCGGTCGAAATCAGTTGAGGTACGACGCGTCGAATGGTATTGATGGGGATTGCAAAGCCGATGCCGGAGTTGTCGCCGCTGCGGGTCGCAATCGCGGTGTTCATTCCAATCAGTTCACCTCGGGAGTTCATCAAAGGGCCACCCGAGTTTCCTTGATTGAGGGCTGCATCGATTTGAATCAACGACTTGATCATCCGATCGCGAACTTTGGATTCGATTTGGCGGTTCAAGCTGGAGATGATGCCGGTGGTCATCGTACGTTCGAAACCGAACGGATTTCCGATCGCAACAATATGCTGTCCAACCTTCAGGTTCGATGAGTCCCCCCATTGAATCGGAAACAACATTGAATCTGGCGCGTTGATTTTGAGGATGGCAATGTCGTTCTCGGGGTCTTGACCAACGAGATCGGCAGGAAAAGCATCCGCGTTATAGAGCATGACCGTAATCTGCTTGGCGCCATCGATGACGTGGTAGTTCGTCAAAATGTGACCTTGCTGGTCGATTACGCTACCGCTGCCACTACCTGCGACTTGCGTAAATACGAAAAGCGATTCCGGGCGGATGGACTGTGTTTTGATATTAACGACGCTGCGATTTGTCCGTTCGTAGATCGAAACATTGACCGCTTCCTCGGTGGTCATCGGAACAAAGCCATCCGGAACAGGCAGAACCTGCGATGTCGGATTGGCACCTGGGAAGTTGAGCGGCTGCACTGGCTGGACGCCAGCTTGGAAGCCAGGATTCACGCCCGCGTTTGCTCTCGGATTGTTGGGAAACTGGGGGGCAGACGCGAAGCCCTCTTGCTGAGGTTCCGCGTTGGCCGGACGACCAATCCCCAAACCCTGAAATGCCCAACCGAGACAGGTACCGACTAGCAATAGCGACGCCGCGACGATTGCTTTTCTAAGCATGCAACATTCCTTGTTGACAGAAAGTACGATTCTACTCGCCAACGGGACGCGTGACGAATTCGAGATACCATGTTACCTTTACCGCTAATTCCGTCCAACCTGAGATTTGTTCCTATTTTGAAGTCGATGCCTGATGACGATTCGCACCCGTTTTGCCCCTAGCCCCACTGGATATCTCCATATTGGAGGGGTCCGAACCGCACTTTTTAATTATCTGCTAGCAAAACAAGCTGGTGGTCAGTTTCTGCTCCGCATCGACGATACAGATCAAAATCGAAACGTCGAAGCTGCTTTGCAACCGATCTTGGACGGCTTCAAATGGCTTGGTCTCAATTGGGACGAAGGTCCGGAAGTGGGCGGTCCGTTCGTTCCGTACTTCCAGTCTCAGCGATCTGCAAGCTATCAAGCAGCGGCAGCAAAGCTGCTTGCGTCCGGCCACGCTTACCTTGACTTCGCCAAAACAGAAGAAATCGAAACACAAAAAGAACAGGCCAAAAAAGAGGGTAAAGCGTTTATCTACGACAGAAGCTTTATGGCCGATACGCCTGAGAAAAAGGCGGCGTTTGAAGCCGAAGGACGACAAGCCTTCGTTCGTTTGAAAATGCCTCGCGAGGGACAATGCCGTTTTCATGACATTGTCCGTGGGGATTGTTCGTTCGAATGGGCCGACGAACAGGACCATGTTATCCAACGTGGCGATGGTACTTGCCTCTATCACTTAGCAAGTGTGGTTGACGATTTCGATTTTCAAATCACCCACGTCGTGCGCGCGGTTGAGCATTTGCCGAACACGCCACGACAAATCTTTATTGCTCAAAGCCTCGGCTACACCTTGCCGATTTATGCTCACTTGCCCTACGTTGCCGAGCCGGGCGGAACGGCCAAGCTCAGCAAACGCAAGCTCGACAAGTACCTCAAGCAAAAGGACTTCGCCGCCCTCTGCCAAATGGGTGATACGATCGCAGAGCGGGCCAAGATGCAAGTGACCAAAGAGACGTTCAATCCCGTCGTGGTCGACTTCTATCGCGAAACAGGATTTTTGCCAGGAGCCATTCTGAACTACCTGCTGCTGCTGGGCTGGTCTCTGGACGACAGCACAGAGCATCTCACATTGGACGACGCGATTCGGCACTTTTCGTTGGAACGAGTCAGTAAGTCACCGGCGTCGTTCGATCCGCAAAAGTTGGTTGCGTTTCAAACTCGCTGGATGAATAACCTGGACTTGAAGAAGAAGGTTGCCATGGTCCTACCTTATCTTCAAAAAGCCGGCCTCGTATCCGATCCGCCGCCGTGTGATGTTGCCGATACGCTTGGCAAGATCGTTCTTGCGGCGGGTGACCGCATTAAGGTCGCTGGAGACGTTTTGCAATTCGATGAACTTTTTGTTTCGGCCGAGAATCTCGTAACCGATCCAGAAGGCTTTCAAAAGCGATTGGCTAGCGATTCCGTGGCGATTTCGGCCCTTCGCGAGTTCCGAACGGTACTAGCTGAGGCACAATCGATGACTCACGATGCACTCGAACCTCAGCTCAAGCAATTCGCGGAGCAGCGTGGAGTCAAGCTCGGTGTTTGTATCAGCGCCCTGAGAATTGCGGTTACAGGCAAATCGAACGGCCTTGGAATCTTTGACTACTTTGAAATCCTGGGCAAAGATGAGAGCTTAAAACGGATCGATCGCTGCTTGACTCGATTGGACGGTTTGCAATCATAATCGGTCTTACTGGATTGCGCCCCAATGGGATTGTCCCATCGGACGTGACGGTTCGCGGCTAGAGACAACCCAATCAAGCGTTTTCCGTCGTTGCATGGCCAATCGTTTAAAAACGTAGAGAGATAACCCCATGATGGTTCGGCTTGGGTTTGCGATTTGTATTTCCGTTTGCATTTGTTGCTTTGTGAGGACAGCGAACGCACAGGACTTGCGTCGTCGAGTTCAACAGGAAGAACTTGCTGGAAGTTGGCAGTCCTTGCGAAGCGAATTGCGAGCGGCCATTGCACCGCTTGCTGAACCCAAATACGAAATTCGGTTCCTGGCCCGGGGGAAGTTAGTCGGCAGTCCTGAGCGGTTGTCGATTAGCGAACTTCCTGAACGCATCGTATTGATTCTTGGTGGACTTCAGGGAGATGCTCAAGCCTGTGAACAGTTTGCCAAGTCGCTTGAGCGAACCTTGGCGTACCCGGCTAACACACGCTGCGCCGTTTTCGAGTACCCGAACGACGGCTCAATCCAAGAGTCTGGTCGAGCGCTGATGCAACTGCTTCAAGAATTTCATCGCGGCTCCCCCAAAACCAAGGTTTCGATCGTTGGGCATAGTATGGGAAGTCTGGTCGCGCGATACGCTTTGGAGTCACCGGCAGAACCTGATCGATTCGCGGTTTGCGAGATGGTCGACCATCTAACCATGCTTTGCCCTCCTAATCATGGTTCGGTTTTAGCGCAATATGCGGACGCGTTAGAATTCGCAGACGCCCTGTCCAAAATAAAAAATGGCTCGGACTCCTTGATCTCTGTTATCCATGCCCTCGTCGATGACGGCTTGGGTGAGGCCTGCGACGAACTTGTTCCAGGCTCAAAGTTTCTGCAAACGCTCAATAGCTTTGATCGAGTTCCAGGAGTTCGCTACTCGATCATTGCAGGCACACGTGGGCCGATCAGTCCTTTGCTGCGAATTGCTGGCTCGATAGCAATTAGCCAAGGCCTCAGCGAATCGCAGACTCGCGGACTTGAAAAGATCGAGATCGGGCTTCGACGAGTCGAAGAACTGATATCGAGCGATGAGTTGACACTGGGACGGGGGGACGGTGCCGTGTCACTCGGATCCGCGAGACTTCCTGGAGTTACGGAGTTCATGAAAGCGCCAATCCATCATGCGGAATGGGCCGATGTCGAGAAGCCACAAGTCCAAGAATTGATCCGAAAAGTAGCCTCGCTGCTCTCGCGAACATGAACGAATTGCATCCAGCATGTTGGGCCGAAGAGGAATTGCTCACGCAATGTCGATTGACGTTCTCGCGCGCAAGCGGGCCTGGAGGTCAGAATCGAAATAAAGTCGAAACCAGCGTCCAAATTGAATTCCTTCCTTCCGGAGTGATCGCATCCGCAAGTGAACGCCGAACGCAAAATGAAAACCGTAAGGTTGCCGTCATGCGTTTGCGATGCAAGCTCGCCGTGGACGTTCGCCTCGCTGCGCATCTCGATTCAAGCAACCCGTTGATCGGGTCCGATACCTGGCGACTTTATTGTCGCGACGGTCGAGTCGACATTTCGGACACAAACCAGGATTGGCCATCTATTCTTGCTGAATTAATCGGGGCTCTTTCGAGATTCGATTGGAATGCCAGCGAGGTCGCAAGGACGCTTGATACAAGCTCATCCCAGATCGTGAAGCTACTAAAAAAGTACGGACCAGCGTTCGTACGGTTCAATGAAGAAAGAAAGTCGCGAGGGCAAAGGCCATTCGCATGAAGCTTGGGCTTCCATTTCCATTGGCCGTTGGTAGCTCGCGCAACGGCCAATGGACATAAAAAAGCATGCGAATGTGCTTAGCAACCGATTTAGCTAGCAAAAGCAAAGGACGAAAGGATCGGATTTTTCGTTACGCTTTACCTAAACCGATTCAATTTCGAGCACCATCAGTACCGATACTAGCTGCACAACCCGATTTCATACGATCGACTGGATACTCCGATCCGATCGTGAAAAGCCTTAGTGGAACGGTGGAAGAGATTATTATGTCCGTGTTGCAAAGAACTTTACGAATGTTTGTGTTGGCGGCGATGGCCGTCGCAGGTCAAGTTGGCATGTCGCAAGAGGGGTACCATCCCTTTTCGGAGCCAATGGCCTTTGACCCAGATTGGCAATTCTTTGCACCAGTCCAAATGCAGGACTTGCAGGATTTGACCGCACGCCAGCGTGCCAACAATGGCTTTTATGTTGCTTACGATCGGATGCAAATCGGATTGAACCGATCCGACACCGAGGCCGCCAGCCACAAAATCGACTTCACCTGGGGAAATCGTTTCGATTTCGGCTGGATGAACAGCAAGGAATCGGGCTGGATGTTTTCTGCTATCAACGTTGGCGGTCCCAATGTTTATAACCAATTCGAGCAGAACCGACTCAATCAGTTTATTCAACTCACAACGAATCCGTTGCTTCGCCCCGAGTTTCAAAACGACGATGGCATTCGAAGAATGTTCATTGTTCAGGATAGTGTCAACGTTGGCTCGTTCTCGACCTTTGAAGCCAACAAAGTATGGCGAATGGAACCCTACCGATACGGGGGTATCTTGGAACCAATGGTTGGTCTGCGATATGCGTTTTTCGGCGACGGAGCCGCAAATGATACCTATAGAGCGGGGTCGCTTTTCAACACTGCCGTCCCTCCTACGGTCACCGGAGCCTTTGAAGATATCATACGAGATCGCGTGGATACCGATAATCACATGATTCTTGGCCAAGTTGGTTTCAGATACACTAAATTCATCAATCGTTGGACACTTTCCAACGACATGAAGTTCTTTGGAGGTCACGTTTATCAAAGTCAGTCTACGAGTATCGTGACGACGGAAACCACCTATGCAAATCCCGTTGCCATTGGAGCAACATCGCTGACTGAAAACGATTCGACAGACTTGGTACAACCGCCATTCTACAGCGGCCGCAAGAGCGAAAAGTCAACAATTGGCTTTGATTTGCGAGTGGAGGGTTCCTACAAGGCGACCAAATATTTGGACCTCCGCGGTGGCTTCGCAATGATGTACTTCGCTAGAGGAATCTGGCGTGGCGCAACCAGCACGGAAATAGCAAACACAGGTGCAAATCCGAACTCAAACAACCAAAACCTGATTATGCCAGCCTTCACCTTCGGTATCGCTCTCAATCGTTAAGCGAGATAGGGACTGCCGACAGGCACGGCAACGAAGTACAATTTTCAAAAGTACATAGCAAAGGCGGCTTGATACAAGTCGCCTTTGCTTTTTTGCATTTCTCCCAACATACACATGTTCATTGCCATGTCGCATGCATTCACTTTGAAAAACTGGTTCGGCTCTTCCGAATCTTCGTTGAAGACCGCAACCCAAGGTGAGGGCCCGAAAGGAAATTTGCCGCTGACCGATGAAATGCTGCGAACTTGGTCCAGTGGCGATCTATTCGGATGGACCCAAAATGCTGGAATGGGCTGGGATATTCAGAAAATGATGGGTCCCCAGTTCTTGCTGCTGAGCACTCAAGGAGGAATTCGAGGCGAAGATGGTCGTCCGATCGCGTTGGGATACCACACGGGTCACTGGGAAGTCGGCTTGATGATGCAGGCTGCCGCCAAATGGTTGAGTGAAAAAGGAGGTGTGCCATTTGCTGGCTTTGTGAGTGACCCTTGCGATGGCCGGAGTCAAGGAACCGTCGGCATGTTTGATTCTCTGCCCTATCGAAACGACGCCGCAATCGTGTTCCGACGACTCATTCGCTCGCTCCCAACACGACGCGGAGTTCTCGGAATTGCAACTTGCGACAAAGGTTTGCCCGCAATGATGCTAGCACTTGCTGGGTGCGCCAATTTGCCGAGTGTGGTTGTCCCTGGCGGAGTGACGCTTCCGGCCA
Organism: Planctomycetota bacterium; assembly: GCA_026692905.1. GTDB lineage: Bacteria > Planctomycetota > Planctomycetia > Pirellulales > Pirellulaceae > JBKCUI01. The sequence continues at coordinate 26,520 of JAPLNL010000103.1, forward strand.
AAGATGCTGAGGATTTGGGCAAAGTTCAGACGATTGGAGCACGGTATACCAACGGGATGATTTCGCTCGAAGAAGCCGCCGAAGCTGGCTGTCGAGCTTGCGGTTCTCCAGGTGGGGGCTGCCAGTTTTTAGGAACCGCAGCGACAAGCCAGGTCATCGCTGAGGCCTTGGGAATGACCGTGCCGCACGCCGCACTTGCTCCGAGTGGTCAGCCCATTTGGATGGAAATGGCAAGGCAGTCCGCGGCCGTTCTTTGGGACCAGCATGAACGAAAAGCCAAGCTGAGCGATGTGTTAACGGAAGACTCGTTTTACAACGCGATCGCGGTTCATGCTGCATGCGGCGGTTCCACCAACTTGCTGCTCCACGTACCTGCTGTCGCATTTGCTGCCGGTCTACCTAGGCCTGGGCTCGATGTCTGGAAAGAAGTCAATCGACGTGTAACGCGATTTGTGGATGTGCTACCAAACGGCCCGATGTACCATCCAACCGTCCGATTGTTCTTGGCTGGCGGTGTCCCCGAAATCATGTGGCACTTGCGTGAGCTCGGAATAGCCCGATGCGATGCCAAGACCGTGACCGGACTGACCTGGCACGAAATTTTAGATCAGTGGGCCGGCTCGGAACGACGCAGGGCGATGCGGGAAATGCTGCAAGAACGCGATGGTGTCGATGCCGATTCAGTCATCATTCCACCAACAAAAGCCAAGCAAATGGGGCTTACCAGCACCGTTTGCTTTCCAAAAGGAAACATTTGCCCCGATGGCTCCGTCATCAAATCGACTGCGATCGACCCAAGCGTCATCGACGCCGATGGTGTCTATCGCAAGACCGGTCCGGCTCGCGTCTTTACCACGGAAAAGGAGGCTGTTGCTGCAGCCAAAGGCCAGCATCCACGCCCTCTCAAAGCCGGCGATGTGGTCGTATTGATTGGACGTGGGCCAATGGGGACAGGAATGGAGGAAACCTATCAGCTGACCAGCGCACTGAAGTTCCTCGATTACGGAAAGCACGTGGCCGTCGTGACCGACGCCCGTTTTTCAGGCGTGAGCACGGGTGCCTGTATTGGCCACGTTGGCCCCGAAGCACTTGCCGGAGGCCCAATCGGCAAAGTCAAAGACGACGACTTGATTCGGATCGAAATCAATCGCGACACGTTGGAATCCTCGGTCAACTTCGTGGGTTGCGATGGCAAAGAGTTTTCGCCTGAAATGGGTGCGATTGTATTGACTGCTCGCTCGCCGCACCCTGATTTGCAGGAGGATGAACGGATGCCTAGCGATTCCAGATTATGGGCTGCCTTACAAAAAGTAAGCGGGGGAACGTGGGGCGGTTGCGTCTACGACGTTGATCATATCATTCGTGTGCTCGACGCTGGCGAAAAGGCATTGTCCAAGGAATGATCCTGATCCTCGATAACTACGACAGCTTCGTCTACAACCTCGATCGCTACTTGCAACGCTTAGGCCAGAGAACGCTTGTGGTTCGCAGCGATGCCATTACGGTGGAGGCGATCGGGAGGTTAGATTTGGATGCGATTGTCATCTCGCCTGGGCCTAAATCTCCCGATGAAGCGGGCTGCTCCATGGAGGTGGTTCGACGCATGTCGCAGCATACGCCAATTCTCGGTGTGTGTCTTGGCCATCAAGCGATTGGGCAAGCGTTCGGCGGCCGAATCGTGCGAGCCAATGCTCCGATGCACGGAAAGGCGTCCACAATACAACACGATGGATCACCGATTTTCGAAGGGATTCCGAATCGATTTCAAGTCGGAAGATACCATTCTCTCGTTATCGAAGCCAGCACATCGCCCGATGCGCTGAACGTGATTGCGACATCGGACGACGGCACGATTATGGCTGTAAAGCACGTAGAGTACCCAGTCTTCGGAGTCCAGTTTCATCCAGAGTCAATCTTGACTCTTTCAGGCTACCAAGTGTTGGCCAACTTTTTGAAGCTGTGCGGACTTCGGAGTGGTGATATACCCAACGATGATTTGCGCCGTTGAATGGTTTGAGTTGCCGCTGGACGGGTTAGCTAGTCCTCGTGGTCGTTTGAAAATAACGATTCCATCACCCTTGAAATCGTCCGTATCTTATATCTTAGACTTCGCTCCCGTCGGTCCTCTAGGCGATCGGCAGAACTAGATCTACTGTAGGATGGGACCATTGTCCCGTCCGTCTATTCGTTCGGGACAATGGTCCCAAACTACATCTGGTAGCTTTCATCCTGCAACTCGCCTGAGGCAAAGCGGTGAAGCATTTTCCGCTGCTGAAATCAGTCTTTTCTGAAGCCGAAAGTCGTCAAGACTTTCGGCTGAATTGCCTAAACCACCGAAACTCTTGACGAGTTTCGCAACAAAATGCTTCACTGCGTTCGCTATCATGGGGAGGATATCTTAACCGGCCAATCTGTCCGGGAGAGTGAAATAACGAAGGACATCGCGCGCAAAAACAATTTGCAGTTTACCCATCCTCGTCAGCCTACCCGACGCGCCAGTCTTGCCAGAAATCGAGCATAACAACATGCAAAAATGAGTCGAAGTCTGAGCCTGCGCGGCTTGGAGACTCTGCGCAAAATCGACTTAAAATTGCCCAGCTTACTTTTCCGGAATTTATCCCCTAATGAGAAGAGATGGGATTGACCTAATGCCGAAATACTGACTATTCCGGTAAACACAAATAGAAATTTTTTGACGCTTGGGCAAGATTTGACGACAACAAAGATGTTGGCTTCAACGATCGGAACAGGCTGAAATTGATGATAGACGACGAGCGATTTTTTTGGACTCTGAGCGATAAAGGAGTGTCGCGTTGAAACAATTCAACCCCCTACGAACATTACGTTTTTTGACAGCAATGTCAGCGGTGTCTGCACCGGTCTCCATGCCTTATGGAGTAACCGCGATGACTGGTATCGCAACATCGATCGCATGCTCTGCAATGACTGCGGTCGCTCAAAGCCCAACGAATACTGCTCTTCCTCCTTTGTTACCACCGGCGCAGAATTATGGAACTGCACCATCAAGTGGGCCAACGGCGGTGGATGCTGGTGCAAGTGCTAGATCGTTATTGATCAGAGCGCGAGCAGCGTTGAGCGAAGGCAAGAACGAAGCAGCAGCTCAAGCGTTTGCGCAAGCGAGCTTGGCCGCTCAACAGTCACCCGAGATGGCTTCTGAGATTCAGCAAACGCGACAACAATTTGTTGAGCGCGGCGTGAGCCAGCAAGCACTCGACCAAGCCATGCGCGTCGCACAAACAGCTCCGGGCCTCACAAGCCGGGCGGCAAACGCATTGCGAAACAACAATACACCCACGTTGCCACCTGCTAACGGCCAAATGGCTGGTCTACCACCAGCAATGCAACCGCCGAGCGCAGCCCAAACGGGACCAGTCAATCCTCTTCGAGACCAAGCCGCAGGGCTTGCTGCCGAAGCGAAAATGGCCCTCGTGCGAGGTGACACTGCGAGCGCTCGCCTACTCATCGACAAAGCGAAGTCGCTACGCGTTCAAGAAAGTGAGTTTGCTCCTGGCCAAATCAAGCCATGGGAAGTCGCTTTGATGGTCGACCGAGCTGAACGACTTCGGAATTCCTCGGAAGTCACAACGGCTGCCGCGACACAACCCGTTTCCAATGTTCAAAACGCCAGTGGCCAATCGCCGTTCGGCAACGCGAACAATGTTCAACCTGGTGTCTATCAACCGCAAATGGACCGCACAACCGTTGCTCCGGCAAGTGGCGTTCTGTCCCAATACGATGTTGATGGTACCGGAGAAGAACTCTACGAAAAAGGGATCGCGGCTCTCTCTGCCGGACGAAAAGATGTGGCCTTGGACCACTTCAAATCGGCTTGGCAAAAGCGTGACCAAATGGATCCTGGCGTGCGAACTCAGCTCAAGGACAAATTGTCTCAACTGCAATTCAGCGGAACGCCCGAAAGTATCGAAGCAGCAAATCCAGAACGTCGCGAAGATCAAGTCAAGCGTCAACGATGGTATGCTGAAGTTTCAGGTGAAATTGCCGATGCCGAAAAGATGGCTTCTGCAAACAAGCCAATGGAAGCTCTCGATAAACTTCGCGTCTTGAGACAACGCGTATCGCAAGCGGAAATCGATGGCGCTCAACGCAAGAATCTTCTTGCGATGGTCGACCGAGTAAGCGGCCATATGCAAGAATGGGCAGACCAAAACAAGTCCATGATTGAACTGGATCAACGAAACTCGCAGATCGAATCCCAGATTCGTCTGGAAACCGAAACGTTGACGAAGACGGACAAGCAAGTTCAGACACTGGTCGATGAATACAACTTCTTGATCACTTCCGGACGATTCCAAGAAGCCGTAGAGGTTTCGAAGAAAGTCCGCGAATTGAAGCCAGGGAGCGAAATTGCCAATGTTCTCTACCAGAAAGCGAAGATTCAAGCTCGCGTGGAAGAACAAGAAGTCATCAAGCTTCTCAAAGAAGAAAAGTTTGTCGACCACTTCAACAGCATCGAAAGAGCTTCCACTCCATACGATGGGGAAAATCCTCTTGAATGGCCGACAGCAAGAAGCTGGCTTAACCTGACCGAGAAACGTTCGGGGAAGAAAACAGACCTTCGCATGCTGCCCGCGGAACGAAAAATTCGGGAGAAACTGGGTGAGCAGTTCTCAGCTAGTTTCGATCGCCGTCCCCTTTCTGACGTGATGAGCACGATCTCTGAGATGACTGGGATTCCAATCGTCATCGACGATCGCTCGATCGCAGAGGAAGGGATCACCGTCGATCAACCGATTTCGCTCGATCTCAAGGGAAGTTCGATCTCGATCAAGAGTGCCCTCAACTTGATTTTGGATAAACTCAATTTGACGTACTCGGTCAAGAACGAAGTGCTTTCGATTGAGAGCAATCGTTTCATCAAGAAGGAAATGTATACGGAGACCTACAACGTCAAGGATTTGGTCATACCAATTCCTAACTTTGTCTCGGATTACAACAGCGGTATGGCTGGAGCTCTCCAAGCTGCTTATCAGGCTCAAACGCACATGGCCTCGGCTGCCGTTGCCGAGCCCAATGCGGCAGTCGTAGCAGCCAATCGCATCGCTAGCGTGGATCCAAATTCTTCGGTTCTCGCTCAGATGAATTCGATGAACGCTCTGTCGAGCATGTCACCGGGTACGATGGGCAACACGATGTCGGGCAATGCTCCTTATTCGTCAGGTTTCGGTGGTGCTTCTCAAGCCAACTACGCAGAACTGATCGGGCTAATCCAAAACACGATTACGCCAGATGGATGGATTGATGCCGGTGGAACAGCTTCGATGCGAGAGTTTCGTCAGAACTTGAGTCTGGTCGTAACTGCACCGCAGGAAACACACGAAGCGATTGCGAATCTATTGAAGTCGTTGCGTGCACTTCAAAACTTGCAGGTAACAATCGAAGTGCGATTCATCCAGCTTTCGGACACTTTCTTCGAACGCATTGGCATCGACTTCGACTTCAACATTCGTGACAAGCTGAACCGAACTACGAATCCACCGCGGACAAATGGTTCGCCAAGCGTTGCGGTGGGGCTCTCCAGCGGTGTTGCCGGGGTAGCTGCTCCAGCTTTCACTACCGACTTGGATTTCCAAATTCGGAACAACTTCGGTGTAACACCAGCCTTCGGTGCTCCGGATGCGGGTGATGCGGGTACTCAAGTTGGCTTGGCAATCCTAAGCGACTTGGAATTGTTCTTCTTCCTCCAAGCCGTTCAGGGAAATAGCCGTACCAACGTGCTCAATGCCCCGAAGGTGACGATGTTCGATGGACAAAGTGCAACGATTATTGACCAAGCACAGCGACCATTCGTTATCTCCTTCGAACCGGTAGTAGGTGACTTTGCCGTCGCTCAACGACCGATCATCGTGGTGCTAAATGAAGGTACTCAAATGAACGTACAATCGATTGTCTCGCAAGACAAGCGATTCGTTCGAATGACATTAGTGCCACAGTTCACTCGAATTGAGGCTGCTGATCGCCAGTTTACTTTCCAAGGTAAACGGTCGACACAAACCGGAACGAGTATCCTCAATCCGAACAGCAACCAGAACACTGTCAACACCAATCAAGACATTATTGAAGGTACGACAGTTCAGCAACCAACGCTTGGTACAACAACCGTGAACACCACCGTCAGCGTACCAGACGGCGGAACGATCCTCCTCGGCGGTATCAAACGCCTACGAGAAGGGCGAACCGAGAGAGGTACCCCAATCCTCAGCAAGATTCCTTACCTAAATCGATTGTTCAAGAACAACGCGATCGGTCGAGAAACCAATACGCTGATGATGACTGTCACACCGCGAATCATTATTCCTGAAGAGGAAGAAGAAGCACTGGGAGTTGGCCGTCAGCCTTAGACCTTAACCGGTCTGTCCATTCGAATCATCGAAATGCAAAAACCTTCGGAGAAATCCGAGGGTTTTTTCGTTTGAAGCATGGTGTTCAGAGTAAAACGATTGTCCTCAATCGTTTCGGCGCTCAGATATTCATTGAATACCGATCGAGCCCAAATGCCCTCGCGGTGGCTTTTCCAATTCAGACCCTCAAGTGCACGCAAAGCGATTGAGACAATCGCTTTACTCTATGCTCACCTAAACATTCGCAGGTCCAAGTTCATATGTACGTTCTGCACTCACACCGGCAAGATGATTTTGCTTGGCAATGCTGTACAGTTTTTGCCCCCAAGGAGTTGGGTAGTCGCCTGTGATGCACGCTTGGCATAGACTGGACGTTGGTAAATCAATCGCTTTCGCGATCGATGTGATTGGCAAGTAACGCAAGGAGTCACAGCCTAGTTGCTGAGCCATCCGATCCTGCCCTTCTTCTGTCAAAACACCGTTTTCCAAGAATTTCGGTGCGAATAGTTCGCCGATGGTCGACATGTCGATTCCGTAAAAGCATGGTGCGACAATCGGTGGGCAAGCAACTCGGACGTGGATTTCTTTGGCCCCCCCCATGTCTCGAATGCGATTCAAAAGCACTTTCATCGTTGTCGAGCGAACAATCGAATCCTCGACCAAAATGACCCGTTTCCCCTCTAGGACTTCGCGCAGCGGCGTGTATTTGAGCGATGCCTTGGCTTTTCTCGCACGACCACCTTCGATAAAGGTTCTACCGCTGTATCGGTTTCGGATGAGTCCTTCGCGGCTTGGAACTCGCAAGTGATAGGCCATGGAGTCGGCTGCCGCTTTGCTTGTATCAGGAACCGGGACGACGATGGTGTCATCGTCGAGCGGGAACTGATTTCGAGCCATTTCGATTCTCGCGAGCTCTTCGCCGAGTCGCGTGCGAGAGAGGTAGACGCTTCGTTCGTCTAGCGTGCTCGCGACATTGGCGAAGTAGATCCACTCGAAGAAGCAGTGAGCTGGTTGCTTTGGGGCAGCAAATTGCTCGATCCGAATCCCGTTCGGAGTCACCAAGACTGCGCTGCCAGGAGGGACGGATTTGATGGCCGCTCGATCAAAGCCCAGATTCAATAGCGCAACGCTCTCGCTTGCAGAGGCAAACAAAGAACCGTCGACGGCATAGCACAAGGGTTTCATTCCGAGAGGATCGCGAGCGAGCAAGAGTTCGCCACTTGCATTCAGTAACGCCAAGGAATACGCCCCGTCGAAGTTCTTAGCCGCGGCGGCAAAGACATCGATCATGCTGCGACTCGCCGGCCCTACACTCAACTCACGCCCGATTTCGTGCATGATAATTTCTGTGTCGGTATCGCGGGCCAAGTGATGCTCGCCCTCGAGGGTCAGCTTGTCCTTCAACTCCTGATAGTTTGCCAGTTGACCGTTGAAACAGAAGCTAAACCATTTGTGTTTATGGATATGCTGTCGCTCGAAGGGTTGAGCGTAGCTTCGGTCGTCTTGACCGCAGGTCGCGTAACGAACGTGGCCGATAGCTGCACGGCCGGCGTAATGCTCCATGATGGCTTCGTGCTTGCCCCGGTGGGAGAGCCGAAAGACTTCGCTGACCGTTCCGATGTCCTTGATGGTATCCAGCAGAAGGGAGCGATTCGGATTGTAGGTAGTCATCCCCGCGGCAAGTTGTCCGCGATTCTGAATATCTTGAAGCATCCGAGGTAAGAGATAGGAAATTGCCTCGCGACCACCTTCGGGACAAAGCAGGCTTTCTTCGCCATTTGCAAGGTGGTAGATCGCAGCAACACCGCATTCGTGGTGCAGTTCGCTCATAAATCCAAATCAATCCAGTAAGCGGGTGGTTCGGAGCAACAGATAGCAGGACAGCTCCGACGATGGTAACCGAAGTATCGCATTCGCGAAACCGCATTTGAAAAGCTTCGAGCCGCTGGCTGGCCCCCAGCGAATTCGTTACCAGGGAGGGTGAGACTCCTGCCGAAACTTTGCACTGCTGGCTCGGCGGGAGCCTCGCCCTCCCATTGCTTTTGACAAGATTTGACAATGCAAGGATTTTTGCATCCTCCGCGGCGGAAGTTCCTTTACTATCTCTGGCGGATCGCACAAGATTCAGGCATAATTCCACCCTCCTTAGATATTGGATCGACTAGGTGGCCGGATGCGGCTTGCATTCCGGCTTGGCAGTTTAGGTTCCAGTTTCCCACCCAAAACAGCACTTGAAGGCAATTTTGTATGTCAAAAATCAAAGTCAAGAATCCCGTCGTCGAAATGGACGGCGACGAAATGACTCGAATCATCTGGTCGAAAATCAAAGAGAAATTGATTCATCCCTACCTCGATATTGACCTCAAGTATTTCGACTTAAGCATACAAAGCCGGGACGCTACCAAAGATCAAATCACCGTTGATTCGGCCAACGCCACCAAAAAGTTCGGGGTCGCGGTCAAATGCGCTACGATCACTCACGACGAATCGCGTGTCAAGGAGTTTGGATCGCCTGAAATGCTGCGCAGTCCAAACGGCACCATTCGAAACATTCTCAACGGTACAATCTTCCGTGAACCGATCATTTGCAAAAATGTACCGCGACTGGTTAGTCATTGGGACAAGCCTGTCGTCGTCGCTCGTCATGCGTTCGGCGATCAATATCGAGCCAGCGAATTTCGCTTCCCGGGCAAGGGGACTGTAAAGCTTACGTTTCACCCCGCTGATGGTGGCCCAGCAATCGAAAAGGAAGTCTACAAATCCGAAGGCTCCGGCGTAGCGATGGCGATGTACAACACCGACGAGTCGATTACCGGCTTCGCGCATTCGGTATTCATCTACGGATTGGCCCGAAAGTATCCTGTGTACTTGTCGACCAAGAACACGATTTTGAAAACATATGACGGTCGGTTCAAAAATCTTTTTCAAGAGATCTTCGACGCACATTACGCTGACAAGTTCAAGACAGCGGGACTGACTTACGAACATCGATTGATCGACGATATGGTAGCTGCCAATTTGAAGTGGAGCGGTGGCTACCTATGGGCATGCAAGAATTACGACGGTGACGTTCAGTCGGATACTGTTGCCCAGGGGTATGGATCGCTCGGACTGATGACTTCTGTCTTGATGTCACCAGATGGGGCCTCCTTTGAGGCCGAAGCAGCGCATGGAACCGTTACTCGGCACTACCGAGACCACCAAGCCGGCAAGCCAACATCCACGAATCCAATAGCCTCTATTTTCGCTTGGACACGCGGTTTGATCCGTCGCGGCGAAGTGGATGGAACGCCAGACGTCGTCGAGTTTGCCAACACCGTCGAGCGAGTATGCATCGAATCCGTTGAAGCAGGCCACATGACCAAAGACTTGGCGAGTTTGATCGGCAAGGATCAGAAGTGGGAAACGACGGACCAGTTTTTAGACACGTTGGATTCAGAACTGAAACGCCGAATGGCCTAAATTAAAATCCAGTCGCTGAACTGAACCGTTGGTCGCTAGGAGCCGCAGGCTTGGCTTGGTTCCCGGAAGCGCGAGCGAGGAAATACAATCAAATTCCTCGCTTACGCGTCGTGTTTCCAAAAATAGACTGCTCTCTTGACGTGTCGACTTAACCCCCGAGTCGCTCGTTACCGGTGGGCATTTTGGAGAAACCTTGCTAAACTTACGACTTGAAAAGGGTGGCCTTGTCGCAAACGGAACGACTCGAGTCCCCTTCGCGGTGTTTCTCTCGGTCAATGGATCGGGGCGAACCTCTCGCTTTTTGTACCTTCGAACAATTTGAATCGGTTTGCCCATGAGTTTGGACCAATACAGTTTCTGCCCTTGCGGCAACGGAAAGAAGATCAAGTTTTGCAAGTGCAATGAGCATTTCCCTGAGATGCAGATCATCCACCGCATGATTGTGGGCGAGCAAAACGTAGCCGCGCTAGATCGAATCAACGGCAATCTCAAGACCCTGCCATCGGAGCCCTGGCTACTCGCGATGAAATGCGAACTGCTGCTACAGCTCGGAGAATTGGAATCTCTAGAGGAAACCTCCGCGAAGTTCATTCGTCTGCAACCAGACAATCCGCTCGCAAAGCTTTATCGCTCGCTGGTCGCCGTAGTCCGTGGAAACACCGAAGAGGGAGCGACGCTCATGTTGCAAGCCATCTCGGACGCAACGGAAGCGTTGCCACCGATGACCGCAACGGTCGCAATGAATTTGATGGAGTCGATGGGCCAGCGAGGCATGATTTTGCCGGCGTTGCTGCATTGCGAAATGCTCCTCGATATGGGAGGCGACATGCTGAGAGTTGCATCTGGCGCGTACGATTCGCTCATTTCGCAGACTAACGCAAACACGCTGTCTCGTGAATCGCTCCCATCGCCAATCGACAGCGACGACGCACCTTATGCCGAACGACTCGCTGAAGCCAACGCGCTCGTCGGCTCCTATCGCATTTCGACAGCCAAAACAAAATTGGAATCGATGCAACGCGAGTTCGGTGCCCAAGCGCCAATTTTACAGGTTTTGCTCTATTGCCAACTTATGCTGACCGACGTCGAGTCGGCTGGCGCGACCTGCCGAAAAATTTCGGACATTACAAGTCTGCCCATACCGCAACGAATCTATTACCAAGCCCTCGGCTATGACCTAGCCCCCAAGGCGACCGGTGTTGCTGTCAACGAAGAGCTTTGCCAATACGTCATCGAAGACCATGAGTTCGAGCAGAAGCTGCTCGAAAACAAAGGCCTGTTGCCAATCGCCGTCGATCAGCTCAAAGGCTTGCTCGACGCAATCTTGAGCGAAGAAGTACCGCCCAAGCTCGCATTTGTTTGCGTTGAACCTGTCTTGCAGGAGCAGTTCGGCGAACTAGAAGCGTCCCGAAGCGGCAGCTGGATGGCTTACTACGGAAAGCAAACGGACAAACCCGCTCGCTTGATTTCGCTCGAGCCACCTATCGGTTCTCGACGCGTTATGCTCGAAAACATCAAAAAGGAATTGGGCATTGGCTCACTGAACCGCGAACTCATTGAAAAATTGCCTTCGTCATATCTGTCGCAAGTCACCGCTTCGATCATGCTTCGCAAGCAAGTCGCTCCAGAACGACGTTCTGCTCTCAACGATGCGTCACGGCAGATCGTTCTTGATGGATTCCTCGATTATCCAATGGAATGCTTAGGCGGTAAATCGCCTCGAGAAGCGGCTGGGGACGAATCACTCAAGATCAAATTGGCCGCACTTCTTTTGCACTGGCAAGGCTCCGGAACATCCTCCTTGACCGACAACCAGTTCAAAGAGTTGCATGAGAAACTGCAACTCAAAGTGCCAAAGATTTCGGCATCTGAGGATGTCTTTGATACGGTTGGCGGCGCAAGCTACTTCTGGACCGATCTCAGCGATATCGATCCGAACAGCTTGATCCAACTGATGCAGTCTTCGTTGCAACGCGGCGTGACCTCGATTTACGAAAATCTGGTTCAACGCAGCGAGCAGATGCAATGGCCCGAAGAGTCACGTCTGTCGGCCGAATACACCCAGCTCAATCTCAAGACCCGAACGACGACCGACCCGCTCGAAGCGGAGTCGTTGTTGCGTCGCATTGTCGAGGCGGGCAAGGAACTGGGAGTGCCGATTGGAAACGCAGTTCTGGAACGAGTCGAAGTGCTAAATATGCTTGGACGCCAAGGCGAATCGAGACAATTCTTGGAGCAATCTTTGCGAGAAAATCCAAACGATCCCGTTTTGCTTCAGTTTGTGCAGATGGCCATGATGCGACAGCAACAAGCTCAACGCGGTCGCGGCGGTCGCCCCGAGGCATCCGTTGCTGCAAGTTCGTCACCAGCATCCGGCATTTGGACCCCAGGACAATCCGAAGAGCCACAGTCCAATGCTGAAAGTGGTTCCGGCGGTGGCAGCAAACTCTGGATTCCTGGCCAGGATTAACTGCCTTCAATTACTGACTTTGCTCCCATCGCCCCGAAACGGGAAATCGTCCGGTTTAGACACCCTCCCTCTGGGAGGGTCGAGCGTAGCGAGGGGAGGGTGAAGTGCCAACGCGAATTGCACCGACACTACCGTACTAACCTTCTGCGATTGAATCGCGAATGCGATGGGATTTTTCAGCCTGGGGTAAAGTTCGCACCGCGAACGAAACCCCAGGTCGTACGCCCCGATTGCTCCAACGAGTTTACCTAAGTCATTCATTGTTCGGGAGGGTGAGGCTCCTGCCGAACCTTTGCACCGGTGGCTCGGCAGGAGCCTCGCCCTCCCTAAGGTTTTCAATGGA
>JAPLNL010000104.1 GCA_026692905.1 Planctomycetota bacterium
CCATCCTACATCGGCAGGAGCCTCACCCCACCGCTGTAAACATCTTTGCAAAGTCAATTCCATTGAAAACCTTAGGGAGGGCGAGGCTCCTGCCGAGCCAACGGTGCAAAGGTTCGGCAGGAGCCTCACCCTCCCGAGCAATGAATTGCTTAGGTAAACTCGTTGGAAACATGTTTACAGCGGTGGGGCGAGGCTCCTGCCGAGCCGGGGACGCCGCGGTTCGGCGGGAGCCTCACCCTCCCGATTAATGAGCGGATGACTTAAATCCCCGGAAACCTACTTCTGCTTACCGGCAGGATTCGCGTTTGGTTGTTGAGCTTTTCTTGCGTTCGGTTGCGGAACTGCCGGTGCAGGTTTAATGGCCTGTTTCTCTGGTTTCGCAGGCTGCGTAGCAGGATTCGCGATTTGTTGAGCTGGCTTCGCTAGCAGGTTCTCTAGTTCCGTCTCCATGATCTTGCTGAAGTGCGATGTTCGCTTGACCACTTTGCCATCACCGTCTATCAAGATTGTCACTGGTACGCTTAGAACTCCCAGGCCAACAGCGAGATCGCTTTCAAAGCCTCCCTGTTCCTGGATATGTGGCCATGGGAAAGCCTTGCCGCCGTCGATGGAATCCTTCGCAACACGAGGGTCGGTGTCCAAATTGACTCCGATGATTTGCAAGTTTTGTCTAGCATATTTGGCTTGGACTTTTCGTAGTTCAGCCATGTCTTCTTTACAAGGCCCACACCATGACGCCCAATAGTGGACCAAAATCGGACTCTTCCCCATCTGCTTCGTGTCGACTTGCTTTCCTTCCAGTGTCTTGCCAGCCAGGCGGAATTGTCGTCCCTCTAAACTCAACCGGTTCGTTGCTCCAGTTGCCTTCTTTCCTTGGACGGAATCTGGGAATTTTGTGGAGACTCGTCGATACCATTTTTCGGCCTCCCCTTCGTCGCCAGCGAGCTCATGGTTCAAGCCGATTTGGATCATCGCGTCTGCAGCGTCGGTGCTCTCTGGATATTCAACAGCAAACTCTTCCAGCTTTTCCATGTACTCGGATTGGAGTTTGGCGAAATCGACCTTTTCCCCCATACTCTTGAGAGTGTATTCGGCTCCTAGCAATCGATAGGCAACGTACGAGATGAGCTCTTTGCCCTTGGGAAGATTGGCCAATTGTCCGACCATTTGGCGTAATTTTGTAACGCCATCTTCATATTCACCAGCCTGGGAGGCCGAACTAACCGAGTCTGCAAACTGGCGAACCCAAAGTTCCATCTCTTCGGTTCCCTTGGTAGCCACGACCAACTTCTGAAGAACTTTGGCTTTATCATCATGCAATTTGGAACGGTCACCACTCTCGTCTTTAAGGCCGGCTTCGAGTCGCTCCAGATCCGTCAACAGGCGTTGGACTTCTTGGGACAAGTTGCCTTCGGTCGGCGAAGTTCCTGCGCGATTGCTTGCCGCTGCAGGAAAGAATAGGCCACTGTCGGCCAGAACGGAGTCAGCGCTGATAGTGCGAGGTAGATCCGCAAGTCGCCATGCATTTCCGATTTGCACGAGGGTTCCGACCATAAGCTGTTGACTCGTGCCGTCATTATCAACAATGGCAATTACGTTTTCGTAGGCAACGATGTCCTGCGAGGCGCCTTCAGTGCCAGCTGGAACGATGCCAGGTTTGTCGGCAGCGAAGTGGGCCCATTTCGTACTGACCGTAATTAACTTTTGTGACTTTGCGAATTCTAAAAATCCCTTTCGGGCATTCTCGAGTCGAGTAGACAACTGGCTCCCCTTGTCTTCGCCCAGTCCGAGCATCTTCATCTCGACATCCGAGACAAGCAGTTTTTTGAATCGGTCGTCGTCGCGAAGCTTGATTGCTTCCACGATTTCCATGGTAACCTCTTCAGCGGAAATGGATTTCCATTGTTCGATCTTACCGTCCTCGTTTTTGTCAATGCCCCAGCGTGTGCCAGAGGTGCCGAGCCAACGGTACTGGTCTGCAGCACCATTGAAATCGCTATCGATGTCTCGGTAGCTCTCGATGCCATCCTTGAAGTAGCACCACTGGTCCACTTGCTTGTCGCCGTTCGCATCGGCGAAGCGTCGGAGCGGTTGGCCATCTGCGTTGTAGATCACAAGGCCTTCAAAACCATTTCGGGTTTCGTACTTGCTGGTGCATGAATCGATATCTTTTTCTGCAACTTTGTCGTAAGGGACATTGCTTTGTCGTGGCGAGAAGCTCAGTGCTTTAACCACTTGTGGATCGTTTTGTGGATCGTTGTCTGCGGCCGAACTTGCGGAGACGCAAATGGCACCAACCAAGCTTGCGGAGGAAACCCATCGAACGCTTATGGCAATCCAACGTGCAAACTGCGCCTTGCTAACTTGTCTCATTCAACTTGCTCCTTAGTTCGATCGATCCTGCATTGCCAACTACGTCACTGTTCTCGCCCACCGCACTAAGCGGCTTGCATAACAGTATCGTCCAATCAATCGTCACACTTTGCGCAAGTCTAACAAAAGGCCCCGTCATTTTTCTAGTTCGTTTCGCGGCCCAGTTCGCGGGGTTTGACCAGTCCCCGCAGACTCCACATTTTGGCATGTTGCCAGTCTTGCGGCCAATCATTGCCTGCCGCATTGGAAGCGAGGACTGCAATTGCGCCGGTTGGCATTTCAATCGAGGTTTCGCTAAGATTGCTGGCTAAGATTTCCATCCCGGGGTTATGTCCTAAGACCATCAGTGAATAAGTATCCCCAATTGGACTGTCGTTTGCGACGCTGCAGGCTAGTGACAAAATGTCGGAATCCGAAGCTAAGTACAATTTGTCTTCGATCCTCGTTTTCGGTAAGAAGAGTGTTGGATTTGTGAGTCGTAAGCTCTCCCATTGCTCCATCATGAGCGATAGAGTTTGCAATGTACGAACGGCACTGCTGCACAGGATGAGGTCGGGTAGTAGGCCGTGTTCGAAGAGCCAGGTTGCTATTGTCGGAGCGGTCGATTTGCCGCGGGCGTTGAGCGGTCGATCTTTGTCGCCAAGGCCAGGCCCATTCCAATCGCTCTTGGCATGACGCATGAGAAGTAGTTGTCGGGTCATTTTTCGTCTCGGCGTTGAATGGGTGGTGATTGCGTGTAAGGTCGGTAATGGCAGGCTATAAGCTAGGAGTGATGATCGCTAGGCCGCAAGCCTCAAAAACCTCCGGGAGAGCGAGGCTCCTGCCGAGTTGATGACGGCGCGGTTCGGCAGGAGCCTCCCCCTCCCCGAGGAACAAATTGATTGTTACCGACGAAACCTTAGGTTTTTGATTGCGGATGGAAAATGGCAATTTCCTGCTACTTTTGATTTGGTTGCGACTCGTCTTGACGTAGCCAGTGGATTTTGGCTATCGATGGGGTGGCCGTGGAGGGCCATACTGACCCATTCTCAATTTTGAAACGGAATTCAAACCATGAAAAAATCGCTATGGCTACCGCTTGCTGCGGGTGCATTGCTCGTTACTGGATGCGGAACGAAACCAGACGTCGCCAAAACAGGGGCCAATGAATCGGGCTCGACAACTGTTGCTACCGCCGGCAAAGCTTCCGTGGCACCGAGCGATCCCAAGGAAGTCGTACGACTCTTTTTGGATAGTATGCGACAGGGAAACGGGACTCAACTCTCCATGTTGCTTTCCACTTTAGCGCGAGAAGAAATCAAAAGCAAGCAGCTTGAAATTGCACCTTTGGGCTCGCCGATGGCAACCTTTCAAATCCAAAATGCGGTCCAAGAAGGGGATGGAATGCTTGTCGAAAGCACGTGGACCGAACCCGAGCAAGCTGGCCAACCGGCCACGGAACTAGATGTGGTCTGGGAGCTACGAAAAGAACCTGCAGGCTGGCGAATTTGTGGAATGGCGGTGGATCCCAAAAACGGAGACGAAGTTCAAATCGTGAACTTTGAAAAGCTCGAGCCAGAACAACCGCCAGCCCAAGATCCGCAACGCGTTGCTTCGCTTCCGAATGGTCCGACCGGTTTCCCTGCAAACACGAATACACCGGTTGGACAGAACAACCAGCCTCAACAGCCAGCTGGCTCCTTCCCTCCCGCGACAGGAAACAATCTCCCCGCCGCCAACATGCTTCCTGCAGGAAACTACGGTCCTGGTCCCACCGGATTTCAACCCAATCAACCCAATCAACCTACCAATCTTCCAGCGAGACAGCCGGCGGGTGGCCTACCACAGCCAGCTGGTAATTTTGGAGCTTCCAACCAGCTACCGCCCATCGTCCCGGGCAATTCGCCATTGCCTGCAGCAAATTCGCAACCTGCATCCGGCCAATTGCGACGTTAGGTTTTGGCTCAAAATTTAGAATTGGCCGAATTGTTTTCTTCGCAGTCCCGGCCTGATTTGAGCTAGATTCACGGCTCCAGCCCAAATAATCGATGAAATTTGCTATTTCAACGAATTATTTGGGCGTCTAAGTCCCAAGGTATGCCCTTCATGGCTTGACCGGTTTTGCTAGAATCCTCTATCTTTGGCACCCCGCCAAATATGTTTTGGCGACTGACTACTTTTCCACCACATTTTGATTCGAATTTGCTGAGGGGGCACCCTGTTATGGCTTCTATTGAGGAACGAGTAATCGACATCGTTGCAGAACAACTGGGCGTCGAGAAAGACAAGGTTGGTCGCGATACACACTTCGTCAACGACCTGGGAGCGGACTCGCTCGACACGGTTGAACTTGTCATGGAACTCGAGGAAGAGTTCGACATTAGTATCCCTGAAGAAGCTGCGGAAAAAATCCAACGCGTGGGCGAAGCCGTCGATTACATCGAAAAGCAACAAGCTTAGTCGAAGTTCTGCGAATTTAGTCGTCCCCTACTTAGGATCGTTTTCGGGCATAGTATGAAACGTCGTGTCGTCGTGACGGGGCTTGGTTGCGTTACGCCCCTGGCTTGTGAAGTCGATTTGCTGTGGCAGTCCATCTTGGAAGGCAAAAGCGGTATCCATCCGTTTACGGTCATCGATACCACACGCCATAAAGTACGATTCGGCGGCGATGTCGCGAACTTCGATCCAGGTTCGACGGTAGAGGCAAAGGATGTGAAGCGGCTCGATCGTTTCACACTCTTTGCAATGTATGCAGGCTTCCATGCTGTTCGCGATTCTGGTTTGGATTTCAGCAAAGAAGATCCGTACCGTTGCGGTGCAATCTTGGGCTCTGGCATAGGCGGTCTTAACGAGATCGAAGAACAGATGTTCAAAATGTTCAGCAAAGGACCGGATCGAGTCAGTCCGTTTACCATCCCCAAGATGATGTTGAATGCGGCCGGCGGAAATCTTGCGATTCAATATGGCCTCAAAGGCCCGAACTTCGCCGTCGCTACGGCATGCGCAAGCAGTAACAATGCGATGGGCGACGCTCTCAAAGCTATCCAATACGACGAAGCGGATGTGATGCTGACTGGTGGCACCGAAGCTGCCATCACGGCGATGGGTGTCGCAGGCTTCGCTAACATGAAGGCCCTCTCCACACGCAACGACGCGCCAGAAAAAGCCAGTCGTCCATTCGACAGCGATCGAGATGGTTTTGTCTTGAGCGAAGGCTGCGGAGTCCTGATCTTTGAGGAATACGAGCACGCGAAAAAACGCGGAGCACGGATTTACGGTGAGATTCTTGGCTACGGAGGATCATGCGATGCCGGACATATTACCGCTCCCGACGAACAAGGTCGTGGAGCGAGCCGAGCGATGCTCAACGCTCTTCGCGACGCAAGCTTAGCTCCTGGTGAAATCGACTACATCAACGCGCACGGCACAAGCACACCGCTTGGCGATAAAGCGGAAACGGTTGCGGTCAAAACGATTTTTGGCGAAGCGGCAAGAACCGTGGCGCTCTCGAGCACCAAAGGCCACTTAGGGCACGCTCTCGGCGCCAGCGGCAGCATTGAGATGATTTTAACAGTACTCAGCTGCTATCACAGCGTCATCCCACCGACGATCAATCTTGAGACACCAGATCCGAATTGCGATCTCGACTACACGCCAAACCATCCAAGACAGATGGACGTGAAAATCGCTATGAACAACAGCTTCGGCTTCGGCGGACACAACGCAACCGTGATCTGCGGCAAGGTAAAGTAAAGCCAAAGTAGCTGGAGCGTTGACTCTCTTAGCAAACCAAGCACTTTGCTAACTTTGGGCGCAAGACCCGAGTTCGCGAGGCAGTGACGGGCGGGCTTGCCCCGACGACGTCGTAGGTGCTTGGCGTGCTAATCGGCCTATCTTGTTTCCCGCTACGCACCAAACTTCCCAAGTCTTCCTGCATTGGCCATCGCCAAAGTCATCAAGTACTGGGCTTCAAAGTGCCCAAGCCCACCCGTGATGCAAGTTGTTTCATTGAAAGCCGTGTGCGGATCAGGTCGGCAGCAATCCGACACCAGCAAAGTTGGAACGGGATGCCAAGAATGCCCCTTGAGATAACTCGGTGTGCTATGGTCACCAGTCACAATGGTCACGGTCGGATTCAGTTTGGCAATTCGAGGGAGTATCGCATCGAGCTCTTCAATTCGCTTGACCTTCTCCGCAAAATTCCCGTCCTCACCGGTGCTGTCGGTGTACTTGAAGTGAATGAAAAAGAAGTCGTACTTAGCCCACACTTCCTCCAGGGTATCGATTTGTTCGGCAAGCGTTTGCGCTTTGCCAACGATATCCATACCAACCAGCCGAGCCAAGCCTTTGTACATAGGATAAACTGCGATCGCTGCGGCCTTGAGGCCGTAGACTTCGCTATACGAAGGCAAAGCAGGCTTGTTCGCAAATCCACGCATCGTATGGAAGTTCGCCTTCGGATGGGAAGCCAGAATCACTTTTGCTTGTGCCAGGAATTCCTTGGCAACTTGTGCTGTGCGTTCGCTTGCAGGATCGTTGGCACGCGGATCGAGAGGTGGCACACCGGTCATCTGGGGATCGGTGTCTGCTACATTTCCGCCGAGCCCTGGCCCGCGAAAGACAACTACAAATCGATGTTCCTTGACTGGTTCAACGAAAATATCGATACCAGGAATTTTGACTTGGCGAAGCGAGATCGCCAGCGGAGCGCTTTCTTCGCTACTGATGCGTCCAGCGCGTCGGTCCGAGATGTTGCCATTTTTGTCGAGCGTGCAAAAATTGCATCGGATAGCAACGTCCCCTTCTTTCAGTTCGAATCCGATTCCGGTCGCCTCTAAAGCACCGCGACCAATCTGATAATGCAGCGGATCGTATCCGAATAGACCAAGATGACCTGGGCCGCTGCCTGGAGCAATGCCTGGCTTGACAGGAATACTCGCCCCTTGGACGCCCAATTTGGCAAGGGCACAAAGGTTTGGCGTCTGTGCGGATTCCAGTTCCGTTTTTCCACCTGGGGTCATTGGAAGTCCACCCAACCCGTCAGCTACGAGCATGACAATCTTGCTGTCGTTGCCGAGTTGCAGTTCACGGGTCAAAGTATGCAT
Source organism: Planctomycetota bacterium (assembly GCA_026692905.1). Taxonomy (GTDB): domain Bacteria; phylum Planctomycetota; class Planctomycetia; order Pirellulales; family Pirellulaceae; genus JBKCUI01. Next base: position 7,458 of record JAPLNL010000104.1, read on the forward strand.
ATCCATCGAATTCTCCAAGGGGTTGAGTTTCAAAAAAAGAGTGCAAAGGTTTAGCAGATCTAGAAAAGATCGCAAGATCATTCAGAAGTAGTGCGGCGAGCACGAGGCCCGTATTTTTTGCTACTTGCAAAAGACTTCGATGGCCGCTTCTGCGTCCTTGGCACGCATTCGAAACGCGTGGCGCGTGCTTGGTTGGACACAGTATCGTTTCAAGACTGCCCCGCTCATGCTGGCTAGCCCTCGGAATCGTTTCTTGACTGCGCTCGGATCGACCTCTCGCTGCACCTTGGCCAAACGCTCAATCGCTTCTTCGTCCGAGGCGGCGCAGACCAACTCGTTCATCGTCGGAGCCGTTATTTCAAAGAGTGGCGGATGGACCATATGAATTCGCCCTGACTCCAGTAGAGGACGCATCCAGCGGTAAAAGTACATCAGCACCAAGGAGGAACGAATCGCCCCAGCCAGCACCCATGGCTTGATTTAAAGCGTGGAAAAACTCGTTTCTGGCTACCTTGTCTCTTGTCGCCTTCCAAGCGTTTAAAGGTTTGCCTTGCATCGGCATCACAGCTTGAAATGCCGAATCACGTACCGCTCCAACTGCATTCGAAGCTGAATCTCCCTCAACGATGAAGAGCTCGGTCTCGTGTTCGCTCGAGTGGAATTGGCAATCCAACAGTTTCGTTGGCAATAGGCGGAACATTCGAACCCTTTACACCCAACGACGGAATCGGAAAACGTTGAATTAAGTCTGTGCCCCGTAGCGGAAGTTGTAAAACTTCCTTCAGCTTAAGATGCTTCAGGAACTTTCATGAAATTAACTACCTACTAATTCACACCCCATTCCCATTGGGCCAAGCAAAAAGGAATAGCGCTCAGCTCGACTATTCAGGAACTTCTGGTGATCGCAGTTTGATCATGACTACTTGGTTGCCGACTTCGTTGAAATGGACTTCGTTCATCAGCTCCCGCATGAGCATGACACCGCGTCCTCTCGGTTTATCAATCAATTCTTCGGTGGTCGGGTCGGCAACGTTTCGATGATCGAAGCCTGCTCCTTCGTCGGAAATGGTCATGACCGCTTTTTCCGGCGTGACATCAAATACCAGTCGGATTTTCTTGTCTAGTGCTTTTTTGTTGCCGTGCTCAATCGCGTTGACGACAGCCTCTTCGATAGCCATTTGGATTCGGAAAAGATCCATTCCCTCCCAGCTGGCCGCACCCAACGCAGTCATAAGTTCTTCGATTGCAGCGTGGCCGACATCTAAGTCGCTTGGCAGAAATTTATCGAATGACCAATCCTCGTGTACAGTCGTCATGCTTGCACCAAGTCTCTTACCTAGAGCTTAAACGCTGCAACCGCGTCGGCTTCTGTTTTTCGCAAATCAAAAACACGATCCAATCGAGTTATGGTAAACACCTCTTTGATCTCCGCTCGCAAACCGCAAAGCTTTAATCGTCCAGCTGCAGCCTTGACCTTGGTGTTGAGCGAAATCAATTTGTTGAGGGCGGCGCTGGACATAAATTCGACACCATCGAAATTCAGAAGAATCATGTTCCGCTTATCGACCGTGACCAGAGAATTCATCTCTTCACCAAGTTGTTCGATACTGCCCGAATCGACAATTTTCTTGTCGACAAACCGAACAATACTTACACCGCCATCATCAACTACCGTAATTCGCCTATGCGTCGACATTTCGATCTCTACCTCAAACCCTGTGTGAAAAAAGGACTCGGTCACAGCCAACCGCGGATAAAAACCAGCCGCCTGAAACCTCCATTAGATTAAACCAACCTGCATAAACGAGCAATGAACCTGAGCCTTTACGCGTCGAACGAATTCAAGTTTTTTCGAATTCTTACGATTACTTTGGCTTGGATGGTACCGTTGGGGGCTTGTTTGCAGCGTTTGGAGTTGTGTTCTTTAGTTGTGGGTTGATGAGGTTCGGATTCACGGTCGGGAAGCCTGGTTTGCTCTTTCCACTCGACATTGGCTCAGATATTTGAACTCCAGCAAGCAACGCTAATAGAAACGTAGCTGCAAAATACATCGAATAGTGCAGTAACGCTTGGCCGAACTCCAAGTCCATTGCCGCTAGTGATCCAAGAGAGCCAATAACGAACATAACGGCGAGAAAGATGGCAAATTGGACGGCGTCGACATCCGCCAGCGTTTTGTTTCCCATGTAATATGCCAAAAACCAATAAAGCCCCCATGTCACCGCAAAGATCAATGCGCAGATTCCGACTCGCGTCGATCGTTCCTGACCGGAATACTCTTGTAGTTCATCATCATGGAAGAAGGAATACCCAACCCAGGCCAAAGGGAAAGCGAGCGAGATGACCCCAAATGCAGACAACAGCCAAGGTGGCTCAACGAATCCGGTTCGTGCGAAAATGGCAAGACCTACGGAGACAACGGTCAGTAGGGCTCCAACGATGATCTCAATCTTCGAAAGCTTAAATTCCGCCCGCTTCAGCGGCTTTAAGACCGATACCCCTTTCGAGTCCTTGGGGCCAACTTCAGGCGTGTGGATCACCACTTCCTGAGTTTTATCAGGAACGATTAGGTCCTTCTTGCACTTTGGGCAAGGACCTTTCTTACCGGCGTACTTGTCGCTAACAGTGAATCGCGACAAGCATCCGGGGCACGTGACGGAGATTGGCATATCTACGGTTTTTCTGGTGAAAGCGCAGGTTGTTTTTCAGCCGCAGCAGCGGTCGGGGTCGCATCCGCTTGAAGGTCTCCCAAGGCATATTGGATTCCGTCCAGTATATGTTTGACGATGGCTGGTTTGCTGAAGGTGTCCTCGTTGTGTCCAAAATTGGTGTAGAACACACGTCCCTCGCCCGCTTTGCGAAGCCAGGAAACGGGAACTTCACGCGGACCATCCTGAATCAATTCCGATACCGCTTTTTGTTTCATGTCCAGGCTAACAAGCACGTGCAGGGCTTTCGTGCCTTCGTACGTCTCTGGCTTGTACTGGTAGATCTCGTCTTTGTGCCAAAAGCCTTTGCCGCCAAACGCTTTATTGAGAACGTGATCTGGATCGTCTAATTTAAACGCCCAGGTACCACCAGCATTCCACGGGTGGCCACCAAATTCTCCGCCTACGATTGCGCGGCATTCAGGATGCCGGCCAAAATTATCGCTGGCCGCATGAATCCCGGCCAATCCCTTTCCGGACATGATGAAATCGAGGAACGCGTTCTGTTGCTCAGGCTTGGTGAATTGCATTCCTGTTGTGCTGTTGAGCAAGATGCAATCGTACTTTTTAAGGTTCTCCGCATTAAAGACATCGTAAGTGTCGGCCAATTCGGTTGTAAATGCGCCCGTTTTTTTGCCCATCATTTCGATGGCCGTATTCGCAAACGGAATCGATTTATGAATGAATCCTTCGCAACGGTAGAACACCAATACTCGCCTAGCCTTAATGGGGGTCGCGGTTGCAGTTGTGGGCGAAGCGGTTTCAATTGCGGTTTTCTGTGGCTCCGTGAGAGGCTTGAAGTTCTCTGTTTTCTTCTTCGTCCATGGGTCAGAAGCCTCCTGAGCAACGGCATTCTGAAAAGTGGCCAAAGCCACGAGCATCACAAGGGAGTATCTCATTGATTTTTCCGTTTAGGGAGCATTGAGGAAAGAATGTCTCGTTGGACCTCTCGCATTGAGACCCACGACGACCGTTTTACCAAATTGACGAGCACGGCGAAAGAGACCGTCCCAATCCGAATCTACTTGGAAATCGTTCGGCTCAATCGACCGTAAACGCCCGCAATGACTAGCGCAAGAGCGATCAGGCCAAAGCCGTACCAGACGGTCGCGGGTACACCCCAAAAAGTGATGGAGGCGAACCAAGCATTCGCAAACGCACAAAGCAAAATAAAGACGAAGTAGATGGTCGAGAAAACAGCCAATAAGACGAGGCCAACTCGCTCGCGGCTGGCAACGTCATCACGGGATTCTACTTCGACTTGGTTTTCTGAATGGAGCATGGATTTTCCTGATTTCTCTTCCTCGATCCAAACGCTGATAATCATTGAGTGATTTGAGCTAACGACCAAGTCGCTAGCACCCATGGTTGGCGAAGCAGCTACCTAATCTAATTGGTTTGGTGCGAAATGGCTACGGCTGGGATCACGATAGAAAAACCAGAAAGCGACTTTGCGCTCTTCAGCAACTCGACCTCACGAGCGATCGTTGGGAATCGATCCCCAATTTCAGCCAAGCACTCGGGGAGGGTCGGGCCTTCGGCCCGGGGGGGCGAACTGAGTTGTGCAATCGTTGTTGGCACTTCACCCTCCCCTCGCTACGCTCGACCATCCCAGCGCGAGGGTGCCTAGACCAGTAATGACAAGGCTAACGCCCACCGGCTATTTAACCGGTAAGACACATGACGATGTGCTCAGCTCATGGAAAGATGACAAATCGGGAATAAAAAAACCCACCCCTCATCAGGTGGTTTTACCTAAGTCAAGGGAGTGGGCTTCGGGACAAGCAATGCTGGGGGCATGATTACCAGTCCGGCACCCGCATCATCGACATATGCTGCGACAACATTCTACGCGGATTCCAAAATTAGGGTTCGCTTTCGGCTACGGGTAATTACCTATGCGGCGTATTCAGAGAGTATCGATTATAAGCACATGCGCATTTGTTTTTCGTATAAATTAGCCGATGGGCGCTAGCCCAATGGCACTCACTTTGCTGCTTTTGGATCTGAATCATTGGTCTTTTCTGGTTTTTTTCGTTTTTGAAAGTGCGTGGATTTTGCTCGTCGCGTGTATGCTTCGCGCGGATAGCTTCGTCCTGGGCGTTTTGGTAGCT
>JAPLNL010000105.1 GCA_026692905.1 Planctomycetota bacterium
CGACTTAAACATGTTTACAGCGGTGGGTCGAGGCTCCTGCCGAGCCTGTGAAGACACGGTTCGGCAGGAGCCTCACCCCTCACCCTCCCTAGTAGAAAATTCTCGCTAGTGTGGTCGATAACAACAAGCGAGACGGATTTCGTGTCGTACTAAGGTCTGTAAGCTGTCGTTTGCACTTGGTCCTAAAGTGTTGGGCAAAGGACCGATTTGACAACCGCACCAGAATGCATCTTTTCGAACGCTTCATGCCACTGCGAAATGGGCCAAACGCCACCAATGATTGGCTTAACGTCTAGCTGTCCGCTTGAAAGCAAGGCGATGACGCGCTCCCAAATAGCCCAGTGGTGGCTGAAGCTTCCCTGGAGGGTAACGTTCTTTTGGACGAGCTGGTCGAGATTAAATCCGAGTGGTTGTGGTCCCCAACCCACTTTGCTGATCCAACCTGCAGGTCGGACCAAGTCCAATGCGATTTTGAGTGTAACGCTCGCCCCAGCGGCGTCGATGATCCCGTCCGCACCTAAACCATCTCTTTCCATCGACCATGCTTTTGCATCACCGATAATTGCTTCACAGCCGTACTGCTTTGCAATTTCGAGTCGGTGACGGTCTGGTTCCAGGCCAACCAGCGCTACCTGTGCACCACAGAGACGCGCCATTGCAGCACAAAGGATTCCGATCGTACCTGGGCCGAGCACGACAATACGGTCACCTGGTTCGATGCGAGCATTTCGAACCACGGCGTTATACGCGACACAGCAAGGCTCAGTCAAACAAGCTTGTTCGAATGGCAAACTGTCTAGGACACTGTGAAGAATACGCGAGGGAACGCGTACAAAGCGTGTCATCGCGCCGTTGACTCCGTATCCAAACCCTTTACGTGTCGGATCGAGATTGTACATTCCGCGTCGAGTCATTGGGTTGTTCTGGCTGATGATCGCCGCGGTTTCGCTAACAACTCGGTCCCCTTCTTGCCAACCTTCGACGTGTTTTCCAACTTCGATAATCGTTCCGCCAAACTCGTGCCCCAGCACCACAGGATAATTTACGGGCCAAGAATGGTCAGCAGTCCACTGGTGCAGGTCGCTGCCGCAAACACCTACGTTGGCAACTTCGAGTAGCACATCTTCATCGCCAATGATTGGACGCTCCACTTCTCGAATTTCAACGGAGTGCTTTGCTGGGGCGAAGTTAACAACGGCTGGTGATTTCATGTTTCGATTCTAAGTTCGTGTTCAATTCGGAAGTAGCGGTCGCGTTCCATTTGCGGTTCGACCATTGTAATGGGCTCAAGTTGTGTCGCTACGGCACGCGAGGTGTGACTGCGACTTTCTCATCAAACGCATGGGCTTGGTCATCGAGAGGGCGGATCCAAACGCTGCGATATTGGACAGGACTTTGGTGGTCTTGCAAGTACAAGGGGCCGGCGTTGGTGGCTTGGATGCTCTCAAGTATCTTGGCCGTGTACGGAGTTTGGTTGTAAACGTACGGAGTGTAGGGAGAACGAGGCTCAGTGAAGGAGACGTGGTTTTGCACGAGGACTCCATTGAGAATGGATGTAATCGTCCCTGGCTCGACGATCTTGCCATCGCGATATCGAGGGGCGCGATAAATGATGTCGTATGACTGCCATGTCTGTGGGGCTCTGCCTGCATTGACTAGCGGCAGCTCGAATCGATAAAGTGAGCCGATTACTTCTTTGCTCGGCTGAGCGGAACCAGCTGTGTTCGAGATTTGCATCTCGTAATGGCCATGAATATAGAGTCCGCTATTGCCATGACCTTCTTTTGGCACCGAAAACTCGGCATGAATCTGCGCGTCTCGGAAATGCAACTTGGAAACGATAAACCCCGTCCCGACAGTCAAAACCCCGTCCTTAACTGGCCATCGACAAGCCTTGCCGTCTACTCCCAAAAAAGCGTCCGTTGTCCCCCCGTTAAATAAGACAACGGCGTCAGAGGGGGCCTTTCCCTCGACTGCCTGCACGATTTTGAGCGGAGGCGCATTGGGTGCCTCTTGAGCAACGCAAAACGGCAACAAGACCATGTACCAAGCGAAAATAAAAAAACGAACGAGGAGCGATGTGTCAGTTGATTTTGTCATGAGAGAATTGGTTAGGCGAGTAGGTGGGGGCCTAAAAGGAATGAACGGACTATTTGAATTGTAAACCAACGCGAAGGCACCAGGGAAGTCAACATGGTGTTCACGGTCTAATTAGCCGCAAAGAATGAAAGAAGATCCTTACAGAAATCACTTCGCAAGTAACGTCCGTGACTCCATGTCGTAGACGGCTCCCTGTGTCACACTCGTATTCGCTTCAAGAGATTCCGAACCTGAGGGGCGATCGTAGAATGCAACTTGACCAGGCCCAATGACTTCCGCTTTGCTCTGCTTGACAATCAAACAAGTTCCCTCGTCGATACCAATGCCTAACAATTGAGGAAAAGTTCGTTTGAGCAAGGCCATGTCCCCGAAACGATTTCTCTGTGAAAAGTGTTGATCGATAGCAACACCGGTCAGAAAACCGAGGCCACGTTCGTACCCCTCCGCCATCATTTGCGTATTTCCCATCGGATCGCCGCGCGGCATATAGTCGCCTTGAATGGACGCACCCGCCGACGAACCGCCGACAACTCCACCTCGCTCCAAGACTGCATGCATCAGCCTATGCGTTTCCGTATCCAAGTAGGAATCCACGAGATTCCATTGCCTTCCTCCTCCAAACCAAATACCTGTCGCGCCGTCCAGTTTGGCCGTAAAGCTTGGATCGTCCGCGACTTTCCGATCCTTGGTATGGAACCAGTCGGCATGCCCCGCCCCAGCCCTTCGAAACAATCGCACCATTCCGGGTTCTTGCTCGATGACTTTGGCTTCCTCGCACGGAACGTAAAGAATGCGAGCCTCTTTTCCTCCAGCGAGCTCAACGAATGCCTCCAGGGCTTCGTCTGGTAGATTTCCCCCACCCGCAATGAGAAGAGTTCCGTTAGCAACTTTCGGTGTAATCACTTGTTTTGACGGAAAAATAGAGGCTTGCCTCGCTTGCGCAGCACGCCGAAAGGCCAGCAAGTCGGCACGCTGTCCGGACTTGAGTACGTCCGTTCGGACGGGACGTTCCGTGGAAGCAGCCAATGCGACATGGACGCTGGATTCACCGACGACGAACAACTGCCGACCGCGAACAATGAGCGCTGTCCGCTCATCGATTCCGAAACCGACTCGATCTGGATGCTTATCCACGATTCGACGAAGGCGTTCACTACGACTCCTAGCGTCAAACTGTTGATCAATGACCGTACCTGGCAATAGATCGAATCCCTCGCGGAACCCCTCCTGAACCAACATCACTTTCGACGCGATCGCTGCGCCTGCGGAGGTGCCACCGACTACCCCGCCTCGGGTCAACAATTTTAAAATCTCTTGCTCTACGTTGGTTCCAGAATAAACATCGATCAAGCGTGATTGCTTCCCACCTCCAAACCAGACGCCCGTCGCATTCGCAATCCGTTTTTCAGCATTTGCCTCGTCGACCAAATCTCGGGATTCCGCGTGAAGGGTTTCGACACTCCTTGGGTTATGTTCCAGCCAAAGGTCTATCTCTTTGGGATCCAACGGATTGCTCTGGTCCGCAGTCGGGATCACGACAATGCGAGCTTCTTTGCCACCTGCAAGCGAAACAAAAAGCGATCGCATTTCAGCATTGACAATTCCTCCCCCATGCAAAAACAATGTCCCCTCGATTGGCGGAAGTGGCTCCTGGCCAACTGGATCAAATTGGGCCATCGCCGTACCTGGTATTCCTTGTATCAAAATCGCGGCGAACCAACAAACCAATCTATCAAACTGCATCGCCGCTTGTCCTGAGTCCGCGTGTACCAAAAGCAAAGAATTGCATCACCGATTGCGAGTTTAGAGTATAACCAAATCCAGCTGACTTCTCATGCCCTGCGTCGGAAGAGTTCAAGCTGCCCTATCAAGCTGCCCGAAGAACCGGTCCAGCGTATCCTTGCATTTGTACGAATACTTGCCACGGTCCAACCATTGCCCCAAGTACTCTCGGTTCTCATGAGCGATGTTGGGCGACTGGTCTATCATGGAAAGCGCTCGATCGATCGCCGGAGTGACCGACTCATGGTCCCCAACCTCTACCATTGTCTCTCGTGGGAATGGCACGAGGAATTCGTGGTGGCTTAAATCATTGGAAACCACAACGCAGCCTGCGTAAATCGCTTCGAAGTGTCGGTAGGTCCAAGGTGCGTAGCCACTCGGCGCCAATGCCACCTTCGATTGTCGTAGCCCTGCGAAGTAACTTTGGAAGCCGATCTTCTTTTTGTTGAGCCAGAGTTTTCTTAGGATCGCTGACGGAACTTCTCTCTCCGCGAATTGCCTCATGTCACGATTGCCGACGAGCCCACCCCACAACTTGAAATCGGGACGCTCTGTCGCAATTTCGACCAACCAACGCAATCGCTGGTTGGTTGTAAGCGAACCTGTCGGCCTAGCCACAAATCCAACATCGAAACATTTTCGGGTCGATCCCCCCAAGTTTCTCCTAAGCGACTCCAAGTTCAATGCATTGCGAAGTCGATTATTCCACGGCGGACGTTTAATTGGAAGGAGAGCAATTTTAAGCGTTTCTTGCCATCGATCATCTCGCCAATTCTTGAGACAGACATCCGTTTGCGACTCTAAAAAGCTTCGATCTGAAAATCTGAAATTGAGTTCGTTATTGTCGGAAGCATCGTAAAGTACGAGCCGATTGAACTTGATTCCGGCAAGATGTTGGGCATTTAAATGCGTTGGGATACCAACAAACAGCATATCCGTCTTGAGTTGCACCTTGCGACCGAGCAATTGAGAGGGGCGGAGTAACTGAACTTTCGAACGCCCGAAGTACGCCGTCAGGAACCAATAAAGACTCAATTGAGCGTAGGCACCTAAGTAACTTGAGAGCCACCAAAACGCCTTTGTTCCTCGAAAACCGGCGTCGTAGTCTTCGACATCACTTAGGACAACAGTGTACTGTTTCATGACTTTGACTTCGCTTGCATCCCAGAGAACCACCTACGTGTTGATACAAAAGCAGCCTTGCCATGCCAAGGTCGATTGTGTAATTGAAGTTCGGAATCTAGAAATTTGAGTCACTCTACTCCATAAAATCCCGGTTTGCTCAATGTTAGTAGGCCGGCGAGAGATATTCGGCGCTGAGCATTCTGTCGTTTTTAGCACGACGCGTTTTGCTAAAATGCGAGGAAAACTCGTTCCATTCAATCTTCGGGCCGGAGCTCCTCCATGTCGGAATCTTTTCTCATCTCTCAAACCACTCTCGACGGGCTGCCTGCTGCAATCGACGAGGCCTGCAACCGGATGGAAAAACACTACGCAGAGGGACGCTATTCCAAAGTTACCGTCCACCGACATTGGTCCAAGCATAATCCGATCATTTCCGGCAAAATTGCTCGCCCAACCGCTTATCGATGGTACTTGCGCCGAGAACTTTTGAAGTTGGCTCAACGAGGTGCTGAAATCGAAATCACTCCGTCCCAGATGCGGATCGACCTCCAATCTCCCTCTCTATTGTCCGCCATCGATGAGTCCAATTTTGATCAAACGTTGAAAAAGGTCTTTCTGTTCGGCCCCGAACGCGTTGAACTGTCTCTGGAGAGACTCGAACACTATACCGGCACACGGGCCGAGGATTTCCAGCGTTATGTTCTATTGACCAACTACCAGATGCACATGGATGCATTTCGGCTATTGCATCCAAACGCGATCGCATCGGTGCGCAGTGATGTCCAAATGCCCACGTTGCACTCGCCAGAAGCGGACAACAACGGGGTGACCATCGTCAATATTGGTGTCGGGCCATCCAACGCAAAGAACTTCACTGATCATTTGGCCGTCTTACGCCCTGACGCAATGCTCATGGTCGGGCACTGCGCGGGCATTCGGAATCACCAAGAGATCGGCGATTTCGTACTAGCGACAAGCTACATGCGAGACGACCTCGTATTAGACGATGCATTGCCTCGCTCGGTACCCGTCACACCAAGCTTCCTTCTCAATAGGAATCTCGCAAGAGTACTTGAAGAGAGATGCCTCCCGTATCGGATGGGTGTTGTTTACACCACTGCGGATCGAAACTGGGAACTCGTCATCAGCCGAAAGATGAGCGATCTTAAAGCCAGCCGAAGTATTGGCGTCGATATGGAATCAGCCACCGTCGCAGCAAACGGCTTTCGATATCGCATCCCTTCCGCGTCCCTGCTATGCATCTCGGACAAGCCGCTTCACGGCAGCCCGAAACTACCCAAGTCGGCCAATACTTTTTATCTTTCGACCAAAAGCCAACATCTTCAAATCGCAGAAGAAGCCATCCATTTGACGCGGGCCGCTTACCCTGAAGGTTTGCCAACAACCGATCTCCGCGCCATGGACGAACCGCTTTTGGGATGTCCAACACCCAAAGAACGTCTCTAGTCTTCGTCAAAGCACATCCGCATTTGTTTTTCGTATTAGTAAGCCGATGGGCGCTACTAGCCCCATCTTTACCCACATCTTTGCACATCACATTCTAATTTCCTTGGGTTTTTCGTACTCGTACTCCGCCCGAAGGGCAGTACTCGTACTCGTACTCGATCGGATGAACAATCGAGTACGAGTACGAGTACCATTTCATTGAGTACGAGTACGAAATCTGTCCGAAAATGTGGGTAAAGATGAGGGGCAAAGCCCCGGTCGTTCACATAGCCCAGCCTGCAGGGCTGGGTCAAATCAAGCAACGAAATTGATAGGGCCAACGGCCCGGCAGTTTGCTTCGGTTAGAGACGTTAGCCAACAAACGGTCGGACCTTTGGCCCTTACGAGCAATCGCAACGAATACCCAGCCCGTTGGGCTGGGCTATGCAAATTGCTGGGCCGTTGGCCCGGAAGCACAGAAAACGTGCAGCTTCAAAACTTGCGCGTCGTGCTAAGGTAATTCGGAATTCGCCGCCCCCTTAGACCTGTGTCGATCTGCCATACAGGAAAGCTATTCCCGAAGTTTCGCGTCGGTGTGTGTTGCAAATCAACACAAAGAAGGTTCTAAAGGTACATCCACGCCGGAAACGTTACCAAGTGCATGTCTGCAAGGCGGCTTCCAATGCCGATTCATAGAACACGGGCTCAGCCGAATGGATTGTTACCAGTCCCAAGGATTCTCACACCCAATTCAATCCCAGCTCGACCAAAGCAGAGACAGACAGGACTGAGATTAAGCGGCGACACGAAATCACTAGTCCTCAGTGCCGCGGTCCATCTATTGCTCCTCATTGCCATGGTGTTTTTCGTTGGAAAATCGCCTCGATCCGGCAGGGGCTTTTCAGAGTTGAAGTTCGCCGAAGGCGATTCAGAGCCTTTGGTTTTAAACACACTTGGTGAAATGTCGGTTGAGGATCGGTTTGACGAGACCCCTCAAGCCAATGAAAGCGATCTCTCGTCAAGTGCTTTTGCGAATCTAGACACTCAAATCCAGGCATTCCATCCTGAGGCAAAACCTAGCGGCAACGTCGTCATGCGTGCGAGCGATATGGTGGATCGAGAGGTTGGACCAGGATCGAGCAAGCCAGCAGGCTTTGTCGTATTGAGTACGCCTGTCACGGCAGGGCGAACCGGGCAGAAGAAGGCGCAGCTGCTAAAGCAATATGGCGGTTCGGCCGAGACCGAGGCTGCTGTGGCCCGCGGTTTGGCATGGTTGGTCAAGCAACAGCAAAGTGATGGTTCTTGGAGTTTCGCTGGTCCGTATTCCAATCCAGCGATGTTCCAAGACAATCCCGTTTCGGCCACAGCCATGGCGCTCATCGCTTTCCAAGGTTCTGGTAATACACATTTGTCCGGTCAATACCAAGAGGTCGTAGCGCGTGGACTGAAATGGCTTTGCTTGCAACAGGCCCGAGACGGAAGCCTCGGAGGTGATACCCCTAGGCACCACGGTTTCTACACCCACGCGCAAGCCAACATCGCTCTTTGTGAAGCGTATGGTATGTCCCAGGAAGCCTGGTTAAGACCCCATGCAGAAAAGGCGACGCGATACACTCTCAACGCACAGGGTCCGCTGGGAGGGTGGCGATATGAATACAAAGGGGACTCCGACACCTCGGTAACAGGCTGGTGCTTGATGGCCCTCGTCAGCGCGCGCTCGGCGAGTATCGAAGTCCCCGATACGGCTTTCAAACGCATTCAAGCATTTCTCAACAGTGTCTCATTGGACAACGGCTCTACATACTCGTACGTGCGAGGACGACTTCCAACCCCGTCGATGACCGCTGAAGCGTTGCTGTGCCGAATGTATTTGGGCTGGCCCCGTGAAACAAAGGCGCTCAATCTCGGCATCAAGGGACTTTCGACAAACTTTCCGTTTAATGGCACGACAGGATCGTACTACTATTGGTACTATGGAACGCAGGTCATGCACCATGCCGGCGGCAAAGATTGGGAGAATTGGAACGAAGCAATGAAGCCGCAATTGATGGCGATGCAGGTTGCCAACGGCGACGATATGGGAAGCTGGGGACCCGCGGGCGCCAGGTTTGATAGCATTGCGGGCAGGCTCTATTCCACTTGCATGGCCCTTTATTGCCTGGAAATCTACTACAGGCACTTGCCGATCTACGATACACCCTGGCGCGAATAATTTCCTTCGCCAATTTGTCTTGGCATCCTAAGGCAAGCAACTCGTGCCGACCCATATGAGTCAATGCACGACATACAAGCTCTACTCTTTAGTTGGGTCGTTCGCAGCTGGAGTAGCAGCAGCTCCCCCTCCACCCAAGGATAACCCCAAAGGCATCTTCTTGACTCCGCGTGGACCAGTTTGGCATTGCCGAATTCGTTTGTCAAACGATGCCTCAAATCGGCCTTCATTACATCGTCGTTCCTTTCACCAACAACCATCAACGAAGATTGACCATGGATTTCCGACCTGCACTTTCGCGCTCCACAGCCGACTTATTGACGAGTCTTTTTCGAATTGCCAGCGTGATTTCCCTGGTTTTTTTGGATGCTCCAACGGTCGACGCCCAGCCGAATCATGCTCCAAAAACATCGGCCGAAAAGTTCAAAAACGTTTGGGTCCTTTCTGACATGCCTGCCGATCAGATGGGCAAAGTGATGAATATGATGTCGGCTTCCCTTGGAGTGAACTGCAGTTTCTGCCACGAGGGGACCAACTTCGCCAAAGAAGGAGTCGGTCACAAAGACGCCGGCCGCAAAATGATTTCCATGACACTCGGGCTCAACAAAGAGTTTTTCGGAGGGAAAACCGAAGTCACATGCAATACTTGCCATCAAGGGAAATCCAAGCCTGTTTCGAACGTCGAACTCACTCAAGCAAAGCCGATCGTTCGCATCCATCAGCCCCAGTTCCAACCGTCCGCGGATGACATCTTGGCAAAGCACATTCAAGCCGTTGGGGGCAAGCAAAAATTGGATTCCATCAAAAACCGACACGTCATCGCCAAGAGACGCGAGATTCACGGAGGCAGTGAACCTGAAGAGCTTTGGCAAACCTCAAACGGATTGACACGCATGGTAACTCAGTACGGATCGGTCTCAGTCGTAGAGGGATTCGACGGTTCTCAAGCGTGGAAACGCGTCAATGAGAACGCTATCGAATTGAAACCCGACGAAGCAGAGCAAATAAAGCTCGAAGCCGTCATCGCGTTTGGTAGCAACATGCACACTATGTATTCCGAGTTCGCTTTTCAATCTGCCGATCGAATCGAAGACCGTGAAGTGATTGTGTTATCAGGCTTGAATCCTTCAAAAATGCCGGAGCGCCTTTCATTTGACTCTCAAACGGGATTGCTGCGGAGACGCGTATTGTCCGTAGCAACGTTGTTGGGGGAGTTTGAATATCAGGTAGACTACGTGGAGTACCAAGAGTTCGGAGGAATATTGCAACCGACCAAGATTCGATTCGCTGTTCCCAACATTACTTGGACCCGTGAGGTCACCAAAATCGAGATCAACACAGAAATTGACGAATCGATTTTTCGCTTGCGGTAAATTGAGCCGCGGGCACTACCCGCGATAGCCATGTCTACCAGGGAAACCGTAACGCGGCCAGAACCCGCGGCTACCGGAAACTTCATCGAAATTGAACATGACGGCAACCCACTCTCAACGAATTGGACATAGAATCGGCAAGGGCCACCGGCCTGTTTTTTTCCGGAAGTATCAAAAGTAAGTTCCGGTTCCAATGCTCGAAAGGGATATTTCATGACGACTAAGTTGCAGAAGAAAAAATGGACGAGGGGAGCTCTCGTTTTTTGCTCGCTCCTATTCGTGGCCGCTCCAGGTAACGGTTCACTTCAAGCTCAAGAAAAATCTACCAACGAGCTTGGCAAGACCTCGGAATCGCGTTTCCCCGGCCCAACCGAGAACGGCTATCTGCTTCCAAACGGCTGGCATATCACACCTGCAGGTCGACAGATTGAAACCACCGACTTGCTTCTCAATATCAAGCCGCTCAAAGATTCCAAACACGCAATCATTGCGACCAGTGGATTCAATGAACATAACGTCGCTCTGGTCAATCTCGAAACCGGCTCGTTTCTCGCCAAGGAGTCGGCCCGCCAAAGCTGGTTCGGTTTAGCAATGTCTGCAGACGAACAGAAATTGATTTGGTCCGGTGGTGGTGCCGGACAGTTGCACACATTTGAAATCGCCGATGGCAAACTGACACGCACTAGCGAAAAGGAACCTGACGTTCGATCGATGAAGCGTGAGGAAGCCGCTGCCCTGAAGGCCCAACTCGTTAAGGAAAAATCGTTTCGGGGCGGACTTTGCTTGGACGAACAACGCCAGTGCGTTTATTCGCTCAAAATCAACGCGGGCAAACTGGCGGTCATTCCATTTGGAGGAGAAGAGGCAAAGGAACTGGACCTGGGTGGACGTCCATACGATGTCCAGTTGAGCCCGCGAAACGGGTTGCTCTACATTTCCGACTGGAGCGAGCGTCGCATCGTCGTAGTCGATCCTGTTTTGTTCCGAGTCGTTGCGAGAATTCCTGTTGGGGAACACCCTAACCAAATCGCGTTTCACCCAACCGACGACCGACTCTTTGTGGCTTGCGCCTCCGCCAATGGCGTTTGGGTAATCGATACCAAACGAGGAATCGTCACCGAAACCATTTACACGCCACTCTTTCCGCGGGCTCCAGAAGGAAGCACTCCGGACGCGTTGGCCGTCTCACCCGATGGCGAGACTCTCTATGTCGCCAATGCCGACAACAACTGCATCGCGGTCATCGAAGTAGAACACCAGAACAAAAGTACAGTCAAAGGCTTCATCCCAACCGGTTGGTATCCCACCGCAGTTGCGGTGACTCCGGACGGCAAGAACTTGTTGGTTGGCGTTGGCAAAGGAAACCAATCCAAAGCCAATCCGATCCCAAAGGTGGAAGTACCCGATTCAAAACTGACCGAGACCGAAAAGGTCGTTAAGAAATCTCAGCCATTCCCGTACATTGGGACCAATATGAGCGGTGCCCTATCCATTGTTCCGATTCCAGATGAAGCCGCACTGAAAGTGTACACGCAACAAGTTTACCGAAACTGCCCGTATTCCGATGACTTGCTGACCGCCGTGCCGAACAAGGTACCCACCGCAATCCCAACCAAAGTTGGCGATCCTAGCCCAATCAAATACGTCATCTACGTTATCAAAGAAAACCGAACCTACGATCAAGTCTTCGGCGACTTGGCTACGGGAGACACACCGAAAGGCAAAGGGGACCCGAGTCTTTGTATGTTCCCACGAAACGTAACTCCCAATCACCACAAGCTCGCTGAGCAATTTGTACTGCTGGACAATTTGTATTGCAACGGCCAGGTGAGTCGGGACGGCCACCCTTGGAGCACGATGGCTTACAACACCGACTACATCTCGCGAGACTGGCACTTGACCTATTCCCAGCGATTGGGAGTCGATGACGACGATGAAGGGGATTTGTCGAACGGCCCCTCCGGTTATCTGTGGGACGCTTGCATGCGAGCCGGTGTTAGCTATCGCAACTACAAGGAGTACGGCAGTCGCGTTTCTGACGACAACGGCAACACCAAAATGGAGGGACGGGTACCTGGTCTCGTCGGTCATATGTGCCCTAACTTTGGTATCGGTAAGGGACGCGAACGTGACATGGACCTCATCGATGTCATGCTCGACGAATACAAGCAGTTCGTTGAAAACAAGAACATGCCCAAATTCATCATGATGAGCCTTGGCGAAGATCACACCGACGGCACTCGACCTGGCTCATTCACACCGCAAGCTTGCGTCGGAAGCAATGATATCGCGATTGGCAAGCTGGTAGAGGCAGTTAGCCATGGCCCTTTGTGGGCTGAGACAGCCATTTTCATGATTGAGGACGATGCGCAAAACGGCCCCGATCACATCGATGCCCATCGCACTGTCAGCCTGGTCATCAGTCCGTATACCAAGCGGGCGCACGTTGACAGCACTCAGTACAGCACGGTCAGCATGATTCGAACGATGGAGCTCATCCTGGGACTGGAACCTCTGTCCCAGTACGACGCGGCAGCTCGGCCCATGTTCAACAGCTTTACGAATGTGGCCGATTTGACTCCCTACACCATGGAAAAAGCACAAATCAATCTCGAGGCAAAGAACGACGCTTTAGCGTACGGAGCAGATCGATCGATGCGGATGGATTTTACGGAGTACGATCGCATTGATGATTTTGAGCTGAATGAAATCTTGTGGCATTCCATCATGGGAGAGGACGCGCCATTACCGCCGGCAGTCCGACGGGCAATTGCCTTTCGTTCGTCGAACCTTGGAAAACAAAATGCATTAACGCCCTAAGCACTCGAAGCGGAGGACTGGTGCTGTACTTCACCCGGCACACGAAGAAGCGTCTTCGCTCACTTCATTTTGATTTTGCTCCCCTAGCCCCGAAACGGCAACACTGTCGCCCCGAAACGGCAACACTGTCGCCCCGAAACGGCAACACTGTGAAGTATTTCAGGACGGCTGGGGCTTGCCCCTCCGTCCGCAGCTTTGGAGTTCTAGATATTTGAAGGAAATTCGATTTCTAAATTGAATCACAATGTGGGTAAAGATGAGGATCTCATCCGTGTCTATAAAATGCCACTGATCCGCAATGAAGGTCGTTTACGGCCTCACGCCAACTCGTACTACATTTGCAGA
The DNA here is from genome assembly GCA_026692905.1 of Planctomycetota bacterium. Lineage (GTDB taxonomy): Bacteria > Planctomycetota > Planctomycetia > Pirellulales > Pirellulaceae > JBKCUI01. The sequence continues at coordinate 13,204 of JAPLNL010000105.1, forward strand.
TAAGCCATCCTGCACAATCGCTTCTACCTCAGAAAGAGTATGCCAAATGGTTACAAGTTCTGCGAATGGAAAATTGTTGCCAGACTCGGCTAAGAATTGAACAGCGGAACGTAAATGTTCTGGACGGTAATTGTGAATTCCTCGCAACGTCAATTGCCGCCGAATCAATTGTTCTGGCAGAAGCGAAACGGGAGGAACTGGAAAGACAGCTCCGACGAGAACCAACTGCCCTCCGATGCGGAGCGACTCCACCCCAGGAACGATCATGGCTTGGGCTCCGGACAGTTCGACTACTGCGTCGCAGCCATAATCTCGGCTTTGAGAAAATTCCGCTTGCCATTCCTCCGGTGAATAGGCCTGGGTGGCTCCAAATCGCAAGGCCATTTCCCGTTTCGCTTGAACTGGGTCGATTGCAACGATGCGTTTCCAGCCGCTCGCTTTTGCAACCGAGCACGCGGTCAAACCGAGCATTCCAGCACCGATGAATACGATGTGACTGTTGTCCGTTGGGGGCCGTAGTGTTTCCAGTGCCGCCATTACGGTTGCGGTTGCACAACTGGCTGGCGTAAAAACCTCAAGCCTAGCCGAATCCGGCAGCTTGATCGTGTGAGTTCCAGCAGCCAGCACACAATACTCCGCCAATCCGCCACTGAGTTCATGTCCGCTGCCAAAGCCCATATGGCCGTACTTGCAAGCTCGCTCACACTTTTGCTCAAGTCCGCGGCGGCAATAAAAACAGTTACCGCAATTCGCGACGATCGCCCAAGTTATTTGGTCCCCGAGACGCAACGATTTGTTTTGCATGTCGTGGGGCGGACACAGCTCACCCATTTCCACGATTTCGCCGACGATTTCGTGCCCTAAAATCGTTGGCATGGGGACTTGTCGTCGACCGTGCAGGGAATGCAGATCGCTTCCGCAGAGAGTGCACCCAGTCACGCGAACGAGAGCTTGTTCCGGCGTCAGAATCGGTATTGGTATTTCTTGGAGCTCAAGCTTTCCGTGATGGCCGGCGTAGACTAGCGCCTTAGAATGCGTCGGACGAGTCATGTTGCGGTGCCAGCAAGCTGCTTCGGGTGGAACTTGGTCTTGTAGTGCAATGCCGACCAAGCAATCGATAGGAGCGAGATGGCTCCCGCCGTTATGCACGCCACGATAAAGAACTGCAAGATATTTCCTTCGAATCGAACCAATTTGCGAACGAGCAACACGACGACATAACCAAAATATCCGGTCGAATCCACCAACGCCATGAGGTATCCCAAATTGCCGCGCTCGCGGGTCAGCGCGATGAACCTCTCGAGGACCGTCGTGTGAATAGCTACGTATGGCATGTATAATCCCAAGCCAACCAGGACCATGAAAGTTAGAGGATCAAGAAACTTTTGTGTCTGCAAAAAACAAGCAGCCAGAAGCAAAAAAATGCCTGCCGCACAAATGGACAGCGAACTCAGGTAAGCGGCACCATTTTGTCGAAATAAGACGCAGCTACCATTGATTGCCAAAACCAACAGCCCAACCCAAATCTCGGACTGAGTAAATTTCTGGGCGAGACTGGCCGGCTCCGCTCCCAAGTCCGTCCAAAGCTCCCTCGCGAAATCCCCTCTTATGCTTCGCAAGATATTCGCGAGCAAGTAAACAGTGATGATGGGCGTAAGCCCCCACGCATACTTTCGCAGATAGTGCCAGCGGTCGCTTCGATTCATGACGGTTCGAGTCTGACGCTGCGACTCATCAGCGTCCGAGGGGCGAGGGATTTGCGTTAACATCCATACGAAAAACAGAAGCGGAATCACAAACACAGCTCCAGCAAGTGCGGGCATCCAGGCTTCGCCAGCAATCGAAATAAAACTCTGCCCCACCGACTTCATGATTCCATCTGCAAGGATGAAACTGGCACACAGTCCGGCCGCCAACAATTCAGTCGTTTGTCTCCCCTCAAGAAAACCGAGGACCAAGCCAAAAACCATCCCAAGCGGCAAGCCGTTTAGAAAAATGAATAAAATGTTCCAAGGTCTGCTCGTGGCTCCAAAACCGATGAGCGCCATTTGCGAAAAACCGATTAGTGCCAAGATCGCGACAGCCCGTCGATCCGGCGCCAATTCCGATACGACTTTGATACCAATGAACTTGCTGATGGTGTAACCAAGCACTTGAGCAATGACGAACACGCTCTTCTCGTCGAGCAACCAAGTCTCCGAAAGATGGTATTGATAATCGTATGCTCCTGCCTTAAATGGCACACGAAAACCATACATGCAAAAATAGGTCCCGAAGGCAGCCACGATCGACCAGATCGTCAACGCCCATGGTGGCAAATGCCTAGTGACGAGCGACGGTGACATTGATTGGGAAGAGGTTGATGCAGAACTCAAGATGTTTGTGAGTTATGAGGATTTGGTGAATGGAATTGCGTTATGAGGTGGGTAGTATATGCTATCGGCGTCGCACGAAGACATTAAGATTCCGTTTAGATTCGTTGCTTGTAGACCGATATTTAAAGAGTTGCAAACCATGAATGAAAGTGCCCAAATTCTCGATCCCGTTTCCCATGTGATGGAGTGCTTCCGACTGCGAGGCAACTCCGAATATGGCAAGGAAGCGGTATCCCAAATCGAGCATGCCTTGCAAGCCGCATTTGCCGCAGAACAGATGGGCGGTACACCTCAGTTCGTCGCTGCATGTTTGCTGCACGATGTTGGACACCTTCTTCACGATCTACCTGAAGATGCTCCCGATCAAAACATTGATGACGAACACGAACAACTTGGCGCGGCATGGCTCTACGAATACTTCTCACCGGAAGTCGTTGAACCGATTCGTTTGCATGTGGCGGCCAAACGTTATCTTTGCGCGGTTGATAGCGAGTATTTTTCCAAGCTGAGTCCACCTTCGGTGCAGAGCTTAGAATTGCAGGGTGGGCCAATGACTCAGGCTCAGGCCACTCATTTCGAATTGCATCCCCATTTCAAATCGGCGATTGCACTTCGACGTCTTGACGACCAAGCAAAAATCCCGAACTTGCCGACGCCACCGTTGAGTCACTATCGGGATCATCTAGCTCAGTCCTTGATCGTTGGGCCAGCGAAGTAATGCCATCGTCCACAATTATTATCGGTGGAGGAATCGTTGGCCTAGCACAAGCTTGGTTGGCATCCGAGCATGGTAATCGCGTCACGGTCTTCGAACGCAACCAGCCAGCGTGTGGCGCTTCGGTACGTAATTTTGGAATGGTCTGGCCCATCGGCCAACCTGCTGGCAAGTCGTATGAAACAGCCATCAAGAGCCGAAATCGGTGGCTACGATTCGCCGAAGATTCCGGACTCTGGATCAACGCTTGCGGTTCGATCCACTTGGCGCATCACGACGACGAATGGTCGGTCTTGAATGAGTTTTGTTCTCAAGCAGCGGAGTATGGAGTGCAATGCGAATTACTGACCAGAGAACAGGCACTTGCGCAAACCCCGGCAGCCAACCCAGTAAATCTCATTGGCGGACTTTATAGCCCAACCGAAGTCTGTGTGAACCCGCGGAAAGCAAGCCATATCCTGGCAGGATGGCTTCGCGAAAAGCATGGAGTTCAGTTCCATTGGAACACAGTCGTCACAGGTGTGGAGACTGGGCTGGTTTGCACCGCATCGGGGCAAGAATACCGATGCGATCAAGTGGTCGTATGTAGCGGCGCTGATTTTGAAACACTCTTCCCGGACGCGTTCGCGAGCTCTGGGCTTAAGAAGTGCAAATTGCAAATGCTGCGAACCGAAAGCCAGCCAGACGGATGGCGCATCGGTCCTCACATTGCCAGCGGCTTAACTTTACGGCATTACAGCAACTTTTCGAACTGCCCAAGTTTGGCAAAACTAAAAGCGAGAATTGCCGCCGAGTCGCCTGAGCTTGATCGCTTCGGCGTGCATGTGATGGCCTCCCAAAACGAATATGGACAAGTTATTCTTGGCGATTCACACGAATACGGCAGCGAGATTACTCCATTCGACCGACAAGATATCGACGAAATGATCTTACGTGAATTGCGCAAGATACTGAATCTGCCCACCTGGAACATTGCGGAAAGATGGCACGGCATCTACGCCAAGAATCCCAATGACTCCCATTGGGTACTTGAGCCAGTACCAGGCGTTCGTATCGTGAATGGACTCGGCGGTGCTGGCATGACGATGTCTTTTGGCGTCGCAGAAAACCTTTGGCATTCTAATCAACTTTCAAGCTAAGCAAATCTATGCAAATTCAAGCGTTGCTATTCGATTGGGCTGGGACAACCGTGGACTACGGTAGTCGCGCTCCGGTAAAAGTGTTTGTCGAGATCTTTCATAGAATGGGAATCGAGATTACCGAAGCAGAAGCGCGCGGTCCGATGGGGCAAGCCAAACGAGAGCACATCGCAAGCGTCTTAGCTGTTCCTCGTATCTCTGCTCTTTGGAAGAATAAATTTGGCTCCGTACCTAGCACTGCGGATGTAGATCGGTTGTACGCTGATTTTTTGCCCTTGCAACTTTCGGTCTTGTCGCAAGGGTCAGATGTGATTCCTGGTGTCCCGGCGCTGATCACGGAACTTCGAAGCCGCGGACTGAAGATCGGTTCATCGACTGGTTACACGCGAGCATTGATGGAAGCAGTGATTCCTACCGCGAGAGAACAAGGCTATTCGCCGGATGTTGTCGTTTGCTCCGACGAAGTTCCTGCGGGTCGTCCGATGCCATGGGCTAACTTTCGAGCTTGCGAAGTCCTTGGGGTGTATCCGCCCTCAGCTGTCTTGGTTGTTGATGATACACCCATCGGTATTCAAGCCGCTCGCAACGCCGGCATGTGGGTGGCAGGCGTAACCATGACCGGAAACGGCTTGGGACTAAGTCAAGCTGATGCAGAATCGCTTCCAGAATCGGAGCTAAACCAACGGTTGAGCGTCATTGAAGAGCAATTTCGAGCAGCTGGCGCCCATTTCGTCCTCCGCGCGGCAACTGATTTGCTTCCCGTTTTAGATGAGATCAACGAGCAGCTGGCTACGTCCTAATTCAAAACAATCGTAGCTGGATTCGTAATAATTCAGCACCAACTATAACTACCTTAGCTGGACTCATAAGAAAAGTCCGTTCGGTAGAGCGAGGGTGCTAGAAGTAGTTTGGGACCATTGTCCCGAACTAGCTTAATGGACGGGACAATGGTCCCATCCTACATCGGCAGGAGCCTCAACTCCTTAGTAACGAATTCAGCTACGAATCGTTGGCTATTTTTTCCTGCCCCTGGAACTGTCGGGGCAATTGCACCGAAAGTCTTGACGACTTTCGCTACGCAGGACTCCGGAGGAGAAGGTCCGGTTGTAGGGCCTTGGAATGGAACGCAATCACCGCATCTGACATCAAATCCACGACAAAGTTTGACGCCTAGGTAGGCTCAACCTATAATTTCATTTCTAAACCCCTTAACCGCCCGGTTTTTAGATAAAGCGATCGAAATGGCAAAGCGAAATCCGCGATGGATTGAACGACTCGAACGACGTGAATTATGCGCTTCTGATTGGCAAAACGCGGTCAATCGTTTGGATGTCAACCTGTCAGGGTTCGTAGAGCCGTTGGACGCGTTGGTCGTTATCAACGATATCAATGCCCGTGGAATTCGCACACTAGAAGCCAAGCCCACCAACTACTCAGGCCCACTTATGGACGTGAATGGCGACGGGGCGTTGGGGCCTCTCGACGCATTGATGATTATCAATTCGTTGAATCAAGTTGGCGTGGGCTCAGCAGCCCCTATTGTTCGCCTGCCGAACCAGGACGGCGAGATGGTCGATTTGACCTCGTTTATTGGTAAGAAAAACGTGGTTCTCTATTTCTACCCCAAAGACAATACGCCTGGCTGCACCGTGGAAGCCAATGACTTCAGCGTTCGCAAGGCACAAATCAATGCCTTGGGTGCTGAACTCTTTGGTGTCAGCGTCGATAATGTTCAGTCTCACAACGACTTTTCCAATCAGCACCAATTAACTTTTGATATCCTTGCGGATACGAGCAAACAGGTCACGACGGCCTACGGTGCACTGACGGAATACAACAACACTCCGATCGCCAAACGCACGACCTTTATTATCGGTCAAGATGGTTTGATCAAGAAAGTCTTCACCGACGTTGACGTCCTAATCCATGGCGAAGAAGTAGTTGCTGCGTTACAAGCTGGAATTTAACGCGAGAACGGGAACTAACGTAGCACGACGCGCAAGCTAGTGAAATGGACAGCCTATTCACTAGCTTGCGCGTCGTGCTAGTGAAATGGACAGCCTATTCACTAGCTTGCGCGTCGTGCTAGAAATGGACAGCCTATCCGCTAGCTTGCGCGTCGTGCTAGAAATGGACAGGCTATTCACTAGCTTGCGCGTCGTGCTAGAAATGGACAGGTGCTAGATAACGAAAAAACCCAGGGGAAAGTCCCCTGGGTCTCGCAAGATTGTTTCGCTAAGGACTATGCAGTCTTACCAAGTGTACTCGGCACCGACGGTGAAGCCTTGATAGATGGCATCCGAGTCCGTGTTGATCTTAGCCGTGCGCCCCAGATTGAGTCCAAGGTCGTTGGGAGGCAGAGCATTGAAATTGCCTGTGGCAAGAGCCAAGTTGTCGATGTACATGAGCTGGTAGGAACCGCGAACGGCCCACGAATGGTTCAGGCGATAGAACGCCTGTGGAGCAATTTGCGTGACGTACGCAGCCCGGTTTGCAAGCACTTCTTCAGTAAACGTGTTGGGTAGTGAGTTCGCGAAAATTGCCGTATTTTGATGTGCACGGTTGTTGTAGATACCCGTCTTAGCTTCGATGCCAAGTTTCACTCCAGGAATAACGTTGTACCAAAGGTCTCCACCGACTTGGAAGCCGACCAGGGAGTTTTGAGTATTCGTCGTGTAGTCCAAGAATCGTAAGCTGTTGTTCGCTTGGGTATTGTCGAAGGCGCCACGAGCCGTGAACTTGGCCTGCTCGTCGATATCAAGATAACGAACCCCCATCAACATGCTTCCTTGGAAGAATCCGGACGGCTCGCACCATCGTCGTCGAAGGTTGATTTCACCGTTGTTGAGGGTGGACGAGTACGACAGTGTGTGAACAAACGAACGGTCTGGATCGTCGAAACCATTTGCCGGTGTCGTGCCGAAGTTGCTCAAGAATGAGAACAAGCTCGGAGTCGCTGACGTGACTGAGGCGTCATTGCCCCATCGGTTTAGGCCAAAGTATCCCACTTCTAGGTTGGATCCGGGTCCGACTTGGATGTTCCCTTGTAAGGCCAATCCAGCTTTCAAAGTATCGAGTGGGACACTACTGGTTCCGAGAACAAAGTTGTTGGTCCCGGCACCTATCGAAGTGGTATTGAAGTTGACTTCTGAGGTACTGGTGCGTGCTAGATAGATCACGTCGGCAGAGACGTCGAACCATCGTTGAGTCGCGATGCCACCTTCTCCGTAGGGAAGCAATTTTCCTCTACAGCTCGCAAGTCGACCTCCGAGGGCTCCTAAAAGAGCGAAAGGTGAGCGTCCGAAACGGTCGCATGGTCCGTCGCATTGCTCGCCGTATCCTTCGGGACCGCTCGGCATGCCGTCGGGGCCGCAAGGAACTTGTGGTAGGTTGGGGTCCATCCCCATTCCCATCGATGGGGCACCGGACATCGCCGGATCGCCGTACATACCAGCGTTTTCAGCCATGCCTGGAGGTGGGCCAGGAATTCGGTATGAAGCAGGCCCAATCTGTGGTCCACGGCCCAGCAAGCTTGGGTCTAAGCTCCCAGGCTTTTGTGCTTGGATGTCCCCGCCGATAGAAGCGAGTGCCAGTCCGGCGAATAGTTTTAGTTTCCAGCCTTTGAGCAACTTCATTGAAATCTCTCCAACGCAAATTTGCGATCATAGCCTCTGGTTGTCTTCAGAAACTACAATTCCCCCATTGGAACAGATGCTTGGGACACCTGCTGGTAGGCACTGTTATGCCTTGAAACCGTCGAATAATCGGCTTGACACGCTTGCTCGATACAACGAGAACGAGCGGCAAACCTGATACCACCGACTTTATCGGCACCACTGGTACCAAAAGTTCGCAGAAAGAATGCGTTTTCTCCTTACAGTCCGCAAAATTCCTCAAAAATCCATTTCTTCGTTTGCAAGCAATGCTCGAAGGATCCACCGTTCTAGTCTTAGTGTGCCTGGTAACGTTGCCGGTTTTTTGTACTAGGTCCGGATCCTTTCCACTTCTGCGCTCTTGGTTTTGGTGGGATGAGCAATCGCATTTTTGCCGAGTTCGCCTAACGTCCAATGAACTCACGGCACAGCGACATCGATTGCATGAACTCGATCGCAAAGGCCATCATCGAGGAGGCGTTCGTTCAAAAGCAAGAACTCGAGATCGATACGGAAGAAACTCGTATCAAATCGATCTCGAACATGTTTTGATCCTTGAAAACGTATTGACCAGACAATCATCGTTCCGCTAACTTGGTCAGTCGAGAGTTGGAACAGGTGGCATTGTTATTGTCGCTTGGGATGAACTCCGTTTTTCTAGATGTTTTCAGTTTCGGTTAAAAGGTGATTCAGTGACAATTACGCGTGTTGGAACAAACGAGAAGTATGCGGGCGGCTGGGACGGAATTTTCGGGGGCAAAACGACGAAGAAAGCAACCAAAGCGAGTCCATCCACTGCCGAAAAAGCCGTCAAGAAGAATGCTCCTGCAGCAGTAGCCCCTGCCGCCAAGAAATCGGCCCCTTCGAAAAAGACTTCGGCAAAAGCGGTTGCTCGCAAAACAGCTAAGAAAACGGCCGCTGTAAAACCGGTTGCCACCAAAGCAAAACCAGTCGCTCCAGCAAAGTCAGCGGTAAAAAAAGCCGCCAAGAAGAAGTAACTGCTACTGGATACAACTGACCGAAGTCGATTTTTATTTACATGAGCGCAAGCCGTTTTTTGCGCGTCGATAGAACTCGGCCTGCTTTGGAGCTCGACCACGGGTCGCTCTCGCCGAGAGCGACGTCTTGCTTCTGAGCGTTTCGGCTAGCAATTGTCTTTGACTTTCGGCACAATCTGCTTATGTTCCGAAAATTTCTCAGATCCAAAATTCACCGCGCTACCGTCACCCAAGCGGACCTTCACTACGAAGGCTCATTGACACTCCCTCCCGATCTTCTCATCGCAGCGGGAATTGCCCCGTTTGAGGCGGTTCAAGTATGGAATGTTACGCGAGGTACGCGTCTAGAAACCTATGCAATTCTCGGCGAACCGGGCTACAACGACGTTTGTATCAACGGAGCCGCGGCACATTTAGTGCGTCCTGGAGATATCATTATCATTGCGACTTTTGGCTTCCTGCAAGAAACCAGTGCGGAACTACGAGTCCCAGACCCCAAAGTCGTCTTTGTTGACGCCAGCAACCGCATAACCTTTACAGGCAAAGAAATCCCTGGTCCACGTCGACGCGGTGGAAATGACTCACCCGCCGACTCCTGCTGTTAGTATACCCTCCTTCTCCCTCTTGGCGAGTTTGTGATGCTAGATCGAGTTCTTGAACCAGAAGTCATGGAAGACCGGAACGAAGCCATCGAGTACAACGAGATGGATCATGGCCAGGTGAATCTCAATTTCGTGACCGACCTGTTGGCCGCTGGCCCAATCGGGACAGACTGCTTGGACCTGGGTACCGGCACGGCATTGATCCCGATTGAGTTATGCAAGCTTGATGAAGACGTTCGCGTAATGGCTGCGGATGCATCGACAGTGATGCTTGAGTTAGCACGCTACCAGCTTGAGATCAATAACCTCATTACCCGAATCCAACTCCACTGTGGTGACGCCAAAAAGCTCGTTTTCGAGGCTCGTTTTTTTGACACGGTGATGTCGAACTCGCTGGTACATCATCTGCCATCGCACGAAACATTCTTGGCAGAAGCTTTGCGAGTGTTGAGGCCGAATGGGCTACTATTCATTCGCGATCTTTGCCGGCCGGAAAGCCAGACGCAATTGAACGAACTGGTAGAAACATATGCCGCTAATGAAAGTGAGCACTCTAGACAGATGCTGCGCCAGAGCTTGCATGCGGCGTTGAACCTTTCCGAGATTCGTCAACTCGCGGCACATGTTGGCCTGCCTAACGATTGCGTCGCAATGACAAGCGATCGGCATTGGACACTTCATGCTCGCAAACGTTAGCGCGGATCAATCGCACCCTGAACCTCGGCTTATGCGTCGGTTTGTGAGTAACAAATTCCCTCGCTTACGCGTCGGGTTACTAAGAAAATCTGATTTGTTTGGAAAAACGTAATATGCAGTCGATGGAACAACCCTATCTGGATCTCATGCGGCGAGTGTTGACCGAAGGAGACATCAAAAGCGATCGCACGGGTACTGGTACTCGAAGTCTATTTGGCGCTCAAATGCGGTTTAAGCTGTCCGATGGATTTCCATTGCTGACAACCAAAAAATTGCATTTGCGGAGCATCATCTATGAACTGCTATGGTTTTTGCGAGGCGAAACCAACATTCATTATCTAAAGGAAAACAAAGTATCGATTTGGGACGAATGGGCCGATGAGCAAGGCGAACTCGGGCCGGTGTATGGGAAACAATGGCGTTCGTGGCAATGTCCAGACGGACGCGTTATCGACCAGATCAAACAAGTAGAACAGCAGATCCGCGAAACTCCCGATTCGAGACGTCTGATTGTGAGTGCATGGAACGTTGCGGACGTCGCGAAGATGGCGTTGCCTCCATGCCATTTACTGTTTCAGTTCTATGTCGCTAACAACCGACTGAGCTGCCAATTATACCAACGGAGCGCGGATCTGTTTTTGGGAGTTCCTTTCAATATCGCTTCCTACGCATTGTTAACGGCCATGATGGCCAAAACAACAGGTCTGGAGCTTGGCGATTTCGTTCACACTTTAGGGGACGTGCATCTCTACGACAATCATCTTGAACAAGCTAGAACGCAGCTCGATCGCGCACCTCGACCTACGCCGTCATTGACTATTCGAAACGAGCGGAACAGCATTCTGGATTATGAATTCGAGGATTTCGAATTGCTTGGCTACGACCCACACCCTCACATTTCTGCGAAAGTGGCGGTTTGAATTTTACTTAGGCGAGGTAGTATTCAGGCTGCCGATTGCCTTGATTGTTAAATACCACGAAAACAGCTGTCGGCTCAAGCAATCATTGATGTTTTGGGTGGGGTGAATCACAATAGAGCCCGGTTCAGCCCGATGCGAGCAGCATCTCCCTCCCTCCCCCAACCCTCCCCATGTTCTTTTCGTCCGCATTTTTGAGTGCCCAACGGTATTTCCCGTTTTTCATTGCGATAGGTGTTTTTGCGGTCGCAGGCTGCCAACACGCCGCAAATTCCGCGAAATCTCCATCCGCGCCCGATGAAACCATCGTTAGTGGAACCGCGATCACGATCGAGCCTACCGTCTGGCCGACTCTCGTGAAGAGCCAAGGGACTTTGATAGCAGATGAGGTGACGACCGTCGGAGCCAAGGTGTCCGGCCGAATCGTTGAGGTTCCGGTCGACCTTGGCGACATCGCTTGTCAGGATGATATCTTGGTGCAACTTGACCGTCGAGAATATCAATTGATGGCTGAACAGGCGGATGCGCAACTGCTTCAGGCGAGATCGGCGGTTGGTTTGAAGTCAGGGGATCCAGTCGATGGTTTAAATCCAGAAAATGCACCCCCCGTTCGCGAAACCAAAGCCGTTTGGGATGAAGCCAAAAAAGCGGTAGAGCGGCTGCGTCAACTCTCAAATCGCGACGCGGTCAGTGTCGCAGAATTGGATCTGGCGGAATCAGCAGAGCGTGTTGCGTCAGCTCGATTCTCATCGGCACAAAACGGTGTTCGCGAAAAGATCGCCTTGATTGCCGTCCAATCTGCAGCCCGCGATTTGGCTCATCAGCGTCTTTCCGAGACGTCCGTTCGAGCCCCCTTCCAAGGTGCCATCGAGTCCAAATTGGTGGCAACAGGGACCTATATACAAGCAGGCCAACCGCTCATGAGTATCGCGAAGACGACCGTGCTACGCTTTCGCGGGAGCGTGCCGGAGCGATTTGCCCAGAAGCTTAAAATCGGACTACAGATTGCGCTCAAATTTGAATTGAGCGATCAAGTGCGAACGGTTGCAATTACTAGGATCAGCCCAAGCCTGGATCAGGTGAACAGGTCATTGGTTTTCGAAGCAATCGTCGACAATCAAGATGGCCGGTTGAGAAGTGGCTTATTTTCCGAGGGAGTCATTCAAATGGATGCGGAGTCCAAGGCCTTGGTGATTCCAAACTCAGCCTTGGTTCGATTTGCTGGCGTGGACAAAGTCTGGAAGATTGTCGATGGGAAACTCAAAGAACAAGTCGTTGGCCTTGGGCGAAAAAACGGAGACATGATCGAGATCCAATCGGGAATCACGAGCGGTGACCAATTGTTGCTCGAAGGTAAGGACGGAAAAGTCGGGCGATTCGAAGCCAAGAGTTGATGAGTGTTGGTGTGTCGGCCTTTCAGGCCTTTGCGTTTTCACCGCAATCGGTCACCGGGGCCTTCGGGCCTTCGACCCCGGCAGAGGTTATGCCAGCCCTTCGGGCTTGAACACCCAAGCTCTTTCCGATGCCGTTTGCTCGCTTCACTTACCCAGGATCTCATTCAAATCCAACTGGATTGAGTGGCAATCAAATTGTGTCGAAGCGTTGCCGCTCGCTTTAGCGTAACAACGCGAGCCGTCCGGTGACATGGCTTTTGGGAAGTACTAGCGCACTTTCATGTCCCTCGCTTTTCAAGCCCCCCGCAAGCATGCTAAGCTATGGTCGTGATCCTTCCCGTCCGAATTGCTTTCTGCAAAGAATTGTGAGCCTACGCATCCCATGACCATTCGATTTTTTCTATCGTATTGTATGTTGTTCCTGGTCCTTACCATCTCCGGGTGCGGAAAGAACCATCCGGGAATTTACACTCAGCCAGAAGTCGAAACACAGGTCAAGAAGAGTTTGGATTTAACCGAGATTCAAATAAATGCCGATCCTTCAGGCGGATATTCTGGGACAGGAAAGGCCGCTAGCGGCGAAACCTACAAGCTCAAGATTGCTCAGAACGTCGCGAAGAAAGAATTGAGCTGGAAGGCGGAAGGGGACCGCGGGGATTTTCGTGAAGGTGAATACCATTTCGAGTGAGCTCGGAAAAACATTCACTGCGGTTTAGAAAGAACGTCGTGCCAAGGCGAAGGGCAGACCTAGATCTACCGTAGGATGGGACCATTGTCCCGTCCGTTTATTCGTTCGGGACAATGGTCCCAAACTACCTTAACCCGCCGCCTAACGTGGTCTCCCAACTGCTGCTCACATTCCTATGCTAGAAGTCTTAACGCAAAGAATCATGATGTTTAAATTCATCTGTTTGGGATCTTGGTCGTCAATACGAATGATGCTCGCTCCGTTGACCATTTGATTTGGCAAATGTGCTGGGGATTCTCCGGTGGCTATGCGAATCGAGCCCGCACAAGTCTTGATTTTCCGGTATGGCTTCGAGTCGCAATTCAGCAATCGATTTCGGATGCTTTGGTTCCCTCAGTGACCCGTAGATCACCCTACGCAAATCTTCCCAATATTCGATCGGTAAGTCGTGGGAAGAGTCGGCCAGCCCATACAAGCCCCTTGCCACCTAGACTTAGTATCATTTCTCGTTTGGATCGCACGAGCGTCGAGATTGCGAGTTGGGCCACACGCTCTGGCCGCATGCTCCCAACGGATTTGCTTTTCACGTTGGGGCTGGTATCAACGAGCGAGTCAAAAAATTCGCTGCGCGTTGTGCTTGGACTTAGCATTAGTACTTCAATCCGTTGCGCCGCCAACTCCACTCGCAGCGATTCTGCCCAGCCACGCATCGCAAATTTCGCTGCGCAGTACTCGCTTTTGTTTGGGACTGCTCGGTGGGAAAGGACCGAGCCGATATTGAGGATGGCTGGCCTGCGTCCCTTTGCCAAGAGTGGCAAACACAATCGGGTGAGTTCCACTGGGGCGAAGAAATCGATCTCCATGACACGCCGCAGCCGCTCGGCGGACGCACCATCAAAACGCCCTATCGCGCCGGCGCCAGCGTTGTTGATCAAAACGTCTACTGCATTCCATTCCAGAGTTGCACGCGAGACTAAGTCCTGACGATGTAGTTCACTGGTCAAGTCGCCTGCAAGGGTGGTTAAGCTACCGGGCAGGTCACGGCAAAGTTGTTCAAGTTCTTGCAATCGATCCGCGCGGCGTGCGGTTGCGAGGACCGTTGCACCTCGCTTACAAAGTTGGATCGCAATCGCTCGACCGATCCCGCTCGATGCGCCGGTCACGATGATCCTCGCATCCTTTATATTGCGTCGAGCCATTCGCTAAGCAACTTCGCCGATCGTGCCCGAAGCTGTCCCGCCTGCTATCGGCTCAGTAGTCGCGTGACTGTGATCCTCATCGGATGCCGAAGGCAAGAAAGTTGCGGAGTCAGGCAGGCTCTTCTCGGCTGCGATAGGAATCTTACCCGCGATGACTCGGATGTCCGCTCCATGACCAGCCAATTTGCCGGCAGCACTGCTTGGCATACGGCAATGAACGAGCGCATGATCATCGTTGTATTGCTTGGACATGATCTCAGCTACGCTAGCCAGCCATGCGATCGTCTTTCCATCCTCCAAGGGCAATCGCACCTCGAGTTCGACAAAGTTTTTGGTGAGTGCATCGCTAACCGCCATAGCAAGTTTTTGGATGCCGAGTCCGGTGTGTGCCGAAATTGGAATCGAATTTGGATAACGATCTTGGATCGATTTGACTCGCTCGATGGCTCCTTCGCAGTCCACTTTATTGAGGACGAGCAGGGTCTCCTTTTCTTCGATACCGATTTCTTTAAGCACTTTGTAAACAGCGGAAATTTGTTGAAGCACAGCTGGGTTGCTTGCATCGGCAACGTGCATCAAAAGGTCTGCGTGTCTAGTCTCCTCAAGGGTCGCCCGAAAGCTGGCGATGAGACGGTGTGGCAGATCGCGAATAAAGCCAACCGTGTCGCTCAATAGAATCGGCCCCCAACCGGGTAGCATCCATTTGCGAGTTCGCGTATCCAGCGTGGCAAAGAGCCGATCGACCGCTTCGACGTTTGCGTTAGTCAAGACGTTCATCAATGTGCTTTTGCCGGCGTTCGTGTACCCGGCAAGCGAAACGCTAAACGTGTCGCTTCGCGATGCTACTTCGCGAGCCTTGCGTTTCTCGACTTTCTCCAATTCCGCTTTCAAGTCTTGAACGCGTTTTTCAGCGAGACGGCGGTCGACTTCCAACTGCTTTTCGCCGGGACCACGCATGCCAACCCCCATCGACTGGCGTGACAGGTGGGTCCACATTCGCTTGAGACGAGGAAGGGAGTATTCTAGCTGTGCCAACTCGACGGCCAAACGCGCTTCGTGCGTCTGGGCTTTGGAAGCAAAGATATCGAGAATCAGCTCAGATCGATCAATAACTTTGATGTTGAGAGCGCGTTCGAGATTTCTTGTTTGAGAAGGATTGAGATCGTTATCGAAGAGAACGACATCCGCGTTCTGCATTTCGATTAATCCGAGTAGTTCAGCGACTTTCCCTTTGCCTAAATAGGTCGTTTGATCGGGATGTTCGCGACGTTGAACTACGGTGCCGACGACGGTCGTTCCCGCTGTCGTTGCCAAGCCATTGAGTTCGTCAAATGGGTCCTCGGCTGCGGTATCTTTTGGCAAAATCAATCGAGCCAAAATACTTCGTTCGCTTGCTAAACCTTCCGAGCGATCATGCGTATGCAAAGGGATAATTACTCCTAAAATTGGGGATCTACGACGCGTTGCCATCAACGGCACGGCGCTCTTTTGTAAAGTATAGCGACTGCCGAAGCCATCGGGCGTGAAAAATCTGGCTCCGGACCGGGGACGGGCGTATTGCAGGAATGGAAAACGAACGAATAAAGCAAATTTTCCGCCAAAACACAGTTCTTTGGCGACTCCTTGCGAGCCGAAAATTCGGTTCGACGCAGGTCTGCTATGCCGTTTGGACACTTTTCATTCCCAATGGTTCGTCAACTTCGCCTTGTCAGTTCGGAATTATTGATTCCAATTCAGTTTCAACTAGTTCGTGTCACGTTTCCGATGGAGTCGAAAAATGCGTACGTCCCTATTGATGGCCGGTTTGGCCTTGAGCAGCATTGCTGGTTTGTCCGGCTGTGAATTAAAAAAGACGCCCGCGATGGCAACCACCAGTGCGGATCCGCACGCTGGCCACGATCACAGTGCCCCAGGTCCCAACGGTGGTCACGTCGAGGCCTTTGACAAGTCCGATTTGCATTTTGAATGGGGTGATGATGACGATACTCACAAACTCTCCATTTATTTGGACCAGATCGTGAGCAAGGGCGGCAACGTGGAGTCGGTGAAAATCGATGTCGTTTCCGGTGACACGAAGAAGACTTTCACGCTCGAAAAAGACGAGAAGGCAAAAATCGCAGGCTCCGTCTATTTCCTCGTCAGCGAAGAGCTATTGGGAATGGTCGACGCAAGCGGAGCCGATACCAAAGGCGTGCACTCGAAGCTCATCGCGGTCATCGATGGCAAAGAACAGACTTGTTTGCTTAAGCACGAGGATGGCCATAAACACTAGGCAAATGGGTGGCCGTAGCGGAATTCGCGAGAATTCTGAACCAACTGAATTCTCACGAATTCAGCTACGGACTGTGGTCTGTTTTTTCCTCAGCTCGCTTTGATGTCGAACGATTGTCTCAATCGTTTGCCGTCACCTTCACTCCTGCAATTGAGATCATCGTTTTACTCTACCACTTACCAGGACCCTACGTTGAAGATTCTATTGGCTAACGACGATGGCATCCATGCTCCTGGCATTTTGGCAATGCGAAAAGCCCTAGTGCAGCTTGGCGAAGTCTTGGTGGTCGCGCCCGCAACGGAGCAAAGCGGCGTCGGCCACTCGATTACCTACTTGTCGCCGCTCACCTGCAAAGAAGTCTTCGATGGCGAAGCATTTCGCGGTTGGGCCGTCGATGGTTCGCCCGCAGACAGCGTTAAGCTCGGGGTGTCGGAACTCGCCGGCGGCAAAGTCGACTTGATCGTTAGCGGAATCAATGGCGGTCTCAACGCTGGCATCAATGTCCTATATTCTGGAACAGTAGCGGCCGCAATCGAAGGTGCGTTCTTTCGAATTCCTAGTATCGCTGTCTCTCTCGAATTCGATCCGCATGCCGACTTCGAGGCCGCAGCGGAAATAGCCGTTTCCATCATCCGTCAAATTTTGATGCATCAGGGTACGGCAAGCGAACTCTACAATATCAATATTCCGACCGAAGCCACCAAGGCCTATCGAGCTGGCACGATGCCAGAGGTCCATTGCGTTCCGATGGGTGTCGAGCGATATGGCGATCACTACATCAAGCGTCAGGATCCCAAAGGTAGAAATTACTACTGGTCGACCAACGACCCGCCGCCAAAGCCCACCGAGCATGAAACCGACTTGAACGCTCTCTTTGCTGGATTTGTTACGGTGACTCCATTGCAATTTGATATGACGAAACAAAGCCTTCTGGATCGCATGGGCCACTGGGGACTCAATCTCAAGGACAATCCGGTAGGAAGTCGTTTGTCCTGATGAACGAGTCCGTTTCAATATTGCTCGGTAAGCGTATCGCTTTCGTTGGAAAGCTCGGGGCTTTGTCGCGAAAAGAAGCGATGCAACTCGTTCGCGACCACGGGGGAATTCCACTCGAGCGTGTTTCCAATGACGTGGACCTTGTAATTATTGGGGCGGACGAGCTCCCAGCCGAAGATATATCTGCTTTGCTCAGCGAATCCATTCGGCAAGGACTTCGCGAGGGGCGAACGACGCTGATTCATGAGCATGAGCTCTGGCTGCAATTGGGCGTTGTCGACGAATCGACTAGTCTGCAGTTGTATACGCCTGCGATGGTAGCCGGTCTAGTAAAAACGCCCGTGCGGAACATTCGTCGTTGGTATCGCATGGGGTTGCTTACCAGCGCCAAGGTCGCTCACCGCTTGCCGTATTTTCAATTCGTACAAGTTCAGAACGCGAGGCAGCTCGTCAACTGGATCGGACGTGGAGCCCATCCGAGCGACATTAAGCGTCAGTTGGTAGATTTTTCGATATGGGTTGAGAATCGCTCCTTCATGGAGCTCGATCTGGTCGTCGATGGCCGTAGATTGCTGTTGCGTCACGGTGACCAGTTGCTGGGTGCTAACGGGCAATTGCATTTGGACTTTGACCGTACCGAAGCGTTTGATGCTCCTGAATCGACGCGCACTCCACCTGTTACGGCCACTATTCCTTTCCAGTCTGAATCGCACCCTGCAAATTCCAATGCGAATGACGTGCAAAACTGGACTCGCGAAGAAATGCTTCAGGCGGCCGAGGAGCTTGAAGATGACGGTCGGTTGGAGCAATCCATTGGCTGGTATCGGATTATTCTCGCTCGCTATGGCATGACTGCTGAAATCTGTTTTCAGTTGGCCGAGTTGCTGTATCGAACGGGAGATGTTTCCGCGGCCCGCGAACGATACTACAATGCGATCGAACTCGACGAAGATTTTATTGAGGCGCGTGCAAATCTCGGATGCGTCTTGGCTGAGACCGGTCAGACGATTTTGGCGGTGGCGGCGTTTCAAGGAGCTCTGTCACGAGACGATAGTTACCCTGACGTTCACTACCATTTAGCCAAATGCTTGGACGAGATTGCTGAAAGTGATCAAGCCGTTCGACATTGGATTCGCTTCTTGCAACTGTCGCCCCAAAGCCCATGGGCAGAAGAAGCATTAGATCGTCTCGGGCGTGTGTAGCCTCACATCGCAACGAGTGCCAGAAACCGGAGGTTCCTTCTGGTTTTGACCCTCGTCCCCTCGGCTCCGCCTGGGGACGCAATGCACCGTCGGCAAGCGAAGACAAACTTCTTGAATCGACTATCGATCTCGCCTGGGGCCACGACCGCGTGGCTGACGGTTTTGAGATTGATTTCGCTGATGATTTTCCATGTTCACGGCAACCAAAGTTCCGATCGTTTCTTGCCAGGATGGAATTCGACTGTTCTTGCTGATGAAGTCGCTGGCGTCATCATCTTCCTCATTGCGATCTTCGACCGTGGAGCGAGACTCCGTCGAGGCTTCACCATCATTGCTTCGCGATCCACTGCGTCGACCACGTCCGCGTCGCCGACGCGGACGCGCTTCTTGCTCGCCAAACTCGGATGCGGTCTCTTCGTTCGTATCTGACGGGGCATTCTCGCCTACAAAACCAAAGTCGTCGTGACCTTCGATCGGTTCGTCGACGAAAGCAAGGCTATCATCGTCATGAATCCCAGCGCCGAAGCCACTTGTTTTCTTGGGTGCACTGGATGTCGGCGGACGTCTGTCTGATGGTGCATCACGGTTCGTTCGCTCGACGCGTGATGCGGATGGCCTCTCCGAGCGTTCGCCGCGAGGTGGCCGATCGCTCGCTTCGCCGCGAGCTGGTCTTTCCGGTCGGGCTGTTCGTTCGCCTCGGACTCCCTCAGCACGGGCAGGGCGATCGCCTCGATCAGAAACGTCTGCGCGAGGGGCTCGCTCAGGTCGGTCTGCTCGCTCAGGCCGATCTGCTCGCTGTGGCCGATCAACCCGTTCCGGCCGGCTTGGACGCTCGGCGTTCGCATTTTCCGATCGAGCTTGTCTAGGTTGCCCTTCGGGCCGTGCAGGTCTTGTCGACCCTTCGGAACGAGGCTGTCGTTCTGGACGATCGCTGACGGTTTCCCGATCAAAACCGTCTTCGCGAAGTGGTCTTGGTGATCGTTCGGCTCTTCCCTCGGCTTGCGGACGTGATGGACGATCGTCACGAGGTGCTCTTTCTGGTCGCGGTCCTCGTTCTGGCCTAGGTTCGCGTTCTGGCCTAGGTTCGCGTTGACCTCTGCTGCGTGGGGGGCGAGAAGCGTCCGCTCGGGGTGGTTCATCGCGATCGACGTTTTCGGTTTCCAAAATGTCAGGGGCGTCGATGATCGCGTCGGGAGCGAATTCAGGCTCGCCGAAAGCGGCTTCAGCTCGCACGTCTGCTTGCCTTCCGCGACGCGGTTGCTGCCTCTGGGAACGTCGTTCTGGATCAAGCGTTCGAGGTTCGTCGCTGCGGTCCGAAACTGGTGTGCGTCTGACCGAGGGCTCAGAGACCGAACCTTCACTTCGATCCGAATCCTCCGGCCTTGGGCCGCGGTCACGTCCTCGGGATCGGGCGCGTGGAAACTCCGATTCGCGGGGCGATTCTGTTTTTTCTTCAAATCGTGGTATTGGTTTTTCAACCTGGAATGCCACTTTTTCGTTTTGAGGCGGGCTGACCGGTTCGTCGGCGCTATCGCCCCACATACTAGGTTTGGTTTTTTTCGAGCCGACCGAACTCTTGGAGACGCCAGTGGATTCGGGTGATACAGCGGCTTTTGGTTCTGGCTCGGACGTTGGTTCCGGCGCTGCCACGCCAAAAAAGGTAGCAACAGCATCCCATGAACTTCTCAATCGCGATGGCTCAGGTTTTGCCTTGGGAGGGTCTACCGGTGGAGCTTCCGGTTCGTCGTTTTGTACCACAGGCTCCACGGGCGTGGTTGCTTTTGCTGGTTTTGGTGGGCCGTCCGTCTTTTTGGCGGTTGGGTTGAGGGATGGCGTTTTAAGCAAATTTGCAATGCTATTCCAATGATCCGACATATCGAAATCTTTTCGCGGAGCCGCAGCTCATACATGATAATGGTTGGGGGGAGCTCGATCGCTCGTCCTTGAATTCTAACCAAGTATAGCAGATAGTAACCGCTTGGGGGAAGCCAAGGATTAGAGCAATATCAGCCTTAGCGGTAGGTCATCGGTGACGCATTTTCTCATCGAACGCTGGAACCAAAATAGAAACTCTCAAGCCGATTTCGTCAGTAATATTGCTGGCTTACTGGTTTGATGACGATTTCGGGAACATGAACTCGATCGGGAAGACTTGCCAAACCAACGACGATTTCCGCAATGTCCTCGGGCCGCAGGATTCTTTGGCGATGGTCTTCGGTGACAGGTGTTGGCCGTTGTTCGAGAATCGGCGTGTCTACTTCGCCTGGGTACACATTCGTCACTCGAATGTTCTCCGCACAGACTTCGTTCGATACGCATGTCCCCAGCGCCGTCATCGCGAACTTGCTCGCGGCATAGGCGACGCCACCCAAAGCCAACGCCCGTTTACCGGCCACGCTCGAAATATTAATGATCATTCCATTCTGCCTTGCTCGCATTTGGGGCAATACCGAATGGATGCAGTTGTAAGCTCCTGTAGCATTGATCGCCATAACTTGGTCCCATTGCTCGGGTGCCATGCTCCCAATGGATCGATCGCGAATGTTCACTCCGGCAGCATTGACCAAGAAATCGACCGGGCCCAGCGAAGTCTCAACCCAAGCGAAAAAGCTTTCGACGCTGTCGCGTGATGCGACATCGAGCGTATGTCCCAAGATGGCTGAGCTCGACATCTGTATTGCCCTGTCGATTGCGTCCTGCCGTCGTGAACCGATTGCTACATTGGCACCCCTTTGGGAAAAAAGATTTGCAATGGCAAATCCAATTCCTGTAGCCCCGCCGGTGACAACGACTGTTTTGTTTTTCAGTGCAACGGTTTCAATCATGCTTATTTCAAATGGGAATGAGTTCGACTTAGAATCCAAAGGCTAAATGCACATTCGATGATTTTTTGGGGAGAAGTTAACGTACAATCAGGTTTTTAAGACGAGATGTGGAAAAACTCATCCGAAAACTCGAGTCGAACGAACATCGTGCAGCATTCTACCAAAACCCAAGTCGTTGTGATCGGAGGCGGTTTCGCCGGAATGTCCTGTGTCAGGGCTCTCCGCCGAGCGGACGTCGAGGTCAAGCTGATTGATCGACGCAATTTCCACTTGTTCCAGCCACTGCTTTATCAGGTCGCTTCGGGCGGTCTTTCACCCGCGAACATTGCGGCCCCCTTACGAAGTATTTTCCGTAAACAGAAAAATGCACAAGTGCTTTTAGGTGCCGTCGCCGATTTCGACATGACCACTCGAAACATCATTTTGGAAGATCAATCAACCATTCCCTTCGATTACTTGGTGGTCGCAACCGGCTCCACCCATCATTATTTTGGAAAAGATGCGGAGTGGGAACCGCTAGCCCCTGGCCTCAAGACCATCGAGGATGCGACCGAAATTCGTCGACGCGTCCTTTCTGCTTTCGAAGAAGCCGAACGCACGGACGACCTTGAAAAACGCTCTAGCCTATTGACCTTCGTGGTTGTCGGTGGCGGCCCCACCGGAGTGGAAATGGCGGGCGCTATCTGCGAACTCGCCCATCAATCGATGAAAAAGGACTTCCGAACGATTGACCCTTGCAAGGCCCGTGTTGTCCTAGTGGAGAATAGCAAACTCATCTTGGACCGATATCACGCAACGCTTTCCGCAGCCGCCGCGCGAGACTTGACCAACCTAGGCGCTGAGATTTGGAACGAAACACGACTCATGGAAATCAAACCGGACCATGTTATGGTAAGCCATGCAGGCGAGTCCAAGCGATTGGACACCCACACCGTGATTTGGGCCGCAGGGGTCAAAGCATCCATGCTCGGCAAGAAGTTGACAGAAGCGATGCATTCGCCAGATCAAGTGGATCGATCGGGGCGCGTGGCCGTCGATTCACAATGCTCCGTTGTTGGCCACCCCAATATTTTCGTAACCGGCGACTTGGCTGCCTTCAGCGTGTCCGATGGCAAGACGCTGCCAGGGGTCGCGCCGGTCGCTGTCCAGCAAGGACACTTCGTCGGAAACTTGATTGCGAAGACGGTTCGCGGCAGTCGGCCGACGAAGCCATTTGAGTACTGGGACAAAGGCAACATGGCAACCATCGGTCGCTCTCACGCGATCTTGGAAGCTGGCAAAATTCGAATGACGGGGCGTCTTGCGTGGTTCGCTTGGCTGTTCATTCACATTATGTACCTCGCACGCTTTGAGAATCGAATGCTTGTCCTGTTTCAATGGTTTTGGAACTATTCGACTCGCAACCGTACCGCTCGGTTGATCACAGGCGCACGTAATGAGATAGCCAATCCAAACGAAAACGTCACGTCACCTCGTTGAAGACAGGCAAGTCATCGTCACCTTCTCCAGGGCCACTCGCGGACTGGATGCCCCACTGCTGAAGCCGACGCAAAAGCCGAGCTCGCGAAATGTTAAGGAGCTTGGCCGCCGAAGTTTTGTTTTGAGGGTAGCGTTCCAAAGCTCTGAGAATCATGGTTCTCTCAACATCCTCAAGGATCGCGTCCAAGTCCACCGTCTCGTCGACCTGCGATTGTTCAATGTGCGAGACACAAGTTCGAATGTTCACTGGCAGATCCTTTTCCGTCAGTTTTTCTCCTTCGCATTTTGCCGTTGCGTGCTTTAAGGCTTCATTCAATTCTTCGACGTCACCTGGCCACGGATATGCCATCAAAGCCTCCATCAACGTCTCGCAGATTTCGTATCGGCTCGACTTCGACTTGGGCTGAGCCATCGACCATGCGCTGACGACTGTATCCAGGTCTTCCAACCGATCGATCAGTCGAGGTAAGTCGATTCTGAGTACACTTGTTCGAGACAGGATGTTACGCCATCGCTGATCTTTTTCCAGCAATGCGTCGATTGCGGTTTCATCGCAGGTAGCCATTCGGGTCGCCGGGGCCGGTCCTCGCAAGAAACTTTCTAAAGTGGAAAGACATTCCGAGGGCAAACACTCTAGATTGTCGAGCAAAACCGTAGGCATCACTTTCAAATTGACCTGACTTTCCTCAACAACTTCGAGCATGCTCCTCAACAAGTCAGCGTCCATCAAGGAGCAGTCGATCCGAACAAAAGAATCTCCGGCCTCAAATTTCCGATCCTCTCCTAACAAGCCTCTTCGCTGCGATTGAATCGACTGAGCGAGCCAAGATCGGCCTGATCCTGGTGGGCCATACACAATCAGTGGCAACGAATTCGTAACCGCTAATTGAACTTGCTCCAAGGCTTTTTTCGTTGCGGTAGACTCACCTTGCAAATACCACATTTCGTCCAAGTACGTAAAATGCTTGCGATTTTCTCGCAGGATTCTTTGAGACGCCGATGACCGTACGTCCACGAAATCATCGAGCACTTGATTTGAGTTCGGGCTGAACACACATAGAACGCAACCGTTTTCTTGTTCCAACGGAATCAGGCATCGAAGCCAATGGACTTCGTCCGCTGCCGTAGCGAGCTGACCAGGGACTGGACCTGCCTCGGGTATAAGCTTTAAAACTTTTCTCGACCAATGGACTGGCAGAGCAAAGAAGCCGGCGAGCAAGGCCTCAGGTGTTCCGTCCGCGGGCGATGCCGAATTGCATTGCAAACCCAGTAAACTCTCTGGCGAACGTCCTAGCAACACCCCGATGGCTTCGTTCGCGAAAACCAGTGTGTCGTCTTCAGAGAGGACGCAAATGGGAAGCGATGAACAGCCAAGCAGCCTTGCGATCTGTCGCTTGGCCGTCAGGCGATTGTTTTCATCCATTTTGCCCTCGGCTAAAAAACGAAAAAACACTGCGCGATCAATCGACCAACGCAGTGTTGCGGGAATTGTATTTTTTGAGTGCCGAACGGTTTAGAAAACGTCCGTTAGGAAGTGGTGGCCCCAGTGATATCGCTGAGCTGTTGGATAGTAATTGTACCACTTGCGATTGTAAACTGGGATCTGCATTTCTGCAGGATATCGATGGTAAAGGCTGTCGCTACTGCGATAGTACTCGTTACCATAAAAGTTTTGTGGATAGTAAACATATGGGTAGTGATTGAATCGCTCGTAGTCGCGATTGCTCGCAGCACCACCCCATGCCTTGCCATATGCCTGTGCCTGAGGCTGAGCCTGCTGGGCTTGGGCGTCGTCGTACGAGGCCATACCAGCGACAATTGCTAGTGCGGCGACCAAAAAGGTCTTGCGGACCATGATAAACCCCCCGGTTGAATCCAATTTCCTTCGCGCTTGCGAACGTTCGTTACGATCGACACAACAAGGGTGCCAAGTTGAGCTTTTTATTGCTACAACCCGAATCCTGAGCACGAAAAAAATGACCGAGCCGAACTCTACCCCCAAGAATTGTGTTACGCCCAATCCACCTAGACCTCAAAAAGCTCTCCGTTTGATACCATTTGTATCCCCACCATCATTCGGAAAGAGCACATGAAAGTTTGGTTTATCTCGGACACCCACGGCAGACACCTGCAG
Organism: Planctomycetota bacterium; assembly: GCA_026692905.1. Lineage (GTDB taxonomy): Bacteria > Planctomycetota > Planctomycetia > Pirellulales > Pirellulaceae > JBKCUI01. The sequence continues at coordinate 38,488 of JAPLNL010000105.1, forward strand.
CTTCACGTCCCAAATAATATTGATCTCGTCATCCATTGTGGGGACGAATCAGATAGCGGTGATGCCTATCTCAACGAACCGGAAGCGAGGAGCTTTTTTGCATGGTTCTCCGCCCTTGATATTCCAACGAAAGTATTTGTTCCGGGAAACCACTCCACAGCTATCGAACAAGGGCTGATTCGAAACGGTGACTATCCACAAGTGAGATTTTTGATCCATCATCAGACTGACTGGCATGGGCTAAAAATCTTCGGTTCGCCGTACACGCCGGAGTTCTATCATTGGTCTTACATGAAGCCGCGATCAGAACTCGACGCGGTTTGGCAGTCCATTCCCGACGACATCGACATTCTCATCACCCATGGCCCACCCAAGGGAATCCGTGATGTGACGAAGGATTTTGATACAGGCGAACCCGTCCATGTTGGTTCCAAATCGTTGCGAACCCATGTCGAAACAAGAATCAAACCGATGTTTCATGCGTTTGGTCACATTCACGATGAAAAGGCGATTCAGAATTTCGGCATGTCATCTCGCAACGGAATCCAATTCATCAACTGTAGCGTCTGCGATCTCTTTGGCAGATTAAAGAATCATGGAGTTATTTTGGATGTTGAGATGCCCGATTCGACGTAACCCAAGGTACTCTCCCTCCGTCTTGCGACTGAGCTCGTTCTCGAGCTCCAAGAAGTTTTACAACTTCCACTACGAGGACAGGATTAATTCAATGCCATTCTTGCTTACTCCGGCCTCACCACTTCAAGCAACTCAATCGCAGGTTCGTCGTCGCAGTGGATTAACGCAGTTCTTCCGTAGGTTACCGTCCCAATCGGTACGCCAAAAAATTCCGCGAGAATCGGTCCACACTCGACTCGAAGCAAATCGAACAACTCGATCTTCCTGAGAACATTGTTCTCAATTAGTACTCGGCCAAGCGGAATACGTTGTTCTAAAATCTCATTCCGCGGTTTATCGGCTAAAAATCTAGTGTTCAATCGAACAATGCCATATTGGACAACGACGTTTGTTTTTCGTGTTCGAAGCAGTATTTCCCTGCGATAATGCACCCCCGACACGTCAGAGCGGAGCACTTGCACATCCACGGCGTCTCCATGATGCGACTCGACCGTCACGGTCATATGATTCGTGTGGTCGAGGAGATTTCGATAAACGCTGGCGATTGTTTGATTTTCAACTTGCTCAAAGCGACCAAGCAAACTGGAATCCTGATAATAAATCCCAATCAATTCAGCTGCGGAAATACATGTCCCCTCGCATTCTTTGTGCAGTGGTTCGTTGGCTGGTGTATGCATTCTAGCGAGTCTGACTCTAGGAGCGGGCAGCTTCTGCTGTACCCAAAAGTGCTGCTGGTGGTTTCATCGAGATGCTATGCGTCACCACCACAGGCTCTGGCGCTGCAGCTCCTTTGATGTCCGCTTCGCTCAAGACGGTGTCGATCAAATAGTGAAAGAGACGCTTCAAAGGCTCTGGATCGATTGCCATCGCAACTTCAACAGCTCTCTCCCGATGCCGATCGATCAACTTCTCTGCCTGCTCGAAGACTCGAGCCTTTGAAAACAATTCCTTTGCCGTTGCAATCCGTGCGGCATCGGAAAGCCCCGAATCGCTTCCCATGACAACTAAAAGCCTTTCCGAGTCCTCTGGAGACAGGGATTGCAAAGCCAAGGCCAGCAGCACGGTCGGCCTGCCCCCCAGGACATCGCCAGCCGCAGACAGTTTGTTGTGATCGTCACCATGCCAGTCTTGCAAGTCATTAATAATCTGGAATGCAACGCCAATGTTCCGGGCAAACAGCTTAATGGGCTCCGCATAAGCCTTTGCATCCCCCGCCAATCGCACCCCGGTAAAGAGAGCTGCCTCAAACGCTGGCGATGTCTTTAATGCATAGATCTTCAAAGCGTCGAGCGGTGTCAGCCGCTTATTTGGTCCATCTCGCCAAAGCAATTCGGCACCTTGCCCCTCAGCCAAACGCATGTGGGCCGATGACAGGCAGTTTAATATCTCGGCGGCCGCCGCTGCACCGATGGATTCGATTTCGCGACCAATCAGTCGGTATCCCATTCCAATCATGTAGTCGCCAACATTGATGGCGGTCGACAGTCCAAACTGCTGATGCATTGCAGGCACTCCATAGCGAAATGCGTCTCCATCCTCGATGTCATCGTGAACCAACGACGCTTTATGGAAGCACTCGATGCTCAACGCCGCGCTTTGGACACCACGCGAGTAACTCGCCACTTCTTTCTCGCCACCCTGGCCTGTCGCTTTGCCGCCATTCATGGCATCGTAAGCAGCCAATGTAATAAATGGCCGTGAGTACTTGCCACCCCGCGACAAGAAGTTGCACGCGAGCGCCTCAGTTGCCGCGATTGGATCCACTCCTGCGAGCGGATCCGTTGACTCAATATTGATCTGTGTTTGACTGCGTTGTCGGCCGACGATCGAATCGAGCTGCGGTTGTGAAAACAAATCGCTGGCACCACGCATCAAGTGCACGTAGGACCTGGTTTTTTGCTCAGCAACCGGCTGCTGAACCATAATCATGTCGCGGACCCATGCTTCATCGACGCTCGTATTCCGGCAGTCGCTCGACAACAATGGAACCGCCATGCAAGGAATCCCAGCGAGCAAAATCTTGTCAATGGCTTTTTCCAACACATTCAAACATGCGACTCCAACGATCGAATCCACGTAGCCGCTTACGATGATCTTCAAGACGACTGGCGAACCCTCTGCCACCAACACCTTGTAGCCCATCTCTTCGGCTTTGGTTCGGAAGTCGGCAATGCTGCAAGCGCCGCACTTCTTGCAATCCATTCCAAACTCATCGTAGTCGGCTGGGCAACCCTCCGCGTGTTTCAAACAGTGCGGGAGCAAAAACAACCGACGGCTCGGAGGAGTTGCAGCGACTGCATCCCGGAAAAACTCCGTGCTGAGCATAACCATAAGCCAGCCGACATAGCCCTCAGCCATTCCCATTTCCTCGAGCGTCCGCCTCGCGATTTTCTCGAGCTCGTCTTTGGTTGGCGGCATCTCTTTGTTCATGCGAGAGGCCACATCCCGGCATTTGTCCCGCATTTGCTCTCGCAATTGCGAAGTTTCTGGCACCAATTTCAAATGGCTGGTTTTGCGTCGCGTTTTTTTCTCCGATTTCTCGGTTGCGTTCGGTGTTTGTGTTTCGGGCATCGAAGCAGTTGGGGTTAACGTTGACAAAACTCAAGTCCTTTTTTGAGAGCACCCATGGAGAAAACCAAGGGATACAATTTTTCGTGATACCAGAGCCGAGCGAAATAAAATCCGATAGGTTGGCTTACTCGATGGTGGTCTTGACCAATCGCATCACACAACCAGTTCAAGGCTCGCATTATAGAGGGGATGCTGTCCTTTGTGCCACCTCCAGCCAGGATTCCTTCCAACGCGACACTTGTTTCTTCGATTGTGCTAGTGATTACCGGCAAAGATCGATCGGAGCCAGGATAGTGGCTGTTATTACCGCCTCCCCACCCCCCATCCGCGTTTTGGTTGGCCAATAAATAGGTCAATCCTCGCTGAAACGAAGGATGGTTCGCACGGTTGCACTGGCTATAGCACAATAAAACGCGTCCAGTTCCGTAAATTGGATTGTCTTCTGCTGAACGATCTTGGTTGCCAAACCAAAGCGGCAACCAACTCCCGTCCGCGTTTTGATGCCGCTCCAAATACGCCCAGCCTCGTTCCATGGCTGAGGTTGCCCCCTCAAAGGCAGAGGGAAAGACCTCGTTCCAACAGTGCAATGCCCGGATCGCATGAGCCGTCAAATCGCTGCCGCTCCGGTCAAATGGCAAAGTGCCCCAACCGCGACAAAAAGTCGGCCAACCGCCATCCCTATTTTGTAATCGAACCAGCCATCGACAGCCAGCGCGGGCGGCGATTTGAACTCGAGCGTCGAGAGCATTGTCGAAAACAAAATCAGGCCTCAATCGCGCAGTCACCTGCCTGCTCGTTACCAACCATTTTTGCAACGCGATCAACGCTGCTGGCGTATCATCCGAATCCGGTACCGCACCACTTAAATTGGTCCAGCCCCAACCACCAGGCTCCGCCCCCGTAAATGCATGCCGCTTTCGATGCTGACAAGTCAACAACCAATCGATCGATCGATTCCACTCCAATAGATCGTCGGCCGATAGAACGGTGCTTTCTCGATTGCCTAACTCGAAATTGCCTGTATCGAAGTAGTTTGCCGATGCCAATGAAGTGACCCAAGTTGCCAAATTCGTGTCGATCGGCCAACTGCCATCCTCCAAGACCGAATCGACAATGAACTTCCTGGACTCAACTGCAACACGCGATGCACCCTGGCCTATCGACGCCAAACTCATCAGTACAAAACTGGTTAATGGTACGGCTTCCAAATATCCGCCACTCGTCGGTTGCATCCGAGTCAATACCCGCATGGTCGGCTTGCGTGCAATCGAACGCACCGCTCTTGAAATAGGATTTCTCGGTGGTCGATGAAAGTACTGAGCTTGTCCGATCGCGACCAAAGCTGGAATGGCATAACTTACGACCGGGAGTTGTACAAAACGATACCACGATTGGGGTAGGGCCGCGGCTTCAAACGGCAGTGTAGGGATCTTTCCCCAGTCCACCAGTCCCGCCAACGCACAATTCGTCATGATGGGTACGACAAAAGTTTTGTCTTTGCCATAACGTTGCTTCAAACCTTCCCAACTCCCTCCGCGCTCAACGTATGCCCAAGCTGCCGAGATTTTCGCGGCATATCGGGAGTTGTGACCCGCCAATTGCCAAGCAGCCAAAACCAACAAAGTGGTAGCGATATTGGACAGGGATCTATCGGTATCGCCAAAGCCTCCATCCGAATTTTGAGCTCGCGAAAGCCATTCGGAACCTCCCTCAATGAGCTCGTCCCAACGCCTAGGACCATGGCCATCGCTGTCACCTTCATGAATGGACCAAGCGTCCTTTCGAAACTGATCTCGGCAAATCGACAATGAACTTACCGCCGTTGCTGTCGACAACGCCGAGGTCGAAAGCGCACCAGTCCAATGATTGGAGCTTCCCTTGGAATCCGCTAAATCCGATCGCAAGCTCTGAAGTGCATGCTCAACACGATCCTTAATAATGGACAATCTCATATCAAGTTAACGGGATGCGCAGACCATCGTAAGCGAGTCGAACATTCTCAGGCAACAAAAGATTAGCCGATTCGTAGTCTAGGTCGTGTGATAAATGAGTTAAAAAAGTCATCTTGGGCCGGACCCGATCGACGACTTCTAACGCTTGTTCCACCGAAAAGTGAGTCGGATGAGGTGTGTACCGCAACGCATCTAAGACCAACGTGTCCAGGCCGTGCAAGAGCTCTAAACTCGTGTCGGAGATAAAGTTCGTGTCAGTACAGTAAGCGACGTTTCCGAATCGAAACCCAAGCACATTGCAATTGGGGCCATGAACCAGTGGAATCGGCTGAAAGCGCGTGTTGAGAACGTCAAAAGGGTTTGCGTCGATATTGAGGATTTGCAACTGAGGTGCAGCCGCCGCATGAGTTGGCTCGCGACGATCAAAGGCATAATCGAAAACGTTGCGGATTCGGGATTCGACCAACGTGCTGCAATAAATTGGAACAGCATGCCCAAGGGCAAATGGAAAGAGTCTCAAATCATCCAGGCCATGCAAATGGTCGGCATGCTCATGCGTGAACACCACCGCATTCACCATTCCTATGCCCTCTCGCAAAAGCTGCTGGCGAAGATCCGGCGAAGTATCAAAAAGGAGATTCCCATCGGGCAATCCCAAGATTGCCCCAGACCGTGTCCGATTGTTTTTGGGATTCGAACTCTTGCAAACCGCACAATCACAACCGATTGCCGGGACGCCTACACTCGTGCCCGTCCCGAGCAGAATCATCTGCCCCGTAAAATCAATGGTGCGAAAACGTCTTTCCACTACGAAATTTCCTAAACGGTCCCATTCGACTGCCAGCATGTTGAACCAAAGCAGTGTACTTGAAATCTCGCTCTCTCCCAAGCACATCGACAAGTGTTCTCTGCTGCAAGGACCCGGTAGACACCCTCCCGCTGGGAGGGTCGAGCATAGCGAGGGGAGGGTGAAGTGCCAACAACGATTGCACAAGCCAGTTCACCCTCCCCGGGCTGAAAGCCCGACCCTCCCCGAGGGAGGGTGGCTTTAAAGCCCGGGTTTCCTTAAATGCTCGACTTTTGTCGAGAACCGCGGCAAGCATTCGCCGTTACAAACGGACGTTTGGCTTTTTCTTTCATTTTCTAAAATTCCATTTCCGATCCTTAAAAATTGAGCGAACGAGCACCTGGATGCCCGTTCCAAACTGACAGTTTTGATCGCGCATGGATGTTGCGAAAGAACCACCACGGTCCTATTCCCATTCAATCTTTCGCGTACCATGGCTAAAAAATCAAAACTGAGCGATCTTGGCGCGTCAAACAAAGCTCCTCCCGCTTCCCCCCCCAGTCCCAACCGCCAGCCCCGCATTGTCGGCTGGTTGGTTCTCATCGCTGGCGGCGTCAGTACTTGGTATTGGTACAAGCCATTGCCGGACTCGGTCCACCAAACGGTAAATTCAGCGAGTGCAGCGTCCTGGACAGCTTCCGATTCAGGCCCTAAAAGTCTTTGGAGCGATCAAGGACTCGTTGTGCCAGGCACTTCTGGCGTCTTCGAGAACCCAGTCGATTTTCAAAGTGGCAACTCAAACGCTCAAGTCACCGAGGCAAATTTGGTTGGAACTCCCAAGGTGACGCTGGTCCCCTGGAGCGATACACAACTTGACATCCGAGAGGTTCTGAAAAAGGAAGCCGACGCACTCCCCGCGGGTCGCATAGAAAGCAACTTCACCGCCGAACCTCCTCCATCATTGCCGCCTGCCACCAGTCCTGCATTAAGCTCCCTCGAGGCGACTATTAGCAAACCCAGCTGGCCGGACGAAGGGTACGTCCCACCACCAAAAGCAAAGCGACGCAACCAAGCCCAAATCACGGCGCCGATCCCTCCATTCTTAGAAACTGGCATGAAGTCGATTCGTACCACCGAATCGGACGACAATTCATCAGCAAGAGATGCGAACCAACCGAACGCGGAACAACAGTCCGCCACGGCACCCGCCCCAAATCGCCAGCCTCAATTCATCCGCCAGCCAAAGCGATAGCAAAAGGGGCCCAGTAGAATGGGCTATACTAGAGCGGCCGAGGGGACATGATGCCACGAAAAATTCGAGAGTTGATTGCGGACCTAGAGAACGCTGGGTTCGAGAACCGAGGTGGCAAAGGGAGTCATCAAACTTTGCCCATCCCAAAATAAAGGATATCGTTACGATTTCGGGACAACTCGGTGATGATGCTAAAAAATATCAAGAGAGAATCGTGAAATACGCAGTCGAGGAGAGTCAAAAATGAGCGACGCAAACCGCTACGCAAAAATTGTCTATTGGTCTGAGGAAGACCAGTGTTTTATTGGATGTTGTCCAAAATTGGTTCTTGGGGGTTGCCATGGCGACGATCCCAAAACCGTGTTCGCGGAGTTATGCGAGATTGTGTATGAAGCTGTCGATCTGTATGTTAAAACGGGTCGTCCCTTGCCTCCACCCGATTCCAACTACGACTGGTCCAGCCACAAGCAAACAATAACTACAAACTAACGAACGCGAAATTGCCAAAAATTATTGACTAGGGATGTGACGCCATCGTCCCCTTTTTTAACGCCATCAAACCACGGTCGAAACAAATCCAAGCCAAAATTCAGTTCAAGACCGTTTGGGTGTGGAATAGCCTAAAGTGCCAGCCAAGCGATTGCGACAGTCGCTTTACTCTTGTGGGGTAGAACCCTTTTGCCTTCACATTTTCTTTTTTCGTGTGCTTCGTGTATTTCGTGGTTTGGTTAATTTATCAACAAGAACAAAAGGCGGTTTGTCCCTTCAAAGCCCCTCTCGACAAGTAGGACCAACGCTGGAACGTGAGATCCTGCAAATGAATGGCGTTTTTTGGGTTTTCGAGTAACCTAGAACGAATGCCTGCTGGCTATGATATGGCAGTTTAGAACCTGATGAGCCTCTCCATAGGTAGATCACCCTTTGATTCGCGAGTAATTAGCAATGAGATTTTGTGTTGGGATTGGCGGTACCTTGGCGTTGTTCTTCTGCACTCTCATTGGGGCTGCCTTCGGGCAACCCTTTCCCAATAAGAAGTACGGGCAGGATGACAAATTTCGACAGTTAGAAGAAATTCTCCCAACGCCAAACGGTTACCGAAGTGCAGCCGGCGAGCCCGGTCCTGATTACTGGCAGCAAAAGATCGACTACAACATCGACGTTACCTTGAACGATGGCGACCAGTCGATTCACGGCAACGAGTCCATTCGTTATCACAATTTGTCACCGCACACCCTTCGATACGTTTGGATTCAACTCGACCCAAACATCTTCTCGCCAAACAGCGGCGCAAACTCCACGCGGGCTTCTCGCGCCCCTGGATCAAGAATGTCGACTTTCGAGATTGAGGCCATGCAGCTTCGCCAGAACTTCGACGGCGGTTGCAAAATCGAATCGGTCACGAATCACAAAGACGAGAAGCTGGCCACAACCGTAGTCGACACGATGATGAGAATTGATCTTGGCGAGCCACTCGTACCAGGTCAAGAAACGACCTTCAAGATCAAGTGGAACTACAAGATCAATAACGCTCGGATGCTCAACGGTCGAACTGGCTCCGAGTTCTTCGAAAAAGATGGCAACTACATCTACGAAATGGCTCAGTGGTTCCCTCGCTTGGCTGCGTTTACCGACGTTACCGGTTGGCAGCACAAGCAGTACCTCGGACAAGGCGAGTTCACGCTTGAGTTCGGTGACTACATTGTTCGCATCACAGCGCCAGCGGACCATATGGTTGGCTCAACGGGAGTTCTTCAAAATCCGAACGAAGTCCTTTCGGCTGCTCAGCAAGAGCGTCTCGCCAAAGCCAAGATCGCTGACAAGCCGGTCTTCATCGTGACCCCGGAAGAGGCCAAGGAAAACGAGAAAAGCAAATCCGATAAAACGAAGACTTGGGTTTTCCACGCGGAGAACGTTCGAGACTTTGCCTTCGCTTCGAGCCGTAAATTTATTTGGGACGCACAAGGTCACAACGTGAATGGTAACAGTGTCATGGCGATGAGCTACTATCCAAACGAAGCGGAACCGCTTTGGAGCAAATACAGCACGCACTCGATCATTCACACTCTCAACGTCTACAGCCGATACACCTTCGATTATCCCTATCCTATCGCGATCAGCGTCAACGGACCGATCGGTGGTATGGAATACCCGATGATCTGCTTCAATGGCCCAAGACCCAAGGAGGATGGCACTTATTCCGCTGGTACCAAGTACGGTTTGATCTCGGTGGTGATCCACGAAGTTGGTCACAACTATTTTCCAATGATCGTTAACAGCGATGAACGACAGTGGTCTTGGATGGACGAGGGGCTCAACACCTTCCTCCAGTATTTGGCCGAACAAGAATGGGAAGATCAATATCCATCCCAACGGGGTGAGCCTGAGTTGATCGTCCCTTACATGCAAAGCAACAATCAAGTGCCGATCATGACCAACAGCGATTCGATCATGCAGTTCGGTCCAAACGCTTATACCAAGCCAGCAACTGCGCTCAACATTCTCCGCGAAACGATCCTCGGACGTGAGTTGTTTGATTTTTCGTTCCGTGAGTACGCGCGCCGCTGGAAGTTCAAGCGTCCTATGCCGGCCGATTTCTTCCGTACGATGGAAGATGCCTCGGGAGTGGATTTGGATTGGTTCTGGCGAGGTTGGTTCTACACTACCGATCACTGTGACATCGCGATCGATAAGATCGAAGAGTTCATGGTCGACAAGACAACGCCTGACGAAAAAGCAGCAGCCGAGAAAGCAAAGAAGGCAGAACGACGGCCATCGCTATCAAAACAACGGGACAAGTCACTCGCGAAGCGTGCCGACAAGTATCCTGAGCTAAAGGATTTCTATAACGAATACGATCCTAGCGAAGTCACCGAAGAACAACGCAAGGCGTTCGAGAAGTTCAAGAGCGAACTATCGGATAAAGAAAAGGCTATGTTGGAATCGACCGATCGCTACTATCGCGTTGCCTTGAAGAATGTTGGTGGATTGGTCATGCCTGTCATTTTAATGGCAACCTTTGAAGACGGTTCGACGCGGGAGATCCGAATTCCAGCTGAAGTTTGGCGAGTGGATAACAATCGCTGTGACACGATGATCATTGCGGACAAGCCGATGAAATCACTCGAGCTCGACCCTTATCGCGAAACAGCTGACGTCGATCGCAACAACAACTACTTCCCACCAGTAATGGAGTCGACGAAATTCCAACTGTTCAAAATGCGACGAGGTTTCGGAGGGGAGGACAATCCGATGGGGGCTGCTAAGGCCAAGAAAGAGGCAGTTGCCAAGAAAGAAGCAGACGCGAAGAAGGCTGCCGAAAAAGTTGAAGCGGACAAGGTTGAGGCTGCAAAAGCGGATGCTGCAAAAGCGGATGCTGCTGCCTCTGTGAAAAAAGCAGAGGCCACACCGGAGTCAAAAGCAACGGAAGAGCCAAAGAAAAAGAAGGACAAGAAAAAGAAAAAGAAGGCAGCTGCAGCGGTATAGCACGTGTCTTGAACGTAGCACGACGCGCAAGCTAGTGAATTGGACTTTGAACATAGCACGACGCGCAAGCTAGTGAATTAGACAGAACAAAACACGAGCATCCCAACCTTGTTTCTCGCGGAATCAGACATGTTGAAACCAAAATCGTCCCACTTCCGCATGGTGTCAACTCTGCTCGCTGTCGCATTCTTTTATTCATTGGTGTCGGTTGTGCACGCACACCCATTCCATCTTTGCGTTGGACAAATGAGGTGGAATTCGGAATCTAAACTTTGGGAAGTGTCGCTCCGCTTGCACCCTCAGGATCTGGAGACTGCGATCAGCAAAGAGCGATATGTAAACCAGCCAGGAAAAAAAATCTCAGTCGACGACGAGGATTTCCCTGATATTGCGATCGAATACCTGAATCGACACTTTTTTCTGCGAAGCTCGCCATTGGCCATGAACAAGGATGAGTTTAAAGAGGTTCTTCGCTCACAGGCTGCTAGAAAAGTGGGCGAGGAATTACCGAAGGAGCATTCTTCTCTAAAATGGGTAGGCAAGGAAACAGAGCGTGGATGGCTTTGGTTTCATCTCGAACTATCTCAGCCCACGATTGAGCCGGAGCGTGAAAAGCTCTGGTTCGTCCATCGACTGCTCATCGACTCAGTCGAACGGCAAGAAAACACGATCCTAATCGATCCAACCTTTTCGAAAAAATTCTCTCTTCAATTTCGATCCGGCGAAGAGTTTCAAGAAATGAAGCCTTCCAATAAAACGGTCTCATCAACCAATCCTAGCTGAGTGTCATGAGCGTCACAACGAGCATGGGCGTTCTTCCTAAGGCGTGACGGCAAGCAGTCCCGTGGTACACGGAACTTTACATCAGATTCAGGCCTTCACAGCGATGCCTAGCGTGGCGCTAAGATCCATGCGGTCGCGACAGCGAAGAATGTGAAACCGCAACAGACGATTTCCCACAAGCTGCTAATTGCTTCGATTGGAAAGAATGCTTGTGACATGAAACTGTCTCCTTAGAGGAATAAATCGATCTCTCGTGCTAAGCACATCCGCATTTGTTTTTCGTATTAATTAGCCGATGGGCGCTAGCCCCGGTTCTCGACGAATGTCGAGTGGAAAACCGGGGCTAGCGCCCAACGGCTAAAGGTTTGTTTCATTCAAAGACTCATGCCGAAGAGCTTAGCTCGAAGTGCCGAGTTGTGCCGAAACGTTAGAAAATGAGGTTCTCGCTTTGGTACCGATATTGCTAACGGCTGTCAGGCAAACGACAATAATTAAAGAAAGCATGACTGCGTACTCAACTGCAGTCGGACCATCTTCACTTTTCAAAAACCGCTTTAACTTCGTGGCGAATTGGTTCATTCGATTGACTCCGACAGATCTGATATTGCGAAAAGTTATGTCAGCGGGCGAAGCGAAGCGAAAAATCAACACACGGATCTTACGCCTTCAACGCTACGTTTGCTGTACTGTGCTGTGCTAGCCTTGACAGCGTGGCTACGAAGAAAATTTAAGTCACGCTAAGAGAGAGTCAAATTTGGGTGGACTCGAAGTTTAGCAAATTTCGAAAAAGAAAAGAACTTTTGCGATCATTGGCGACACGCTTTCTGTTGGGTGTAGCACCTGTAGGGGTTGCAAGGATGGCATCGTTGGCAACAGATTTGATTTCAGTTAGGATAAGGGCCATGACAAGTGTTGCTGAAAACAAAATCGTCGCGCCCATTTCTTCCCAAATGGAATCCGGTACTGGCGTTGATAAACCAGCCGCTGAAGTTGCACCGTTGATGATCGGGAGCTTGTGTATCGATCCGCCCATTTTTCAAGCTCCGATGGCTGGTTATACCAATTTCGCCTTTCGGCAGATTGTTCGAGAGTTTGGCGGCGCTGGCTTGCAGGCAACCGAGATGGTCAATGCTCGCGGCTTTGTATGGTTGGACGAGCACGATTGCGAACACCCTGATCGCTTGTGGGGAGTTAAAGACGAGGCTAGACCGTTGGCTGTTCAGATTTGGGACAATGAACCGGACGTCATGGCCAAAGTCGGGGCTCGATTGGCTGGTGAATACGGTGTCAGTGTCGTCGATATCAATTTCGGCTGCCCAGTGAAGCAAGTGACCGAAAAAGCCCATAGTGGTTCCTACCTGTTACGCGACCCAGACCGCATGTATGCGATTATTTCCAGGCTGGTGGAAGCCTGTTACCCGACGCCTGTCACCGCCAAAATTCGATTGGGTTGCACTCGAAAAACCATGAATCATATTCAGATCGCACAAGTCGTCGAAAAGGCGGGGGCTTCCGCGTTGACTGTCCATGGGCGTACGGCTGAAGATTTTTTCAAGGGTTCAGCTGACTGGAATCGAATCGCCGAAATCAAGCAACACTTGGACAAGATGCCGCTCATTGGAAACGGTGATCTTCAAACCCCTGAGCAAGTTGTGCATGCATTTAAGCACTACAACGTAGACGGCGTCATGATCGCGAGAGCTGCACTGGGCCGACCATGGCTGTTTGCCCAAGCTGCGGCTGCAATCGCTGGCAAGCCCATTCCGCCGGAACCCACATTGGATGAGCAGCGAGCTTGCATGCTTCGTCATTATGATTTGGTCGTCGAACGATTCGGGACACAAAAGGGAACGATGTTGATGCGGAAGTTTGCATGCTGTTACGCCCAGAGCAAGTATGGTGCAAGGCACTTCCGTACAAACGTGGTGCGGGTCGAAACCCAAGAGCAGTTTTATGAGGTTGTTGAGAAGTATTTTCCACGTGAGCTCGATCCGTCATTGATCAAGTCCAAACTTGAGTTTGGTGGCTTGGTGCAAGAGGGAGAGCCGGCCGAGGGAGAGTCAGCCGAATCTTGTTCCGATTTGGGCGATAACTGCTGCGAATAATCCGTTCCAGTAACTTCGGCGAGTGGGTTCCGATACGCCTAGCACGACGCGCAAGCTAGTGATGTTTTGCCTAGCACGACGCGCAAGCTAGTGACTTTTTGCCTAGCACGACGCGCAAGCTAGTGACTTTTTGCCTAGCACGACGCGCAAGCTAGTGACTTTTTGCCTAGCACGACGCGCAA
>JAPLNL010000106.1 GCA_026692905.1 Planctomycetota bacterium
GCCCGGTGCGGACCCGCATGCCGTGGTGGTGTGGGGAGGGTGCCCGGAAACGGGCATCCTTACCCGGTTTCGTGATTTTTCTCGTACTCGTACTCAGCATCGCGGTACTCGTACTCGTACTCGATCGATCCCTCCGATACCCCACGGTGATGAGCAAACCGGAGGTGACTCGGGTTTTGTCATTCCTTACAGGTATTTATTTGCTCATTGGTCAACTGTTCTATGGTTGCGGGATCGGATGCGCTGGCATTCGGTACTGCTACAATTAAGGACAAATGTGCGACACTGGTATGTGTTTGGCAAAGCGAGGCATGTTCGTGATGTGAAACGTGCAGCTCCTCATCCCCCTGCCCCTTCTCCTCGAATCGAGGAGAAGGGGGGAGCGTTATTCTAAAGGGGCTTAGCACGCCAAGCATCTTGCGAACTTGGGCCCTACGCCCTCGTTCGCTTGGGCGGCCAGCTGAAGCCGGTACACCAACTCTAATTCGGCCGGCTGAAGCCGGTACACCAACGCGGCTGGCTGAAGCCGGGACACCAACGCGGCTGGCTGAAGCCGGGACACCAGCCAGGGCGGCCAAAAAATCTTTTCAAACTGCCGGTGACAAAAAATCGCTGCTCTCTACAATAATCGTAAATAGTTTGTGAATTTTTTCACAAAGTCGCTCGTCCGCAGGATTTGGCCGTGGCAAATTACTTACCAATACTGATATATCTGATCGCCGTCGTTGGCTTCGCAGCGGTTTCGCTGATCCTCCCGCACCTTGTTGCGCCGAAAAAACGGACGCGAGTCAAGGGTGCCCCTTACGAATCCGGGATGGATCCAGTGGGAGATGCTCGCAAGCCATTCGACGTTAAGTTTTACTTGATTGCAATCTTATTCTTAGTTTTCGACGTTGAACTGCTGTTCGTCTATCCTTGGGCGGTCTCGTTGCTCGCTCCCGACGGCATTCCGCTCGCTTTCCGCACTGCAGTTTTAGCTGTGCTTCTCGTTTTGATGGCGACCTTGGCTTTGGCTTACGTGGTTGCATATCGCAAAGGAGTCTTTGATTGGCGACGCAAATAAACAAACAACTCGGCGACAATATCTTTTTGACGACCCTCGACGCGGCTGCGTCGTGGGGGCGTGCAAATAGCTTATGGCCGATGCCTTTCGCGACAGCTTGTTGCGGGATTGAATTGATGAGCACGGCTGCTAGCAAGCACGATTTGTCGCGGTTCGGTAGCGAAGTCATGCGTTTTTCTCCGCGACAATGCGATCTGATGATCGTTGCAGGGCGGGTCGTGATGAAGATGCTGCCGGTTCTCCAGCGGATTTGGTTGCAGATGCCCGAGCCTAAGTGGTGTATCTCGATGGGCGCGTGTGCTTGCACGGGTGGTGTATTCGACACCTACGCCGTTGTGCAAGGGATCGATCGTTTTATGCCGGTCGATGTTTACGTTCCTGGTTGTCCGCCGAGACCCGAGCAGTTGATTCGGTCCATTCTCGATTTGCAGGACAAGATCAAGTCGGGGGGGACAGTCAATGCAAGAGAATTCAAGTTGCGAATCTTGCCGGAAGGCCCTTCTCGATTCGATGAAGATGAGTTGATTCGAATCCGCGAACGCAACGGATTCAAACTCGATGACCAAAAATACGATCCTGTTCACTAGAACGCAAAAACCGCTACGAAAATGGCAAACGAAACAACCGATTCAAAACCGTCTGAGATCGAAACCGTTAAATCGCGGCTCGTAGAGTTGCTACCTGGCGTAGGCTTGGAGTGGTCTGAGTTCCGCGGGCAAACGCGTGTTGTCTTCGCATCGGGTGAACTGCTAAGGTGCCTGAATGCGTTCAAGGCTGCCGGCTTTGACCAGCTGACGGACCTGACCGCCGTGGACCTGCTCGAGTATGGCAATGTCGATGATCGTTTCGAGGTTGTGTACTGCTTGTTGAATGTCGATTCTGGTTTGCGATTGATTGCGAAGATGCATTTGAATGAGCCGGATTTGACGATCCCCTCCGCAACATCGGTCTGGTTTGGTGCGGATTGGCTTGAGCGCGAGGTATACGACATGTACGGCATTGTTTTCGCAGGCCATCCCAATTTCAAAAGGTTGCTTTTGCCGGACGATTTCCAGTCCTTTCCATTGCGAAAAGACTATCCGGTCAAAGGTCGCGGCGAGCGTCATAATTTTCCAATCGTTACACGAGCAGAAAGCTAAGCGGAGTTATTCAGCATGCCTCTAGAACTGCTTGATAGTCCTGATCTGGATGAGAACAAACGCGAAGGTCTTTGGACGCTCAATTTCGGTCCGCAGCACCCGGCTACGCATACGACGTTGCGGTTGGTATTGCAGCTCGATGGCGAAATGGTCATCGATGCGGAGCCCGACATCGGATTCCTTCACAGCGGGTTCGAGAAGCTTGGTGAGGTATTGGACTTCAATCAATACGTAACCATCGTCGACCGAATGAACTACGTTTCTCCGATGGCTAACGAGATCGCTTGGCACCATGCGGTTGAAAAGTTGCTGGGTATCGAGTTGACCCCTCGTTGCAAGTACATCCGCACGATCTTTGCTGAGCTGATGCGATTGCACGATCACCTGTTGTGCCTTGGGACTTGCGTCTTGGATCTCGGTGGTGCGACTGCGTTCATGTATGCGTTTAACGAACGCGAGACCATTTATGAAATTTGCGAGCGTGCCTCGGGCCAGCGATTCCACACCTCGTACACACGAGTCGGTGGCTTGCTGTATGACGTTACCGACGACTGGGTCAAGATGGTCAAGGATTTCGTGAGGAACTTCCCTCGGGTCTATCGGGACTTTAGCGGATTGGTGATGAAGAACCGAATCTTTGTCGAGCGAACTCGCGACGTTGGAGTTCTTTCACGCGAGGAAGCGATTGCGGGTGGCGCGACCGGACCGACGGCTCGCGCGAGTGGTGTTGCTCGTGACTTGCGTCGCGATGAGCCTTATTTAGCTTACGATGATTTCGATTTCGATGTCTGTGCGAGCCAAGGTGGCGACTGCTACGCCCGGTTCCAAGTTCGAATGATGGAGATGCTTGAGAGTGTCAAGATCATTGAGCAGGCGATCGACAAGCTTCCCCAGGGGCCGATCTTTGCTGGCGAGGCAGGCAAAGCAGGGATGCCGGATAAAAAAGAAGTTTATCGCAGTATAGAAGGTTTGATTCACCATTTCGAGAGTGTGATGCCGAACCGACAGATGGCTGGGCCCAAGGATTCGATCTACGCTGCGACAGAATCCCCGAATGGCGAACTTGGGTATTACATCGTTGGCGACGGATCGTTCCGAGCTTATCGAGCGAGAACTCGACCCCCTTCGGTCCTGCACTTCGCGTTGTTTTCGAAACTAATACGAGGCTGCATGTTGAGCGACGTGGCGGCTGTTCTGGGAAGTATCAACATCATCGCTGCGGAGTTGGATCGATGAGCGAATTGAGTGACAATGCCAAAAAGGTGATCGAGGATCACTTGGGCCGCTATCCGAGCAAGCAAGCGGTCACGCTACCTGCGTTGCATGTGGTTCAGCAAGAGACGGGCTGCGTTAGTCGCAAGGCGATTAAGGAAATTGCAGACATGCTCGAGCTATCGCCTGCACAAATCAATGACACGCTCTCGTTCTACGGTTTCTTTCGAACCGAAGAAGACCCTTTAGGTAAAAAGCGGGTTTGGATTTGCCGATCGCTTCCATGCATGTTGCGAGGTGGCGAAGAGCTGTTGGCTGAACTTTGCGAACGATGGGGAATTCTGCCTGGCCAAACCACAGCTGACGGCAAAGTCACCTTGGAGTTGGCGGAATGCTTGGGAGCTTGCGATGGTGCTCCGTGCATGTTGGTGGATGACGAATTGAGCTTGTGTGTGACTGCGGACGACGTAGAAAAAATGGTGCGAGGTTGAGCATGAGCAACGAAGATTTCAAGCCGGTTTTGCTGTCTCGACAGGGCAAGCCAAATAGTCACAAGTTGGCGTCGTACAAAGCCGACGGTGGTTATCAAGCGCTGGCAAAAGCACTGTCTATGAAAAATACGGAAGTCATCGATGTCGTCAAGGCATCTGGGCTTCGCGGTCGAGGTGGTGCAGGCTTTCCGACTGGTCTCAAATGGACATTCTTGCCCAAGGATGTAACGGGACCGATTTATCTTTGCATTAATGGCGATGAAAGCGAACCTGGCACGTTTAACAACCGTGTTTTGATCGAGCAAGATCCGCATCAAGTGCTCGAAGGAATCGTCATCAGTAGCTTCGCGACGCGAACGACGACGGCTTACTTCTATCTTCGATACGAATATGGTCGCTGCTATCGCGTGCTCAAAGACGCGATCGACGAAATGTACGACAATCATTTGTTGGGCAAGAACATTCTTGGGTCGGGTTACGATCTGGATATCCATTTGCACCGAGGTGCATGTGCTTACATTTGCGGCGAAGAGACGGGACTGATCGAGAGTCTTGAGGGCAAGCGAGCTTGGCCGCGTATTAAACCTCCGTTTCCTGCGATCGAAGGCGCATTCCGTCGTCCGACCGTGGTGAACAACGTCGAAACGATGGCTTGTATCCCTCACATCATCAACAAGGGTGCCGAATGGTTTATGACCATGGGCGTGCCCAAGGATCCGAACAATCCACGCGATGCGGGTTCCTATGGTCCGAAGCTCTACTGCATCAGTGGGCACGTGAACAAGCCTGGGCTGGTTGAGTTGCCGATGGGGATCACTGCACGCGAGTTGATCGACAAGCATGCGGGAGGGGTCTGGAAAGGGCGCAAAGCAAAAGCGGTTGTTCCGGGCGGGATCAGCATGGGGTTTATGAGCGAAAAGGAACTAGACACGCCGCTTGACTTCGCCGGTCCAGGACGGGTCGGTTGCTTGGGGCTCGGGACTGCTGCTGTGATCGTGATCGACGACCATACGAGCATGGTGGATGTGCTGTACAACGCGTGCCGATTTTTCGCACACGAGTCATGTGGTCAGTGCACACCATGTCGCGAGGGCACCGCTTGGTCGACCAAGATTTTGGAACGCATTCGTCAGGGGCATGGCAAGCTGAGCGACATCGACGTTTTGCTTGAGATTTCGTCTTCGATCGGAACGATTCCAGGGACAACGATTTGTGGGTTGGCTGACGGGGCCGCTTGGCCGATGAAAACAGCCATCAACAAGTTCCGAGCTGAGTTTGAAGAGTATATCAAGAGCGGTCGGAAGAGCGAAAGCAAGACGTTGGCTGGGGCGCACTAGGAGTTGGAAGCAAGACACAAAACGATTGGGACAATCGTTCGACACTGAAGACAGAGACACAAAACGATTGGGACAATCGTTCGACACTGAAGACAGAGACACAAAACGATTGGGACAATCGTTCGACACTGAAAACTGAAAACTGAAAACAAAACGATTGGGACAATCGTTTTACACTCAACACCAATCCGGAAACGACACAAGTGGCAAAGGTAATCGTTAACGACATCGAAGTCGATGCAGATGCCAAGGACAATTGCATCCTCGCGGCTCGTAAGGCTGGCGTCGAAATCCCGCATTACTGCTGGCACGAGGCGTTGTCCGTCGTGGCTTCCTGCCGCATGTGCTTGGTCGAAGTTGGCGAGACCAAGCCGGATGGCACGGTCGTGATGGGGCCAAAGCTGGTACCTGGCTGCCAGACGCCTATCAAAGATGGTACGGTCATTCGAACCAATTCAGACAAGGTCAAAACCGCTCAGCAGATGACGCTCGAGCTGCTGCTTCTAAATCACCCGCTGGATTGTTCGATCTGCGATCAAGCTGGCGAATGCTACTTGCAGGATTACACCTACAAATATGGTAACGCGGCCAGCCGGTTGGATGAGCCCAAGTTGCAACGGATGGACAAGTACCATATCGGAGAACAAATCGCGTTGTTCACAGACCGTTGTGTGATGTGCACTCGCTGCGTTCGATTCACTCGCGAGATTAGCGGTACAGCGGAACTGCAAGTGACCAACCGCGGTAGCCATGAAGAAATCGACGTGTTTCCAGACACGCCATGTGACAATAAGCTTGCAGGCAACGTTGTGGATTTGTGTCCCGTTGGCGCACTTTGCAGCAAGGACTTCCTGTACAAAAAACGCGTTTGGTGGCTGAAGAGCGCGAACAGCGTTTGCACTGGTTGTTCCACTGGTTGCAGTATCCACGTGGATCAAAACGAAGACAAGGTTTATCGGCTTCGTCCACGCGACAATCCGCTCGCACAGGGACACTTTATGTGCGACGAAGGTCGATTTGGATTTAAGTACATTCATGACGAACGAAGATTGCGAAAGCCGAAGTTGACCGACGCATTGGCCGTAGACGCTGGAACCGCTAGCAAGTCGGCAAAGCCGAACGGCACGGCCGATTTGAATTTCGCAGAGCCATGGCTTGATGTTTTGACGGTAACTCGCAACAAGATCAAGGAAGCGATCAAGACGGACGCTCGAGGGTTTGTTGCGGTGCTCTCGCCGTTCATGTCGGTAGAAGAAGCTTATTTGTTGGCCAGCTACTTGAAGAGTTTGGACAAAAAGGTTCGTTTGGTTTTGGGGCGCGTTCCAGTTGTCGGCAGCGATGACAAGTATCCGAAGGGTTCCAAGGGTGAAGCACCTGCTCCCGACAAAATTAAGTTTACGATACGCTCGGAAAAGTGCCCCAACCGACTTGGTGTAGAAATGATCCTTCGTCATTTCGAAGGTGATCTCGTTACGGTTGAGCAAGCGGTTGCGAGGGCAGATGCTACGGCTTGGTATTTTGTCGGAGGATACAACGTGGGTTGGGTAACAGACCCGATTGATCGCGGGGTTGGAAAGCCTTCTTTGCTGATAGTCCAGGACATTTTTGCTTCGCCGCTGAGCGAACGGGCCGACATCGTACTGGCGTCGAGCACCTTTGCCGAACGGGATGGAACCTATGTCAACCACACCGGTTTGGCACAGGCAGCTTGCGGTGCAGTGCGATGCCCTGGCGATGCGAGAGCAGATGGTCGGATCCTGATGGAGTTGGCTGAACGCAAGGGATTGTATAACGCGATGACCTTAAGAAAGGAAATCGGCAAAGCGATTCCTGGCTTGGCTGCAATTGCCGTTGGCGATCTAGGTGAGCATGGCGTCAAAGTTACGCCGGTTCGAGAGCCGATTCTCTTTTAGCTGCGAAGCACATAATTGCGGCACGGAGTGCCGTGCAACACTCAACACTAACCCTAAAACCGATTCATGTTCGAATACCTCAAGCAATCTTGGCCGACACTTTGGCCAACACTAGGTGCCATCGGCGTCATCCTCGCCTTCGTGCCGGTGCTTGGACTGTATATGACCTTCATCGAGCGCAAGCTCGCCGCTTATGTGCAGGATCGTTTGGGACCTAATCGTGTTGGGCCATTCGGGATTTTGCAAGCGATTGCGGATGCGATCAAGTTGTTCCTCAAAGAGCAAATCATCCCGGATCATGTTTATACGTTTCTGTATTTTATCGCGCCGACGTTTAGTTTGATGACGGCGATGTTTGCGTTGGTGGTGATGCCGTTCGGTCCCGTTCCAACCGAATACACCGAGGGCTTTCGATACATAGTTGCTCCCGGGATCGACATTGGGATCATGATGATGATTGCTATCAGTTCCCTGTCGGCATACGGAATTATCTTGGGTGGCTGGGCTTCGAACAACAAGTATTCGCTGTATGGTGCGATTCGTTCGTGTGCTCAGTTCATTAGCTACGAAATTCCGTTGGGACTGTCGATTATCGGGATCATTGCGGCGTCTGGTTCACTCAACATAGAGCAAATCGTTTCGTCGCAAGGTGGCGCGATTTGGAACTGGAATATTTTTTGGCAACCGCTGGCTCTGATTGTTTTCTTTACCAGCGCGTTGGCTGAGACCAATCGATTGCCTTTTGACTTGGCGGAGTGCGAGCAAGAGTTGGTTGGCGGTTTTCACACCGAGTACGGTGGGATCAAGTTCGTGTTGTTTTTCTTGGCAGAGTATACGCACGTGGTCACGGTTAGTTTTTTGACAGCGCTTTTGTTTTTTGGTGGTTGGCATTTCCCTGGCCTAACAGGACCGGTGGATGCGAACTTGGGCGGAATGCTGTTAAGAACGTTTGTTTTGGTATTCAAGGTGACGATGGTCGTCGGTTTTATCATGTTGCTGCGTTGGTCATTACCACGATTTCGGTTCGATCAGTTGATGGGGTTGGCCTGGAAGGGTCTGATTCCGCTGGCTTTGCTTAACTTTTTGTGCGTAGCGATCGTGCTAACTTACGATCTTCCGAAACACTACTTAGCGTTGACTGCCCTCTTTTTGGTGGCAGGATCGATGGTCAGTGCTCGACACTTGCAGCATACGATTAACCGACCCCGTTCCGAAGGTCGACCAGCGACCAATGTGAATTTGACGGAGAGCGCAATATGACAACGAAGAAGTCCAAGACCGTGAAATGGGGTGAGGAGCCTAAGATCGGTTGGTGGGAAGCGATGTATTTGCCAGCGATTGCAGGTGGGCTTGCGACTGCAATCAAGCATGCGTTTTCTGGCAGGACGACGACGCGTCAGTATCCGGACGTTGAGCCAGAGATTCCGCCCAATTATCGAGGCGTGCATCGACTCAATCGGGATGAAGAGGGAAGAGTTAAGTGTGTGGCATGTTATATGTGCCAGACAGCTTGTCCGGCAAACTGTATCGAAATCATTGCGGCGCCAGCACCCAAGGACGATCCCCATTGGAAGGATCGGGATAAGTTTCCACAAACGTTTACGATCGATGAGCTTCGATGTATCTACTGTGGGATGTGCGAAGAAGCTTGTCCGGTCGACGCGATCGAATTGACGAGCGTTTATGACCTGACGGGTTACACACGCAAAGAGCTGATTTTCGACAAGGAGAAATTGCTTTCGGTATTTGATGAAACGTCGACGGCCGGCAAAGACCCTGTTCGAACGAATCGGGGGGCACTAGGGCCAGCTTCCGTGGAAGCAGCCACAGCATCGCAGGGCCCTCCTCCTCCCGGTCGCGGAAGTCACGGCTAATTCAAACAATTCGATCAAACCAAAATGAACTTACTCAATAACTACTTTTTGAATTCTGCGTTCTTCGCGCAGTCCGGCACGGAAAGTGCGGTACCGACAGCGGTCAGCCAAGTTGTCGATTCTGCTGTTCCGATCCAGGCATGGACCAATTCGATGTTGGTTCCGATCGTGCTTGGCGCGGTTGGGTATCTCTTCATTCAACATGGGGTGGTGAAATCCAAAGCGTACTTTGCTGCCGGGGCTGTGGCTGTGTTATTAGCCGTCGGCTTTGCACTCGGGTTCACACCTGGAACGTTTGACTCTTACGTTTTGATGGCTTTCTGCGCCGTTGCAACTGGCGGGGGAATTGGTTTTCTGACCGCTCGCGAGCCGGTTTATGCTGCGTTAGGGTTTGCAACAGCAGTTTTGTCGGTCTGCGGTGTTTTGTTCATGCAATCCGCGCTGTTCATCGCTGCTGCGACGATGATTGTGTACGCGGGAGCGACGATCATCATCTTCTTGTTTGTACTCATGTTCGCGCAGCAAACCGAATTGCGAACCTACGATGTGCAATTGAACAATCCGTTGGTGGCAGCTGCGATCGGCGCGATTTTGTTGGCAACGATCACAATGTGTGTTACCAAAAATAATGCGATTCTGCCCGTGCGGGTCGATTCGACTCGGGTCATGAGTGCAGCCAGTCTACCGGATAGTCTGAGCTCGGAAGCTGGAAAAGAAGCGTCCAAGAAACTAGATGCCATCGATCCGAACTTGCGATACGTTCCGAAGCTCACTGCCGGTTTGGGGCGTTCGATGTATACGGACTATCTCTTGGCGGTGGAGCTCGCAGGGACGGTTCTGTTGGTAGCCACTATCGGAGCTATCGCCTTGGCACAGAGAACCACGGAGACACAATCTTGAACGAAACAACGCAGAATTTGCTCGTCTTCGGTGGGGTCCTTTTTGTGATTGGGATGGTTGGGTTCCTGACTCGGCGATCGCTGATCTTGATGTTCCTCTCCTTGGAAATGATGTTGTCTGGCGTCAGCGTCAATTTGATTGCCTTTTCGCGACACCATCAAAACTACCAAGGGCAGATCCTTGCGGTCATGGTACTTACGATTGCTGCTTGCGAAGCGGCCATCGCATTGGCTTTGGTCGTATCGCTGTATCGGCGTAAAGCGACGCTCGACGTGGCAGCCTGGGATGACTTGAGTGAAACACTGATTCCGAAAGTTATTGAAACTCCTCAGACATTGGAAGAGCCAGCGATGGAGTTCCCGAAACTAACCCCTGCAGGCTTGGACCCCTTGTCGCGTCCTATCTCTGCTGACTTTGACGCACAATCGTTGGAAAATGGTGAAAGTGTGAAAGCGAATACATTGGAGGCAGGAACACATGCTTAGTCTCTTTGCTTGGATGGTTCCGATAGCTCCATTGGCGGGTTGCATCGCATGTACGATTTTGGCCTTTCGAGGCGACCGCAAAATCGCGCACTTGCCGGCGATCATTTCCCTTTTGTTTGCCGCCTTGTTCACGATTTGCTTGATTGTATTTGGGGCGCAGGGGGAATCTGGGGTCGTTTTTAGTGGTTACAGATATCTCAATGTCGGAAGTTTGACATTGGACATTTCGCTCAAGGTGGACACGCTTTGCTTGACATTGCTGGCGGTTGTGACCTGCATTTCGGCCATGATTGCGATCTACTCGCGCGACTACATGCACGACGATCCTGGGTATGCTCGATATTTCGCAGTCTTCTGCGGATTCGTGTTTTCCATGACGATGCTGGTTCTGTCCAACAATTTGTTAATGCTGTATGCCTTTTGGGAAGGTGTGGGCACCTGTTCCTACCTGCTCATTGGGTTTTGGTTTCGCAAACCGAGTGCGGCGAGGGCTGCGACGAAGGCATTTCTCGTAAACCGGGTTGCGGACTGTGCATTCCTAATAGGGATTCTTTTGTTGGCCTATGGAGTTGGGCATGTCGAAGGTGCGGAAGCGAGTTTCTTCGCTCGACTGAATTTCGACAACATTGTCAAAGCAGTCCCGTTCCTGTCGTTGCAACATCCAGAATTGCTAACGACGATCGGTTTCATGTTGATGATCGGTGCGATTGGCAAATCGGCGCAGTTTCCTTTCCACGTTTGGTTGCCGGATGCGATGGAAGGCCCGACGCCGGTGTCGGCATTGATTCACGCGGCGACGATGGTGACTGCGGGTGTGTACTTGATGGCTCGATTGTCACCGCTTTTGGAGTTGACTCCCGCGGTACTCAGTGCGGTAGGTTGGTTGGGTGGCATCACTGCATTTATTGGTGCTTGGATGGCATTGTACCAGACTGATCTAAAGCGCGTTTTGGCGTATTCCACGGTCAGTCAACTTGGATACTTGTTCATGGCTTTGGGTGCAGGTGCGGTTAGCAATCTGATGACAGCGGCGGTTGTCGCAGCGATGTTTCACTTGGTAACACACGCTTTCTTCAAGGCCCTGTTATTTTTGTCGGCAGGAAATGTGATGCACGCAATGGGCGACGTGATCGACATGCGTCGATTTGGTGGATTGCGAAAGGTATTGCCAAAGACCAATATCCTGTTTCTGATTGGTGCGGCGGCTTTGGCTGGCGTTCCGTTGCTTGCCGGATTCTTCAGTAAGGACGGGATTTTGTCGGTTTTGGCTCAGGCCAGCAAGGACGGCGAGTTTGGAGGGCAGTTTTTTGTCTTGCTTTGTATCGGATTCGTGACGGCCTTGATGACTGCTGTTTATACTTCGAGAGCATACTTCAGTACCTTCTTGGGTACGGAGAAGCTTCCAGAAGAGGCCGGTCATCATGCTCACGAAGCAACCAATGTCATGTTGTTACCAATGGCGATTTTGGCGGTCGGAGCCGTATTGGCAGGTGGTCTACTTGGTCCAACTGGAGCGATTTCAAGCTACTTATTACAGAGTTTCAAAGATGGTAGCCATGGAGAGCATCACGAAGAGTTGTGGGTGATGGCAGCATCTGGAATTTTGGCTTTGGCAGGGATTGGGGTTGGTTATGCACTTTCGCAAAAGAGTCCTAGCACAGCTGAATCAGGACCACTGGTTGCCTTTGCTGTTTTTGGACGCAATCGCTTGTACATCGACTGGTTGTACAACATCGCCATTGTCGCCCCAATGGAATGGCTAGCTGACCTATTGGGTTGGTTTGATGAAAACGTGATCGATGGACTTGCAATGTGGGTCGCATCGTTACCGAGACTCTTTGGCTTGATTGGACAACGCGTTCAAAATGGCCGTGTACCTGGTTACACCTACATGACTGCGTTTGGAATCGCCGCCCTCGCTGTTTGGATCGCTACTCGCTAATTTACGAGAATCATGACCTTTCTCATTCCATTAATCATTGTCTTGCCGCTCTTTGTTGGGCTGGGGATCTTTCTTGCCGGAAAAAAAGGCAATGCGCTGGTTGCGACTGCGGTCGGAACTGCGGCACTCGTATTGCTCATGAGCCTTTTGCTGGTTGGGCAAGTTTATACGGCAGGTGTTCCGGAGGCGGCTAGCGGAGCAACAATCCAGCCGCGGCTGGCATATGCTCCCGATTGGCTGCAAGTGCGTTTACCGGTTTTCGTTGGCGGGCATCAGGTTCGGTGGCAATTAGAATTTGGTGCGGATGGAATTGGAGCGTTGTTGGTCCTGCTAACAGGTATCGTAGGTTTGGTCACCATGAGTTTGGCTACGATTCAGATCAAGGAGCGATTGCCGCAATACTTGGCGTTGATGTTGATTTCGCAATCGATGTTGCTGGGTGTCTTTTTGTCGATGGATTTGCTGTCCTTTTACCTATTCTTTGAAGCGGTCCTGTTGCCGCTGGTCCTGTTGATCAGTGGTTGGGGGAATAGGGAAGAAGCAATTAGCGCATCTCGAAAATTCTTGCTGTACACATTAGTTGGTAGTGTACCGATGGTGCTCGGTTTGATCGGTTTGGCTTTGCTGTCAGCGACTCCAGAGCGGGCTTCCAGTGTCTCGTTCGAAACATTGTCCTCGCTAGCCAGAGAGACGCAGCTTGCCGCTATCAGTTCGGCGTCGAGCGATTCAGCGACTGCGATTGGAGCGCTGGCATCGAAAGAGCAATGGATTGTTTGGTTGCTGTTATTGGGATTTGGAATCAAGCTGGCCATCTTGCCGCTGCACACCTGGTTGCCGACGACTTATTCGGTGGCTCATCCTAATACGACGGCCCTCATCGCTTCGGTGGTTGCCAAGCTGGGTGTGTTCGGGATCATTCGAATTGTGGTTCCACTTACTCCGATCGCCTTGAGTACCTATGCACAGATGTTGTTTGGAGGCCTTGGGGCCTTGGCAATTGTGTATGGCGCTTTGGTGGCATTGTCGCAAACGGATTTGCGAAAAGTTTTGGCTTACAGTTCACTTAGCCACGTTGGTTTCATCACGTTGGGGCTGATGTCGATGAATACAGAAGGTCTTACAGGGGCCGCGATTCAGATGTTCAACCACGGCATTATTACTTGCGGAATGTTTTTGATGTTAGCGATGGTTGAACAACGACGTGGACGATTGTCACTGGCTGAGCAGGATCGCGGGTTGGCCGCGGTGTACCCGAGGCTTGGAGTGATGATGGTCTTCTTCACTCTTGCAGGGGCCGGATTGCCTGGCCTCAATGGCTTTGTCGGTGAAGTGCTGGCGATGACGGGCATGCTCCGTGTTTCGGGCTTGTTCACTGGAATTGCAGTGCTCGGGACGGTGCTTGGGGCCTGGTACGGGTTGCGCATTGTGCAGCGGTTGCTCTTTGGTAGCGATGGCGTTTCCCATTCAAAAGTCTCGGTTGGGGGCACGGGCGACATTCAAGTCAACGAATTCCTGCCACTGGTAGGGTTGGCGGTCGTTTGTTTGTTCCTAGGTCTACGTCCTCAAGATACGATTCATTTGATTGAAAAGGACATAGCGAGAATCGCCAATGTTTCCGAACCCAGTGCCAAAGCAATTCATCCTGAAATGGATGGACTCGTCGCTCAAATCAAACCTTAGTCAATCCAAAAACGCATACGACACTTTAAGAGTCTGAACCTACTGTGGATACCCTCGAAACACTAAAGTCCTCACTTGCTCTGATGGCTCCAGCGATCACTTTGATCCTTGGTGGCTCCGTTGTGATGGCAGCGTCGCTGGTTCTCAAGCCGGGAAATGCTCGCGATGTTCATGGTCAGCGGACCGGTATGGCTATCGCATCGCTGGCTATTCTCGTTTTGGCTGCGATGCTAGAGTTGTGGCGAACGATGCCGAGTGAACTAGGACAGGGGTTGTTTCGTTTCGACCAGACGGCTTTGGGTTCCGAGCGGCTGGCATTGCTGGGCGGATTGATTTTGATTCTGATGTCTTGGTCTACCGCGCCGAAAGCAAATCTTGGCGAATATTATGGTTGTCTGCTGATCATCATCGGTGCGATACCTGTGGTGGGAGCTTCCAATGACTTGGTCTCTTTGTTTTTGGGCTTGGAGCTCATCAGCATTCCAACTTACATCATGCTAGGGATTTCCAAGGGTGATAATGCTGGTTCGGAGGCGACGATAAAATACTTTCTGTTGAGCGCTTTTGCTTCTGGGTTTTTCTTGTTAGGTATCAGCTATTTGTATGGCTTTGCTGGTTCGACCAATTTGCAGGTGATTCAAAGCAGCTATGCATCTGGTGGACGATTGATTGCGTTCGCTGTCGTTCTCGTCATGTGCGGATTGGCGTTCCGAATCACTGCAGTTCCATTTCACTTTTACGCTCCCGATGTTTTTGAGGGTACCAGTTTGACATTGGCTGGGATCATGAGTTATTTGCCGAAGGTCGCGGGGTTCGTGGCCCTCATTCGCGTGCTCGGGACGGGATTGGGAGCCGAAGCCATTGCAATCGTGGCACCGGTTTTATTCGTTTGTTCAGCGCTAACGATGCTGGTAGGCAATTTTATGGCTTCTGCGCAAAGTAGTTTGCGACGTTTGTTGGCCTATTCGAGTGTGGCGCATACTGGATATTTGTTGCTTGCCCTTACTGCTTTATTGCATCAGAACGCAGAACCGAATGTCCTGTTCTCGTATTTGGCTGCTTACGCAGCGATGACGCTTGGATTCTTTGCGTGTTTGGGAGAGATCGAAGCAGCAGGTGGTAAAACGCAATTGGTTGGCGATTTGTCGGGAATGTTTTATCGCCGACCGGCAGCTTCGATTGGAATGACAGTGTGTCTCATCAGTTTGATTGGCTTGCCACTTACTGCTGGTTTTTGGGCAAAGTTTTTAGTGTTTATGGGAACCGTTGCAGCAGGGACGAAGGATCCATGGTCGATTGCGATGGCGGTGTTGATGGCCTTTAACGCGGTTGTTGCTGCCGGGTACTATTGGCGAGTTTTGGGCAAGCTGTTTGAAAAGAGCGATGCCTATGTTCCGCTTCGGGTGTTTCGTCCGAGTTTATTTATGGCGTATACGATTTGCGTCGTATTGACGCTCGTTTGGTTCTTTGTTCCCGCCGTGATGTGATTTTGGGGTTGGTGTCTAGTTTTTGGCGAGAGAATACTGAGCCGCCTGAAGGCTGTACACCAGCTTATTGCGGATGAATCCGCCTAAAGGCGGTACACCAACGGGCGAGTCATGAATCTAGTTCCTTGCTCGTCTTTTTCTTTTTGGCCTTTGCCTTGATCTTTAGGATTGGTGTTAGTTCATCTACGAAGTCTTGGGCGTCGCTGAAGCTACGATAGACGCTTGCGAATCGGACGAATGCGACTTGGTCGACGTCGCGGAGAAACTCCATACACAGATTTCCGATTTCCTCGCTGGTAACTTCTTTTTCGTAGTTGTCCAAAATGTGGGCTTCGATTTCAGCGGCCAGTTTTTGAATTTCTTCGGCTTCGATTTTCCGTTTCCAGCAGGCAGCTCGCAGTCCGCGCTCTATTTTGACGCGGCTAAAATCTTGGTGGGTCTGGTCCCGCTTGCGAACTTGGAGGAGTCCTTCCACTCGCTCGTAGGTTGTAAACCGGCGTCGGCAGTGGTTGCAGAAGCGTCTTCGGCGAATCGCTTTGCCGTCTTCAACAATTCGAGAGTCCCTGACTCCGTCGTTATCACTGTAGCAGTAGGGGCATCGCATGAATTGGTTTGTCTTAAACGCTCAACGAGGGTCGTTTGAAAAAGGATCGAAATTCTATTTTCGCAGGCAGCCAAGGATTCATCAACCCGCAGCGCCTTGATTTCGCCGAACAGAGCGTCGGTTTTGTCATCGCATGCATTTGACCTCGTGGCTACAATTGAGTGAGAATTGCTTGGAAAGCCCAGGCGTTACGGTTCTAATCACTCGATTCAAAATCAAATCATGCAAACGACCGATGAATCCGCGGGACTCGAAAATGCGCCAAAAATGCGGTCGACTCCGGCGATTGTACCGCTCCTCCTGGCTGGACTGTTTATGGTTACCGGGATTTGCGTTCTGCTTGTTATTGGCAAGGAAAAGACGCGAATCATCGGCCAGACAATTACCGAGCTCGATATTCAGCCTCTTTTGAACACGGAATCGCCGGTAACCGACGAAGTGATGCGAGGCAAAGTGGTTGTTCTCCATTTTTGGGGTTATTGGTGTCCGGCTTGTGTGAAAGAGTTGCCTGCCTTCGTCAAAACACAAAAAAGTTACGCATCCGACGCCGACGTACTCTTTGCAAGCGTCTCATGTAGCCAACGCAAAGAAGAGACGCTTGATGCGCTCAAGTTTTACACGAACAAATTCCTGCAGAACGCAGATGGAAAAGATCTTCCAGCCTATTATGATCCAGTTGAATTTTCTCGCACTCGTCTCAGCCAGCTCCTAACTGCAGGTGGCTTCAGCTATCCGACGACACTCGTGATCGATGGGGCAGGCGAGGTCGTTGATGTATGGCGAACCGAAGTGCCCGAAAACGCATTGGTTAAGGCGATTGACAAGGCAAAGCTAGCCAACAAAAAGTTGGCTTCCAAATGATCGCTTCCATCAAGCCGGTCATCGCAATTACTATCGGTGATCCCACTGGTGTAGGTCCAGAAGTCATTGTTAAGTCGATTTCGAGCGGCGAGTTTCACACGTATTGCACGCCGCTGGTCTTGGGGCGAATTGCCATTCTCAAGAAAGCCGCTGAGTTGTCCGGGGTCTCCCTCGACATTGTTGAAGTGGACTCAGTCGATGATCTCGTTGCCAAGGTTAACGCGAGCACACGTAAGCCATCTGAGACGCTTTGGTGTTTACCGACGGGACAATCGGAGGCTGACACTGCAACCGACCCGCGAGTCGACGCGAGGGGAGGCCAGTTGGCTTACGATTGTTTAGTGAAAGCCGCTGAGTTGGCTTTGGCCGGTAAAGTTGCTGCGATCGTCACTGCGCCGTTGCATAAAGTTGCCTTGCATGCTGCAGGACATGATTGGCCGGGACACACGGAGCTTCTAGCTCATCTATGTGGAGTCCAAGAGCACGCGATGATGTTGTATTTGCCACCGGGGAGACCACGTCATGGTGGCGACGCAGGATTTGGTGTTGTGCATGTGACATTGCATATGGCAATGAGAGAGATTTTTGAACATCTGACCATCGATTCGATCGACGAAAAAATAAGGTTGGCCAGCGACGTTTTCATTCGGATCCGAAAAGCGATGCGACTTGCAGGCAGGCCCAAGATTGCGGTCGCTGCGCTCAATCCACACGCTGGTGAGAGCGGTCGGTTTGGGACAGAGGAGCAGACTATTATCGGTCCAGCCGTCTTCAAAGCGAAGACTTCTGGCATCGACGTGGTTGGTCCACTGCCGGTCGACACCTTGATGCCACGTGCGGTTGATGGGGCTTATGATGCCGTGGTTGCCATGTACCATGACCAAGGGCATATTGCACTGAAGCTGCTGGACATGTTCGACGCCGTAAACATAACGCTTGGTCTGCCAATCCTAAGAACCAGTGTGGCGCACGGTACGGCGCACGATATCGCTTGGCAAAATCGAGCGGAAGCGTCAGGGATGATTCAAGCGGTTCTCACAGCTGCGAGGTTATCGACTCATTGAGCTCACCGTTTTTTAACACGCTCTTTGTTTGCCTTGGCACCTCGGCGCTGGCGACCCTTCTCGGTTTGGCGCTCGCGTTGCTAACAGTCTGTCTTCGAGTTCCAATGCATCGGTGGATGAGCACTCTCGTTCTCAGTTTGCTTTTGATACCGCTCTATGTCCAAGCCACCGCATGGAGCGCTGGTTTCGGAGTACAAGGGTGGTTTCGATTGAGTCAGGTTTCTGCTGCGCTCTCGCCGAGCCGAGCGATCGCTTCGGTTGTTTGGATTCATGCGATGGCGGCAACTCCTGTCTGTTTTCTGTTCTGCGCGTTGGGCTTGAATCGGGCATTCGACTCGCGCACACGGCAATCACTCCTCGATTTTGGCCCATGGGTTTCGATGTGGACGGTGCTCATTCCAAAGATTTGGCCATGGATCGCGGCCAGCGTGTTGTGGAGTGTAGCGATGACCGGAAACGACATGGTCATCACCAATTTGTTTCAAGTGCCGACGATTACCGAATCGGTATACCAACAAGTTCAGTTCAATGAGTTGGACCAAGGCTCCATTGGGCAAGCTTTTTCGTTTGCCATCTTGGTCGGGGCCATGGTCCTTTTGATCGCGTCGGTATTGTTAAGAAAGGTTGGCAGCGAGTCGAGCGAGACGTCGGGGCCTGCTGATTTTCAAGCATTTGAAGAGGAGGGCATCTTGCGTTGGCTGGGCATAGTCCTTGGCTGGGGCATCGTCTCGATGGCTGTTTTGATTCCACTGGCCAATTTGTTGGTTAAGGCCGGATGGGTTGCCACGATGGAAAACGAGCAAACTCGCCGTCGGTGGTCGCCTTGGGTATTGATCGATTCCGTCTTGCAATCAAGAATGTTCAGCAACGAAATCCTTTGGAGTGTTCAGCTGGGCTTGTATTCGTCGATTATCGCAATCGTTCTGGCTATCTTGCTGGTTCGGTGTTCGACAATGACTTGGGCGGCTTGGTTCACGATTGGCCTGTCGGCGTTTTTGTTGGCGATTCCTGGTCCGATTGTCAATTTGGTCGTCCTCAGATTATTCGATCGAAGCGAGCCCGAGTGGATCGGTTTTCTCGCGGACCGAACGCTTTCAGGCCCGATATTGGCTCAGCAAACACGATGTTTGCCAATCGTCTTTGGAGTGCTGTGGCTTGCCAATCAGGGGTATCAACGACACAACGAAAGCTTGTTGCGATTGGATCAGGGACTTCCGTTTCTTATTCGATTGTGGGTACATGCGAAAGCCATGTCGACGCCGATTGCGATGGCATTCGCCGTTTCGTTCTTCGTGTCCTTTGCGGACCTTGCGACCTATCTCTTAGTCCAGCCGCCGCAAGTGACGACGGTTGCCATGCGCATGTTCGATCTGTTGCACTACGGCATCAAGAATCGAGAATCGGGTTTGGCGTTAACGATCGCTTTCGTGGGTGCGATACCGACGATTTATCTAGTTGGGCGTTTCCGCAGAAACTAGCATTTTGGCGGGCGACAGCATGAAAAGTACCTTAGCCGGTTTCGTGAGCAACCGGCTCTCATGAATCATTGGGTTACAGCTGGTTTCTCAAGAAACCAGCTGCTACGTTAAGAAAAAACCTGTTTACTTGAGAGGCGAGAATGATGTCGGCTTGAGGAACAAGCTCTTCACACCATCTTTTGCCGTCAACGATCCACCTGCTGCGGCTTCAGAAGCCTTGTAGGCTTTTTGCCATTCTTCGTCTGCTCCAAACTTTCCGAAGGATGCTTTGGCAGCCTCAGGTGATGCGTGAGTGATGAAGTACACGAGACTGTTTCCGGCTGCTGTTAAATCAGCATCGATTTGGGCAGTTCCCTTTCCGATTGGCGAGACAGCTTCTAATAGCTTAGCGGCTGTCAGCTTTTCGCCATCAAGGACGGAACAATACAGGATGTTGGTCATTCCGTGTTTGGCGAACAATCCGAGGGTATGGTTTTTGAATCTTGCATTGAGGGCTGCGAGATTACCTTTGGAAGCGACGTACGTTCGCAGTTCGAATACGCGATTGCCGACCGCTTTCACATCCAAGTTCGGGCTGTAGTCGTTGGTTGTCAAAAAGACACGCTCAAACGATGCGACGGGTCTTTTGCCATCGATCTCCGTTTTCTTCAGCGTCTCAATCCATTCTGGATCTTTTTGGAGAGCCGTATTGGCAGCGTCTGCAGCTGCTTTGTCCTTGTGACTGAGCAACGTGAAGACACGCTCATCAGCGGCGTCAACGTTCGTCCAAGCTCCAACGAGGGAAATATTGTGCTTGGTCATCATAGCCAGCCCGTTATCATTGATCAGTTTGAGAACATCGGCTTGTCGGCCAGGTGTCGCAACATAGGATCGGAGTTCGTAGATTTTGCCGGTAGCGGGAGATTGCGCCATCACGGCGGCACTAGCCAAAATCATGAATGCGAAGGCAGCGAAAAAGTTTCTGAGCAACATAGTCTTGTGAATTCCTTTGGGACGTGAGGGAGGGTTTTGGCCAGGTAGGCCCAGTGTGTCGTCTCGGAAGAGTTTTCTTCATCGGCGTCACACAGGCAGGATACGGGAACAGTATATCAGTCCAATCGCACTTCGGCTCTAGGGCGAGCGCTGGATACCGATTCGCCTAGCGATCCGCAAGTGCGCAAGCTAGCGGTGCGATTCTTAGTTAACGTGGGATAGGCTTCCAGCCTGTC
The DNA here is from genome assembly GCA_026692905.1 of Planctomycetota bacterium. Lineage (GTDB taxonomy): Bacteria > Planctomycetota > Planctomycetia > Pirellulales > Pirellulaceae > JBKCUI01. The sequence goes on from JAPLNL010000106.1 coordinate 20,739, forward strand.
GTTCCTGCGGTTGACAGGCTGGAAGCCTATCCCACATCCTTCAGACTCAAGTTTTTTAATTAAGGTCAATTAGTGAAAACGGCACTAGCGATTGAATTCAGGTTTCACTAGCTTGCGCGTCGTGCTAGCGACTCAAACACCAGATTCACTAGCTTGCGCGTCGTGCTAGCGACTCAAACACCAGATTCACTAGCTTGCGCGTCGTGCTAGCGACTCAAACACCAGTTTCACTAGCTTGCGCGTCGTGCTAGCGACTCAAACACCAGTTCACTAGCTTGCGCGTCGTGCTAGCGACTCAAACACCAGTTTCACTAGCTTGCGCGTCGTGCTAGCGGTTACAATCCCCGCTTAGTTTTGACACCGCCGAAACCCCTGAGTAGTCTACGTTTTTTCATGCCGAAGCAACTTGAAACGCATTTTAAGCAACTACGCGAATGGCTCGACATGGAATCCGATGCCGAACGAAAGCGAATGATTGAACGGCGTAAGATTCGTTCGCAAAAAAATGCCGAAGCCCGCGGCGATACGTTGGTGGACTTAGTGATCACCGATCATCGGATGGGTTTGGGTGGTCGGTTTTTGGTTACCTTTGTCAAACGGAACAGAACGCTGGATTTGCCATGGAATCGATTTCGAGTCGGCTCGCCAGTGATCGCTTCCGAGGAACAGACGGAGGGAGACTGCGGATACGGGATCGTCTGTGCGAAAGAGTTTAGCTCGATCGAAGTGGCGTTTGACGAATGGCCGGAGGGGGAGCGCTTTCGATTGGATCTCTCGATGGACGAGATCACGCGCAATAGGCAATTGAATGCACTAAAGTCTCTACAAAATGCAAAGGGAAGAGTTGCGCATTTGCGAGACATTCTTTTGGAGTCGCGCGAACCGCGATTCGATCCTTTGATTCCGCTAGAGATTGAACCGCGATTCAACGATTCACAGCGACAAGCGATCGAATTCGCGTTGTCCGCCAGGGACGTTGCCATTATTCATGGCCCCCCTGGAACAGGCAAAACCACGACCGTCGTTGAGTTGATTCGACAAGCGGTTGCTAAGGGAGCCAAGGTTCTTGCGTGTGCACCCAGCAATACAGGCGTGGACAACTTACTCGAAAAAATGGTGGCCAATCGAATGCGAGTTGTTCGCATAGGACACCCTGCTCGTGTCCAAGAAGAACTGCAGGCCTACACGCTCGATGCCATCGTTGAAAAAGATCCGGCCATGAAAGTGGTCGGCGAGATGATGCGCGAGGCAGAAAAGATCGCTAGAAAGGCGAGCAAGTTTACTCGAGCGAAACCGTTGCCTGGCGAACGCAGTGACATGCGGCAAGAGTCTCGCAGATTACGCGATGACGCTCGGGTTTACGAACGGCAAATCATTGCCAACGTATTGGATCGGGCCGAGGTCATTTGTGCGACGACCAATTTCGACCCGGATATTCTCGGCGGAAGAGATTTCGATTTGGCCGTCATCGACGAAGCTTGTCAAAGCACCGAGCCCGGTAGCTGGCCAGTCTTATTGAGAGCCGATCGTATCGTGCTGGCGGGCGATCACTGCCAACTGCCGCCAACCATCCTTTCTGCCGAAGCCGCCGCCGAAGGGTTCGCGATCAGTTTGATGGAACGGCTCGTCGCTTCGTATGGATCGACCATTACCAAGCAGTTGATCGTCCAATATCGAATGCATGAACAGATCATGCAATACTCCTCCAAGTGCTTTTATGATGGTAGTCTGCAAGCGGATAAAACGGTTCGAACGCATTTGCTAACGGACTTGGTCGCCCCTCCGCACCACGACATGCTTCAGACTCCAGTGACGTTCGTTGACACGGCTGGGGCAGGCTGGGAGGAAGAGCAAGAAATCGATGGCGAGAGCCGATTCAATGCGCAAGAAGGTAACTGGGTCCTGCAACAAGTGCGAGAACTTTGTAGTACCGGCATCGAGCCAAAGGACGTGGCCATCATCGCGCCCTATGCCGCACAAGTGCGATGGCTACGTCAAAACTGTCCGTTGAAGGCCGTTGAGATCGATACGGTCGATGGGTTCCAAGGGAGGGAGAAAGAAGCGATTCTCATCACGCTTGTGCGTTCGAACGCAACGGGCGAAATTGGATTCTTGGGAGACACGAGACGGATGAACGTCGCCCTAACCCGTGCCAAGCGAAAACTGATCGTGATCGGCGACAGTGCAACACTATCAACCAACGAGTTCTATGCGAACATGATTGGGTACTTCGAATCGATCGGTGCGTACCGGACCATTTGGGAATGGGATCCGGCGATAGAAGGATAAACGCGATTTGCAATCGGCGTTTTTAGGCGAGCGGCAGGACGAAAACCACCCTTGGTAGTTTGGGACCATTTTCCCGAACGAATAAGCGGACGGGACAATGGTCCCATCCTACCGTAGATTTAGGTATGCCGATCGCCTCACTACCGCAGCTGGATTCGTCAGAATTCAGCTTAGATGAATTCGTTACCAGCTGAATTATTTCGAATCCAGCTAAGATTCTTGATGCTTTTGTCGGCAACTAGCAATTTTTACAAACTTGCCGGCGAGAAATGCTCCAACTGCTTATCAGCCTCTTGGATTAGCCTGTCTACTTTTTGATCGATATCTTCGACGTTTTTTGGCCGGACAGCTTCCGAGGTCGAAGCCTTGAATGATGCTCCACATCCATGGCAGCAAACTTCCCTTCCCAATAACTCGACCGGGATTTGCAAAGTCCGCCCACAAGTTGGGCAAACTTTGGCGAAACGCACCGAACTTGACATTGTTTTTACTCCGAGAGAGGAATTCATCAGGCAGATATTATTGCGTCCAAACACACTCTGTCAATCCTTAAAGGAAAACAATACGCCTAAAATGGGTTTTTAGACAAGTTCGAATTTGGATTTTCGGCGTTCTTTGTACCGGTTTGCCGCAAAATCCGTATGCTGGGTTATCGTTGAGCAGACGAAAGCAACAACCGTGCCTAAATGGAGTCAAATTGTGTTAGTAAAGATCGCGCATGATCGTCAAGGTTTGGGGAATTTTTCGGGAGAGCTTGGTGCAGATAGGATTCGGGAACTGCTCAAAACACAACCTCGCGTGCGTCTGGTGGTCGCGACGGGATCGAGCCAATTTGAAGTTCTTGAGGTGCTCAGCAAGTCCCAGGGAATCGATTGGTCTCGCGTTGATGGGTTTCATCTTGATGAATACTTAGGATTGGAGCGGACTCATCCTGCTAGTTTTTGTGGTTACCTAGCCGCCCGCTTTGTGGATTTGGTTCCTATTGGTTCGTTCCATTTTCTTGATGGAAAAAAGGCTCCAGCGGAAGTGGTGGAGGAAGCGTCGCGGCTTTGGAGGCAAGCACCCATTGATCTCGCCATGATCGGCATTGGAGAAAACGCGCACCTTGCATTCAATGACCCCCCTGCCGATTTTCAATCCCGCGAAATCTATCACGTGGTTACGCTTGATGAGGCTTGCCGGAGACAGCAAGTTGGAGAAGGCTGGTTCCCCAACTTGGAGGCTTGTCCAAGCCAGGCCATCAGCATGACGATCCATGGCATTCTTCAATCCAAGCAGATCATTTGTAGCGTACCGGATGAACGCAAGGCAGAAGCGGTGGTTGCTTCGTTGGAAGGCCCGTTGACACCGAATGTGCCAGCATCGATCCTTCGGCAGCACAGTAACGTGACCTTAGTCTTGGACGATGCAAGTGCATCGAAGCTTAGTTCCGCTACTCGCACAAAAGCAGATCGCATTTAGGGCCTGACATGAAGTACATCGATCTTCAAGTCAACGGAGCGTATGGTGTTGACTTCAATAGCGATACTTTGACGACCGAACAGTTCGAGTTCGCTTGTTTCAAACTAAAAGAGTCGGGAGTTGTGGGCTTTTTGCCAACGATTATTACCGACTCGTTGGAATCCATGTGCAGGCGAGTTGGCAACATAGCATCGATCGTTGAATCGAGTCCACAATTATTCGGTTTGGTTTTAGGTATTCACGTCGAAGGGCCATTTCTTTCCGATCGTGCGGGGTTTTACGGTACCCACCCACCGCAGCATATCCTGGCGGCCAATCAGCGGGATGCGATGCGTCTGGTCGAAGCGGGCCGTGGCAGAGTTCGGCTGGTTACTCTGGCGCCTGAGCAAGATGCTGCATGCGAAACGACCCGAAGATTGTCCGACGAAGGGATATTGGTTTTCGCCGGCCATACAGACGCAAGTTTTGAAACGCTCAAAAGAGCAGTGGACTGCGGCCTTCGAGGTTTTACGCATTTAGGAAACGGTTGCATCCATCAAGTCGATCGGCAGGACAACATCATGCAGCGAGTTCTAGCGTTTCGCGACAAGTTGATGATCACTTTGATTGCTGACGGGATTCATTTACCCGTTTGGCTTCTGAAGTCCTGGCTGGACATTATTGGGTCAACCAGGAGTATCATCATTAGCGATTCGATGAGCGCGGCGGGTATGCCTGCCGGCGAATATTCGATCGGAAATCAGACAGTCCTTGTCGAAGCGTCGCGTCGAACTAGGCACCGGGACCACGGATACCTTGCCGGTTCGGCGTCTACGATGGCAGACATGGACCGAGTCCTAACAGAAACTCTCGCAATTGGTTCAGCCGTGCGTGAGCATATTATGCATGACAATGCTTTGGCTATCTTGACACAATGAGCGTCGCCCGTGGGTTCGGCTGTACGGACAATTGAGATTTAGGTTAAAATAGTGATCGTTCTGTGCTGCTGGTAACCCATCGCGTGAGCGAGGGATGCTAACAATCACCTCGCTTACGCGTCGGGTTACCAGATGGCCGTCAACATTCTTGCAGGTCGCATTCGGCAGATGCGATCCACTTTCGATCTACATCCACTTAATTCGACTCCCAAATTGAAACCAACCGACCTTTTCGATACGCTTCAAAAAACGACTCTCGATAACGGGGCATCCGTTGCGGCGCAATTGCTTGTAAACGAAATGCGAAGCCAGGAGCGATACCCTGAGCTGTTCGAGTCTCTCAAAATGCTTCATCGAATCGAGCTTGGGCTGCCTGCAGTCCACACCGATTTGTCAGGCGCTCATTCGGAGAGCATGCATGAAGTCATTTCGCCGGAACTTCAGGACCAACTGGACAAAAAGCTGCTTGGGGCCTGTACGGAGGTTGGTGCTGCGATGATGCGCAAGGGGAATCTTCAGGAAGGCTGGATGTATATGCGGGCTGTTGGCGACCGAGCTGCAACCGCGGAAGCCATGCGCGATGTGCCTGTGACGCAGGAAAATTTGGATACCTTTCTCGGTTTGCTCGTTCACGAAGCGATCGATGTAGCGCGTGGGACCAAATTGTCGCTTGAAATGCGGGGAACTTGCAACACCATCACCATGTTGGATTCCGTTGTGTCGATGCGAGGCCGGGTGGACCAACAAGCGGCGGTTGGTACCCTGGTCGAACATGTTCATGCGGAATTGCTTGAAAGCCTCAAGTCCGACATCATCCGACGTGAGAAGAGCGACGCGTCGAGCGACGTTCGCACAGCGAGTTCATTGGAGTTTTTGTTGTCGACCCGACCGACATTGCTGCGGGACGGCACATACCATTTGGATACCACGCACCTAGCCTCGACAGTCCGCTTTGCCAGGATTCTCGACAATGAGGCTCAGATTCGGCTTGCAGTCGATTTGGCTCAGTATGGTCGGCAGCTTCATTCTCAGTACCAATACCCAAGCGAAGAACCGTTTACGGACCTTTACCCGATGTCGCTCGGCATGTTTCGCGCATTGTTAGGGGAGCATGTAGATGCGGCCCTCAAAATGTTTTTGCAAAAGGCAGAATCGCTTGACCCTCAAGAGCATGGCACCGTTGCGATTGAGACCTATGCGGACTTGCTCACGCGAGTTGGTAGGCCCGCCGAGGCAATGCAGTTTTTGATCAAAAAGATGCCCAGGGGGATGCGTCCGTTTGGGATCGCACCCTCGCTTTTGGAGCTTGCAGAAGCCTCCAAGGATTTTCAGTTGATGTTGGATCATGCGAAAGAACGAGGTGATTTTGTCGGGTATGCCGCAGCGCTTTTGCAGTCCGTTACCTACGCAAACAAATCACCGAAAGTGGTCAGCCAACCGGCGTAAAACATGGGAATCAATGTCCTGCTTGTGGAAGACGACCCAAGTTTAGCAAATGCCATTCTTGAGGGGTTGTCCGATCAAAACATCAAATGCGAAATCGTTTCAACGGTAGCAAATGCAATCCAAGCCGTTAGAGACCGCAGGCCCGATGCAGTAATTTTGGATTTGATGTTGTCTGGCGACAACGGTTTGGATGTTCTGAAAGCGGTGCGTGCCCAGCGAGATCCAACGCCGGTTCTGATTTTGACTGCGCTTGGTTCGCTCGAAAATCGTGTCGCGGGCTTAAACGAGGGTGCGGACGACTATTTAGTCAAGCCTTTTGAGATGCCCGAGCTGATTGCCAGAATCACAGCCATTACCCGTCGAAACAATCGCATCGAGGGAAGCACGCTCACGTATGGCCCGCTGCTGCTCGATCTTACGACCCGTCGCGTATTTCGTGACGGCAAGGAACTGAAACTCTCCCCGACGGAAACATCGCTGATCGAACTCTTCATTCGCCATGAGAATCAAGTTCTCACACGCAAGATGCTTTGCCACCAGCTTTGGGAAACCAATTGGGAAGGGGAAACCAACGTAATCGAGGTTCATATCAATCGCTTGCGTAGCAAACTGGAACGCGGTTTTGAGCAGCCACTGATTCATACCATTCGCGGCCGAGGATACATGCTATCCGAATCCGAGCCTAAGTCGAGAACCGAGAGCTTAGAGCCTCTCGATAGCGATGAATCAAACAAACCAACGAAGATCGAGTAACGAAGTGGTTTTGGGCGATGAGGTGACGACGAAGGAGACCGAAGGCAACTTGCTCGGTCAATCTCGGATGCGTTATTGGGGCAAGTACACGTTTCGGGTTCGGACTGCGGTTATCCTGACCCTGTTTATTCTTCTGACTGCGCTTGCGGTTGGGTTTGCGTTTCGAAACGTTGTCTCAATTCTTCTCGATAATCAGACGAATTTGGACCTGCGCGATGACGCTCAGGAGTTTGTCGAGCAGCTTGAGTCGATCTCTGGCACGATCAGCCCAGAGAGAGCTCAAGCGTGGAATCGACACGCCGCGACTCATGAACTGCATCACTGGTTTCTTCGAGTCTTTGATAAAAACGAAGTCGTTGTCTGGGAAACAATTAGTGTGCCGGAAGCGATGATTGCGAATCATCTTAGCAATACCGAGATGCAGGAGTTTGGAAACTATCGATTCCTCAATCGGCCTGTCTATCATTCTTCGGCAAGTAACAAGGAAAAACCGACCGGCTGGATCCAATTGGGCTGTTCCCTCGAACTCGTTCAAGATTCGCTTTCTCAATTAGATCGACTGTTGCTTTGGGTTTTTTTGATCGTAGGAGTTTTAGGGCCTATTGCCTCTTTGTTTTTGTCGGCGCAGTTGCTCAATCCGTTAACGGATTTAACAAAGCAAGCAGCTGCACTTTCGGTAACAGACCGATCGCAGTTGCTTGGATTGCGAGGCAGTGGCGATGAATTGGATAGTTTGGCTGGAACCGTCAATGCATTGTTGGCTCGCGTCCGATCGCAGCTTCAGGCAAACGAAGACTGGATCGCAAACTCGGCGCATCAACTGCGAAGTCCATTGGCTGCAATTACCAGCAATGTCGAAGTGGTGTTGGGCCGACTGCCGGAGGGCAAATCGTCCGACATGTTGGCGAGCGTGTTGAACGAATGCGAATATCTAAACAAACTGGTTCAGCAGTTATTGCTATTGAGCGAAGCCAATGCTGTTGGCGTTAAAGCGAAGAGGAGCGAAATACGCTGGGACGAAATGATCCGTCAATCGAGCGACTTCTTTGAGGCGCTGGCATCAGCAAAAGATATTTCTCTCAAGTTCGATGCAATCACGGATTGTACCGTTTTCGCAAATCCAGAGCATTTGCGAATCGTATTGCACAATATTCTCGATAATGCGATCAAGTACACACCGCCGAACGGTTCGATAGAGATCGAATTGACCAAGTCACCTGAGAACGAATGCACGCTTCGCGTTAAGGATACCGGTATCGGTATTTCAGAAGTAGACCTAGCCCGCGTCTCGCGGCGATTTTTTCGAAGCGACTCGGGACGCGATCCGGCCACGACCCCCAGGGGAACTGGCCTGGGGCTGAACATAGTCAAGACGATAGTGGAAGGACTCGATGGTCGTCTGCAGATTGACAGCGTCTTAGGCAGCGGCACAACCGTTCGAATCGTTTTGCCTGCGATTGCCTAAACGTTGTAGTAGAGCCTTTGCAAGCTCGATTCGTTTAACAGTCTTACTACGGTACTGGCGTTGAACGTAAGCGTCAGCGATACTAAGCACATCCGCATTTGTTCTTCGTATTCATTCGCCGATGGGCGCTAGCCCCGGTTCTCGACGAATGTCGAGTGGAAAACCGGGGCTAGCGCCCAACGGCTAAAGGTTTGTTTCACTTGAAGACTCATGCCGAAGTGCTTAGGACGTTTCCGGCCATCGTTGAAGCCGACAACCATTCGAAACTTGGAGTGATTTCTTAATGCCGCGTGGATCGCTGAATTGCCTTGCATGTTTCGCGCTAGCTATGCTTGGCTGTGTTCCGAGTGGGCAGCCATCTGTACCTGTTTGGCGTGTTCAGATTGTGGCTACCTATCCCCATGACCCAGGTGCATATACACAGGGATTGGTAATCAAGAATGGCCAGATGTACGAGGGGACAGGACGCAACGGAGCCTCGTCGCTTCGCCAGGTGGATCTAACCACCGGCACCGTCTTAAAGTCACTTCCACTGGACGAAAAATACTTCGGCGAAGGGATCACGATCCTCAACGGAAAGATCTACCAACTGACTTGGAGAAACAATCTTTGCTTTACCTATGACCTCGATTCGTTTCAATACAAAGAGCATTTTAAATACGCTTATGAGGGTTGGGGTGTTACGGATGACGGAAAGAACTTAATCGTGAGCGACGGCTCCTCAGATATCCGATTCGTTGATCCAAGCACCTTCAAGGAGTTGCGAAAAATATCGGTAAAGCAAGGTGCTGAACGTATTAAGAACTTGAATGAACTTGAGTTCATCAACGGGGAGATTTGGGCAAACGTTTGGTATGACGATCGTGTCGCCAGAATCTCGCCTGAGTCAGGACAGTTGCTAGGCTGGATCGATTTGAGCAATCTGTTCCCGAGAAATCAACGCAAAGATAGGGACCAAGTGCTCAATGGCATTGCGCAAGATCCCGACAGCAAAAAAATTTATGCCACCGGGAAGAACTGGCCAAAGTTGTTTGAAATCGAAATCGTCAAGTAGGCGATTTGGGAGAATCGCCTTTGTTTTTGGGAGAGCGAGGCTCCTGCCGAGCTGAAGATGCAATGGCTCGGCAGGAGCCTCGCCCTCCCGAATAACCCGTCCTCGCCCTCCCGAATAACCCGTCCTCGCCCTCCCGAATAACCCGTCCTCGCCCTCCCGAATAACATAACCCGTCCTCGCCCTCCCGAATAACCCGTCCTCGCCCTCCCGAATAACCGGTCGTCACTTTGAAAAGCGTGTAACCTAAAAACATTCCTTCTTTGGGGGTGTCTCTCCGATTATAATCGGGACATCCATAGTGAAGCTTCCAGCTGCCGTTTCACTTGCCCCCCCAACCTCGATTAGGTTCCCACCTTGTATTGGCTCGCCGAAATCTGCGTGAAGCGACCTGTTTTTGCGCTTATGCTTGTCATGGCAATGGTTGTGGCTGGCGTCGTCGCCTTCCCTTCCCTGGGAATTGACCGGTTTCCCAAAACGGACTTGCCAACCGTTTCCATTCGAACTGGTTACCCAGGAGCCGCATCCCAGGAAGTCGAATCGGAAATTTCCCAGATTGTGGAAGATGCCGTTTCCACGGTTGCAGGCATCGAGGAACTCAGAAGCATCTCGACCGATGGCAGTTCGATGGTTTTGTTGACTTTCTCACTGTCGCGGGACATTGATGCCGCCGTGCAAGACGTGCGGGACGTTGTCTCCTCGGTCACGAATCGACTTCCACGAACCATCGATCCACCGGTTGTCCAGAAATCGGACTTGGATTCCTCACCTGTCATGTCGATCGCGGTTTCCGGCGACCGTACGCCGGGTGAGCTCTATCTATTGGCCGATCGTTATGTCAAAAGCATCATCGAATCGAGCCCAGGTGTCGGCCAGGTTTCCATCTCCGGCGCTGCAGAACGAGCCATCAAAGTCAACATCGACGCCAAACGACTCGCCGCCTATCGACTGTCCATCGTGCAAGTCCGCGACGCCCTAGTGCGTCAAAATGCCGAAGTTCCAGGTGGTCGCGTGGACGAAGGACTTCGTGAGCGATCGATGCGCACATTAGGCCGAGTCGCGGAATCCAAGGACTTCGATGACTTGGTGATTGATACTGTAGGGGGCTCGTCGATCCGACTTGGTGACCTTGGTACTGTCGTCGATGGTACCAAAGAAGTCCGAACAATGGCTCGACTCGATGGTAAGCCAACGGTGGTACTGAGCGTGCAAAGGCAGTCCGGCGAAAACACAGTCAACGTGATTGCAGGAGTCAAGGAGCGTCTCAAACGAAGCGAGTCCTTGCTACCCAATGACGTTCGAGTCGCCATCATCCAGGATCAGTCTCGTTACATTCTCTCCGCATTGCACGAAATCGAAAATCACCTTGTCTCTGGCTCGATTCTTGCATGCTTGACCGTTCTTTTGTTCATGCGATCCTGGCGATCCACCCTCATCGCATCGGTCGCGATCCCAGCGTCCATCATTGCAACGTTCGCGTTCATGAAGGCGTTTGGATTCACGCTGAACAACGTAACCATGCTGGCGCTGGTGCTCATGGTCGGGGTCGTGATCGACGATGCCATTGTGGTTTTGGAAAACGTTTTTCGATGCATCGAGGAGCAAGGCATGGACCCATTTCAGGCTTCCATCGATGGTACCAAAGAGATCGGATTGGCAGTTCTTGCCACGACGGTATCGCTTGTTATCGTGTTCTTGCCCGTATCCTTCCTTTCGAGCGTCACGGGGCGGATGCTTTTCGAGTTTGGTGTGACAGCGACCGTTGCCATCCTGGTCTCGATGGTAATCAGTTTTACTTTGACACCGATGATGTGCAGTTTGCTTCTGAAAAAGCCCAAGCAAAACGATACCGCGGGGCACTCGCAAAAAACGACACGACAAACCGGCTTCTATCATTGGATCGAAGTTAGCTACATGGGCTCGCTCCGGCTTGCGCTACGATTTCGGTTCTTAACCTTGTTGTTATGTATCGGAACCATCGCGGCCAACATCCCACTGTATAGTTGGGTTCGCCAGGACTACATCCCCACCAACGTCGACGAGTCTGAGTTTGAAGTGAGCGTGAACGCCAAAGAAGGCACCTCCATTCTTAGTATGAATCAGGCTCTCCAAGTTGTTGAAGACAAACTGAGAACTGTTCATGGCGTAGCACTGACTCTCACAAGCGTCGGATCGCGAGGCTTCGGTGGAGTCAATAACGGTAGCGTATTTGTGCGACTCCAAGACGCGGCCGAACGGACTTTTTCGCTTGAGCGGTTTTTCGTCGCCTTGCTACAAGGCAAGCCAAACAAGGCGTTCGACGGCAACTTCAGCCAACAACAAAAAATGGCAGAGATTCGCACGTTGCTCAAAACCGTGCCGGATATCCGCTGTTCGATCCGAAATCTTACATCACTTCGTCAGGGGCCCAACGTGGATATCGATTTTTGCATCACTGGCCCCGATGTAAAGCGACTCGCCGAGTTCAGCGAGCAGATACGAAAAAAGGCCATTGAACTTCCAGGCATCGTCGATGTCGACACCACGTTGCGGCTCGACAAACCAGAACTTCTGGTTTCCATCGATCGGGAACGGGCTGCCGCCATGGGGGTCTCCGTTCAAGAGATCGCGGATACGCTAAGGATCGCAGTTGGCGGCGACGAACGTGTTTCTCGCTATCGCGACGCAACGATCGATGACGCCTATGACGTGGAGTTGCGACTCGTCGGGTTGGATCGACAGGATAAAGAGTCGATCTCGCAACTTTACGTGAGAGCTAACCCGGCCGCAGGAAAAATGGTGTCTGCAATCGATACGCAATCGGCATCGATGTCCAACGCATCGAAGCTGACCCGTATCGACAACATCGTTCAGTTCAATTTCGGCGACGCGCCAGCCCGCATCGATCGCTTGGATCGACAACGGATGGTATCGATTCGAGCCAATATACCAACGGGTTTTGCTTTGGCGGATCGCGTTCAAGCCCTCAGAGCTATGGCTGCAGAAATCGGCGTGCCGCCTGGCTTTGAGACGCGGGTTTTAGGGCGAGGCAAGGAGCTCGAAAAAACGCTCAATGAGTTCCGATGGACGTTCCTCTTGAGTTTCGTTTTTATGTACCTCGTACTAGCCGCCCAGTTTGAACACTTAGCTCATCCGTTTACGATTCTTTTTACGCTGCCGCTTTCGGTTCCTTTTGGATTGATCAGTTTGTACTGGGGCAACGAAACACTCAATGTCTACTCGGCCTTGGGTGTGCTGGTCCTTTTTGGTGTGGTCAAGAAAGCCGCGATTTTGCAAGTAGATTGCACGAATGCTTTGAGACGCAAAGGCATGCCCCGTCATGAAGCGATCCTTCAAGCCAACCGCGATCGACTGCGACCGATTCTCATGACGACCATATCGTTCGTGGCCGGCCTACTGCCATTGTTGATTGCAAACGGACCGGGTTCGGAAGAACGGCGTTCGATTGCCGTACTGGCATCCGGAGGGCAAACGCTGTCGCTGTTGCTGACACTGCTGGCAGTCCCGGTCATTTACACCTATCTAGATGACATCGGAAATTGGATTATGCGAAAACCACGTGAGGGATAGCTGTATCGTACCGAAAGCGAATGAGGGCCTTGAGCCCATTTTCGCAGCATGCTTGGCGTGCTAAAGCGAGCTGAGGCATGCATTATCACCCGAGGCTTGAGTTAGCCGAAAGAAACGAAAAAAGTCGAAAAGAGAACTTAGAGGCATACTTCCTAGCATGAATGGCTTTCCTGTTTGTGTGTCATGAGCCGGTTCAACCCGATGGGAGCAAAGCCATCGCAGCGGCCTTAACTGCGGAGCAGTGGCAATTGAAAGCCACGGATGAAATCCGTGGTCAGCGTGATGCGGATATCTGAGAGTCGCAGAGCGACGGCATTCGCGACTTGCTCCTGGAGGTTAATACGGTTTTGTTGTGACGATATGCTTAGAATCAAATCTAATTTACTTTCGCGTCAAAAGATCTCGTTCCTTTTGTCAGAATAACAAGCAGTCCTCCCATAATCAGCAGCGAAAGCTGTGGCTCAGTCAGTACGTTGCCGACATGCAGGGTGTTGAAGGACATGGTACCCGCACTAGGATTTTGCCATCGCCATGGCAACCTATTCGAAACCATCAATCCGATAATTGCAAAAGCAGCCGTGGCCAAGGCATAGCCAATTCGACTTCGCCCGCATTTGGAGATCGTACCTAGCAACGAAACAACCAGTAGCGATTTGTCCATGCACTACCCAAGTCCTGTCTGTTAAACCAATCTCCTGACTCAATATTGTACGTTTTCAGTTGTGTATAACTATCGCCATGGCCGCTGAACCACGGTTGCGGCTGCGGTGAATCAAGGAAAATCGAATGCGTTTTGGAATCTCGTGGAAATTTCACGTGCAGCGTTAGGTTCCCATTCAAAATCTCAAGTCCATTGCTAGTCGAGCGAAAGATCCATCGAACCCCTACAAATTCAAGATGACTAGCATGTTCAATCGATTTTCCAATCTCTTGAACTTCGCCCGAAAGCAAATTGATGAGAAATGGTTTTCCGAGCGACTCGCTCAGCGATTCGATCGTCGAGTTCGCCATCGCATCATCTTGAACTTCGTCGGTCTCGTCCCTACTGGGCTCATTCACCAGTTGATGTGCACCGCGTTGAACAAGCGCTCGTGCGTCCGAACTGATCGATTCGACAATATCGTTTGGTCCAAGTCCCTGGATCGGGACCACTCGAATTCGTCCTTCTCCAAAATGGACAAGTTGATTCGTGTCTTTAAAAAACGCGTAGTCGCCGGCAATCCTGCAGCCTAACGAATTTGAGCTTGCCGGCACAGGAACCAGGAACGAATCGACGGTTTCAAGGGTCGCTTCGTGCTAGAGTAGCTAATTCACTAGCTTGCGCTTCGTGCTAGGGAACGTAGAATTCTCACGAATTCTTCTACACTATGCCCGCCAAGCGATTGAGGACAATCGCTTTACACTCTACTTCACTACGAAGTTAACCATTCGCCCTGGCACGACGATCGCCTTGACGATTTGCTTGCCATCGAGCCAATCAGCTAGCCGTTCGTGACCGCGTGCCGCTTGCTCAAGTTGCTCGGCAGTGCTATCCGCTGGAACCATGAGCTTGGTGCGAAGCTTGCCGTTGATTTGAAATGGCACTTCGATTTCGCTGGCTTTGGTCAACGACTCGTCGAATATCGGCCAAGCTTGGTAAGCCAGCGACTCGGTGTTTCCAAGTGCTTGCCACACCTCCTCGGCCATGTGCGGCGCGTAAGGCGACAACAATAGAATAAGCGCTTCCATCCCTTTTCGAGGCCGGACGGTCTCTTTGGTAAAGAAGTTAACGAACTCCATCATGCGCGCAATCGCGGTGTTGAAGCTGAGCGACTCAATGTCGCGCGTGACGGCCATGATCGTGCCGTGGATGACGCGGTTCTGTTCCGACGTCGGCTCGACATCCTGTATCGAATCGACCAAAGCATTCCCATCAGTGTGGGTATCTATCATCAATCGCCACACGCGATCGAGGAAGTTTCTCACGCCATTGACGCCCGTCGTGCTCCAAGGCTTGGTTGCCTCCAACGGTCCCATGAACATCTCGTAGAGGCGAAGCGAATCGGCACCGTACTCCGTTACGACAGCGTCGGGGTTCACCACGTTGCCTCGGGCCTTGGACATTTTGTGGGCTCGGCTATCGATGCGAATCGATGGGTCCGAGACCAAAACGAAATTGTCCCCAGACTTCGTGACATCGCTATCGGCAACCGAAATCGAATTGAGCGTTTCCTTGGTCTTGGAGTGCACATAACCTGTCTCTCCCTTTTCCGTTTGGGCTGTACTTACCCACTGGCCGCCGGCAGTTTGAAACCCGGTGTACTCTACTTCACCTAGGATCATTCCCTGATTAACTAGTTTATGGAAAGGTTCCGCGTGAGACACGTAACCGCGGTCAAACAAGACCTTGTGCCAGAACCTCGCATAGAGCAAGTGCAAGACGGCATGTTCCGCACCTCCAATATACAAATCCACTGGCATCCAAGCTTTCTCTTTGGCTTGATCGACAATGGCCGACGTGTTCGTTGGATCGATGAAACGCAAGTAGTACCAGCAGGAGCCTGCCCACTGGGGCATGGTGTTGGTCTCGCGTCGATAACGCTTGCCATCGATCGTGACATACAACCAACTATCGTCCGCTTTCGCAAGCGGTGGCTCTGGGCGACCGTGCGGTTTGTAGTCTTCTAATTGCGGTAGATCAACGGGCAGTTCTCGAGTGTCCACGGCTCGGATAATGCCGGTTGGTTTGCTAGCCGCATCCAACTCATGCAAGATCGGAAACGGCTCGCCCCAAAATCGTTGCCGACTGAAGAGCCAATCTCGCAACTTGTAGTTGATCGCTTGTTTGGCCACGCCACTGGCCGTAAGCTCGTCGATGATTTTGGCTTTGGCAGCTTCGGTTCCCAGCCCGTCGAGGGAACCGCTATTGATCGCGAGGCCATCGCCGGTAAAACAAACTCCACCCGCCAAAATGGTTTCTCGATCGGAGTCGTTCTTGGACGGCTCAACAACACATTGAATTGGGAGCTGAAATGCCTTGGCGAATTCAAAGTCACGATCATCGTGAGCAGGCACAGCCATAATGGCGCCCGTTCCGTATCCGATCAGGACATAATCCGCGATCCAAATCGGAATCGGTTTGCCGGTGACAGGATTGATTGCAAAGGCACCAGTGAAAACGCCGGTCTTGCGTTTGTCGCCGTCCGTGCGGTCTCGATCGCTCTTGAAGGCTGCGTTGTCGCAATACTGCTTGACCGCAGCGGATTGCTCTGGAGTGGTTATCGTCTTAACAACAGGATGCTCCGGAGCAATGACCATGTACGTGGCGCCGTACAAAGTATCTGGACGCGTTGTGTAGATCCGAAGAACATCGGCAGGAATGCTGTCCGGATAAGGCTGACCGCGACGAGTGGACTGCCATTTCGAGAATTCAGAAGCTGTCACGATTGGGAAGTCGACTTCGGCGCCGGTGCTGCGTCCGATCCAATCCGCTTGCAATTTTTTGATACCTGGAGTCCAGTCCAGACCATCGAGATCGCTGATGAGCCGATCGCCGTAGGCCGTGATTCGGAGCATCCACTGGCGCAATGGCATGCGTTGAACTGGATGATTGCCCCGTTCGCTTTTGCCATCGATCACTTCTTCGTTGGCCAATACTGTCCCAAGACCAGGGCACCAGTTCACGAGCGCTTCGTCTTGGTAGGCCAATCGGTGTTTGTCTCGATAAAGCGAGACAGCATCCTCTCCCTTGGCCGCGACATCGGCGGGAATTGGAAGTTCCGAGATGGGCCGACCTTTTTGCTGTTCCAAATCAAACCAGGTATCAAACAACAGCAAGAAGATCCACTGCGTCCATCGAAAATACTCTCGGTCCGTTGTGGCAAGGCAGCGATCCCAGTCATAGGAAAAGCCGAGCATTTTTAACTGACGCGTGAAATTGGCGATGTTTTGCTCTGTGCTCACCCGCGGTGGCGTATTCGTCCGAATCGCGTATTCCTCGGCTGGCAAACCGAACGCATCGTATCCCATCGGATGAAGCACGGATTTGCCACGCATTCGCCAATAGCGAGCCTGAATGTCCGTCGCTGTGTATCCCTCCGGGTGCCCCACGTGCAGGCCGGCACCGCTTGGATAGGGAAACATATCGAGAATGTAGACTTTGTCACCTGAAGGCATTTCAGGAGTGCGAAACGTCTTGTTCTTTTCCCAGTGCAATTGCCATTTGGGTTCGATGACGGCTGGATTGTATCGTGGCATCTAGGAATTATTCGCTTGGGGGATCAGAAGTTTCTTGAGGCAAAAGCCTTAGCGGCCCGCAAAACAGACAACCAAGACCAATGCACGCCAATAGGAGTCAATCCCAATGGCCATTAGGTTCGCAGGCATTTTCATTGAATTTGCTAGGCCTGTCCAGGTGGTCCGATTCGATTTCGAAAACAAGAAATCAGATTGGCTGGCTTTCAGCAATGCGTAACACACGGCGAATCTCATCGGTCTTGAAACCGAGCGCCTGCGGTCGCTTGACGCCTGGCAATACAATCACGTCGTAAAGCTCCGTCACCACTCCCTCGACGCGAATCCAATGAACTACATCGCCGCTCTTGAGATCGATGATTTGGACGCCACAACGAGCTTCGGCATCTCCAGACTTCAAGTTATTGTCTAACTCGAGACCCGAGAAGGTTTTGTTCTCACGCGACTTCGATAGCCCCACGATGGCATAGTCGCCATGAAACGAGAGGCCTCGCAAGTATCCTGGACAGAAAGCGACTTTCTCGAATCTGCCTGTTGATCGATCAATGAAGCCAAAATGGCCCGTCCCAGAATTCAGCAGCCACAGTTTGTCGCGATAGACCCGCGGCGAATGCGGCATCGACAAGCCTGAAGCGATGATCTCGTTCGAATGAATATCGATCACGCAACCTCCATCGTGCCGTCGATCACGCCAACCGTCCGCCACATCGGATTGACTGACAGCCGTAACGTATCGCGCTCGACCATTTTCCAGTGCCAGCCCATTGAGATGGCAGCGATCTTCGGCCGCTAGTTTGCTGATGAACGGCGGCTTCCAAAGCGGGACAAAACTATGCGTATCGCTGGGGGTTGCCAAGCACCCGAAGAGCGTATTCACAAATACCACTCGGCCGCTTGACTCCACCGCAACATCATGAATGTCCAGGTCGCCTGTGGTGTAGCCCACTTGTGGTACATAAAGACGATCGTAACCGTTTGCACTCAGCCCAGGATCGATGACGTTCTCAAATCGCCATAGTTGATAGAGCGAGGACATCCACATTGTTTGGCCATCTGCCCAAAGGCCCAAGCATCGATTGAACGTCCGCTCAAACACGGACAACCGCCCATCGGGCTGGAGACCGAGCAAAAACAGTTTTCCAGCTTGGTAGGTGGTAAAGGCCAAGCTCAACCTACACTCAGCCATCCAGTTCGTGAATTGGCGTGAAGTATTGATTTCAAGAAGAGGGGCGGTCGAGTTTGACATCGAAGTGAATATTGGAGGCTTTCTCTTTGCGCCTATTTGGCGGCACGAATGGCAGGGAGGCACTTGGACTTGTCACAAAGAGACATACCGTGCCATATGAATTATTGTACAGCGAATTGTGGAAGTTCCTATCGTAGGGTGCGATCCATGCCCCTAAAAGCCTTCGAAAGCTACTAAGACAATTCGATGCCTGCGTCCTTGTTAGCGGAACGGCGTAAGCCGTCAGGTGGGAGGGCGAGGCCACCGCTGTAAACATCTTTGCAAAGTAAATTTCATTGAAAACCTTAGGGAGGGCGAGGCTCCTGCCGAGCCAACGGTGCAAAGGTTCGGCAGGAGCCTCACCCTCCCGAGCAATGTGCGGCTGCCGAATCGGAAGTGAAACAGGCTGTTTGCGAGTTACCTGGAAACCCGCAAGTGATCAATCTGGAACCTGTCTCCTTGAACGATGTCCTGCAGTGCATGCAGCAAGTCGCAAATGCCCGATGGAATACGAGCAGCGTTAATGCCACTCCTTTAATGCCACACTAGGAGTACTCGCTTCCAAAACGGTCGCGATTAAAGGTCGGTGTTTAGATGCTCTTCAAATGAACTTTATGCACCCAGGAAACCGAGTTCAAAATGCCTTCCGTCCGGCTCGTCCGGGCGGAGGCTACAATTGACAGCTACTCGAAAAAAACTTCAGTTCAGCACTCCGTTGGCCTTGTGCCAGCGGAAGCACGTTAAGGCGAGCCTGAGCAAAAACGTTGCTACCGCCCGGATAAACCGGACGGAGTGCCTCGAATGTTCCATTTCGTTTCCGTAGCTGCCAATGATGATACCGCTGGCATAAAGCCAACGGAAACCTTTTTCATTGATATTGAGTTGGCTTGCTGAATTCCCGCACTCAAGCATGAGCCCTCCATGATAAAGATTCGATTCCTATCGCTATGTCTTTACCGCAAATTGGCAAACCGAATCGAGAAACCGCATTCTAGGGCAGCAACAAGAGCCATCATTCTCGGAACGTCCTTCAATACAAGCTTTTGCTGGTAGTTCACCAGTTTCCTTGATCGGCATATCCGGCAAGGTCGATACTTTTCCCATGCCGCTATCCCATGTTCCGCAACCGTCGTTTTATTTTAATGCGACGCGATTGCTAGCGTTTGCTGTTTTCGGATTCCTGAGCTTCGTTGGATGTTCATTGGGGCCGCGTACGCTCATGCACAGCCGCCTCCGCTACAACGACGCGGTCAAAACAACTTCCGAGGAGCAACTGCTGCTGAATATCATTCGATTGCGATACACCGATACGCCCAGCAGTCTTGCCATTTCTAGTATCGCCGATCAACAAGAGGTTGTTGCCGGGCTCGGTATTGTTCCCTTCTTTACGTCCGCCGGCGCGGGGGATATCGGAAGCTATCGAGGTTCAATCCTCCCCCAAGCGCAATTGTCTGGCACAGCGCGCCCAACTCTCAGTTACACGCCACAAGACGACGAAGAATTTACTCGACGACTCTTCTCACCCATCTCTCTCGAAGGAGCAGCTTATCTTTCCAGAACCACATGGCCCATATCAACCGTGTTTCGTTTGTATCTAGAAAATCTGAATTGGGTTTCCAATGCCGAAACAGCCAGCGGTCCAACACCGCTCTGCCCGCCAGAATACGAAACGTTTTTGCAGGGCGTTCAAGCGTTGCAGCGACTTCATGACAAAAATTTGATAACGCTGTTTTCGGAAGATCGCGAGAAAGCGGTTTCGAGCACATTTGCGCTCAGTGAAAACAATGCCAAAAACGCGTTGGAGTCGATTCACAATGATGTCGAACTCAAAGTCTCGGCTGGCGGTGTGACTCTCATTCGACAGGAGAAGCAGATTGTCATGAGAGTCAATCCGAACGTCGAAAGTGATTCTGACTGGTTCGTCTTTTGCAATGCATTCAAACTCAATCCTTCGTTCCGAACTTTTGATTTGACCTCAGGAAAACTAGATCCGTTTCTAAAGGATATGCCGGCGACGGGCCTTGAGTCCTTGGACCTAGAAACACGATCGTTGCTCCAAGTCCTTTTCTTTATCTCTCAAGGAGTCGAGGTGCCTCAGGAGCATTTGGCCAGCGGCGTGGCCCCTCGAACAAACGGTGATGGTGGTGAACCATTCGATTGGCAACAAGTTTTGGGGGGGCTGTTTCGAGTGCGATGCGTTCAATCGAAGAAACGGCCGTCTTGCGCGCACATCGCAGTCCAATACAAAGGATATTGGTACTACATTGATGAACGCGATCGTGACTCCAAGTCGACGTTTGCTTTGTTGATCGAAGTTTCGAGACTCGAGCTCGAATCGACGAAGTCGAAAGCACCACTCTTGACGCTGCCACTCGGGCGATAGAGCACATCGCCATGAGTCTTGCATAGACACTATCCGTTGGGCGCTAGCCCCGGTTTTCTGAATGCCCAACGTTCGTTGAGAGCTGCGGCTCACGCCGATCCGCTAACGAAGTGAGTACATGACGAGCCACTCAGGTCTTACAGATACTTCGCAATCGGCCCGCCTTTGGCAGCGAGTGCGTCAATCTTGGCTGTGACAGCGGCGTCTTCGATCAATGGCGGTGCATGATGCGATTTGCGTCTCGCGTCAATCACCAGCGGTCCTGTGCATCCCCAATGCTTATGATCGGTGAAAGCTCCGATCCCATTGACGTCATTGGCGGGATTGCTGCGAGTGAAGGTGACCCAGAGAAAGTTGTTAAGCGTTCGACTCGTAAAATCCGAATCGTCTGCAATCACGATCATTCGAATCCCGGTCCATTTGGTGTCGTCCGCCAACGCCAAACCCAATGTCCTTGCGAGCCCATCGAAGTGTTGAATGAATTCCGTTGCCGTGCCTGTTCCTTGCACGGAAATTATGCCAGGCAGACACCATCGCGGGTCGGTAAAACCACTTGGCAATGAAAAGCCTGCTGGCAACTCGGTCGCAAGTGTGTATCGCTTCGCACCACTTGCCGCCATGACGACTTTGGATCCTTGGTTGAAACCGTCGCCGCTGTAATCGAGTGTGTCCATGGTCGTTCGCGTTTGAAAATGCAAATCGCGAGACCAGTCGATTCGCTCGAGCAGATGAATCATAAACTCATCGATGTGGTGAATGTCCAACGCTGGATTGTCCACAGAATTAATGATCATCAAATACTTCGCAAGTGACATCTGGCCTTGTCCGAGAATCGCATTGGCCTGAGTTAGCAACTCTTGCGGCCGATTCGGTTTGCGGTACGGCGAGTAACGTTCGCTTCCGATCGCGAGCAGGAGCGGGTGGACTCCAGCGGCATCAACCGCATGAACTGCTTTTACGCCGGGCAGTACCGTTGGAATGATCGGGCCTGTTAGTTCATGAATAAGTTGACCAAAGGTGGTGTCTTCTTGGGGAGGTCTGCCGACGACCGTAAAAGGCCAGATGGCTCCGTCGCGATGATAGACTTTTTCGACTCGCATCCACGGAAATTCGTGCTCCTTGGCATAGTACCCTAAATGATCGCCAAATGGTCCCTCGCGTTTCATGCTTCGCGGATCGATCGTTCCGTGAATCACGAAATCGGCGTCTGCGTAAAGGGGGGCATGCATGTTCGATGTGATCATCGGTATTCGATGGCCAGCCAAGGCGCCGGCAAAGGTCAATTCACTCAGTCCCTCAGGCAAAGGCATGACCGCAGCCAGTGTCATCGCAGGCGTGCCACCCACGCTGATCGCAACGCGAAATGGTCGACCGTCCGCTAACGCTTGCTGGTGGTGAACACCGATGCCGCGATGCAACTGATAGTGAAGCCCAATTTCTTGATTGCGTTGGTAATCGTTTCCAGAAAGTTGGACACGATACATACCTAGATTGCAATGCATGAGCGAAGACGATCGGCTTTGGCTGAGCACTTGGGGTAGTGTAATGAATGGGCCGCCATCGTCTGGCCATGAAACCAATTTTGGTAGTCCCTCAATAGAGGTTTCATTTTGTTGGACCGCGCCGCGCCGAACACTTTTGGGGAGCATCGTCCAAGCGGTCCATGGTGCAGTTGCGTAACGCAATGGTCGCATAAAGAGTTGGTTAGGGTCGATTTTTAGCTCGATGGCTCGCCGTACACGATCGATCGTCTTGCGAAACAAAAATCGTGCTTGATCGAGCGATCCAAAGAGATTGCTGACCATCGGAAACGGACTTCCGACGGGATTAGAAAAAAGAATGGCAGGTCCACCGCGCTCGTAAACCCTACGTTGAACCTCGGCAATCTCTAAATGTGGCGATAGCGGATCGGATATTTCGATAAGCCGACCGTTTTTGCGGAGATCTTCGACGACTTGGCGTGTGTTGCGATGCGACATTAGCTAGTTACGTGGCATTCTGTAAAAACGGTCAGTGCGGGATGGGGGACATCAGTCCTTCCGCAGTAGGCATTCTAGACGTAAAATCCGAACCTGCTTGGGATGTTTGGTGTTTCTAGAGCATCCGATGATTTCGACCGCTGAATAACACGGGAATAATGGAAAAACGACTTTTTAACTTCTCCTCCGGTCCGGCAGTGCTGCCGGTGCCTGTCCTCGAACGCATTCGGGACGAGATGCTTTGCCTGCCAGGATGTGGCGCGTCGGTGATGGAGTTGTCGCACCGGAGCAAGCAATTTATTGCGATTCAGGAAGAGTCCAAACAACGGCTCATCCGATTGTTAAACATTCCCTCGGATTATGACGTCCTCTTTCTCCAGGGTGGAGCTCGGCTTCAGTTTTCGATGATTCCGATGAATCTTTTGCGAGGTCAATCGGGAGCAGCCCAGTATGTCCTGACCGGTTCGTGGGGGAAATACGCGATCGGTGAGGCCAAAAAAGAGGGCAAAACCGAAGCAATTTACGATGCTTCGGCGAGTAATTACGACCACATTCCAGCCGATGCAGATCTCAAAATCAGCCCCGACGCGGCCTATGTCCACATCACCAGCAACGAGACCATCCAAGGAGTTCAGTTTCAACATGACCTGACTTCGGCGGCTCCGTTGGTTTGCGATTGCTCCTCCGATATTTTGCATCGCCCAATCGATGTTTCCAAATACGGACTTATCTATGCTTGTGCCCAAAAGAATGCCGGGCCTGCTGGCGTCACGGTTGTCATCATTCGCAAGGATTTGTTGGCCCGTTCCAACGAAACGCTACCGGGTTACCTCAATTTCAACAACCACGCAAAAGAAGATTCGATGTGGAACACACCGCCAACTTTTGCCGTCTACGTTCTCGGGTTGGTTACCGAATGGGTCGAAAAGACGATCGGCGGCTTGGACGCGATGCACAAGATCAATCAAGAAAAAGCCAAAACCGTTTACGATGCCATCGATCGGCATCCTTCGATTTATTTGGCTCACGCTCAGAAGGCATCGCGCTCGTTGATGAATGCGACCTTTCGCTTCCCGAACGAAGACCTTGAAAAGACCTTCCTAGCACAAGCTCAATCGCATGGCTTGGATTCGCTCAAGGGGCACCGAAGTGTTGGTGGCATTCGAGCCAGTATTTACAACGCGATGCCGATGGCTGGCGTCCAGACATTGGCTCAACTCATGGACGACTTCGCGTCGAAAAACGCGTAGTCAACGACTCCTTCTCGGGTCAACTCATCTAACTCAATCGGCTCTCACTCAATCGGCAACTATTTCATGGCGTTTCGCATTCTAGTTCTGGACCCCATCGCACAAGAAGGCTTCGATCTCCTCAATGCCGAAAAGGGCTTCGAATACGAAGTTCGAACGGGACTCAAGGGGGAAGAGCTACGCAAGTCCCTCAACGAGTTCGACGGAGCCATTGTACGCAGCGGCGTGAAAATTACCGCCGAATCGTTGGAAGGGAACAAGCGGTTGCGAGCTATTGTTCGTGCAGGTGTCGGGACCGATAACATCGACAAAACGGCAGCGACACGACTTGGTATCGTGGTCATGAACACACCGGCGGGGAACACATTGAGCACAGCCGAACATGCCTTCGCCCTGATGCTCGGCCTCTCTCGTTCCGTTGCGCCTGCTTATCAAAGTTTGTGCGAGGGACGTTGGGACCGCAAATCGTTTATGGGGACCCAGCTCGCCGACAAAACGTTTGGTGTGATTGGCATGGGGCGTATCGGCCGCGAAGTTGCTCTGCGCGGGCTGGCTTTCGGGATGCGAGTCATCGCCTTTGACCCGTTCTTGTCCGACGAGCAAGCGACCAAGATGGGCATCGAAAAATCGAATTCGGTGGCGGACTTGCTACCGCGTGTCGATTACTTGACGGTCCATACGCCATTGACGGACGAAACCAAATACTTGGTTGGGATGAACCAGCTCGAAATCTTGAAGAAAGGTGTGCGGCTGATCAATTGTGCTCGTGGCGGTATCTACGAGGAAGCAGCGTTGATCGAGGGGCTCAAGCGAGGCATCATCGCTGGCGTCGCGTTAGATGTGTTTGAGGAAGAGCCTTGCACGAATAGCCCGCTATTCGGTATGCCGGGAGTCATATGCACTCCACATTTGGGAGCCAGCACCGAAGAAGCTCAAACGCAAGTTGCCATCGAGGGTATCCAACTCCTGATCAATTTCTTCAAGACTGGAGAGATTCGGCATGCAGTTAACGTTGCTTCGTTGGACCCAAAGACGCTCGATGCGTTGCGAGGCTATCTCGATGCGGCGTATCGCTTGGGACTGCTCATGGCTCAGTGGCATGAAGGCAGTATCGGAGCTTGCCAATTGAATTACCGCGGTGAAGTTGCAGACAAAGACACCAAGCTCCTAACAGCTGCCTTTTGTGCTGGGCTCTTGGAAAAGGCCATGGCGGACGATGTTAACATCATCAACTCCGAGATGCTGCTCCGCGAGCGTGGAATTGAATTGACAGAGAATCGAAACCGCGAGCTCGGTGCATTTAGTTCGTCGATCACAGCTGAGGTTAGCGGCGGCGCCAAACGAGTTAAAGCTGGAGTGACCGTCTTTGGAAACAACATGTCGCGATTGATTTCGATTGACGATTATCGACTCGAAGCGTATCTCGATGGCCATATGTTGTTTTTCACGCACACCGACGTGCCGGGCATTATCGGGCGGGTTGGAACGGTATTCGGACAGCATCAAGTCAACATTGGTCAAATGTCGGTAGGCCGAGCGACCCAACAGCCAGGCGGCCACGCGATTGGAGTCCTCAATTTGGATGGCATACCACCGAAGGTTGCACTGGATCAATTGATGGCCATCAGTGCCATAGAAAAAGTTCAAATGGTCGAGTTGCCAGCGCTTGGCGTGCTACCAGCCTGGCTAAGCTAACCCTCGTGGGTCGCTCTTGCTAAGAGACCTTGCCCTGCTGCAGTTAGTCTCTTTGACATCACGAACACGTGATGGGCAACGTTTGCCGCAATCACGCTCTCCGGAGTCACGCCCAGTTGTAACCGATGGGAGTGTGAGGCCACCGCTGTAAACATCTTTGC
>JAPLNL010000107.1 GCA_026692905.1 Planctomycetota bacterium
GATCGAAAACCATGCGCTTTTATCCCCTAAGCCATTTATCAGCCTACGGGGCGAGCAACTCGGGGGCTAGGCCACCGCTGTAAACATCTTTGCAAAGTCAATTCTATTGAAAACCTTAGGGAGGGCGAGGCTCCTGCCGAGCCAATGGTGCAAAGGTTCGGCAGGAGCCTCACCCTCCCGAGCAATGA
The DNA here is from genome assembly GCA_026692905.1 of Planctomycetota bacterium. Classification (GTDB taxonomy): domain Bacteria; phylum Planctomycetota; class Planctomycetia; order Pirellulales; family Pirellulaceae; genus JBKCUI01. Next base: position 189 of record JAPLNL010000107.1, read on the forward strand.
ATTGCTTAGGTAAACTCGTTGGAAACATGTTTGCAACGGTGGGACGAGGCTCCCGCCGAGCCGTTCGCCGCCTCCTTGTCAGGAGCCTCGGGCCGTGGTTAGCAGGGAAGTGGTTTGCTCACTCCTTTAATCGTATCGACAACAATGCTTGCGCAAGCGCCTTGCCTTGCGCATCATTTCTCAGCCCGCGTCGCAAAACCCCCTTTACCACGAAGTTGAGTCCGCCAAGATTTTCCATTTCAAAACGTTCCACCGAAGTGACTCCGATCGGGGCAAAGAATTGTGAAACTCGATCAGCAGTCAGCCACTGCTTCAGCCAATCATAGTCTTTCATGGACCGCACAAGGATCCCGACATTCGCTCCAGTCCCTTTGTCGCCGCTCCGCCCATGCGCCACATCCAACAAGCAATGGGCTTCCGATATAGCAATCTCCTTTCCGGCCTGGCCGTTGAAAGCTGGTTTCTGAGGAAATCGATTTTCTGCATGCGGCCAAACTGCGGTTTTTAGCCGCGTCGCCAAAGTCTCAATGGATTGAAAAGTCTCTAACGTTGGACGAGCAAGTTTCGCATCGATGAGGCATGGCCAATAACGGATCACCCCATGCACGCGAGGTCGCCCTTCTGCATACCCAGTTGTACCCTGCGGCCCTGCGGTAATCAGTGGCATGAGTTCTCGCGAAAATCGCTCCACATCGCTTTTCTTGTCTGACTCGACCGCGATTCTCAAAACAGTTTCGTAAAGGGAATGCCAGGCATCTGTCAAATTCGCGACAGGTACACTTTCGGCATTGCCTAAGCACTCGACGATCGAATCGCGAAAAACTGCGCCGGCTTCGCGAAGTCGCTGCAGGACCATATCACCACAACGGCGGGCCTTGACGACGGACTGCGGGCCAAAAAAGGTGAGAGTCCCTGCGGCACGGTAACCATCGCGGTAGGTTGCGCTAACTTTTAGCGTTTCGGGGCGCGGGCTTCCGATGGCGCCACGCACTCGTACCTGATTGATTCCGATGCCCTCGACTTCGAGAGAAAGAAACGAAACAGCACAATCAGGGCTCAAGTAGTTTCCAGGGTTTCCAATCTCATAAATGAGTTGCTCCTTGATGGTTTCCGGAGTTACGCAACCGCCGGACTGCTCCGATTTGGTGATCGTGCAACTCCCGTCACGATGAATCTCCGCGATTGGGAATCCAAGATGTGTTGGGTCCGGAACATCGAGCCAATCGGTCGAAATCCCCCCCGTCGCATGCGTACCGCATTCCAATAAGTGTCCCGCGACAGTCGCTCCAGCCAATTGATTCCAGTCGTCGTTTCTCCAACCAAACTCATAAACGCAGGGCGCAACAACCATCGATGGGTCCGCAACTCGGCCGGTGATAACGATGTCTGCTCCGGCTGCTAAAGCTCGCACTATCCCATCGCAACCCAAATACGCATTGGCAGTGACCAAGCGATCGCTGACGCTAGTCAGCGGCTCCGAAGAGTCCAGGTTCTGAAACTGCATTGAGTTCGAATCACTCGCGAGCAGGGCTGGCAACACATCGTCACCGGCCACCACACTAATCTTCATGGACCGACAACCCGCCTCTTCCAGAGCAGCAATACAAGCTCGAGCGCATTGAAGCGGGTTGAGTCCTCCAGCGTTGGCAATCAGTCGACAGCGACCACCAGCCGCCCAGTACTCCGCTAAGCTTCGAACCACATCGACGAAGTCTTGAGCATAGCCAAGCTTTGGATCGCGCTCACGTTGCAGGGCCAAGATCGACATGGAAACTTCGGCCAGATAATCCATTGTGAGATAATCGAGTTCTGGCTCTTGGGAAAGAATCTCAACGGCAGCCGATGGCCGATCTCCCCAAAAGGCTTGCGCGTTTCCGACTCGAATCATTTCTCGTTTGCTGGTGACTGTCACACTTCCACCCGTGCTTGTTTCTCGCTCACGCGTGGTGCAATCGCGAGTGCTGAAGATAACCATAAACGTGTGTCATGAGGTGCAATGATCGCATCTACCCAACCGCGGGCCGCTCCGTAACGTATGTCGGTCTGCTCCTCGTACATGCGTCGAATGGAATCACGCATTTCCATGATCGCTTCCGGAGTTAATTTATTTCCCGACTTTTCCGCTTCGCGAATTCGCAAGGTCAACATCGTGTCCGCAGCTTGGTTGCCCCCCATGACTGCGTAGCGTGCATTAGGCCAAGCAAGGATCAAAGCGGGGTCGTATGCTCTCCCGCACATAGCGTAGTTGCCAGCACCGTAAGAACTGCCCACGATGACCGTAAATTTCGGTACGGTGGCTGTGCTCATCGCGTGCACGAATTGTGCTCCCGAACGTATGATGCCAGACTGTTCCGCTTGTTTGCCAACCATGAATCCTTGGACATCCTGAATGAAGATCAGAGGGATGCGAGTCTGATTGCAGTCCAGTACAAATCGAGCCGCTTTTTCTGCGGACGGGCCGTAGAGCACGCCACCGATTTGAACTTCGCCCTGCGCCGTGGTCGAACGCTTGCGCTGGTTGGCGACGATTCCAGCCGGAACACCGTTCATGCGAACGTATGCGGTAACGACGGTCCGGCCGAAGTCTGGCTTGAACTCCTGAATGCTTCCAGAGTCAACAATGCACTTGAGCAAGTCACGTACATCGTATTCGCCCCTCCCGTCCGCTTGAACTATCGAATAGGCATCATCGATACTGCGTTCTGTCTTGTAATCGGAATGTGGGGGCGGAGAATCTGGCAACAATGCGATCAAGGAACGCAGTCGGTTTAAACAATCGGTGTCATCTTTTTCGTGGAAGTCAACGGTCCCGCTGATTTGCGAATGCATGCTGGCTCCGCCGAGCTCCTCCGGATCGACGGTTTGCCCGATCGCGGCCTTTACGAGAGCCGGGCCAGCTAGACAAAGTTGACTACCCTCTGTCATCAAAATCTTGTCGCACAGCACGGGCAGATAGGCTCCGCCGGCAATGCAGTTGCCCATGACCGCTGCATACTGAGCAATTCCATCGGCCGAAAGGACCGAGTTGTTTCGAAAGATCCGACCAAAGTCATCTTCATCGGGAAAGATCTCATCTTGCAAAGGCAAGAAGACACCCGCCGAATCCACAAGATAGACAATCGGCAATCGCAATCGATGAGCGATCTTCTGCGCTCGAATCATCTTTTTCACTGATTGAGGGAACATGGCGCCTGCTTTGACGGTCGCATCGTTAGCCGCAATCATGCACGGGTGACCACTGATCCAACCGATCCCAGACACCACCCCTGCCGCAGGCACATCGCCCCAGTCTGGATACATTTTGTAGGCCGCCCAAAGCCCCAGTTCCAAGAACGGTTGTCCCGGATCCAGCAATAACGACAATCGTTCACGAACGGGTAGACGTCCAAGCTTTCGTTGCCGATCTGAACCAGATTTACCACCACCTTGCAACAGAATCTGCTCCTGTTGTTGGATCGAATCGGCAATTTCTCGCAACGTAGTCACGGCTGATACCTTATGGGTTACTGGTCTCTGCAAATTGATCCATGAACTGAGAAACTCGCATCGTCAGAAGCGACTCTTTCGCTTCAAACATTCTAAACAAAGCATCGACACGAGCTTCCGAAAAACGAGTCCCAGCGTTTTGGCGGAATTTTGCTTCGAGAGGCTTAAGCGACTCAGTGCGACGACGTCGGTGTCCGAGTGGGAACTCGACTTCGAATGATTCCGTCCCAGTGCCATCACTGTAAAGAACTTGAATGCGATTGGAAATCGAACGAATATCTGGATCCAGATAGTCTTTCGTGTAGCGAGGGTCCTCGATCACAACCATTTTTCTTCGCAATGCGTCGATGCGAAGATCAGACGCTGCGATGTCTTCGTAGTGTTCTGAGGTCAGGTCACCATGTAACATGGCCACCGCGGCGATGTACTGCAAGCAATGGTCGCGATCTGCGGGATTAAGGAGCGGACCCTTTTTATCGATGATACGCACTGCTGATTCTTGTGTGTGGATCACAATTTCCTGAATCGAATCGAGCTTGTCGATGATATGGGAGTGCAACCGCATGGCGGCTTCCGCAGCCGTTTGAGCATGAAACTCAGCGGGGAAAGACACCTTAAACAAAATGTTTTCCATCACATAGCTACCGAATTCACGAATGATCACGACCGGCTTGTCTTTGAGTACGACATCGTTGAACCCCCAACGAGGTGCCGTCAAGGCTGAGGCATAGCCCATCTCGCCAGTCATGGTCCAAAGTGCTAGTTGAACCGCGCGTTGCGTTGCATCACCAGCCGCCCAGCTTTTGCGAGAACCGGTGTTGGGGGCATGCCGATAGGTGCGAAGGGCACCGCCATCGAGCCAAGCCAGACTAACCGCGTCCGCGATCTGCTCGTCGGAACCGCCAAGAATCGAACAAGCGACGGCAGTCGACGCTATGCGAACAAGCAACACATGGTCTAGCCCAACTCGATTGAACCCGTTTTCTAATGCCAACACACCTTGGATTTCATAGGCTTGGATGGCAGCAAAGAGAACATCGCGAATGGTCCATTCGCGACCAGGCTGCCAAATATTATCTGGATTCCGATCTAGGAAATCGGTCAAAGCAAGAATAGCGCCAAAGTTGTCGGACGGATGCCCCCATTCGGCAGCCAGCCAAGTATCGTTGAAATCCAGCCAGCGAATCATGCAACCAATATTAAACGCAGCTTTAACCGGCTCCAGCTGCCAAGCCGTTCCGGGAACGCGAGCCCCTCTGGCAAAGGTGGCTCCAGGCACAACCGGGCCTAGCATCTTCGTGCAAGCTGGATACTGCAAAGCCAATAGCCCGCAGCCTAAACTGTCGAGCAGACACCATCGGGCTGTATCAAACGCTTCCGAGCCAAAATCGTGTTTGCCGCCGGCATATTCCGCAATTTCGGTCAAAACAGAATCGTAGGGTCGCCTTGAAGTCGGAAAAGACGATTTCATGGATCAGCTTGTCGCAATGATATCGAGAGGTGAAGACGTAACCACATCAATATTTTAAGTCTAGCTTATTTTATAGCCAGAGAGAACGACGGGGTGACTTGGGAGCTGCCCGATCTTCGCCCGCCTGGGAGCCGCGCTTCGCCGGCGGCCACGCGAGCTAGCTGAAGAACCGTTCGCTCCAAGTCGGACAAGCCTACTGGGGGCGAAGTCGGGCAAGCCCGACTTACTCGTTTCGGTCGACTGAGATGATTTCGTCGTAACTGGGCTACCCTAAACTACTTTTCGCTGCGTACCTTTTGCGATTCAGGCCCTTCGTTCAATTCTTCGTCTTCATCCTCATCTTCTTCCTCAGCCTCTTCCTCGTCTTCGTCTGTATCGTTGACAAAGACAAATGCTGCCCGAACCGGCGGCGGCATCGGCGAATTGGGACCTCGTACGCTTCGCCAAACGATTTCTCCTAGCAACAAATCATCTGCCGCGTCTTCCTTGGCCAAGTTCAAGGTCTCCGACGCGGCTGCTCCCCATGCGAGAGCTGTGTTGGTTGCATTCAAGTCCACATTCGCTGGCACATGTCGGAACGGCTTTAAGTCGGCTGTTTTGCCAAAGCTGGCGTACATCGGATTGGCCGCAGCATCGAATTGTGTCATGGGCTCGATACCGAGAATCAACTCCATCGATCGCAACATGCTAGAAGTCGAATACAAGGTCGAATCCACCATTCCTTTGCGAATGTAGGGGCTGATCGCGAGAGCAACGGTTCGGTGTGCGTCGACATGGTCCGAGCCGTTTTGGGCATCATCTTCCACAACAAAAATGGCCGACTTGTCCCAGTACTTGCTTTTGGAAATCGTTTCCACCAATTGGCCAAGTGCCAAGTCATTGTCAGCGACCATCGCAGTCGGCGTCAGTTTGCCAACACGAGTTCCGGACGTATGATCGTTTGGAAGGCGAATGATGACGAGCTGAGGCAAGTTTCCATCCCGTTCAAACTCGGCCATTTTTTCGGCAAAACGCTTGGCTCGATCGACGTCTGTGTACTCCAGGTCGTACCCTCGAAACATCGGATCATAGTGACCATCCAGGGCAGGTACGCGTGCCTTGCTTGGCTGGCCAAGCGGTCCATTTTGAATAAACTCGCCAAAGCTGAAATAGCTGACGTTGGACTTCTTGCATGCATCCCAAATGTAACCGCTGGATGGAAAGGCAATTTCATAGCCCCCTTCGGATGTATACCCAATCTTGCCTTTGCCACCGCGATAGTTGAGCGGCCAGACTCGTTCTACGAAGTCGGTCGCATAAGCGGCCATCGACCATTCATGGCCATCGGCGCTCACTTCGCTTTCTACGTAGAAATTATCGAGAAGCACAAACTCCTTGACCAAGGCATGATGATTGGGGGTGACGGACTCTGGGAAAATACACAAGTTCGGATCACCGTTGCCTTGTTTCATGTCGCCGAAGACTTGGTCGTACGTTCGGTTTTCCTTGATGACATAGAAACAGTGTTTGATCGGTGACGACTCGCCAACCTTGGACGGAATCGCTGAGTCCTTCGCCAGCTCTTGAAGATTGGGTTGTTCGTCTTGCTTGAGAGGCGATACCGCATATGAGTCCTTAGTCCACTTCATCATTTGAATTGGATCAGGCGACGAAATGATACTGAGCGTCCCTTTGAACAAGCCGCCGATGTATTCTCGCACTGAGGCTGGTAACTCGCGCATAGGATTCGGTCCTTTTGCGTTGTCTCTGGAAGCCAGTCCCTTGCCATTGGTTACCAAGATCTTTTGGTCCCCATCTGCAAAACGTACGCTGGTCGGGTACCAACCAACTGGAATAAAACCAAGCGACTTTGATTTACCTCGTTCCCGGATGTCGAAAACGGCAATGTTGTTATTGTCCGCATTGGCAACAATCAAAACGTTCTGATCTGGTGACACAGCCAGACTGTTTGGCGTGCTGCCGTTCTTCTTGGTCGCATACAGCGATGTATGAATAACCTCTTTGGAGGTCCCCTTTTCGGTCTCAAGCAAGACGACCGAGTTGTCGTCCGCGCATCCGACCAACAAGTGTTTTCCTTCATCGATAAAGACCATCTCGGTCGGATGGCTTCTTACGGGCCATTCCCCCACGACGGTCATGGACTCGAGGTTGATAACAGCCACCGAGGACTTGCCCCAAAGGCTGACCATGGCTCGTTTTTTGTCCGGGGCAATCACCACTTCAAATGGAAAACTGCCAGCCGGGAACTCGAGCTTCGAAATTGCTTTGGATGTTTCGGTATCGACAACCACCAATTGGCTGGCCATCATTCCGCAAACCAAAAGTTTTTTGCTATCGTCTAAAGTAGCCAAAGCAGAGACAACGAACTTTTCTTTGGGATCAACGACTTGGATTTTGCGATCCAAGGTCAAGTATCCGGCGCGATGAGCAAAAACGTAAACGCATTCATCTTCGGCACCGCTAACAAACAGCTTGCTACCATCGTCGCTGAATCGGAGCCCTTGGAAGGTCTGATCGATGACGACGCTCGAAGTTACTTTTTTGCTCTCGAGCGAAACGATTCGAACTTCATGTGTGCCCCAACCTGAGTGCAGCACCGCAGCAAATTTCCTGTCCGGCGATAGTTCCATGTGGCTTGGAAAATCACCAAGCTCCACTTGCTCGCCAGCAGGTCGCAAAGACCACCCGTTTGGGAGTAGCGTTTGGCCATTGTTTTGCATTCCAGGCCATCGGATGGTGCTTTTCCGTCCCATGGTCTCCTGGGAAACCGCTGGACAAACCAAGGTAAAGGCCAACGCCAAAGCCATGGCGGATGAGAAAGATCGAAAGTAGTGCATAGTCTGTCGCGAGGTGTTAAGTTGTTTTTGTCGTTCAAACGAAAAAGACCAGGTTTGAAGTGGACTCATTTTTAGCATAGAAGGTAACTCTCTTGTGGGACGGCAACGAATATTGATGCTTTCTTCATAAAGCGGGTGATTCGTTTAACAGTCAGCCGTAGACGCACTGCATGCTTTTGACAGTACGCCTACCACTGACTGTTAAACGGCTAAAGCAATAGGATTGGGCGTAAAACACGACTCGCAAGCGCGCAAGCTAGTGTATCTGCGAGCCAATTCACTAGCTTGCGCGTCGTGCTACAGCAGATGCTTTGCCTTGACCTCAAGGTACCGGTTGATGAGCGGCGTGGTCAACATATCAGGAAAGGCATCGACGCTTAGCACTCCAGATGTACCCAGTCGCTGGATTAGCTCATGGCGCCAGACCAATAATTGCGCCGCTGCAGCGCTGCGGTAGAGTACGTTTTCGTCCAGGCTCGGGTTGTCTGCATAGTCAAAGACAGCGCGGTCTCGCAACAAGGCTAACAACGGCAAATGCTTACCGCGCAGCGTGCGCAAATAACCGGTGATTTGCGACGCCGAAACGTCATCGATGATGCTGGTAACAAGCACAACCAACGATCGCTTGCGGCAGTTCCTGGAAAAGTAAAGAAACGCATCGTCGTAGTTCGTCTGCTTCAAACTCGGAAACCGATCAAAACCAGCGTGTAGCAATCGATTCATTTGTGCTTTACCGCCGCGAACCGGGACGTACGATTCAATCTTGTCCGAGAAGCATAACAAACCGACCGAATCCCCTTGATGCAAGGCCACATAGCTCAACATCAAAATGGAGTTCAATGCGTAATCTAGCAAGCTCAGGCCGCGATACTCATTCGTCATCAACCGTCCACAATCGAGCAAGAAAACGATGCGTTGACTCTGATCCGTTTGAAACTGCTTCACCGTTAGCTTGTTTCGCCTCGCCGTTGATCGCCAATCGATATGCTTGTAATTGTCGTCGTTGGTGTAATCGCGAAGACGCTCGAAATTATTATCCTGGCCAGCTTTTCGAGTCTTTCGTACACCGATAAGGCTCAGGCGGTTCGTACGCGCCAGCAACGCATACTCTGCTAACTGCTTCATATCGGGATAGACGAGCAATTCTCCGGGGCACTCCCGTTTGACCTGACGTTGCCAAAGTCCACCAAAACTCTTTAGCTTGAGGTAGACCGACTCGAATGGAAATGATCCACGCCGCAATGGACGTATCTTGTAGTCCAACTCAATGCGTTTGCCAGGAACCAGGACGGCGGTTAAGACCTCTGGCTCGGAGGTCAAGCCGGGAGGCAAATCGTCGCAAACATCGATCCATTTCACTCGATTGCTACGATTGTCCAAACACAGTTTGACCTCATGCGTGCCACCCAAAGAAGCACTTCGGAGCATTTGACGCTCAACACTCAGCCCGCTGGGACCTGTGATCGTCAGCAAATCGATTACGACGATGGACAAGACCAAAAGGTCGAACAGCACAATAAAGTAAATGAAGAGAGGCGACAGCAAGATGAGTAGAGTTGAGGCGCACAAGGGCATTAACAGCCAAGTCCAGCGCGAGGTTGGGAAAATCCGCCAACCCCAAGCGATCAGGAGCAATGGCAAGATCAAGATGATCAAGCCAATCCATGGCGCCCAAAATAAATAGATGCCTATCGTGTCATAAATGGACATGTTTTAAATTCGCGGTACTTCAATGCTTCGCAGTAGGGACGTCAGCTCTTGGTCCACCTTCAGCCCCTCCACTTCCGCTTCCGCAGACATGATCACTCGGTGACGGAGCGCCGGTAATGCAATCTCGACGACGTCATCAGGAACCGCGAAGTCTCGGCCGCGAAATGCAGCGATCGTGCGGGCTCCTTGAACCAACGCCAATCCTGCGCGTGGTGATGCTCCCATGTGGAATGTCGGCCAGTTTCGTGTCAAACGGACGATCTTATTTATGTAGACAAGTAACTTAGGCTCAATCCGAACCTGACAATTCATTTTGCTGATGTTGGAAATTTGCTCAGGGCTGGTTACCTGGACCACCTGATCGTTTAAAACCGAGGAAAGATCGATTTGCTTGGAGTGCATCTCGAGAATGCGAGATTCTTCCTGTTCGCTTGGATAGGAAACCATCGCTTTGAACATAAACCGATCCAATTGTGCTTCCGGCAACGAATACGTCCCCTCGCTTTCGATCGGGTTTTGCGTAGCCATGACTAGGAAGGGCCTCGGAACTGGGTGACTAACCCCGTCGATGGTAACGCGAAACTCCTGCATGATCTCAAGCAACGCAGCATGCGTCTTGGCCGGCGACCGGTTGATTTCGTCTGCCAATAGAAACTGCGTGAACACCGGCCCGGGGCGGAACCGAAAGTCCTGTGTCTTTAAATCAAGGATCGGAGCACCCGTGATGTCCGACGGCATCAAGTCTGCCGTAAACTGGATGCGTCCAAACTGACAACCCAACACTCGCCCCAGAGTTCTGACAAACAATGTCTTCCCTAGCCCAGGAACACCCTCGATCAAGACGTGACCACCTGAAAACAACGCGACCAAGGACGTGGTCACCAGCTCATCTTGGCCCACAAAGACTTTGCTTATTTCAGCAACAACCGCTTCGAACAGCGTTTTCGTATCATGAACGTGGGAATGGGTAGCTGTGACAAATTGCGGTTCCGCGGGCGGAGGCGAAGGAATATCTGACATGACAACCGTAGTATTGAGTTTCTGAGCATAACAGTCCGTGCCTAATGATAACCAGCCCTAGGCAACTGTGTTTTGCCCGCCACGGTTTTTTGAGAGTTTTGCAATCAGCACGACGCGCAAGCTAGTGATTGCCCAGCACGACGCGCAAGCTAGTGATTGCCCAGCACGACGCGCAAGTTTTGAAGTTGCACACTTTTCGAAAGATGGCCGAGACTGAGCTAGTGATTGAACATTGAATTCACTAGCCTGCGCGTCGTGCTAAGTGTGCTGGAACCCGCCGCTCGCCTAAAAGCTCGACAGGAACACAGGAATTTAGTACCCTAAACAGACTATGGGCGAAACGAATTCGACCAAGACCCGAAAAACCGTTTGTAACCGAGAAAAGGAATCGACCTTGCACCAAAATCTTTCTTCGCGCCCAGCACGCACAATCTTCCGAACCCTCCTACTTACCACTGTGTTGATTGCTCACCAAGCACCCCTGATGGCCCAAGAGAGCAAACCGAACAATGCAGCGGTTGCGGATGATTCGGGTAAAGAAAAGGGGGCGGAGAAAAAGGAAGATAAGTTTGCGGTACCTACCGATGCGTCACCGGCAGACTTGCTCGCGTGGATTGCCAAAACCAAACGCATTCCGCCACCTCGGGATGCAATGGCCGAAACTGCATTGAAGATGTTTCCTGCTTTGATCCAAGCGTGTGACTTGGTTATGGAGAAAAGCCAAAACGCGGACGAACTAAAAAAGGCAATTGAAGAAAAATTTTCGGCTTATAGTGTTCTCGCTCGGTTTTCGCCTTCCGCAATCAAGGACCTAAACGCGTTGGCCGAAAAGTATGCAACGGATTCCAATCCTGAGATCGCTCAGATCGCGGTTGGACATACACTCTTGGAAAAAGCGCAAAAGCTAGGGGATGCGGACGCTGCCATAGCGCAAGAAGTCTCCGATGCAGCCATCGCATTCCTGGACCGATTTGGTGTCAACAAGGGAACTTTTTCCACTGTATCCCGGGTTGCAAGCAGCTTAGGGTACAGTTCGCACAATGAAATCGCTGCCGTCGCTCACGAAAAAATCGCTTCGATTTTGGAAAAATCCGAGGACAAGATGCTTGCGAATCGGAGCTCCAAGCTTGTTGGCGCAGCGCGTCGAATTCGCTTGCTGGGAAATGAGATGCTTCTGACAGGGGTTACCGCAGATGGCAACGCATTCGCCTGGGAATCGTACCGAGGCAAAGTTGTTTTGGTAGACTACTGGGCAAGCTGGTGTGGGCCATGCATCGGCGAAATCCCCAATATGAAGAAAAATTTAGAGCGATTCGGCGATAAGGGCTTCACCATCGTCGGAATCAACATGGACGACACCCGCGAAGCGTTCGAAAAATGTGTTGAGAACAAAGAGATCACTTGGATCAACATCGTGAGCGAAGAGGAAGGTAAACGTGGCTGGGATGCCCCTATGGCCGACTACTACGGCATCAGCGGAATCCCGACCGCGATTTTGGTCGACCAAAAAGGCAAAGTCGTTTCATTGCGAGCTCGCGGGGTTGAGCTAGACAAAATGCTAGAAAGCCTGCTTGGCTCGGAATAGCAACTTCCGGCCTGCCGACGAGGACATTCACAGCATTTGCTTTCGCTGAATGAACTTGACCCGGTCTAGGCCATTCTCTATTTTCGGTCCGGCCCGATCGGCTCACAAACCATCGTGACAACGACTAAGGCTCTTTTCTTGTGTTCATTGTGATTGGATAAACTTGATCGAAAGCTCCTGAAAAGGTTTTTTATTGATGTGCATAAGTAAGTCGCTACAAATTGCTTGTGCACTACTTCTCGTTTTGTTTTGCTGCTCGCAAGCCTACTCTCAGCAGGCTCAGCCCACACAAGCGACTCAAGTCGTAATTCGTCGAGATGTCGAGATTCCGCCCGCACGAATGGCGTACGTCAATGAGACCGTCACCAAGCTCTTTCAAAAATACATTCGTGGGGTTCCTGTCAATCCGAACATGCTGGAAATGGAGTTCAAATCAGGACTCATTTCGCTTGAGTTTCGCATCGCTGAAAACAAAATAAGGCTCGTTGGCCCCGAGGCACTGGCCAATGATATCGCCACCTTGACGAGCACGTTTGCACTACATCGTCCCGAAGAAGCGGTACGAATTCTGCCTCTCCATGACAACGGACAAGCTTCTTTGTCAAAATTTTCCCTGCTTTCTGGGTCGGCTTCATCCAATCCGATGCGACTAGCCTCGTCCCAACAAGACGTGGTGACGCCACCAGCCGGTCTTGCCAAACAAGAGCCCACGCCCACGAAACAAGATGGCGTACCTGGTCAATCCAGTTTGCCACTGCCGCAGTTCGAAGGCGTCCAAATCGAGATGCTACCTGAGATCGACGCTATTATTTTGCGTGGTCGTGATCAACAACTTACCGACTTAGCAGAGATTATCAAACGACTGGACGAAGCGAGCCGACTAACACGCCCCGAGATGGAGGTCATTCCATTGCAGCACACGGGCTCGAATGCTATTGCGAAATTGATCACTGCGACTCAGGAAAAGCTAGTTGCCACAACTCAAGGAAGAGTCTCGGTTACTCCCCTCGGCAAGCCGAACTCGCTGCTTTTGATTGGTTGGGGTGAGGCGCTTTCGACAACGAAAGAACTCATCGGAAAATTAGACCAACCCGTATCGCCCGATGCCCAATTTGAAGTGATTCAACTGAAGCACGCGGTTGCAACCGAATTGCAAACTTCACTCCAGTCTTTTTTCCGCAACCGCGAAGGCCTGGCCCCCATTATTCAATCGATGGTCGACAATCGAACGAACGCAATCGTTGTGCATGCACCGCCACGAGATTTGTTGGAGATTCGCCGATTGGTCACTCAACTCGATGTACCTCGCGGGACTCACATGCAGCATGCGAAAGTATTTCCACTTCGAAATAGCCTAGCTGCCGACATCGCAAAATCGCTCCAGCAAGCACTCGCAACCACGGCCAACGGCCCCGGAGCAAGTGTTCAACTATTGGACAAAAATGGTCGTCCTCTCGCAACGAGTGGGACGCTGGGGTCGAATCAAATCACGGTCAATGAACGTAGTAACTCGTTGCTGATCTCCTGCCCTCCCGAAACGTTACCTTTGATCGAACAGTTGATCGAGCAATTGGACACACCGGGCATGGTGGCCAAGATCAAAATATTCCCAGTGAAGAACGGCGATGCGGCCTCGCTTGTGGAAACCCTTCGCGCGCTTTTACCCGCTCAAAGCACTGGGGCATCTGGCTCCCCGCAACTTTCGAGTTCTCCAGACGAAACAGCACTAATGCCGCTACGCTTCACCGTGGATACACGTGGCAACAACGTCATCGTCGTTGGCTCAGAAGGAGATTTGCGTATCGTCGAGGCCCTCATTCTGCGACTCGACGAAAGCGATAAAGCACAACGCAAGAGCACCGTTTACCAGCTCAAGAACTCGCCGGCAGTGGACGTAGCGCTCGCGATCAATGAGTTTCTTCGAAGCAAACGACAAGTGGAAATCGCAGCCCCCGGAGCAAACAACCCTTTTGAACAAATTGAAAAGGAAGTTGTTGTCGTTCCGGAACCAGTTCAAAACAAGTTGATCCTTAGTGCGACTCCTCGTTACTACGACGAAATCAGTCGATTGATTGAACAGCTCGATCAGCAGCCACCCCAGGTTATGATTCAGGTTATGATTGCCGAAATCGCCCTCGGAAACACCGATGAGTTTGGAATTGAAATGGGACTCCAGGACTCAATCTTGTTTGACCGAAGTCTCCTTGGAATCAACTCAAGCAATACGCCTGGCTACAACTTCAACAGCACCGACCCCCTTGGAAACAGCGGTTCAGCAAAAGCACTCGAGGCCTCGAATCGCGTTGGCGGTCAAGGTATCTCGAATTTTTCTGTCGGTCGAGGAAACAAAGAGCTCGGATTCGGCGGCTTGGTTTTATCCGCCAGCAGCGAGAACGTTAGCTTCCTGTTGCGAGCTCTTCAAGATAGTCGCCGCCTCGAAGTTTTGAGTCGTCCCCAAGTATTGACGCTGGACAATCAACAAGCCTTCATTCAAGTTGGGCAACGCGTTCCTCGAATCACGAATTCCAGCATCACCCAGTTTGGTGCCCAAAACAGCTTGATCGATGCCAACGTCGGCCTGATCATCGGCGTCACGCCTCGCATCAGTCCTGAAGGAAATGTCGTCATGGAAATCGATGCCGAAAAGTCAAAAGTCGGACCAGAAGCCGAGGGGATTCCCGTCTCGATTTCGAACAACGGTAACATCATTCGCTCACCACGAATCGACACCATTACTGCACAAGCGACGGTGAGTGCGGCAGACGGCGAAACCATTATTCTCGGCGGACTCATTACTCGTAGTCTTCAAACAGAACACCGATCGGTCCCTTGGCTGGGAAGCATTCCAGTGATCAAGTATCTGTTCAGCTATGATTATTCTCAAAACGTACGAACGGAGCTGCTGATCATCCTGACACCACATGTTGTTCGCTCTCAAGGTGACATGGAACGATTGAAGCAGGCCGAATTCGCTCGAATGAGTTGGTGCGAAGCAGATATTTTCGAGGTGCATGGCGATGTCTATTCCGCTACCGACATGCGGGGGGACATGATAAAGCACGAAGATTGGGAAACCGTTTACCCTGACAGTGACCCTCGCGGTTCTACGCGCCGGACGGACCCGGGCAATCCCTCGGTAGGTCCACCGCTAATGAACGATCCATCGTCACCATCCGGAAATACACTTCAGTCGCTCGCCACGCCAGTTGAAGCAGCGGTCTACCAAGGGAACACGAACGTTCAAAAATACCAAGCGTATAACAACGGGCAAAATGTCCCGGTGAATCCGATCGCGCCCCAGCCTGCGTCCTACCAAACAAACGCAGTTCCTCAGTACTCTCGAGTAGGGACGCGATGATGAGACTCCAAATAAACAAACCAACGCGTTCGTCGCGCAGGAAGCCATTCGCAAAGTTACTGTGCGTCGCATCCGTCGCGTTTTTTCAAGGATGTCAATTTGCTCCAAAGAATATGCAGAGCGATTGGCTTTGGAAACAAGAGACGACGCAAGCAACCCCCGATCGAGTGCTACCAGTCTGGACGGACTCCGTACTGCATCAAACCAATCAGTCTGGCATTCGCGGCTTTGGCGGACGCATTTACTTTTATGGAAAAGAAAACACCGATCCAGTGGAAGTCGACGGAAGCCTCGCCGTTTATGTTTTCGATGCCGACGATGCCAACCCGTCCAGCCAGAAACCGCTTCGGAAGTTTATGTTCACGGCCGATCAATTCCAAACGCACATGAGCAAGACATCCATCGGGCCATCTTATAGCGTCTGGCTTCCGTGGGGAGAAGTCGGCGGCCCACCAATGCGGCTGAGCCTCATTGCACGCTTCGAAGGACGACAAGGCGGAACGACCATTTCTGATCCTACGATCAAAATGCTTCCCGGTGTTCCCGTTGAAAAAGAAGTTACCAAAAGTGATGCAAATTCACTCAAATCCAACGCGTCTCAAGTAAGCCTTGCTGGTCACACTGAGCCCTCGAAAACCTCCAACAAGAAAAACGAATCAGACGAGAAAAAAGAAGTCGAAACGATCGATCTTCCCCCGGCCTTTCAGAGACATCTTCGCGGAACGAAGACATCAGCCCCGACTCAATCCACTCCGAAAGACTCGACCTTTCCTTCCGGACAAACAACTCCCGCCGGTCTGACCACCTCCAGCCTGTCACGTCAGCCTTTGCAAGGCGACATCGCTGAATCTGCGGATACAACGGCTACTGAAAAAGAAGTGGTTGCTCCTATCACCACCCAAGTCTACGACTACCGCACCCGAGGTCGAATAGGTACCCCCGCTTTCGCATCGAAAACAACAAAAAATGATATTCGAGAAGGTCGATGGATCAAGTCGATTGCCAGAGATAGCAAACGCGACTGAGTTTTGAGCTCGTGGCTATTCGAACGACCGTGAAATCGGATAGCATAGTATGGAAGACAGACCTCCATTTTCTCTCAACACGGTAAAGATCTTCGCTATGAATTTTGTTGATAAACCGCGCATGGAATTAACTTCGACTAACAACACATTTTGTTTTGCATGGACTGGCGTTTCGAAACGCAGACTAATGTCCGCACTCTACTGCTACCTCCTTACCGCTTTTTGCCTAATCCTGCCAGGAACACTCCTCGCAGACGAATGGGTGTCGGTCTTTGACGGCAAAACAACAACTGGCTGGAAAGCGAACGAAAAACCTGAATCATTCTCCGTTGAAAACGGTGAGCTGAGAATGAAGGGGGGGATGGCCCACCTCTTTTGCGAAAAAGATGGTTTCGCCGATCTAAAAAACTTCGAGTTCAAAGCTGAGGTCAAAACACTTCCAGGAGCGAACTCGGGTGTCTTCTTTCATACCGAAAATCGCGGTCCAGGCGGTTTGAAAACGGGCTACGAAGCGCAAATCAATACTTCGTTTGTGAAAGATCCACGAAAAACCGGTAGTCTTGTTGACGTTAAAGATCTCGACAAGTCTCCCGTCGAAGACAACGAATGGTTTGAATTCCATCTTGTGGTCAATGGGAAAAAAATCATAGTCAACATTAACGGCAAACCAGTGATGGAGTACACCGAAGAAGACAAGCCATTTCGAAAAAAGGGCCGAGAGGAACGACTGCTATCCCACGGCCCAATTGCTCTTCAAGCTCACGACCCAGAGAGCACAACCTACTTCCGAAACATACAGATCAAGAAACTACCTGATTAACGACATCGCCGCATAGAATCTCGGTCGCGTGCACGCAATCGTCGCGGAGCGACGAGCGACAATTTCGCCCTTCGCTCCGCGAAGGCAGCGTGCTGCTCCATGTGGCGTCCGCTCTAAGCTCATTTTGATCCACACTAAACCGCTGCTACCCGCTGCTTTGTTATTCGGTCGGCCTCAAATTTCGCGATTGCCGATTCGCTTATCTTTGGTTGCTTTCATGTTGCTTGTTTTCGCCGCGTGCGATTTCAACCTGCTCTACGCGGTTCTCAATCTGAATCGCGAAGTCAACCAAGAACTGACCAACCGTTCGCAGTTGGTTCGCAACCTTTCTCGACGCATGAATCCTCGAGGAACTAGCAGGTTCTGCAATCATCTTTACCGCATAATCGATTGCCATGCGTTGTGTTTGGTTCACAGGCAAAACAATGGATCCATACGCCGATGTTTGAAGCGTCGTCAAGAAATCCTTAGACAAGAAAATCTCGCTCGCTGCGGAACGAGGGTCTAGCTCTTTCGGTGGAACGCCAACAACTTGCTCGGTCGCTTCCCCCAATAGGTCCGCTGAAAATCGGTCGGCAAACTGGAGATCTTCCTTAGAAAACGCTGCGATAGGCGATGGTGCAATGGGCATTCTCGGCGCATTGTCGCCAAAGGCAAATCGCCTGCCGTAACTTGTCCGCCAGCTCGGCGCGTTCAATGAACTCAGCCATGGATCTGAATAGTCATAACTACCAAACACATCGTTTTCGCTATATCGCCTGAGTGCCCCCGCATCAAAATCACTAATTAGGCAGTGCACCGGTCTTTGGCCATGAAATTCCATTGCTGAATTTGAATCCTCGGTTTCGCTTTCCGCTTCCAAAATCGGCGGGCGGGCTGCAAGATGGGCCGCGGTGTTTTCCATCGTCTCGACTCCAGCCACATCGACACTAGCCACATCGACACTAGCCACATCGACACTAGCCACATCGACACTAGCCACATCGACACTAGCCACATCGACACTAGCCACATCGACACTAGCCACATCGACACTAGCCACATCGACACTAGCCACATCGACACT
>JAPLNL010000108.1:0-1479 GCA_026692905.1 Planctomycetota bacterium
ACATCTTTGCAAAGTCAATTCCATTGAAAACCTTAGGGAGGGCGAGGCTCCTGCCGAGCCAACGGTGCAAAGGTTCGGCAGGAGCCTCACCCTCCCGAGCAATGAATGACTTAAGTAAACTCGTTGGAAACATGTTTACAGCGGTGGGCCGAGGCTCCTGTCGAGCCATTGTATCGCAAGCTCGGCAGGAGTCCCGCTCTCCCGTACGATTCCGTACGAATGCCAAGAGGTTTCTTAACGAAAAAATCTTCATCCCCCCCGCTATCGTTCCAACTCCATCTCATGTCAGTACGGTTGCTGCAACGCATCGCAAAGAAATTTCATAAGCGGCTTAGCGTCATCAAACGCAGCCATCACCTTCTCAAAAATATCTGGCTGAAGAAACGCTTTTTCACTCCATCGGGAAATACCGGCGAAACTCTTCCGGCGAATATCTTCAATGGCGGGATGATTTGGATCGATGCCGCGTGGAGCTGTCTTGAGCGATTCACCATCCAACTTGAATCGCGCAACGAATTTCTTATTGCTGCGAACTTTTTTCCATCCGCTTTGGTCATCCATGATCGATTGACGAATCGCGGCAAGTGGTTCCGTTGGCGGCATCCAAATGCCAGCTGCAATGAAACAAGCGTCCGGTTCGAGATGAACATACAACCCTGGGGCATGAACATCACCTCCAATGGAATGACGAAAGTGAATTCCAACATTGGTCTTGTAAGGAGTCTTGTCCTTTGAGAAACGCGTGTCCCGATAGATGCGCATGATCGATCCGCCAACGCGTTTTGGCTCTGCTAAGAGATAGCGAGAATGCTTCGCAAGTCGAGGCTGCATTTGCTTGACGAAGTCCATCGCTGCGAACAGAACATCCTGTTCGTATCGAGATTTATTCTCGGCAAACCAATCCCGTTCATTGCTGTTTTTGAGTTCTCGCAGAAACCCGAACAGTTTGGGCGAAAACGGGGAACCCGAAAGGGAGGGTGCAGATTTCGTCATTCGTTGCTGGTACTTCGAAAGAGACGAATAAACAAATCGACAATGGGGGACATTGCGATCGCCATAAACCCAAGAATAAATGGAGGGTAGGCATCCAACCACTGTTTTTCCGGCAAAATCACAACTGCCCCCAGAAGTCCCAATGCCGCAATCAAAAACATCTCAAACCGATAAGGTCGCTGCCAAACGGAATACCAAAGAAGCAGTGTCCAAAAAGCAAGTAGCAATCCAACAGTCGACATCGCAATCCAACCAAACAAGCCTAGTAAACAAGCCAATACCCAATAGTAAGGCCTGATTTGAGAAAGTCGATTGACGGAGCGACGGACGGTTCGGGTTATCGGGTTTGTCATAAAAAACGAGACGCACTACTGCCAAGGCTTGGTGATGTAGAAAATAGCTCCAAGCGTAAGGCTAAAAACGCTTCCAGCAAAAAACACTCGCATCCAATCGCCATAAAGTCGACACAAGACAAGATCGACCACC
>JAPLNL010000108.1:1546-7675 GCA_026692905.1 Planctomycetota bacterium
ATCGACCACCCAAACAATCGTTGGAAGAAAAAGGACCGTGCCATTTAGCCACAGTGGGAGGGTATGCGACTGGAAAAAAAACGGGTTAAGAACCGCACAAACCACCGCCATGATTCCCAGCGGAAGCACCACAATTGACAGAGGCCAAACATAATGCAATTTCGTCGTCGAACGGGAAAAAAATCCGACGATCGATGCCCCAAGGGCAGCACCTATCCCAACGACACACCAACGCCCCAGGCTTGCGTATGACTGCAATATGATCGACGCGAGACATCCGAATTGACCCAACATCACGAGCGAAACCCAACGAAAGCCGCCGGAAGTCGCAATAGAATTCAGTGATGAAACGTTCAAGATTGCTGCAGCACACCCCGCCGCCATCCACGGCAGTAAAATGCTTTGATGATCTTCCCAAACTTCCTTTTGGTTGAGCGAGTAGTACAGAATGCCCACCGCAATCGATGCTGTAAAACTCCCTGCTACACCGGCAAAGTGTACGGGAGTTGAAACAACGCTGCGCAACATTCCCATCGCGAGCATGCTGCCCGGGACCATCCAAGCGATCCGCTCCCACTGCCGCGACGGTTTCCATGTCAGCCACTGCGTTGGCTCACCGACGAGCCCCCTCTGCCACAGATCCGAAAAGACAATTCCCATCGAGCATACGGCAACTCCAAGCAACGTTTGGAAGCCTACCCCACGAACCGGCTCGTCTTCGAAACAGTCTTCACCTTGATCGGTTCTCGCAAGAATCCAACAGCCCACCAACGCACAAAGGCCGGGGAGCAGAAACTGTTGCAATGCGATTTCCTGTTCCAGACTCATCTTCGCGGCTCAATGAAAACTTGAGTCATTTTCTCGTACGCCGCCCTATCCAATGGCATTTCAGTCTCCGCCAAAAAGAGCGAACCGGCCTCCGGCGAATCCGCTCTGCGATCAAGCGGCATGTGCTCCACAGCTGTCGTTATGACCAGCCAAACTCGCCCCTGCCAAGCAATCAGCTGGGGGCAAGTTGCCTGCGGACTTCCTGTCGTGTGCCATTCCGTTTCCAACTCGCCAGTAGCGATAGAGTATTGAACAGTGCGTCCAAACGGAGATGCATTGGGATTGTAAAGCGATACGATTACGCTCTTGCCATCAAGCGTCATCGTCATGCCGTCCGGAACTCCTGGATCGTTCGCCAGATCAACCACCGTCCGCTCAGACTCAATTTGTCCAAGCTCCGTATTGATTCGATACGCGAGGACTTTCCGAGTTGGCGAATCGATGTCGAGCAAGTCGACATACGAATCTCCACTGTTCAGCACGCACTTGCCGTTACTGCAAATTTGGTCTGCTCTCAATCGGAAGAGCTTTGAGTCGCGCCCTCGCCAAAAGTAAAGACCGGCTTTCTTCGTTCGAAACTCGAGATCCTTCGTGCCGAAAATCAAATTGCCATCCCATGTGACCCCATCGTTAACGATAGTACCCTCGCAGTCGCTGTCAATCTTGTCAACAAAGGGAGTGTAGGACTGCGAGGCCAGCGAAAAGATGCCAATCGTTCGCTCGCAACCAACGACAAAGTTGCCGTTATTTGTTGGAAACGCGAAGCCTGGCCGACCGGGAAGCGGATACGAAACGTTGGTCTTTGTTTCCAAATCAATTACGTTGACCGACCCGACCTTGGCATCGGGGCCATGCTGAATCGCAACCCACGAAAACTTGCCGTCCCCTAATGGGTATGGCCCTTCGGGCAAAAACCGAAGGGCACTTGGAGACGGTGAGTACAAAACATGCGTCGGTTTCAATTCCATTACGCCTTCTCAAACGCGGAATCGAAGGCGCGACCGCTCGGTGCGAAATCAATGTTTTTGACGAAGCTGGCCGCTTCCTTGGCACCGAATTCGCGATCCATACCGCTGTCTTCCCATTCTACGCTCAGCGGACCGGCATAACCGATATCATTCAAAGCGCGAATAATCTCTTCGAAATTGACACTGCCACGACCTGGGCTGCGGAAGTCCCATCCGCGGCGCGGGTCACCGAAATTAAGATGGCTGGACAGAATTCCAGAGCGGCCATTTAGCTTGGTGGTCGCATCCTTGATGTGGACGTGGAAGATGCGATCCGGGAACGCACGCAGGAACTCAACTGGGTCAATGCCTTGCCAAATCAAGTGGCTGGGATCGAAATTAAAACCAAACTCTGGGCGATTATCGAGCGCCTTGAGGGCCATCTGAGCCGTGTAAATATCGAAAGCGATTTCGGTTGGGTGCACTTCGAGCGCGAAGCGAATGCCGTTCTTGCCGAACTCGTCCAAAATAGGATTCCAACGTTTCGCCAACAATGCAAACCCGTCGTCAATCATCGATTGTGGTACAGGCGGAAAGGAATAGTTGAGGTGCCAAATGCTGGATCCTGTAAATCCATTCACAACGCCGACCCCAAACTTTTTGGCCGCTTTCGCCGTTGCCTTCATTTCCTCAATGGCCCGCTCATTGACGCCAGCAGGATTTCCATCTCCCCAAACATAGGCAGGAAGAATCGCTTTGTGGCGAGAATCAATCGTGTCCAAAACAGCTTGGCCGACCAAGTGTGCGCTGATGGCATGGCACTGAAGTCCCATATCATTCAAGGTCGCTCGTTTGGTGGAGCAATAATCAGCTTCCGAGTTCGCCTTTTGAACTTCAAAATGGTCTCCCCAACAAGCCAATTCGATTCCATCGTAGCCGAAATCTTTGGTAAGCTGTGTCATCTTGGAAAAGGGTAAATCGGCCCACTGGCCGGTGAACAACGTGACAGGTCTGGCCATGCTGGTATTGTCTCCTAATGTACGAGTCGATGGAAAGGAATTTCGGAAGCTTAGAATAACATGATCTTCGACCCAATCACAGGCAGGCGGCCAGAATGCTGAAAGACATTGTAATTCAACATTCCTTTGGCGATCAGGAACTTGCACGTATCCGGAGCTTACGATTCGAAATCCTTCGCAAACCACTCGGATTGCCCGTTTCTGGTGCCGTTTTTCCTGGAGACGAAGACCAAACCACCCTTCACATTCTCGCGTCCTCCAAGTCTGATCTGATCGGTTGCGCAACCTTGATGATCGGTGACTCCAGCTCGATCCAATTGCGAGGAATGGCAGTTGCGAACGATTGGCAGAGCAAAGGAGTCGGGCAATTGATCGTGTCGAACGCGAAATCCATCGCTATCGAGAGATCAAAAACGCTTTGGTGCAACGCAAGATTTCCTGCAATCGGATTCTACGAACGACAAGGATGGAAACCGTACGGCGATTTTTTCGAGATTCCAGTCATTGGGCCTCACATTGTCATGAAATGGCCGGGAATCGAAAAAACAACGCTTGACGGGTTAATCTAGGAATGAAATCCGGGGTATAGTGGAATAGATAGACGTTTCGTTGAACCGTCAGCCGTAGGCGTACATCGCTCTATTGAGCGCAAGCCTACGCCTGACGGTTGAACGAACACATCCACCAAGCCGTTCGCTTCTGGTTGAGATACCTCAGTCCAATTTCCATCCACTGCCTCGAGGCCACTTTGAACGCACCGAACCCAAAAGATGTCGTTCTATTCGACGGCCAGTGCAATTTCTGTCGATCGCAAATCAATATCCTTAGCAGGCTCGACACTCGAAATCGGCTCGAATTCGTTTCCTTGCACGATACGGAAGTTGCGACCAAGTATCCCAATCTGACCTTCTCGCAATTGATGGAACAGATGTGGATTGTTACAGCCAATGGAGCTCAATTCGGCGGGGCATACGCAGTGCGGTACCTTTCCACAAGATTACCGATTCTTTGGCCTATTGCCCCGTTGTTGTATTTTCCGTTTTCGATGCCGCTATGGTGCTTCCTCTATAAAATGGTCGCCAAGTATCGGTATCGCATCGCTGGACGCGATTGCGATGAGGGGGGCACTTGCTCACTTCATCGCTAAACATGCTTTGTATCGATCATCGGTATTTCACATCGAGCCAACCCATTCATGATTGCTGAGTTGCTCGCCCGCGACCAACTTCGACAGCATGCGCTGTCTCTGGGCTTTTCCCTTTTCGGTGTGGCTCCTGCCCAGTTTGCACCGGGCCACGACAACTTAGTGAAATGGCTGGAACGAGGCTACGCAGGGGAGATGTCGTATATCCCCAAACGGGTCGAAGCGTATCGGCATCCCAACTCGGTACTCGATGGATGCAAAAGCGTGGTCATGCTCGCAATGCCTTACGCGGCCAACCCATTGACCACAACGCGCAAAATGACAACCGAGCGCAAAAACACCCCCGAGCGCGACAAACCTTTGGCCGGCGGCAAAATCGGCAACTACGCATCGGGGCAAGTCGACTACCATGACTTGATTCGTGAACGACTGAATCAGCTTGCTTCCGTGCTCAAGGCGATGTACCCAGGCGCGACAACGCGTGGTGTTGTCGATACAGCTCCTCTGTTAGAACGTGACTTCGCCCAAATGGCAGGCATCGGTTGGGTCGGCAAGAACACGCTGCTTCTCAATCGAGCACAAGGAAGTTACTTCTTCTTGGCTGCCTTACTAACAACCGTCGAAATCGTTGCAGACAGTCCCTTTGAGACCGATCACTGCGGCTCCTGTACCGCTTGCTTGGATGCATGCCCAACCTCTGCCTTTGTCGAACCGCGTGTCCTGAACGCTTCCAAATGCATCAGCTATTTGACCATCGAATATCGGGGACTGATCCCACATGATCTAAGCGATCAAATGCAAGACTGGATCTTTGGCTGCGATGCATGCCAAATCGTCTGCCCTTGGAATCGAAAGGCTGAAACGGAAGTACTCAGTGAATTCCAGCCCTTAGACATGGACGAAAAAACATCGCTGGAGCATTGGCTTACGATGGACGAAGCAAACTTCCGAAAGTTGTATCGTCACACCCCTTTTTGGCGGACCAAGCTCAGCGGCATGCAGCGAAACGCGATGATTGCAGCCGCCAACTCCAATCGTATCGACCTTGTCCCAATCATCGAGAGCTTCGCAACGAGCCCAGACAAAGTCTTGCTGGCCACTAGCCTCCGGTGCTTGGCCAAACTCCGCTCAAAGAAGTTAAAGTCGTCATAATAGCAACAGACGCTATAAAATCGAATCGTTTGTAAAGCGTTGTAACCAGCCGAACCGAAACGCTGGGGTACTGTTTACCCAATCCGAAGGATTTGAAATCGATTCGTTGCCCCTCATGGCACTAAGCCTAACAACAAAACGCGATGAACAGGAAAACGTTTTTTCATTGGTATGTCCTCATTCCTGGGATGACCGGTTTTCTGATTGCGATGGCGATTGCTTGGTCGCGTTGGCCTAGTCCAACCATGCATGACGACTTTGGAAATCTGCTCGTCGCTTCGACTTTGCTTGAAGGACGGTTGAGCAATCCTGTCCCTGAAGCTTGGGAGTCGATGGAGACATTTCATGTCGTCTTTCAGCCGAGTTACGCCTCCAAGTACCCGATCGGACTTGGTTTCATGCTGGCCGTTGGCAAATTGATTTTCGGGACGTTTGCGGCGGGCCTTTGGCTCTGCGCCGGTCTGGCATCCGCTTCGATCGCTTGGATGATTGCAGCCCATTTCCCCCGCCGTTGGGCGATGGCCTCAGGGATGGCAACAGCGACTCACCCCATTTGGCAAAATGGCTGGTCTCAAGAATTCACGAATGGTTGGTTGGCGGTTACCGGAACCGCAATCGTATTGGGTGGGCTGTTGCGAATTCGACGCCGCTTTCGCAGTCCTAGCACGACGCGCAAGCTAGTGAACAGTGCAGCCCCTCGCAGGCCTAGCACGACGCGCAAGCTAGTGAACAGTGCAGCCCTTCGCAGGCCTAGCACGACGCGCAAGCTAGTGAACAGTGCAGCCCCTCGCAGGCCTAGCACGACGCGCAAGCTAGTGAACAGTGCAGCTAATTCACTAGCTTGCGCGTCGTGCTACGTTAGCTCCGAGCCTTCCGAGAGCGAACGCCAGCTAGTGAACAGTGCAGCTAATTCACTAGCTTGCGCGTCGTGCTATGTTAGCTCCGAGCCTTCCGAGAGCGAACGCCAGCTAGTGAACAGTGCGGCTAACTCACTAGCTTGCGCGTCGTGCTACGTTAGCTCCGAGCCTTCCGAGAGCGA
>JAPLNL010000109.1 GCA_026692905.1 Planctomycetota bacterium
CGCTGGTTTACTTGTCCCGAATCGAATTGAAGTAATCGCGTTGTTGATCGCGCTGAGCCTTCGGCAGCGATATGTTTTCGATGGCATCGGCATCGTCAGGCTTGGAGCTGCGGATCGATTCGCGAACTTCTTCCTTGGAGGTCCCCTTTCGATTAGGGCCGCCAACTTTTCCGCCGAAGGTCGTTTCACCTTTTCGCATTTGCTCTCGAACCTGCGAGTCGAAATTTTTGGTTTCGTGTTCATTCTCTTCGCGCTCACCAGCCCCTTTGCCTTCGCCTTTCGCGTTTTTCGAGTCCTTACCTTTCTTGCCGGACTGGCATTTGCCGCAACCAGCCCCGTCGCAGGACTCGCAAGCGGATGCGTTCTTAGCGCTTTGCAGGTCGTCCATCATTTCCTCGAGTTCTTGGAGGGACTCTTGGTCACCGGCCATTTCCTCGAGGTCTTGCTTCATTCCTTCGAG
This sequence comes from Planctomycetota bacterium, assembly GCA_026692905.1. Lineage (GTDB taxonomy): Bacteria > Planctomycetota > Planctomycetia > Pirellulales > Pirellulaceae > JBKCUI01. Next base: position 461 of record JAPLNL010000109.1, read on the forward strand.
CGCCTCTTGGGCCGCCTTCTCGTCACCTTCTTGCATGGCTTTTTGAGCCTTTTGCATATTGGCTTTCATTGCATCAATGGCCTTGGCCTTTTTCGCATTGGCTTCCATCTGCTCGATTTTCTTTTGGAGTTTGGCCGCTTTTTCTAGATCGCCACCATTTTGTGCTTTGGCCAGTTCTTTCTTTGCATCTTCGATGGCCTGTTTTTCGTTCTCCTGAGCCTTCTCGACAGCCTTTTGCATTTGGTCTAACTGTTTCGCTAGCTGCTTTTTCTGTTCGTCGGTTAGGTTCCCGGACTTCATTTGATTGAGCATCTTTTCCAGCTCGTCGCTGGCCTTGTCGAAGTTGCCATCCTTGAGTGCGTCAGCGATCTTTTCGGCTGGTCCTTTGTCGATGTTCTTCATGTTATCGAGAGCTTTTTTCAAGCTGTCTGAACCGCCCATCGCATCCTTTTTGCGTTCGATTTCCTTTTTGATTTCATTGAAATCGGAGAGCATTTTTTTGGTGTCGACGTTTTCCGACTTCTGGAACTCTTTGAGCTTGTCTTCGATTTTCTTGAATTCGTCAGCGGCTTCTTGGAGCCCCTTTTCTTCCGCGTCTTCGCGTTTCTTTTTGATCAGCTCCAAGATCGGCTTGGTCTGGTTCTTGATATTGGTCAATCGCTCTGCTGAACCGCTTGCCAATTTATTCAGCATTGGGAGTTCCGCATCAGGCACCCAAAACAAAGCAACGCACGAGAGGATTGGCAACGCAACCCAAGGTGTTTGCGGGGCTGTTTTGATTGGGAAATGATCTTTGACTTCGATGCGTTCGGCTTTCGCCGCAGCATCATTCATCAACGCTTCACCGACGGGAGAATGTTTTTCTTCTCCATTCAACTGGATCGCGCTGCTAATGCGTTCGCGCAGACCAAAGCGACGGTCAATTTCGATTGCGGAATGCATGGCCGATGGTCGATAGAACATCGAAATCGCGCCCGCCACGATGGATGCCGACAAACCGCCAACGATCAACCAAATCTTGCTCCAGCTGCTAAACGTATAGGGAAGGAACCAAATCTTTGGGACTAACAATCCCAGGAAACAGATGCTGAACGCGACGATCAAGCACCACGCCAAGATATTGAGAATGGTCTGGGTCCAGAGAAGTCGTCGAGCTTTGGAAATCTGGCGATTGATTAAATCCACGATTCGTTTCCCTTCAGAACTATTGTCGAACGCGCATTGAACAACCTTGGATTGTAAGGGTTTCAATCAAGAAAATCACCTTCGATCGATGCAAAAGGCGATGGAATATCGCTTGAATCTGACGAACGTGAACGTCTAAGGCTTTTCGGCAAACGGGCATTCACAGGCGAATCGGCCGCATCCAGGGCAGCCGCTACCGTACTTTTTCTGAAGTGCTGCACTCAGATCCACTCCTGCGACGTTTGCGATAGTTGTTAGCCAAGCGACCACGTCGGCAAACTCTTCCTCAAGGTTCTCTCGATCATTGCCGGTCCTCAAGGCCGTCGACAGTTCCCCAATTTCCTCCATGAGCCACATAAAGGTCCCGGAAACACCTCTTTCCGCATCTTTTTCGTAGTACATCGTACGAATCAATTGCTGAAAGTCACGCAGGGAGATGTCAGGATTTGGAGTGATCATGGACACATTCTACACGTCGATCCATCTCGAAAGCAATCCGCTTTTGGTACCCCGAAACGTAGGTTTTGAAGTTGCGCTATTTAAGTTCCAATCGTACTCGTACTCAATGAAGTGGTACTCGTACTCGTACTCGACTAACGTGTTTCGAGTGCGAGTACGAGTACCGCTGGTGCTGAGTACGAGTACGAAAAGCCTACCGATCCCCCTTCGCGATATTCAGGCGAAACCCTCGGTAACGCCTCGCGTCAGGCTCGAAATAGCAGAAAAGAACAAAAAAAGGGAAGAACCGAGTTCAATGCACAGAAGCGAAATTCTCGCGACTCGGATAATTCGCATTGCGTTTCGATTCTTTTCGTTTCTTTCGGCTAGCTCCCAAATCGGTCAGGTTGAGACGAATTCAAGAGTTACGGCTTTCCTTTATTCGCGGTGAAAGACACTAGCCACTTTTGCCATGCGTTAGTAATTTGGAGCGGACTTGCCGATCTTTCTACAATCATGGCGAAACCATTTCCTCACCTCCTCACCTAGGTACCTCGAAAAAAAAGCGGGTGCCCAAAGAGCCGATTTTCGATATGATTAAGGATACAAAAACGATTTCTGAGCCGAGCCACATTGGTCATCAAGAGGGTGCTGCTTCAGTTCAACCAAGTCAACCCAACCGAAGCAACGGAAACCAATCTCCAGTGGACCATCAGCGAATCGAACGAGCCGTTCGGGAAATTCTCGCCGCAGTAGGTGAAGACCCGGACCGAGAGGGGCTTCTGGAGACTCCTGCACGCGTGGCAAGAATGTACGCCGAGGTCTTCTCCGGGCTCCACAAGGACCCTCGAATTCACTTGAAGAGAGTCTTCAGTGAGAGCTATGACGAAATTGTTTTGCTCAAGGACATCGAATTTCAAAGCATGTGCGAACACCACTTGCTGCCGTTCCACGGGCGAGCGCATGTCGGCTATCTGCCGAACGGCAAAGTCGTTGGTCTGAGCAAAATGGCCCGCGTCGTAGATGAAGTCGCTCGTCGTCCTCAAGTTCAAGAGCGAATGACGGAAACGATCGCCAACATGATGGAGCAGGAGCTCGGGGCCCGCGGTGTCGTCGTTATGGTCGAAGCCAGTCATTCGTGCATGACCATGCGAGGCATTCGCAAATCTGGCGGTATGTGCATTACCAGTGCTATGCGGGGCGTATTCCGCGAAAATCTGGCGTCGCGTGCCGAGATTCTTGGCTTAATCATGAATCCAAAGCACGGTTGAAGTAGATGTTCTTTCGGGCGATTCCGACGCGATTCTGCTTTTTGCTACAATCTCGAGAGTAAGCACTTAAGTTTTGCTGTTTAGAATCGTTCGGAAAGGCATCTGAATATGGCGAGGCGGGAACGACCCAATAGACCTTTATCGACAATCGATCGTATTCGCGCAACGCTAGGGGTGGAAAACCCGACGATCGAACAGATCGCGGAAGCCTTCAAGAAAACGGGGGCCATGTTTGCAACACCGCCGAAGAAAAGTGTTGCCGAACAATGGCAAGATAGCTTTCGCAATCTGCTCAACATGTTCCCTCATCGGGCCAAGTCGATTGCTTGGTCCAGCTTGGCAAAGTTTGCGATAACCAGGGTTTTTGCCAATGGGATGATCGTTGGCACCTACTCCTCGCAATCACAATCTTATAATGTCTTTGCCAATCGAGAATCGAAAGGTTCGTTGGCAGGATGCAGTTGCGAGTCGTCCAAGGGCAGATACGCCTGTGTGCACAACTTTCAATTCGTTCAATACATCCTCGATGAATTGTCCGACGCGGGTTCAGATCTGTCGCAAAAAATAGAAAAGGGCGAGCTTGAACGCGGCAAGCAGGACATGTCGCTTTTCGAGTACGACGACAGCCTTCGTGTTCTATCGATGCTGGCTAGGATAGCAAAGTCTGAGATTGCGCCGCCGTCAAACCTGGATGAACTGGCCCCGGTCGTCGTCAAAGAACCTTCGCGGGTTGCTTGGAATATCGACGTCGAGTCGTACGGAATCCGACTGCAACCACTTATTCAGGTCGCCAAGAAAAAAGGTGGCTATAGCAAAGGCAAGAAATCAAAACTTCGAGCGCTGTTTCAGACCGAATTGGTCATGTCACCGGCAGACGAACGCATCCGCAGCTTGATCGAAGAAACATCCGATTATTACGAATCCGATCTTTCGTTGCCGATAGGCGAAGCAATTTACCAATTGATCGGTGAGAACAACGTTTATCTCAATGGCGAGCCAGCATCAGTCGTAGTAGGCAGCGGTATCATCTGCCTCGTAAAGCGCCCTGAAGGCTACCATTTCTTGCTTCACAGTGATGAGAACAGACACTCAGCCTTGGTCGTGGGCGACTTTCTGGTCTCGATTTGCGAGGAAGCCAATCGGCTCTCCATCATTCAAAGCTCGGAATCTCAACTTGAAATGATCCGGGATCTTTTGAAGCTGCCGCCGATCGCGGATAAACACGAGCAATCGATTCTGGAATGGGTCGAGAAGCTTCAAAAAGTCCTGAGCATTCAGGTGCCTGAGTCCATTGGTGGAGAAATGGTTCCCGAAAATGTCGCTCCCGTTTTGATTTTGCGGTCGCGCAAGGATGGCGCGTTGGATTATGGAATTCGCGTTCGAGATTCACTTGGCAAGCTCCACAAGCCTGGCGAAGGAATCATGGTGCATCGTCGTATCGTCGATGGGAAACCGACGCAACTTCATCGCCAAGTTGAAGCGGAGGCCGCAATTGCAGATGATCTGACCAAACGACTGGGGCTCGGTGAAAAAGAATATAGCGGGACGCTGCAGGACTTCTCGAAAGCCTTTAACTTGATCGAGGTCTTGCAAACCATCGGCGGGGACATCGAAGTCCTATGGGATAAACTATCTGAGAAACCGATCAAGGTGCTTGGGACGGTTTCGGCAAGTAACGTTCGTGTTGGTGTTTCACAAAAACGAGATTGGTTCAATCTGACCGGCGAATGCAAGTTTGGAGAAGAGACGCTCGATATTGCGACACTCATGCAGAGCCTGCGCGATGCCAGTGCGGCGAGTATGCAAGGAGAGTTTGTCCGAGTCGGCGATGCCGGATGGGCACGCATCTCTGAAAAGCTCCGAAAGAGTTTGCGTCAACTTGACGATTCCGTAAATCAAGAGCGAGGTACGCTTCGATTTGATAAGACATCGGCGCACGCTCTTCGTTCTGTCCAAGAACACTTTCAATTTGACGCAAGTCGCGCTTGGAACGAATGCCTCCAACGGCTCGAGCGATCTGAAAAGCTCGAGCCGGTACTACCAACGGGGCTTCAAGCCAATCTCCGCGACTATCAAGTCGAAGGTTTCAAGTGGCTGAGAAGGTTGGCCGAATGGGGCGTTGGCGGAGTTCTAGCAGACGACATGGGGCTTGGCAAAACCCTTCAGACCTTGGCTGTGATCCTCGATAGAGCTACGGAAGGTCCTGCGTTGGTCATCGCTCCAACGTCGGTTGCGTTTAATTGGATGCGCGAAGTCGAAAAGTTCGCGCCCCAGCTTTCAGCAGCCCTGTACCGCGAAACAGACCGAGCTGATTTTCTTGACAACGTCGGCCCGAACCAAATCGTCATATGCAGCTACGGTTTGGCGTTACGGGATTCGGACAAGCTTGCCAAAGTCGATTGGGCCACCTTGGTCCTGGACGAGGCACAGGCCATCAAGAACAGCAGGAGCAAAACCTCCATGGCGATCGCCACCATCCCTTCCAAATGGACCGTCGCTCTAACGGGTACGCCGGTTGAAAATCATTTGGGTGAGCTTTGGAGTTTGTTTCATGTCGTATCGCCTGGCGTTCTGGGCGGCTGGGATCAATTCCGAAATCGATTCGCTAGCCCAATCGAAAAAGAAAATGACGACGATCGAAAGTTGGCACTGCGAACACGATTGACTCCGTTTATCTTGCGAAGGACCAAGGGCGAAGTACTTAAAGATCTTCCCGCTCGTACCGAAATGAATTTGGTCGTGGAGCTATCACCTGCAGAACGAGCGATCTACGAAAAGGTACGTATGACGGCGATTGGCGAAGCCGATGTGATTGCCAAGCTGAATGATATTCAAGATCAGCGGTTCCGCATCCTGGCGTTGCTGACCCGACTGCGACAAATCGCCTGTCACCCGCGAATGGTTCACGACACCTGGACCGAGGGCTCTGCCAAATTGACGCAGCTCTGCGAAACCCTGAACCAATTGCGTGAAGAGGGACACCGAGTGCTTGTGTTTAGCCAATTCGTCAAACACTTGTCCTTGATCCGAGAGATGATGGACAAAGAGGGAATCACATACCAGTATCTCGACGGTTCGACCCCAGCTGCCGCACGACAAGTGGAAGTGGACAAGTTCCAAAACGGCGATGCGACAGCGTTTTTGATTTCACTGAAAGCAGGCGGTACCGGCCTCAATCTAACAGCGGCAGACTACGTGATTCATATGGACCCATGGTGGAACCCAGCTGTAGAAGATCAGGCAACCGATCGTGCGCACCGAATTGGACAAGACAAACCTGTCATGGTCTATCGAATCGTTGCCAAGGATACGATCGAGGAAGAAATTCTTAAGTTGCATGAGACCAAACGAGATCTCGTCGCAGGCATTCTCGATGGCACGCATTCCGCTGCTAAGCTATCGACCAAGGATCTGATCGAATTGCTTCGAAGCTAAGCCATTGCTTAGCCTTTAGGCGAGCGGCAGCGTATTAACGAATGACTATGGGGTCCTTAGGGAGGGCGAGGCTCCTGCCGAGCCAACGGTGCAATGGTTCGGCAGGAGCCTCACCCTCCCGAGCAATGAATGACTTAGGTAAACCCGTTGGAAACATGTTTACAGCGGTGGCCTCACCCTCCCGAATCATCAACGAACTGACCTACGCCGCTTCTTCTTCGTGCTTTGTGTGTGCGCCAGCGATCAAAACATACAAGGATGGCACCACAAAGAGCGTGAACAAGGTACCAATGCCCATGCCTGCAACTAGCACGATACCGATACTGTTTCGAGCTTGTGCACCAGGTCCGGTCACGAAAACCAATGGCATGTGCCCAAGTATTGTTGCCGCGGAAGTCATCAAAACCGGACGCAAACGTGTCTGTGATGCTTCGATTGCTGCACGCCACTTGGTGCGTCCCTGCTCTTGCAAATGGTTCGCAAACTCGACGATGAGAATCCCGTTTTTCGCAACCAAACCGACCAGCGTAATCAATCCAACTTGCGAATAAATGTTGATAGTCGTTAGCCCAAGAAACGTTAACGCCAATGCACCTGAAATTGCCAGCGGTACCGAGCCCATCAACACGATCAAAGGATCGCGAAAGGATTTGAACTGAGCCGCCAGCACCAGGTAAATCAATGCGATGGCAATACCGAGCGTGACCGTCAGCGTTGACCCTTCCTTGCGAATTTGTCTCGATTCCCCTGCGTAATCGATCAAGGAGCCCTCGCCAGCAACCCCCAGAACAATCTGCTCCATTGCATTCAAGCCAGTTTCCTTGGTCAACCCCGGCAACATGGCTGCGTTAATTCGGATCGCTCCCTGTTGCTGAAATCGATTCAAAACACGAGGTGCGGTCAACGGAAGAATTTTGGCAAAGCTTGAAACAGGTATCAATTGTCCATTTGGAGTTCGGATTTTGATGTCCATCAGTGAGCTGGTGGACTGTCGATCGGCCTCCGACAGTTGCGGAATAACTTGGTACGAACGATTAAAATAGTTGAATCGATTGACGTATCCGCCCCCAAGGAGTACCCCTAATTCCTGAGCGATACCAGCGAGGTCCAGTTTCATGTCCGCAACGCGTTCTCGATCAATAATCACTTGAGCTTGAGGCAAATCGATCTTGAGATCGATATCGACGAACATGAACATGCCCGCTTCTGTGGCCTTGCTTGAGATTTCATTGCCGATCTCCAGCAGCCTTTCGACAGGCAAATCGCTCTTGAGAACCATTTCCACGTCGAAATTCGAGGCAACGGGTAATGGCGGTATCAAGATAGGGAGTGGCTTGAGTCCCGGGACAACGGATGCCAATCCAAACGTTTCACCGATCATGTCCGCGGTCGATCTTTGCCCGAGCTTTTGTCGTTCGTGCCAGTCATGTGTAATGACTCCACCGAAGCCGCTATTGGAACCGACGAGAGCCCACATGTAGTCCGTTTCCGGCATCGCATCGAATTGTTTGCCCAATTGCGTCGCCCATTGTTTCGTGCTGTTAAGCGTTGCATCCGGTGAAGCTTGCAGAATGACTGCAATAGCTCCTTGGTCTTCGACGGGAGCGAGTTCTTTCCCCGAAAACTGGTAAAGTGGAATGGCTGCAAGTCCGACCACCAGTGTCGAAAACGCGATTGCCCATCGCAGTCCTAATGCCTGCTCGAGCACGGCACCATAAAAAACTTGGATGCGATCGAACAGCATGTTCACGAATCGTGTCAGGATTCCTTCTTTGCCCGATGCGCTTAGCATCTTTGCGCTCATGATGGGTGACAACGTTACGGCAACAATTCCCGATAACACAACAGCCGATGCAAGAGTGAAGGCAAACTCACGAAAAAGCATTCCGGTCAAACCGCCTTGGAAACCAATCGGCGCGTAGACGACAGCGAGTGTTATGGTCATGGCGATGATCGGGCCGAACAACTCGCGTGCACCGATCAACGCCGATTGGATCTTGGAATGGCCTTCTCGGATGTGCCTTTGCACATTTTCGACGACCACAATCGCATCGTCGACAACCAAGCCGACCGACAACACGATGGCCAAAAGAGTCAGCAGGTTTAATGAGAATCCCATCAGATACATACAAATCGTCGCACCGACCAACGAGACAGGCATGGCCACAAGCGGTACGATCGCGGTCCTAAGAGACCCCATGAAAACGAAGACCACGATTCCGACAATGGCAATGGTCTCAACCAATGTCTTCGATATCTCCTTTAACGCGTCTCGCATGAATTTCGTCGCATCGAAGGCCAATTGCATGTCAACGTGTCCTGGCAAATTGGGGCGCAATTTATCCATGGCTTCTTGCAGACGCTCCGCCACTGCAATTTCGTTGGTCCCCGGCAGCGGCCACACCGAAACATAGACCGCTTCGCGACCACGGTACATCGCCATCATTTGCGATTCTTCGGAGCCCATCTCTACGGTCGCAACATCGCCCAAGCGAATGACGGCACCATCCTTTTGCCAAACGATCAACTCCTTGAACTCATCGACCGTCTTCAAATCGGTATCGGTAAGCAGATCCACTTGGACCGAATCGTTTTTGACCCGTCCAATGGCCGCCAAGTAATTGTTCCGTCGCAAAGCACCGGTAACATCCCCTGGCGAAAGGTTTAGTTCGGAAAGTCGCTCGGGTGAAATCCAGATTCGCATCGCGGGGGTGCGGCCACCTTCGACTCCGACACGCTGCACCCCCTCAATCGTCGTCAATTGGGGTTGGACGTCGCGATTCAGAAAATCGGTCAAGCCAGCGAGGTCGAATTGATCCGAGGTAAAACTTAAGTAAAACGAAGCGTACGGTCGGTCGGCGCGTTGAATGGAAACAACGGACGGTTCGGATTCCGCCGGCAGTTCGCGTCGCACTTGTTGCAATCGTGCGTTGATCTCAGCCAACGCTGCGGTCGAACTGTAATTGAGCTTCAAATGGATCGTGATCTTGCTGATGCCAGCGACGCTGACCGAATCCATGAAATCGATCCCAGCGATCGATGACACGGCCTTCTCAATCGGCGTCGTCAAAAATCCTCGCGTCGATTCTGCGCTTGCTCCAATGTAGACCGTGGTGATCTCGATCGATGTGCTTTCGAGCTTCGGAAACTGCTGAATGGGTAGCAGTTGCGCAGCGCGAATCCCAACGAGCAAGAGCATCAGGTTGACTACGATTGCCAATACCGGATGCTTAATAAAAATGTCGGTAAACGACTTCATCGTGCACTCGCCTCAGTCTCATCGAGCTTCTCCGGAGATTGCGACTTGGCATCGACGACCCAGAGTTTCTCGCGGAGCTTGAAAGACCCATCGGATACAACGGTTTGATTGGCGGTTAGGCCAGAAAGGATCGCGACTCGTTGTCGAATCGTTTTGCTTGGGACGACGCTTTGAATGCGAACGCGGAGTTTGGTTTGATCCTCATCGTCCGGTTCGACGAGGTAAACAAATGCCCCCATAGGTGAACGACGAAGCGCTGCGGCTGGGATGGTAAAAGCGTCTACTGAATTACCGAACTCGAGTTCGACTCGAACAGAGTCGTTAGGCTGCATCGATCCAGGCGGTTTATCCAATCTAGCTCGGGCCATCACGTTGCGCGTGGTGCGATCCGCCTGGGAATCCACTGCGATGATCTTTGCGGTAAATGGTTGCGGCTCAACGGCCAAGCGAACTTCATCGCCCACATGAAGCTCATCTGCGGCTTGCTGAGGCATCATGAAGTCGATGTGCACAAAATCATCGATCCCCTGCAGCATCGTGATCTGTGTGCCTTCGGGTAAGTACTGCCCAACTTGGATTTCAAACAGCCCGGCCCGAGCATCGAACGGAGCCTTGAGCGTCTTCTTTTTGATGATTGCCTGAAGACGAAGAACGTCGGACTCAGCCTGCTTCATAACCGCAGACGCTTGCTCCAACTCGAGTTCACTGATGGCACGCAGGTTGGCGGCCTCTTGGGTGCGTTTGAGCGTGGAGGTCGCGACCTTCATGAGGGCCATCGCGCCGGCCAACTGAGCTTCTTCGACACTCGTATCGAGTTTCAGCAAGAGTTGGCCCACCGTCACTTTATCACCAGGGGCAAATCCAAGCTCGGAAACCGCTCCAACCACTTCCGTACGCAATTGGACGGATCTCGGAGCGAGCACCGTACCAACGGTCGTGGTGCTATTTCGCATCGATACCGGCTCTGGACGATCAAAGCCCACGACCTCTGGATGTTCCGGATTGGGAGGTGGCACCGCCGTCATCATCGTGTACTTCTTGTACGCGATGGCTGCGCCAACACCGAGCACGACAGCAATCAAGAGAATCGATCCGAAGACTGTTTTAAGCATTTTCAATCGAGCGGGCTTCGTTTGTTTTTCAGACATGACTGTTGAGCGTGACGATTTGAGGTTCGCGCTCGCGAAGTCGACGCAATTGCCCGCAAGCGGCTTGGATGTCGTTCCCTTTGCGTTGGCGGAACATGACATTGATCCCACCCTCCATTAGGATTCGGCGGAATTCTAGAATGGCCTCGGACGATGGTGTCTCGTAGGGCAAGCCGGGGACTGGGTTGTAAGGAATCACATTGAGCATGGCTGTTCGACGTCGCAGCAGCTTCACAAGTTGCTCTGCGCACTGCGGAGTGTCGTTTAGGTCCTTGAGCAAAACATACTCAAACGTCAACCGCCGACTCGTAACGGCAAAATATCGTTCCGTCGCGGCCATGATCGCTTCGATTCCAATGTTCTTGTTGACTGGAACCAGGCGTGTTCGAAGCTCATCATTGGGAGCATGGAGACTGATGGCAAGCTGAAACGGCGAATGCGCCTCGGCCAGTTTATCGATTGCAGGTGGCAGACCGACGGTGCTGATGGTGATCCGCCGTGGACTGATACCTAGTCCGTAATCGCTGTCCCGGGCAACGTCCAAAGCCTCGAGTACGTTGCGAAGATTGGCGAGTGGTTCGCCCATCCCCATCATGACAATATGACTCAATCGCTCCTCAGGCTCAAGTAACCGCTGCAGCTTGAGGGCCTGCTCCAAGATTTCGCCTCGAGTCAAATTGCGATCGACTCCATCCAGTCCGCTCGCACAAAAAACACAACCCATGGCGCACCCCACTTGACTGCTCAAGCACACGGATCGCCGAGGCCCATCCCGGAGGAGGACGCATTCGATCCGACCACCGTCTGGCATTTCGAGCAAAAGCTTTTCTGTTCCGTCCTCAGATTGCTGAGATTCTGCCGTTTTTGTCTTGAAAATATAAAAATGCTCGTCCAGTTTGGCTCGCAAATCCTTGGACAATTCGGTCATGTCAGAAAAACTGTCAATCCGACGTTGGTAGATCGCACTCAGTACCTGTTTTGCTCGGTACTTAGGGAAATCACGGTCGACGAACCAACGAATCAGCGAATGCTCGGTTTGCTCGAGAATCGATTGCTTTTCAGTCTTTGAAGGGGATTCGGCAGATTCATGGGTCATTGGCTTGGTCATGGACGATGGACGTCCTAATGGCTTTTCTGGTTCGACGAGAGCTTGAAATAGAGTCACCATGATAGTCGTTTTTCGCAAAGTTTCACGTTGCAATACTAGACTTCTAATGCGAATCCTTCGTTCTGCGGCTTTGCGTCGGAACGCTCCGCTTTCGTAACTCTACCTCGTCCCTTTCGTGAACTCCCGATTGCGAGCGTTTTCCGCATCCCTTTCCCTACAAGTTCCCTAAAAGCCCGAAGAGGGAACGCTGTGAAGCATTTTCCTCTGCTGAAAACGGACTTTTCGGTAGCGAAAGTCGTCAAGACTTTCGTCTGCATTGCATAAACCACCGAAACTCTTGACGAGTTTCGCTACAAAATGCTTCACCTAAAAGGGGAGAGTATGGCTCGTCCGAAAAGTTTTCCTAATCATTACAAAAAAGCTAGCAATACGTCGAATTCAGCCAAACCGGCGATGGCGCGTTGCCTAAACATCCTTGAACGCCTAAAACTCGTTTCTGGGGGGGCTGCATTTGGCCTCTCTCAACTTCCGAGAAGTAGAAGTAAGTGAGTTCGCTGATGGCGACTTTGGTACTGTGTTATCTTGGGTATTTTGCAGTATTGATGGTTTTGTTTTTCTGGGTTCGAGCCTTCACATGGACCGAGGAGCAAGCCCTGCCGGCCAAGGACAAGAAGCCTGGTTTTGGCCCGCAGATCACTCTCTGGAATGCCGCAAAAGGCCTGTTCCACCACAATGGCCCGCGGGTCTTGGTGGCAGCATGCGTGGTATGCCTGATCGCGCGTGCAATGGTCGTTGAATGGTCGTGGACCGATCTTTGGGTCGTAATGGGGGTGATTGCGTTTTGGCCGTTTCAAGAATGGCTCATTCACGCTTGGCTTGAACATCTTCCGGCCTTTGAGTTTGGCAAACGGAAAGTAGAACTAGTTATCACCAAGACGCATCGAGCTCATCACCGGAACCCATGGGATCCTCAGTATGGTCTTACGACGACCTATTTCGTGGTCCTTTTTCTGGGCGGTGTACCGATGATTTGGTCACTTGGATACACGTTCGGGTTCGTTCCGCTCCATGCAGTTTTGACTGGAGCACTGGTCACGTTTTTGTTGATCTTGAATTACGAATGGGTCCACTACTTGATCCATACTTCGTATACTCCTCGGTCTTGGTACTATCGCCGATTATGGCGAAATCATCGACTGCATCATTTTCAAAACGAGAACTACTGGTTTGGTTTGACCATGTTGGCTGGTGACAGGGTGCTAGGTACCCAACCACACAAAGGTGCGGCCACTCATTCGAAGACGGTGTTGAATTTGGGAGTCGAAGCGTCGATTGAGGATATTGGGGCGCGTGGCTAGCGTTGTCTGGACTTCGATCGAATCAATTCTTGCCGAAGGGCCGGCCTCTGAATAGAAATAGGTACCTAGAAAATGGAACGAACAGAGTTCCGCGTCCCACCTGGGCCTGCGGGCAAGTGGCGTCCGACCCTCCAATTGATTCGCAATCCACGAGCAGCACTCGAGAGCTGGGCAAAGGATTACGGCGATCCCTTTCTCCTGAATGCATTGAATGGTCCCGTCGTTGTCACCGGGCGTGAGGACCTGATTCGCGCAATACATTCTCAAGACCCAAACGACTACGCGCCCTTTGCAACAGGAACGATTGTACCGCTAATGGGTAGCGGCTCGATGCTTATCTTAGAAGGTGACGTACATCGACGTGAACGACGTCTTGTCATGCCTATGTTTCATGGCGATCGAATGAAGAGCTACGGTTCTAGCATGCAACAATGCGCTCTAGAACAGTTCTCTGCCCATCGCATGCGTGGACAAATTGTGTCCTTGGACTTGATGACCGACATTTCACTGGAAGTCATCGTTCGAACCATTTTCGGTGGGAACGATCGCCAATTAGCTATCCAGCTTATGAATGCAAGTCGAGCCGTCGTGGCAAGTGCATCTCCATTCTTGTTCTTTTCGCAGAAAACGCACATTCCGTTCTTTGGCCTTAGCCCCTGGGATCGCTGGAGAAAAGCCAAAAAGGACTTGTTTCATTTGTTGGATACGGTTATTGAGGACCGACTGAAAAGCAATGTTCCAAGTGATGATATTTTGTCTCTGCTTTGCAACGCCAAATACGAAGATGGCCAATCGATAACGCGCGAACACATTTACTCGGAGCTAATGACCTTTTTGTTCGCTGGGCATGAGACGACTGCCCTTTCGCTGACGTGGGCCATTTACCACCTGCACAAAAGCTCCGTCTCGCTTTCGACCTTAAGAAACGAACTTGACTCCCTTGAGGACGACTCACCAACGGCCCTTACAACAGCCCCCTATCTAAAAGCGGTAGTGCAGGAAACGCTGCGCATTCACCCCATCGTCACGGAGACCCTGCGAAAGTTGAAGGCTCCACTCCAATTAGGGGACTACCTATTGCCAGTGGGTATGGCGGTGGCTCCAGCGACCGTTTTGGCACATCATAACCCAAAAACTTTTCCTGAGCCGGAACTCTTTCGGCCGGAACGCTTCCTTGAACGGAGCTATTCCCCCTTTGAATATATGCCTTTCGGTGGTGGCCATCGTCGATGCATCGGCGCCTTATTCGCATCCTACGAAATGGCGATCGTTTCTGGGTCACTTCTCAAAAAGTTTGAGTTCGAGCTCGTTGATTCAGAAACGGTTGTTCCCAAGCGTCGCAACGTCACCATCGGGCCATCGACCGGAGTTTCAATTCGAGTGATTCGAGATAGATAAGCTTGCACGATCGCGAGAAAGAGTGAACCATCTTGCGCAGCCTAAATGGGCGAGCGTTCGCACTTGCCGCCTAGGGTGCAACTAACCCTGTAGCTTGCTCAAGTGGGTCCAGGCCTAAGGCCGCTTGCATGGCAGCCAACGCGATGAAAAAATCTCGTTCTGCCTCCAGCAACTTCACTTCGCTATCGTTGACCTTGATCTCTTGAGTCAACAAAAAAAACAAATCGGTCCTGCCAACTTCCAACGACTTTCTAAAGATATCCAACGTGATGTTCGCTTCCTTTAGCAATTTTTGGGCAGTGACTACGTTCCGTTGAGCGGTATCTAACGCGTTACGTGCCGTTCGCAACTCCACCTCGATTTTATTGCGTTGCCACATAGCTTTTTGCGAAATTTGCATCAACTTTTGCTCGGTGCTTAGAATTTTTCCGCTAGCTTTGCGTCGTTGGATCGGGACACCGCCCGTAACGCCAGCCTCGACCTGGAAATCTCCCTTGTCGTTAATGCTGCTGGCTCCCGATCCTACGTCCTGCGTTGTTTGCAATGCGAAATCGACGCTTGGAAGTAGCTGATTGCGGGCGATCGTCAAATCCCATCGCGTTGACTGCCGATCCAACTCGATTAAGGAAAGCTCTGGGCGACTCGTCAAAGCAGTCTGCAAGTCAGCGTCGAAATCCCCCACTGGCAACGTCCCAATTTCCGGGAAGTCGCTCGGCAACCACTCAGGTGGGACCAACATCGGGTTCCCTCCTTCGTCTCTTAGGAACAGCGAAAGCTTGATGGCGGTATCGAGAAATTTTTGCTTGGTATCATTGACCTTGAGTTGCCTCTCGGCGATCTGCTGCGCATTGAGCGACAGCTCCAAATTGGATGCCGCCCCGGCTGCCTTGGTTCGCACAAGCTGTTCACCCCGCTTTACTGCAATTTCAAGCAACCTCTCCTGTGCCTTAAGGACATTTCCAATCTCTACCCAAAGCCAAAACGCTTTGGCTGCATCCTGACCCGCCATGAGAATCTGATTTTGAATCTCGGGACCAACCGCTTGTCGCCTAAGATTTGCTTGAAACAATTCGACGCGGTAAGGATCGATGGCCCTTCCTTGAAGCAAAGGCTGCATCAGCCCAACCTTAAATTCACCGCCACCATTGGTTTCCCGCTCCTTGTACCAAGGCTCGAAACTACCTCGTCCGATTCGATAACCAGCGCTGGCATAGCCACCCCACCACAATTGGCGAGCAACACCGATGCCATTTTGATAGTTCTCGTAAAAACTAACCGGCTGGTTGAGACTATAGTACTCGAGCTTGACGTCGTAAGCACCTAACGCCGAAGTCTGTTGCCCCGCCGTGACACCCGCTTGAAGTCTTGCAATTTCTAGAAGCGGAAAGGCACGATAGGTCGACGCGATCACGTCGGATAGCTGTAGACGTTGCCCCATTGCTTGTACGTCGGACTCTGGAGTCGGCACTGCTTCGCGAACAGTTGCAGAATTTGATTTACCTGCCTCATCAATGTTTGTTGGCTTGCTGTTGAGGTCGGCTTCTTGAGTCGTATCGTCCTGACGCCGAGCATCATCGCGAACCCGCCCCATTCGCAGCCCTCGTCCATCTTCCTCCCGCCAATCCTTGACTCGTCCGCGAAGCCTTGTTTCCAATTCCTCAAGCGACTTTTTATCCACCGATGGACTAGTCGGTGATGGCGATGTTGGTTCCTGACTGAAGCATAGGCTGCATGGAAATGATACTAGCAATACAAGAACGGAACGCCTTACTTGAATTTGGGCATTTTTGGATCTTTTGCTTTTTCTTCGCTGGGCATCGATTTGTCGATGGTGGGCGGAAAACCGTTCAACTGACGCCATATCTCAAAGCCTAATGGAACCGTACTTAAGATTACCCATCCCCTTGCCTTTACCCCTTGTCTTAGGTATCGGCTATCCGGCCACTTAACTTGCTTGGGATCGTCTAGATCCGGGCCAACAATGATCTTAAAATTGCCTTTGCTATCATCCGATGGATTGACAGCAATAACTTTGCCGCCAAACGTACCGATAGCAACACTTGGCCACCCAACAAACTGAATGGCCGGCCAGCCGTCGAACTGCAATCGCACCTCGTCTCCGACATGAATTAGAGGCAAATCCAGACCGCGGACGTTTAACTCGACAGCGAGGTCGGAAGTGTCTGGAATGACTTCAAAGAGCTTGTCCCCTTCCTTGACGTTGTTGGTTGCAACTTGACTGAGGATTGCTTGGATGCGACCCTTGCTCGGACTCTTTATCTTCAAGCGATCCAATTCTCCCAATTTTGCGAGGACATCCTGCAAGTCCTTGGTGATCGTCGCAATGTCGCTTTGCGACTTAGCCACCTTCGTGCCGAGCTCGATGATTTTTGTTTCGACTTCTTTCTTCTTACTTTCGAGAGTCTGTTCCTTACTCACCTTTTCTTGAAAAGCCTCGTCTTCGGCCTCGTGCGTCTTGCGGAGCCTTTGTTCCTCGGACCCTTTTCGATTCACTGCGCGCTCATACTCGATAATGGGAATGAATTCCCCTTTTAGCTTTTCGGCTACCGTTAAATCCTTTTTTGCCTGATCATAAACTCGTTCTTGACCTTGGACGTCCGCAACAGCTTGTTGCCATTTTGCGTACGAAGCCTTGACGTCTGCTTCGTAGGCTTCAATGGAGCGTTGCAGGTTTGCTTTTTCCGTGATGACTTGGTCCTGGGTGTTGTCCAAAATGTATTTCGCAAATTCCAGTTTTTCCAGGAGCGATTTCTCTTGCTGCCGTGTTTGCAAGAGTTGATCTTTGGAGATTGCATCCAATTCCATGATGATCTCCTCCTCAGTTACCAACGAGCCTTCTCTCAGGTCTTCTTTCATCCAACTGACAACACCTTTTACTGAGCTTGAGACAACTTGACGTCGCAGCTGCGGCAAACGAGCGACCACCTCCCCCTCACAACGTGACGTTTGTTGCCAAGGCAAGAAGATGGCTGCTAGACCTAGGCCGACCAATAGTAAGCAGGTCACGCGAGCGATAAAACGTGCAAACCAACTCGATCGGACCAAATGCATCGCGGGGAAGCGATCGCCCAATAACTTGGTCGGTCGCAAGCGAATCATTCTTCGCGGCACATCGAAAGTCTTGGTTGAGGGGTCCGTGGAACGCTCTTCGGTCGTATGTGCCAACTTGTTAGATGGGAGCTCTGTTTTCATGTGATTAATGTCCCGCTTTGTTGGCAAGTAAATTCAATTGGCCATCGCACTGGTCGATAATCCCCTCATCGTGAGTCGACAACAAAATGGTCCACGGCTGTCTTTGATCGCTCAATCGATCCCAGATCCGGCTTCGCATTTTGGGAGGTAGTCGATCCAGCACCCCGTCGATCAAAAGCAATCTGGGTCTCGTTGCAATCGCTCTAGCAATCATTAGTCGCATGGCTTGGCTGCTACTCAACGGATAGCCGCCACTTTGCAGCACCGTCTCCAAACCCTGTGGCAAGGACAACGCTTCGTCCCAAAGTTCAACTGCCTGCAAGGCGGAACGCACCTCTGCGGACGTGACGGAGATACGATTGAGCGATAGGTTTTCAGCCAAAGTTCCTCGGAAGATTTCAGGGTCCGATGCGATCGATACCATGGAACCATCCGCAAATCGATTGACTTCGCGAGAATCGATCCCGCCGATCTCCGCCAAACCACCATCAGGCGGCCGAAGACCACACAGAGTCTGCATCAAGATTGACTTGCCACATTCCCCTTCGCCAACGATGGCGTATCGTTGGCCGCTTTGAATCGTGAGTTCCCCGATGGGTATCGCGTGGTGCCCTCCGCCTCGCACTTTCAAGGAGCGAAAGCGAACTTCCACGGGACCGATCCCAGCATCCAGTGCGCGAGACGGAGGCAGCGTCGGCAAATCGATCAAATGCCCGACTTTGTCCACCGCCGACATGAGATCGTAAAACGACTCCAAAGACTTACCGATCTTGGCAAAAGCACCTACGATGACTACAACCACGGACACGCTCGCAACCAATTGGCCAATGGTCAAACTTCCTGACAACACCAGCCAGACACCCAACGAAAGCAACGCTGAAATCGAAACGGCATAGAGCAACAACGCAAAAAGAGTCTGCCGCATCAATACGATAAAGTGCTTGCGGCGTGCATCTAGATACTCAACGGTCAAGCGATTAGCCCGATCCAGCACGAGTTCACCACCACCATGCACCTGAAACGCAGTCGGATTGCCGATAACATCTTGCAACCAGTGCGCAACCCGGTATTTCACCAACGACTCCTCGATCGCGGTCCGAACTGCGCTTCGCCCTAAAAGATAGAGCAAGCCGGTCATCGCGATCAACAATACGATGTCGAAGGCGAGTAGGAATGGGCTGTAAAGAGCAAGCAGCAACAAACCAGTCAGGGTCTGAATGATTAGTGATAGCCCCTCGACCAACAGCGATGCCGTCGATTTCTGAATGGTCATCACATCGAAAAAACGGTTGGCCATTTCTGGTCCATGAATACCGTCCATGGCTGCGCGTTCGAGTCGAGGAAGACGCTCCGATAGGTCGCCAACGATTCGAACGAAGATGCGTCGCTGAAGAATTTCTACAATGAAAAACTGCAGTCCTTTGATAGTCGCCGAAAGAGTAAGAATTCCAAAAAGCAAAATGGCAAGCCAGACGAGTGGTTGCGTCAAACTTGCGAAGCCAATGGTGGTCACCATTTGCTCGACCGCCAGCGGTGTCGCCAAATCCAAAACGCCGACAACGAAACCAAAAATGACCAGCGACCAAATATCGCGGGCTTCAAATTTCAGGAACCTCATCATGCGACGTTGAGGTGAGATATGCTCGTGCTCATGATGGTGATGATCGCGTATATCATTAGAAACGCGATGCAGGTCGTCCTGATCAACGACGGTATTGGATGCAATCGATTGGCATTCCAAGGATCGCTGGGCCGCGAAGAAAAGGGGTGCTTCTACCGATTCAATAATCGACTTGATACGTGACCTCGAAATGGACTCCGAACTTCGGCCGTTGGCTTGAATGAGGGAGCATTCTGTGTGCCGGGCCGCGATGCCCGAAAACACCCAAGTCTTTTGATTCGATTCTGTTCGCTGAACCACGGCGATGGAAAAACCATCCATCAGCAGCTCCCAAACATCGGATGGTGAGAGGTCGACTGGCGCTAGTCGGATTCCAATACTATTGGCAGCCCTCATGATGGCCACGGTTAACGCGTCACCATGATCGGGGAGAGCGTCCAGCAAGGTGTCGTTGATCGCTTCCTGAATTTTTGCGATTTCAGTCGGAACCTCAAGCCGAACCGAAAGCTCAGATAACATTCCCTGAACTACTTCCTTGAGAAGTCCTCCAGTTCTCGATTCAGGAATATCTCGCAACATTAAAGCGGTCTTCTCGTTAATTTTGTGTAGGGACAAATTCGCCATTTCGGCGCAGGTCGCCTCTAGGGCAACAACCAACATGAGTATTAGGCGCAGAACAGCCAACAAAAGCGATTTTCGCATTAAACAGTGCGAAAAAACCATTAAGGGTGTCAAAGACGACGCTAAACACGGTGGTTTCGATGCGTGCAAATCCGCGGGTCGCTCCTTCCACAAACGCAAACGGGAAACGCGCAAACAACGCAAACGCGCAAACAACGCGCAAACGGCAACGCGCAAACGGGGACACACCCATTTCCGACGCAAACGGCCGCAACGCGCAAACGGGGACACACCCATTTCCGCAAACGGGGACACGCCCATTTCCGACGCAAACGGCCGCAAACGGGGACACACCCATTTCGAGGGGGGATCCAAATGGGGAGATCCAAATGGATCCAAATGGGGACACACCATTTTTGAGGTTGAAGATCCAAATGGGGACACACCATTTTTGAGGTTGGGTAGTTGTTTTTCAGTATTCCCTCTGTTTTAATTTCGGTCGTGAATCTTGTTCTTGATCATTCTTTCACGGAGGTTACTGCCATGGCTAGACTTGCGCGTGCTGAGGTGTTTGATCCTAA
>JAPLNL010000110.1 GCA_026692905.1 Planctomycetota bacterium
CCCCCTCACCCCCAGCCCCTCTCCCCTAAGGGGCGAGGGGAGCGAAGACAAATGGATGGACTCAATTCTCAAACTCAGATCAGTTTTTAAATGAATTCGATGGCCGTTGAACTCCATGGAGTTTCCAAAAAGTTCGGTAGTCATCAAGCCGTCTATCCAATGGACCTATCTGTCCCCACCGGCTCCATCTACGGCTTTATCGGTCCTAATGGTTCCGGCAAAACCACCACGATGCGAATGATTTTGCGCATCTACAAACCGGATACCGGTTCGGTCACCGTGCTTGGCAGCGACCGTGGCGATTGCGCTGACGACCGCGTTGGCTATCTGCCTGAGGAACGCGGCCTCTACCGACGCATGACAGTCAAGCGAGTCTTGCGGTACTTCGCCAAGATCAAAGGACTACAACGTCCAGACGCGAGTATCGAGCGATGGTTAACAGAACTAGGGGCCAAGGACTGGCACAAAAAACGGATCGATCAACTTTCTAAAGGGATGGCGCAAAAGATCCAGTTCATCAGCGCCGTGGTGGCGAACCCGAAATTGGTAATCCTAGATGAGCCGTTCACCGGACTCGATCCAGTCAACATGGAAGTGCTTCGGGACGCCGTTTTAAAATTGCGAGACGCCGGCACGACGGTCCTCTTCAGCACTCATGATATGGGCATGGCGGAGGAGATGTGCGACCGTGTCTGCATGATCTTCAATGGGAACAAAGTGCTCGACGATTCGTTGGAGCACATCGGGCACCAATACGGCGAGCCTCGACTTCGAGTTCGTTTGTCCAACCGAGAACCGCTGCCTGCGGTAATGGCAGGTGTACTCGAGCGTTTCGACCGAGGTCGTTGCACCGACTTGGTTCTGTCCAAGGATGCCAATCGACGGGAGATCCTGCAATCGCTGATGGCGGTTGGAGACGTTGAGCATTTTGAAATGGTGAAACCCTCGTTGCATGATATCTTTATCTCCATCGCAAAACCAACAGCCATCGAACCAGACCAAGGAGCTTCGTAGATTGGCCAAGCTGTTTTTTTACTACTCGACCATGAACGCGGGCAAGTCGACGATTCTCCTGCAATCGAGCTACAATTACCGCGAACGGGACATGCATACTCTCGTTTTCTCTCCGCAAATCGACGACCGTTTTGGTGTGGGAAAAGTCAGTTCGCGAATCGGACTGCAAGCGGAATCGATCGCGATTGCGGCAACCGACAACTTGTTTCGTTTTGTGGAAAAAGAGCATGCGAAACAAGTCGTTCATTGCGTGCTTGTCGACGAGGCTCAGTTTCTGACCAAGCTCCAAGTAAGACAACTGAGCGACGTCTGCGACAATCTTGATATCCCGGTTTTGGCGTACGGGCTTAGGACGGACTTCCAAGGAAACTTGTTCGAGGGAAGTCATCATCTGATGGCCTGGGCGGACACGCTCAACGAAATCAAGACGATCTGCCATTGCGGCCGGAAAGCCACGATGGTGCTTCGGATCGATTCCAGTGGCCGGCCAGTGCGCGATGGGGAGCAAATTCAAATCGGAGGCAATGAACGCTATGTGACCGTGTGCCGCAAACACTTCAAAGAAGGTCTAGCAGAACGAACGTCACAGGATCTGCCGTTCGAAGATTTTTAACGATTCGAGTTTACGGAGCCCAGGCAGAGCCTTGACCGATTCGTCGGACATGCGACGTGATTTAGGGTGGAATTGAGTTGCCAGCAAGTTGCCTCGTCGTACGGCTGCACAAAACGGGCTACCGTAGTCTGCCCGCAACCAAGTTACGTCTGGGGAAGCAGGCTGAACGTAGTAGCTGTGAACGAAATAAACGTAAGGTTTTCCCGTAATGCCTGACAGCATGGGATCATTTGGTTGGGCACTTTCAACTTGATTCCAGCCCATGTGTGGGATTTTAAAGGTAGGATCTAGTGGGTTCGGTTCAAATCGGGCTACTTTGCCGGGGAGGATGCCGAGCCCAGCGTGCGAGCCACCTTCGTCACTGGTTTCAAAGAGGAGTTGCATTCCCAAGCAGATGCCCAAAAAAGGTTTTTCAGTGAGTGCCCAGTCGCGTAGGAACACGATCAGATCGCGTTTGGTCAGTTCGTCCATTGCGTCACCAAAGGCGCCAACTCCAGGCAAAACAAGATGCGAGACGCTGGCAAGTTCGCTGTGATTGCTACTGATGATGGCGCTGCCGCCGACGCGTTCAATGGCTTTCTGAACGCTGCGCAAGTTCCCCATTTGGTAGTCAACGATGCCGACTCTCGCTTCCATTTTGGTTTTGTTTCTTCGTCTGAATTGTCGCGTTTTGGGTAAGGAAGTACAAAAACAGGACAGTTTCTGGCAGTTCAGGAGACAGGTGGTACGTCAAAATTTGCCAAAAGGTCAGTGCTGTTGGACAAAGTTTACCCACGCTGATGAATTACACAGCCCAAAAAAACAAGGCTAGAATAGGAAAATCCAGTGGATTGCATGCAATACCAGGGTGGACGATTCGTCGTGCGCCTTTTTTGCAATAAAAACTGGCCCGATAGTTGCTTAGAGTGAACCAATGGTTGTTTCGAATCGTCGAATTACGGTTGGAGATGACCAGACTAGTCAAGTGTCGGTGCGATAGAACGATTGTCAACGTGGCAAACCGCTCAAGCAATGCCCGGCACTAGACGGAAGGAGTTCAATGAATGAACTTCGTACCCTATCGCCGAGTCGCTTGCAGCGGTTGGGAGCCGCAAGGATTCAACAAGATTCGACTCAGCAGCAGGGAGCTCAGGGGATTATGAATACAGACTATCGCATATCGCTCATTAGAGAACTTCGTGACCAGCAGGTACGGTTCGCTCCTCGCGCCAAAAGGAACGAACAAGCGGACCGCGCCGAGTCATTGCTTTCGGAATTGGATCCGAGCAAAAACTATCCTTACGACTTCCTCTTCTACCGTGTGACCGAAGTTCGGCCAGACGGCACCGGATACAGATTGATTAAAGGTGATGACGCGGTCCACGATCTTCGCTTGTTCGTCGAGGACATTACCGATTCGATGAACCTACGAGTGGAAGAGGCGAAGGAGCCTGTCCACACCGTCGAAGATCTCAGCAAGATGTTTAATGTATCGACGAAGACGATTTCGCGTTGGCGAGATCAAGGTCTTGTCTCCCGTCGTTTTTTGGCGGAAGGCCGCAAGCGAGTTGGCTTCTTGCACTCGAGCGTGGATCGTTTTGTTTCCCAAAACAAAAAACGAGTCGAGCGGGGTGAACGCTTTAGCCAAATCACGGACGGAGAACGGGACGACATCATCGATCGGGCTAGACGTATTGCTGCGACCGGAGCCAATCTATCCGAAGTAGCTCGGACCGTTGCTACCGAAGTCAATCGTAGCACCGAGACGATTCGTTATACGATCAAGAATTTTGATCGCCAGTTTCCAAAGATGGCGGTATTCCCCGATCAGCGCGAAGTGCTCTCCGATGAGGATCGACGCGCAATGTACCAACAGCACAATCGAGGAGTCTCGACGGTGGTGCTTGCGAAGCGTTATGGTCGTATTCGGAGCAGCATTGTTCGGATCTTGAACGAGCAACGAGCCATCAAAGTATTCGAGTTGCCTTTGGACTATATTCCAAATGCAGAATTCGATGATGAATCGCGAGTGGACGAAATGACGGCTGACTTACCAGCAGCAGTCGAACCGGTTCGCAAAGTTCGAGCACCTAGCGGATTGCCTCCGTATCTGGCATCGCTTTACGATGTTCCTTTGCTCAATCGAGAGCAGGAATATCACTTGTTCCGCAAGATGAACTACTTGAAGCATGTGGCAGCCAAGTTGCGAGCGGAATTGGATCCTAAGGCACCTTTGGTTTCGCTGATGGACCGAATCGAAAAGCTGTACGAGCAGTCGGTCGCAGTCAAAAACAAAATCGTTCAAGCGAATTTGCGATTGGTTGTTTCGATTGCCAAAAAGCACGTGGATCCGAATGATGATTTCTTTGGGTTGATCAGTGACGGTAACATGTCACTGATTCGGGCATCGGAGAAATTCGATTACTCCCGAGGCAACAAGTTCAGCACGTACGCTTCATGGGCGATCATGAAGAACTTTGCGAGAACTATTCCTGACGAGTTCAAGCATCGGGATCGTTTCCGAACGAGCTCCGAAGAGATCTTTACTGGCCACGAAGACAGACGAGCCGATAATTTTTCTGCCGAAATCGATCAAGCGGTCCGGACTGATCAAATACAGAAGATCCTGCATACTCTCGATCAACGCGAACAACAAATCATTGTTCGTCGATTCGGGCTGGACCATCGCTTTGAGCCGTTGACGCTCAAAGAGGTTGGTGAGGAACTAGGGGTCACCAAGGAACGCATTCGCCAGCTTGAGTCGCGAGCTTTGGATAAACTAAGAGCAGCGGCAAGCAAAGCTCACATCGATATTCCTGAATAAGCGGTTTTAGGTTAAGCGGCGGAGGCCAATATACCTTAGCACGACGCGCAAGCTAGTGAATTTCCTGTCCAATTCACGAGCTTGCGAGTCGTGCTAAGGTTGTTTTCATGTTGACTGCTACTTTTTTGATTGCTCCGCTTTGGCCTTTGGCCAAAGGGCCACGACGTTTGCTAACAAGACAAACGCGCCACCAAGAATCAGCGGGAGCGAGATTTTTTCATTTGGGTAGCCGATCTTTGGGTCGAGACTTCCCAGCAAGCTTGGCAAAAACAGGGCCCAGAGCGACGCGAATACAGGCTCAGTACTGTAAACCACCGAAGCTTGCACAGCCGTGATGTGCGGCTGGTATTTGTTCATTCCAACGAAGGCCACTACGGAGCAAAAAATGGCAAGAAACAGAATGATCCCTATGAAGTTCGGTGAGAAGTAAAGCATCGCCCACGAGGACCAAGGTGCCTCACGATGAAGAGGGACGGCTTGCAAGGCGACGGAATGGAGCAACGTAAACGTTAGGCCTGCAGCAATCGAGACAGTCAAGAACATGCCAGGGGTTATTGCAGTCGTATTGATCCTGGCCCCGTAATAGTCGACGAGAAGAAGTTGGCCGGTGAAGAGCACAGCCCCTAGGGTCGTCAAGGTATCTCCAAATGTCCATTTGCTCACGGCGTCGGGGGCGATATGGATTCCGCTTGTGTTCAAAACGATAAGCCCCGTCAGGATTGAAACGCCCAGCAAGGCGATGGCAACTCCAAGAATAACGTTGATTGTGATTGGCTTGCGAAACACGATCGAAGAGAAAATCGGAGTAAAGACTGCAGTCAAGCTTGTTAGAAATCCGGAACGCGACGCTGGAATTGTCGCCAGTCCAATCACTTGCAGGACAAGGCCTACGTAAAACAGGAGGCCTACCAAAATGCCAGCACGCCATTCGGCTCCTGACGCGCGGCGAACCAAGTTGGGGCAAGCAATGGACAGAATCGCCAGCGAGACCAGGAAACGCAGGCCAATCATGCCGGACGAAAAAGCCACGCTCTGCGAGTTCGACACGGCATGGTTTTCGAGGCCAAAGAACTGCTCCATTTGCAGGTTCAAGGACTTCATGATAGGAAAGGAAAGCCCCCAAAGAGCATTGACGCCGACCAATGCTAAGACGGCGACCCACCGAATGGAGACGGTTTTTCCCGCCGTCAATGCGCTCAACATACGATTGCTATTTCCTTAACTTGTCCCTTATGACTACGATCCCTTTTGAAGCGGCTATTGTAGTCACCGAGAACGCGAGAGCGGGCTCGATGAATGCTTGCAAATCAACAATCTCTGAAGGATTTTCCAATGACCAAGGTCAATAACGTTATCCAACCCACAACCTCATCTGCAAGCACGGCGGCAAATTCCCTCAAGGGAAACGGTCTGAACGATATCGACCTGACTCAATTTCTCAACCTGATGTTGACCGAACTGCAAAACCAAGACCCTCTCAATCCGACGGACAACGCGGCGTTGTTGCAGCAAGTGGGAGAATTGCGAGGGATTAGCTCGAACGATCAATTGGTTTCGACGCTCAAGGGGTTTTCGAATACCCAAGAACTAACGACAGCTAGCAGTCTAATTGGGAAGACTGTGAAGGGTTTGGATGTTGACGCAAAAGACGTAAGTGGCGAGGTTACGAGTGTTTCGGTCAAGATTGACGAAAAAGATCGCAACAAGCGTCAGGTCCAAGTGCACGTAGGTAAACAAATTGTCGATATCAAAAATGTTCGTGAGATCGATGAAAAGGTTGTGACGCCTACTGCAACGTAATGCATGCATTTTGAATGCATGACCGCAGAAGGCAGCCTTGCCGCCAAATTCGCGAACGCAGATTCAATCTTTGATCACGAGTTCGCGAAGGCAGGTGAGTTATGGGCTTGGCATCGGCTCTTAGTACAGCGTTAACCGGGATGAGTGGCGCTGAAAAGCAGATTGACGTTTTGGGAAACAATCTAGCCAATTCCCAAACGGTCGGTTTCAAGTCTTCTGAAGTTGTCTTTGCGAACCAATTCTTGCAAACGTTATCGCTCGGTTCATCTCCAACGGAGGGCAACGGCGGAACGAATCCTCGGCAAACAGGACTTGGCGTCCAGGTAGCCGCCATCAATACCGACTTTAAGCAGGGCACTATTGAGATCAGCTCATCCCCTTCGGACTTAGCGATTCAGGGTAATGGCTTCTTTCAAGTAGAAGGCGGCCAGGGTGAAAAGCTTTTTACTCGGAATGGGATATTCAAGCTCAATAGCGCTAATGAGCTGGTTACGTCTACTGGCAATCGATTGCTGGGATATGGTATCGACGATCAATTCAACATCCAGACGACACAACTCACTGCATTGACGATTCCGCTAAAACGTAACGCTCGAAGGAACGTTAACCTCAAAGGGGGATGTTGCAGACACATCTAGGGTCATTCAGAGCGCCATTTTAGGAAACGGAAACATTCCACGCCCAACGGGAACTGGAGTGACGGTCTCTAGTTCGACGGCACCGACTCTCACTGGGGTGACATCGAGCACATCGGAAGGTTCAGGAGGTACGCACACCGAAGGAGCGGTCTATCAATACAGGTTTACGTATCTGGATAGCAGTGGAAACGAGAGTCTACCGACGGCCGCGCTGAGCGTAACCGTACCGGCTGGGAACGGAATTGCGGACGAATCCATCTCGGTAAGTCTACCAGCTGCCAATGCTCAGTATTCTCAGGTTCGAGTTTATCGAACAGCTCCCAATGGAAGCGATTTCTTTCGTGTTGGTTCCGGAGCCGCCGGGTCGACATTTGTGGATGAGAATTCGGCTGTCTTGACGACGCCATTGCAGTCGACTGGCTTGAACGGCAACTATTCCTACATGATTACGTATTACAAAGCTGGGGAGCCGGAATCGCGACCTTCCCCCTTGCTCGGCCCGCAAAACGTAGTGAATGGCCGAGTGCTTCTCGGGAATCTCCCAACGCCTCCGGTTCCACCACCTACCGGTGGGTTTCCCGCCTACGATCAAGTTCGAATCTACCGCAACCTGGCAAACGACCCAAATTCGTTTTATCTGGTTGACACCGTTGCCCCTAACGTAAAGTATACGGATGGAAAAACGGACGCTGAGATTAGCAATCTAAGCACGCTTGGAAACAAAACAGTCAATCTAGATGGGCCAACAGTGGACAGTAATACCCTTCTAGTCAACATCACTCGTCGCGATGGGTTTGAATACGATAAACCCTTTGTTGTTGGCGAGCTGTCTTTTGCTGGAAGAAAAGGGGGACGACTCCTTAAAGAAAAGAAGTTTACCATCACGGCCACTTCGACAGTTCAAGACCTGATGGGGTTCATGAAGGATACGGTTGGAATCGTGAGTGATAGTGGTGACGCTACGCGCCCAATTATTGCATCGAAGAATATGATCCCAGGTGAGAGCGGGTCCCTGCAACCCAACGCTTATCTGTCCTCTGGAGCTATTCGGATGGTTAGCAACACAGGCGTGGACAACGCCCTGGGGATCGACCTCACCAGCTTTCGCATTCGCGATGCCAACGGAAACATCACCAGCCCGAATCTTGGCTTCGGTACGATCCAGGAAGCCAAAGGGCAAAGCGCTGTAACAGACTTCATCGCTTACGACTCACTGGGATTGCCTTTACGCATGAGGCTGACTGCGACACTCGAAGAACGTTCGGATCAACAGTTGGTCTATCGTTGGTATGCGGATAGTGCGGACAATTCAAACAAGGGAAAAACCGACATCGCCGTTGGTACCGGGCTAATTTACTTCGACGGAAATGGCAATTACGTTTCGTCTACGAGTTCGACTGTTGCAGTGAATCGAAGTGGTTTGCCTAGTACCAAGCCATTGCAGTTCGAATTGAACTTTAAGCAGATCTCTGGATTGGCTGCCGAGAAAGCAAGTCTTGCAGCGTCACGCCAAGACGGGTCGCCGCCAGGCGTGTTGACAAGTTATGTCATTGGTGAAGAGGGGACAATTCGAGGAGTCTTTAGCAACGGTATTTCCCGCGATCTAGGGCAAGTTCGTTTGGCTCGCTTTTCAAATCCTGGCGGTTTGGAACAACGCGGCCAGAATTTGTACGCTCAAGGGATAAATACTGGCTTGCCCATCGAAGGCATCCCGTCTGAGAACGGGCTAGGTTCTCTTTCCGCTGGTGCACTAGAGCTCTCGAATACGGACGTTGGCGGTGACTTAGTGACCCTTGTGTTGGCAAGCACGATGTACCGCAGTAACGCGAGAGTCATTACAGCAACGCAGCAGCTATTCGACGAATTGCTTAACCTGAGACGGTAGAAGAAGCTTGCTTAACCTGAGACGGTAGAAGAAGCGGCAACGAAAAAGCCCCACCCGACTTAGATTGGTCACGCCCGATATCCAATCTTGAGCCGAGTGGGGCAGTTCTAATTTTTTCAAAATTTTCCTGGACGAATTTTTCTACTTTGGCCTCTGCGGCTAGCGCCCTGAGGGGTAACTCCGATCAGGTTGGACGGTCCTCCCCCCAAGAGTGTTGCTCTCTTCCTCCGATCGGGTGATAGTGTTCGGTTGAAACCAAGTCGATAGAATTCATTCTGTCGCGTTTTTTAATCTTGAGTGAGCGGAGGAAGTCATGAAGTGGGACCAGCGACTTTTGTCATTTAGCAGTTTTTTCACAATTTGCATTTCTCTTGTCCAGCATCCTGAGACTTCTGCACAGGAACCCAAAACAACGATAGGAACTGCGTGGCAGAGCCTTGTTGTTCCAAGCACAAACGATGTTGTGCAATTGGAGAAATTCCTTGACGAAACCAAAAAGCGGCAGCCACTCAACGCTGAGCAATATATTGAAAAGCAAAAGGCATTGCGCGAAGTCGCAAAGAAAATCGTGGAGGGCACGAAGGAACGCAACTCGGACATCTTCCGGAAAGCAGAAGCTGAATTTGTAAGCGCATCGGTCATGCTGCTTGGCAATGAAGGGCCCGATGCCCAGCGAAAGATGCTTGAGAAATTCCGGGACTACCTAGCCAGGCGTGATAAGATCGAGTTCTCCGACGTTCAAATGGCAATCCTAGCCGGCCATAATTTGGAACAGTTACCCGATAGGACACTGGCGAAAGAAGCTTACAAGTCTTTCGCCGACATCTTTCGCAAGAAGGATGCCTCCAGCCTTTCGGATGTCATAGCACTTCTTGACGCGAACGGACGAAGGTTGGAGTTACCTGGAAAGGAATTCAAACTAGCAGGCACTACTTTTTCAGGCGAGGACTTCAATGTCGAAACACTGAAGAACAAATTTGTTCTTGTTTACTTCTGGTCTTCGACAGTCAAAGCTTGTGAACAAGAGCATCCCTACATGTTGGCGGTCTACGAGAAATACAAGGGGCGAGGGTTCGAGATTGTTGGTATTGGCTTAGACGAGAAGAAGGATGAGGCTCAAGCGTTCATCAAGAAACTTTCGATCCCCTGGATCAATCTTTGGGACTCTCGAAAAAACGGCGTTTCTAAGGTCATGGAAACCTATGGAGTGAGCGCCATTCCAACAGTGTTTTTGCTCGACAAAGAGAGCAAGGTTATCACTATCGAAGCGAGAGGTTTGCTGCTCGGCAAGGAACTGGAACGCCAGTTGCCCGACCAATCGCCGGGAGGTACGAATCAAGAATCCTCGGATAAATAGCCCCATTCGTCAAAACCGGTCAAATTATGCGGCCCGCTTTGGGGGAGTCAGGATTTCGCCTTTGTCGCTTACTTCCTCAAATCGCACAGATACTTGACGAGACACGCCGCTTTCCTGCATTGTAACACCATAGATCATGTTCGCTGCCGTCATCGTTTTCTTGCTGTGCGTCACTACGATGAATTTGGTTGTGTCCAAAAACTCCTTCAGCACAGTGACAAATCGCCCAATATTGGCTTCGTCAAACGGCGCATCCACTTCGTCTAAGATACAGAACGGACTTGGTCGGTACTGGAAAAACGCCATAATCAACGCCACTGCAGTTAGAGCTTTTTCACCACCGCTTAGCAACGAATTGCTCAGAGTTGTTTTTCCTGGCGGGGTAGCAATGATCTCAATCCCACTATCCGGGTCGCGTTCATCCTCAAGCACGATGTCGGCAAAACCTCCGCCGAAGGAGCGACGGTACAACTCCTGGAAATTTTTCCGAATGGTTGTCAACGTTTCAATGAACAAGTCACGTGAGTCCTCATCGATTTTGGCCATCGTTTTAATCAAACTAGCTTTGGCATCGTGAAGGTCCTGATAGTGGTTTGCAAGGCGATCGTATCTCGTTTGCAACTCATCTAATTCGGCCAGTGCCTCCATGTTGACACTGCCAGCAGAAGCAATCTCGTGCCTTAATTGAACAATTTCCGCTTCGATCTCTGTTCGATCGAAGTCGTTTACCTTAGGCATTTTTTTGCTGTTGCCAATCAGATCGGTGAGCCATTGATCCTCCTCGCTTGACGCAGAGTCCTCGGCCGAGGCTTGGGTTGTTCCGTTCGACTGGCCTAAATGCGTAAGGGCTGCAAGGGCAAGTGAATCCAGATTAAGCTCGTATTCCTTGGTGTAGTGGTCGTGAAGCTGGTCCCATTGGAGATTCATTTGGACCTGAAGCTGCTCGAATGCCTGAATTTTGTCCAGGCTCTTCTCTATACTTCGACGTGCATTTTCGCTGTGACGCACGGCTTGTTGGAGTAACTGATTTTGCGATTGGATGCGAGCGGTGGATTCGGTACGTCGGGCGTCTATGCTTTCAATAATTTCAAGCGAAGCCGCCGTACGATTTTGAAATTCAGCTGCAGCGTCAGTCGAAGCGGAAATGCGATTGGCGATAGACAGAAGTGTCGCTTCTGACTGATCTACGTTTTTAGCTCGCTCCTCTGAATCGAGTTGCAACTGCTCCATCGTTGTTCTAAGACCGACCAACCGCTGTTCCAGTCTAGCTAACTCGATTCGTCGTTCTGTGACGATTCCTTGTTCCTTATGCATCTCGAGTTCATACTCGGCGAACTCTTGGCTTGCTGACTCGCGTCGTCGTTCAAGTTCCTCATAACGCTTCGAGCTGGCGACGATCGCTACCTCTGCCTCGCGTATGGCAATGCGAATTTCCTCGACTCTGGCTTGTGCATTATGAAGGTTCGTTCGATTCGTTTCGAGTGACGCCATCAACTTGCTTCGATGTGACTCAATAGACTCAAGCTTGAGATAACACGAAGTCAGTTCACGGGACGTCTCATACGCCGCTGCGTCTTTTGTTCGCACTAAATGCTCTGTTTCCGAAATTCGAATCTGAGCGTTTGCGACCGCTGCGGTCGCTTCCGAAATACTTGCTTCTACATGCTTGATCTCTTCGCGTGCCGATTGCATTTCGCTGCGTCGGGAAACCAATCCCAATCCCGTTTGAAGCGATCCAAGGGTTATGCTCCCGTCGCTGTCTATCAACTGACACTCTGCTGTCACGAATCTCAGACCTGCGCCTCGGAAGTGACTAAGTTCGAGCGCCGTGGAAAGCGTATCCACAAACCATGTTGTCCCCAAGAGGAACCGAACAAGTGGTTCATACGCGTCATCAAACCGAGTCATGCGGTCGGCCCTGCCCAAGACACCTCGAAGGCCATCCAATTGGATTTTTTCGCCCGTACGACGACTTGTTAGCCGATCCATGCGAAGCAATGTCACTCGCCCCTCGACTCCCAAACTCCCATCATTGATCCAATCGACCACTTGTCCGTTGCTGAGCACAATCGCGTCGGCCGACGAACCTAGAGCGACGTCGATAAGCGGGGCCAGATGCATTTCGGTGCTTAGCAGGTCCGCCACAATGCCGAGAACCGTTCCCCAAGGGTTTGCCACGATCGAATCGGTTGGATGCCCTAGATCTTGGTCTGGATGCTGGTGACTTCGAGCGAGACGCAGGAATTGCTGACCTCCCCTCCCTGCGCCAGTAAACTGCTCCTCGAGTTGTTCCAAGACGTGCAAACGTTCGCGGACTCCATGCTTCTTGCCCTGGAGCAAGACAAATTGCTCTTGGGCCTGGGTCAGCGTCACTCGCTGCAACTGAAGTTGTTCTTCCTCTTCTTTCTTCGCTTTTGTTGCACGCTCAGCGTTTCGGGTTGCAACGTCTCGTGAAGCAATCGCCTCGACGATGGAGTCTTCGACCTGCTTTATCTCTTCGATGGCCTGCGCAACCGAACGTTGATGTTGGTCTATAGACTGCTGGATCTGCTCCAACTGAAAATGAAAAGCCGACAACTGCGAACGATTTTCTGACGCAAATTCGCGAGCTCTCTCTTGTTCTGCCTTAACTTCGTCCAAGCGATCTCTATTCGAGTTGAGACGGAGCTGAAGTTGCCCTAAACGAGACTCGCTTTCTGCAAGTTCACCATTTGCAACCTGCCGAACTCGTTCAATTTCCACAAGCTCGACTTGCTTTTGCTCAATCTCCTCGGCGGATAGATTGGCTCGTTGTTGGAGAAGGAGTATTCGTTCCTCCAAAACAGTCTGTTCCGCTGCGAGTTCGGCGCTTCGTTCGGTAGATGATTTGTATCCATTTTCCGCGAAGATCAGCTCCCTCTGTGCCTCAAGGTACTCTGCCTGTATCGTATCTTGTTGCTGCTGAAGCCCCTGTAATACCGCTTGTTCATTATCTACAACGGCTTGCAACACCGTGAGTTTTTCGGCAAGCTCCGCGGATGCCGTTGTTGCCTCCTCGATTTGCCTGCTACAACGTTCTTTTTCCTCTTCCAACGCCATCCGGTCCAACCAGCCAAGCTGCGTCCGCTTGGTCTGCATCGTCTGAGTTAGTTCGCGATACCTTTGAGCTTTGGTGGCTTGGTTCTTTAAGGTCGTGAGCCGTTTTCCAACCTCGTCAACAATGTCGTTGAGACGGACCATGTTTTGGTCAACGCGAAGAAGTCGCCTTTCCGCTTCGACCTTTTTCGCTTTGAATCGCGATATACCAGCTGCCTCCTCAAAGATCCCTCGACGGTCCTTCGCAGAAGCCTGAAGGAGTCGGTCCACTTTGCCTTGCTCAATGAGGCTATAAGCGTCGACACCCACTCCCGTGCCGCGAAATAAATCTTTCACGTCTTTCAAGCGACAAGGTTGGCCATTGATTCCATATTCCCCCTCACCGCTACGAAAGACGCGACGACTCACTTGGACTTCGTCTGCATCATGCCCAAAAATGCGCGTTGTGTTGTCGAGAATGAGGATGACTTCAGCGCTGTTAGCTGGCTTGCGGCCTCCTTCGGCCGAGCCTTTGAAGATGACGTCAGCCATATCGGCTCCACGCAACGCTTTCGCGCTTTGCGCACCGAGTACCCATTTCACAGCATCGACGACATTCGACTTCCCCGACCCGTTGGGACCGACTACAACTGTAATCCCATCAGGAAAATCGAATCGCGTTCGATCCGCAAAACTCTTGAAGCCAACGAGTTCAAGGGCTTTGAGCATGAGTTGTTACCGAGGTCTTGGGCTGTTAAAGGTTTAAGGGAAATGTCGTTTAGCGATTGAGAGTCGCGGCAAGCTCTTCGTCCGAAGGCTCACGCTTTGCCGATAAGTCTTTGGCTGCAGAAGTTCCGTCGGGCAGACTTTCGCTTTTGGATGTCTTACTCCACGGCATTTTCTGCAATCCAATGGTTGACCACCATTTTGACGACAAGGAACTTGGCTGATGTACCAGTGATTTGGCGACTGTGACTTCCTCGGATTCTTCAAGGGAGTTTGCAGTCTGGTTGGATGCATCTGTGAGCGGACTTTGATTGTGCATTGGATTGATAGCGAGCGGACTTGCAAGACCTTGATTCAATGCCAATTGATCCAACGTATGAACAACATCATTGTAAGTGGCCTGGATGTTTGCCAATCCTCGAAGAATCGATACAACATCCTTTGAGACGACCAAGGTCCGCATCTCACCACTAGGTTGCTTTTTGGCTATCTTGATTTGATCATCAAACATCGGTGATAGGGTCAGCAATTGCGTAGGCGCAATCGGTGTGAAAAGCGAGACCGCAATGCTGTCTCCGAAGAGCACGACTTCCGGCTGCTTTTGCAAAGAAACGGCCAGCAATGGAATAGAACTTGGCACTTGCACAAACTGAAAGTTCTTTCCAAGAGCCTCGCCTTTGACGGTTAAGTCCGTTGGGTTGCGCAGGCGAATTGCGCGAAACGCCCCAAATCGCAAATCGGGATCAGGTTCCTGCAAGAGTTGTTCCAAGGCTT
The DNA here is from genome assembly GCA_026692905.1 of Planctomycetota bacterium. GTDB lineage: Bacteria > Planctomycetota > Planctomycetia > Pirellulales > Pirellulaceae > JBKCUI01. The sequence goes on from JAPLNL010000110.1 coordinate 14,665, forward strand.
CGCGAGCCGAGGAATCATCGTTGACGACCAGTCCCGTCAAGCATAATGCTCTTGCCTCAGGAGTTGTTTGTGCCAACTCCACAAGTGCAGGAATCGACTCTTTGGAGTCCAAATAGGCCAACGAGTACGCAGAGTAGAAACGTACTTCTTTGTTTGCGGAAGTAAGACCGTTGATTAACGTAGCTTTGGCCGCATCGGTTCCAATCGCTTCCAGCTCGGCTGCAGCCCGACGACTCGTCGCTGGATCCATGAGCAGCTTGCGGCATCCTAATAAACGCTCTTGCTGTTCGTCCGCAGTTTCGGCAAACCCAGTACACTTGATAACGGACATGAAGTGTGCGGCGTCGTGCTTGTACTTTGGAACGGCGGTAATTCCTAAGTACCAATCGCTGGTTCCTTCAGCCACCATTTTCTGCCGGTTGGAATCCTTGAAGAAGTAACGGTCGTTGATCGCCTTCTCGATCGCTTTGGTGACGATGACATGCCGAAACTCGCTTTCGATTCGGAGCCCGACCGGTTGGTCTTGTTTCAAACGTGCTCCGCCAACCACGATTCCTTGCAATGGATTCAATTCGGCTTGACGAGTGTAACTCGTGGGCAAAATCACAATTTCTCCGCTCGCCGTCCCTTTCGGTTCGCTAGACTTGAGTTGGCCGCTTAGCATTGCAATTTCGGCCAGTCGCGACTCCAAAACGTACCCTTCCGTCAAATTGGTCGCTAAGGATTCCGTTGAGTTTTCGACTGCGACGTCCACAACATCCCCTTTGGTGTCGAAAGGATTTGCAGTAATATGAAGCTTGACCAAGGCTGTCGACTTGTCATCCAAAAAGCCCTCTGGGTTGTCGATGGCACGCACTCGCAATTCGGCCAAAATCCAATCCCGCTGAACTCCGGGCCGCACGATTCCACCTGTTCCAGGCAAGCTTGCTGCTATCGCAAAGGCATCGTACGAAGCAGGTCTCATCCCAAGAGAGTTTGCCACCTCACCGATCAAGCGTGGTCTGTCGGGATCAACTAAGAGTTGTTGGATACGCTTGGTATCCTTGACAAATTGATTGTCCTTTTCGCGGTTCTTGGACATCCATGAACTGCAGCCAGCAAAGCATGCAATCACGATTCCGCCAACGAGTATGGTGGCGCAGAGAACTCGCGGATCAAGGCGATAGAATCGATTGGCTCGGTCCATCGAGATTCAGTTTCCTAAAGATGTTTGTTGGAAGAGACAACGCAACTTAAGGGAAATAACAGAATTTAAGACGCGAGGTCAATATCGCTCGTGAAAGGGTAGCGACAGGCTGAAAACGAGTGGACAGTTGACTGTTGTCAGGTGAAATCGTCCACCTATGGGAGAGCGAGGCTCCTGCCGAGCTTGTGAAGTTTAGGTTCGGCTGGAGCCTCACCCCACCGCTGTAAACATGTTTCCAACGAGTTTACCTAAGTCATTCATTGCTCGGGAGGGTGAGGCTCCTGCCGAACCTTTGCACCGCTGGCTCGGCAGGAGCCTCGCCCTCCCTAAGGTTTTCAATGAAATTGACTTTGCAAAGATGTTTACAGCGGTGGCCTCACCCTCCCAATTCATGAATCCGAACCGCAAAATGCCCCGATCAATCCGTCTTCGAGCGGGAATAAGCGTCCGCGAGAGTCTCATCCATGCCAATCAACCAAACTCGACCTTCGGTTTCCATTTCGACATAATTGACTCCGACTTCCTTGACCAAGCCCGTTACGCCACCCAATTTGAGCTGATCGCCTTTAGCTAGCTTATAGGTCTTGCTCTCGGTCATGGACAGAATCCATGCTTCGGGCCGATTGCCTCCCGTTACGAAGGCCGTCACCATGGCTTGCGATGCAACATCGAATTGAATCGGTGCCGGCGGAGTCGGAGGCAACGGCTTCACGTTGATAGTAAGCGATTGCTGCGATGACTTCCTCGGGATTCCGTTGTCTGTGGCTTGAACGCTGACGTTGTATTGACCTTCTTCGTTCGAACTCCAGCTCAGTTTGCCGGTATCCTTGTCGATGAGTAGTCCCTGTGGAATATCGCCAAGCAGTTCGTACGAAACGCGTTGGTTCGGGTCTGACTCCTTGGCCTCGACAGTATGTTCAACCCGCAATCCAATCTTGGCATCGACGGACTTTCGAGGCTCCAAAGCCGGTGGGGTATTTGTTGGAGCGAAGATGTTGCGACCGAGAATGGTTTGCTTGTATTCGTTAAGCGATTTGGCTAACTTGTTGGCATCGTTCTTGGGTGGGTCTTGCTTGTCTTTGGCAATCCCCAAAGCCAGCACTTCGCAATCCAAAGAAATGTTCATCTGGTCTGGCTCGGCGGTATTTTGAATGGGACGCATTTGAAATTGCGTTATCCGATGCAAATAACCCTTGGAATAAAAACCATACAGAAGCTGCGTGGCGTTCTCGATCGTTCCAGTACCGGTCACTTTGAATCGATAGGAATGGTACGCCCCATCTTTTTCAGAAGTGTCCCCTGTGCTCAATGTAGTAGGAGCGATTAGTTTTGCATCATCTACGAGAGAAATGAGCCACTTCTTGTAATCTTGTGTCGCGGATTCTTCCAAACGCGGTAACGATTTCGGAAGTAGCTTGTTGAGTTTTAATCGTGCTACTCTAGTTGCTGTCAATTGAAGACCTTGGTCCTCTTTCTTTTTGGTCAAGGATTCAACTTGTTCCTTCTTGGCATCGAAGCCACTTTGGATACTGGAAACCAATGTGTTTCCGGCAAACAGGGCCGCAAGAACCCCAACACCTCCAGCCAACCATTTTTCACGTGCGTTCATTGCCATGTTAAGTTTCTGCTCCGCTCGTGTTGATCACTGGTGCTGTCGTTTCTGTTTTGATTTCTGAGGAAGGCTCATTCCCCAACGGTTCGGCAGGCTTTGGGGACCCGTCGATCGTTTCTGATGGTGCGACTCCCTCCTCTGACCGCGGAATTTCTTTCGTGGAGGCGGACGGAGATTTGGATTTCGAGTTTAACTGCGTTTTAGAAGTCGGCGTTTTAGAAGTCGGCGGTTTAGAAGTCGGCGCAGTTGTCTTCGATGAATCGATTCTGGGGTCGCTGACCGAAACCGGTGGGATCTTGATAACGAGGTCAGCAACAACTGGAAACTCCTGATTCGTTTTCTCCTTACTCGGATTTACTCCTCGGTTTCTAACGTTGTGCTGTGGATCACTGAACGACGCGAGTATCTCGGGAATGTCATCACGTTCACGGGCAACGAATTGGGTCGCGATCGTTGATGATCCAAGCGGTTCGGTAGTGAAGGTCGTCGAGCTGAATATCGCCTTGTCCGAACTTGGAGATTTGACAGACATATACTCCAGTTCGTCGAGCCAAGGGTGATCCCCTTTCAGGAATTTTTCGACTTTGTTCCAGTCGGAAATGTTTTTGCCGCCGGCTTTGATTTGCTCTTCGTTTGCCTTGATAACTTCATTCAGGGCCGCAATTTCGGAATCGAGTTCCGAATGGCTTGTCCAGTACCAAGCGACCCCACCCAGAACCAATGCAGTAGCAGCCGCGCCAGCGATTGCGTACATTCGAACTGGACGTTTCTTCTCAATCCGCCTGCGTGGGTTCGAGAAGTCGATCAGACGATCTGAAACTTGTCCTGCAAGCAATGCACCCATCGTGGCCGCGAACTTACCCGCGTCGCCACCAGCCTCATCACGAACCGATTGAGGTGCGTCAAACAATTGAAATGGGTCGAGGCTGCTGGCCGGGACCTTCAACGATTGTGAGAGAGATTGGCAAAGGTCGGCATGCTGCGATTCGTCCCCCCAAATGCGAATTTGCTCGACGTTGAGATCGGGACGCTGCGAAGCGGCCGCGATCATGGTGCGTTTGATTTCGCCTGTTAGAATTTGCTGATTGGACGCGGGATTGTTCGAGCCCGAAAAGCGGACGTTTCGCATGAAGACAACATGGCCATTCTCCGTGACAGCCATGTCCGCTTCATCGCGAAAGAGATCCAAAAGCAACACAACCGAGTTTGCCAATTGTGGTTGCTTGACGACCGCCATCGTGGCGGAGGCCATTGGACGCAAAACCAGTTGGGTCAATGTCAGACCGCAAGTTTCAAGGACTTTGTGGACGCGCTCGATTAAGACCGGGTTCATCGATGCGGCCAAGCATTCGGTCATGTTCTCTTGACTCGACGGCATGGTCACATAGTCGATCGGCCAATTGTCTCCAACGTTGGCAAAGTGACGCTGGGCCGCAAACCGAACCATGTCAGGCAGTTCGTTCTTGTCCAAGGTCGGTAGGCTCAAGGCTCGCAACTCGATGCTGCTTCTACCGACACAGACAACGGCTTCGCCGGATTTGACTCCGACTTTCTTTAGCAAAGACTGAATCGCTTCGAGCGTCTTTGGACTGCTAATCAATTCTTCGTTCTCGCCTAACTCCAGCGGGCAACAGACAACGTGTTCCAGCGATACGCCGGTTAAGCCCTTGGAGCCGACCGCGATGCGTATTTCACTAGAGGTGCAATCGATGGTTACTATACGTGACATAAATACCTTCGGCGCTGCCGACTCGGTTTCGTTGTGGTGGTGTTTCGCTGGTGTCCCGGCTTCAGCCGGTATGCTTCTCGTTTTTGTTGTTGTGTTTGCAACTCCAAGTCGGCTTAAGCCTATACACCAGAGCTGACTAACGACTAGGCGCTAAACCTTGTGATATTTGCCCTAAGGTAGCTTGACTGAACCCACGACCGAGGTGGTCCATCTTGCGATAGAGCGCCACGATCGGAACTTGCCCAGAAGCGTCAATGACGGCCTCTGTTCTTGCAAACCCGGCCGACTGCTCAAAGTATCCGATGCTCTGAACACGAAATACATCTCCGCCCCCGGTAATGAGCGGGGCGATCGCTCTCGTTTGTTCGAGCGTCAGAATCCCTTCGACCATCGGCCAAGTTTCAAATTTACGATTTTGGTTGTCCGCGGATTGCGAACGAGCCTCAAGCAATTGATCCAAAATCTCAGACGTCATGCCAGGCAACCCCGAGAGAATTTCCCTCGGAGCCTCATTAATATTAATTCGTCCAGGCATAACTGTAGCGCCAACAGCGGTAAGTTTGTCCATGATCGTTGGCAAAAACACAGCCATCGCGATGGGTGATGACGTCAATGGCGAGGTAAACGTTACCTGCTCGCCGTTGACGGTCGCCGTGAATTGGGCATCGATTAAGTCCAAAACTTGCTTGATTTTGCCGCTCGGGCTTTGAGAGGTGTCGATATTCAAGGCTGCGAACTGGTCTGCCTTCCAAGGTACCGTTTTTTGCGATTGGCCAGTCCCACCGGAGGCTCCACCGCTACCCATGCCTCCGCCGCTACCCATGCCACCTCCACCCATGCCACCTCCACCCATGCCACCTCCACCAGGGCCCCTTCCGCCGCCTTGACCACCTCTGCCACCGCCAGGACCTCCATTTCCACCACCAGGACCGCCGTTCCCGCCAGGACCGCTCCCGCCAGGACCATTACCGCCCCTGCCACCACCAGCACCACCAGGACCATTGCTACCACGACCGCCCGGTCCATTTCCTCCTCCGCCACCAAAACCACCGGCTCCAGGACTGCCTCCACCTCCACCTCCACCTCCACCTCCAGGTCCCTGACCCTGCCCCTGACCCTGACCTCGAGGGGGCTGGATAAACGATACCATCGAAAAAGGCGGCAAACTAATCAACGAAAGATCAAAGTTGGCACGCCCACCTCGGCCGCCTTGACCTCCTCCTCCTCCTTGGTTGCCGCCGGGATTTCCGCCCGGCCCACGCCCTCCACCACCAGCGCCTCCACCACCTGCTCCACCACCGAATCCACCGCCCACGCTAGGTCCACCCGCGCCAGGTCCACCCGCGCCAGGTCTGCCTCCGCCAGGTCCGCCTCCGCCAGGTCCACCTCCGCCAGGTCCACCTCCGCCAGGTCTGCCTCTGCCAGGTCCACCCGCGCCAGGTCTGCCTCCGCCAGGTCGACCGCCACCCGGCCCCCCCAATCCTCCTCCAATTCCGCCTCCTGGACCACCGGCACCACCGGCACCTGTGCCGCCGCTTGCACCACCACCTCCACTACCTGCACCGCCTGATCCGCCCCCATTCGCTCGATAAGCGATAATAAACGTAGCCAAATCGTCACCAACGGCCGCTGCCAAGTCTGTTTGCAGGGTGGCCATGTCTGTTCCATTGACGTTGATCCTCGGAGTACCGTCCGCCGCAACATTCTTCTCCTTGGAATACAACGTCAGATAAATCGCCCATCCTAAGTCTGGAAGTGTGGTCGTACCGGAAGTTGCCCCCGACGAGGCATACGTTGCGGAGTCGCTTGCGCCAGACTGCTGTGCCACCGCCGATTCAGAAGCCTCCAAAACGCCGTTCCGATTTTGGTCCAATCCGAACAGCAAGCTCGGGGTCACACCTCGCACCAATAGCAACTGTTCGATCGATTGAAGTGGTCCGTTCACGGGGGCGTAGGGTACTGGCAATTGAGCGTAATAGTCTCGCTCCGCTCCATACTCGCGAGGCTCATCGTCCGCATCGATAAAGTCAAGAATCGCATCGGCTTCGCTTTCGGTCATGCCAGGAATCCCCATCAGCAAAGTCCTCCCCGCGCCACCGCTACTACTCGCCCCAGAGGCTCCACCCATCATGGATGATGACGAAGCCCCTGCCGTGGTTGCCGAGGCTCCAGCGCCTGCAGTCCCACTTGCTCCTGCTGACAAACCCATCGCAGACAAGTCGACGCCACCCAGTTGTTGGGCAATCTGATCGATCGACATCATGCTGTCGATGATCGGCAAGACGTTGACGTTGAGGCGCGCCGATTCATTGTGCAGTCCAAACCGGTAACTCGCATACTTGCCCGTCTCATTCAAATCCGGTGCGATCAACGAATAATTGCAGCCGTTCGTATTGCCTCGTCCAGGAAACACGGGAACCGCTTGAAACGTACTCGCGTTGCTGTACGTTCCGCCCGCTTCATCCCTCGCTTGTCGTGCAGAAGCTAAGAACAGCCGAGCATGATCGACCCCCGAATCCGCCGCGTATCTTGCTTGAATCGATTCGCCTGCTATGCGAGACTCTTCATGCCCAATGAACATAGACTGCGAGAAGGCCAGCGCGCTCAACGTTACCGCGGCCAGCACCAATAGCACTGCCAACAAAATGAACGCATTGCGTTTCTTCGTAGCTGATTGCTTTTGGCGTTTCTTTGTTTTGCTCATGGTCGTTCTCATCCTATAAACCCATATTGCTCATACCGGTATCCGAAGACCCAGTCGCCGTCGTTCCTTGGGGTGCGACAAGCAATTGTGCCCCAGGTATGATCGTGTTGGTCGAGTAGATTTCGATTCCATACTCCTGAATCATCGAAGTCGAAATCGTTGAAATGGCAAGTCCCGGTGAAAGCGGATTGGACTTGGCTTTGCTATCTCGCTGCATCGCAATCGTAATCTTGACGACATGTGGCAACCCTTGCTGACTACCATCCCACTGCGTCTGCCAAGTCGCACCATCAAAGTACTGAAACTCAATCGCGAGCACTTCAGGAGCAATCAGTTCCCCAGTGCGCTGCAGTTGACTACTCTGACCCATTTCATATGAGTACTGTGTTACAGCTCGATCAACCGACCGCCGAACTAGTCCTCCATTCGCCATTGCCAATGTTCCAGAATTGAGACTCGCTGCTTGCTGGCTCAATTGTCCTAACGAATCCTGCACTCCGTCGGTTCGCGGTGACTGAACATAGTAACCAACCGTTTTAACATCGCTCGGCATGTCACCAAGTGTCCCCAAAGATGTGTCCCCGACCTTGGGGAAATATTCATCCGGGCGAGGCAAACGACTTACATCGATTTCAATTGAAGTACTCGATCCATAAATGCCCGGCGGCAAGGGCCCTGTTGTAGTAGCTGTGCTGGACGAGCTGGTATCTGTTGCTCCACTGC
>JAPLNL010000111.1 GCA_026692905.1 Planctomycetota bacterium
CCTAAGGTTTTCAATGGAATTGACTTTGCAAAGATGTTTACAGCGGTGGGGTGAGGCTCCTGCCGAACCGTGGCGTCGCAAGCTCGGCAGGAGCCTCGCCCTCCCATGAACAAATTCCATCGCAAATCGGATTGCAAATTATGTCTTCAGTTCCTCGAGCATGGTCGACAGCAACTCCATCGGTAAGCCGACGACATTCGAGGGCGAGCCTTCGTCCAGCCTGATCCAATCGGGGCCGTCTTGAAACCCGAACGCCCCCGCCTTGCCAACCCACAACTCTGTATCCAGATAGGACTCGAGCTGTTCGTCGGTGATGGGTTCCATCCATAAATGCGAGACGTCAACTCGAATTGATCGGGTCGATGTCACTTTGTCCCAAAGGCAAACACCGCTGTAGACTGAGTGCCTTCGCCCGCGTAGTCGCTGGAGCATTTGTCGAGCGTGCTCGCGATTTTCCGGTTTCCCCAGAATGATGGCAACACATTCGGCAACCGTGTCACAGGACAAGACCAATCCGGAATCAATCTTTTCGATGACGTTGGCGGCTTTTTGATAAGCGAGTCTGGCAACCAATTCTGGAGGAGTTTCCCGCGAGCAGATACCGCACTCAGCATTTGGATCGGGTTCAAGCACACGAAAGGTGTACCCGAATCGATCCAGTAGTTCGCGCCGTCGCGGCGATGAGCTTGCGAGAATGATCTCGCGCTGGTCTGGTTGAAATAGCGGTGAAGGGTGGAGAGACATAACTCAATCAGCGGGGTGGTTGAGGAGGCGGTTGGTTGGGAGGCTGGTTTCCCTGCGATAACCTGGGTTTCAATTGCTCCCAGGACGCTCGTAGAGACTCAAGCAATCGAAAAATATGTCCCGATGCCAAGTAGACTCGGCAACTGACCGCGGATTGCGGATAAAAGTTTGTGATGAAATCAAAGCTGAATTCATAGGGACCGTGCCCTATCATGACCGCATTGGCATACGCACCGCTCAGAATTTCATCGCGCAGTTTCAAGTCGTCGTAGACTTCCTGTGGATTTTGCCGCCGCATCTGGTTTGACGGATTGGAGGCTGGAGGGCTGTTGGCCGCACTGGTCGGTGTGGGCGTTGGAGGATTCCCAGCATCTGCATGCGAATCAGACGACGGGCCCACGGGGCTTGGCGGGTTCGATTCACCGTGCGGCGCAGCTGGTGTGGGCACAACCGAGCTTGAACCCGGCCATACTTCAACCGAGTTTGACTGGGCTCCTAGTTGTTGACTAGCTGGTGAACCGGACACGATTCCTGGTCCAGTTTGCCCGGGATGTGAGGCGCCAGTCGCCTGCGATACAGTCGCCTGCGATGCACCAGGGAGTTCACCGTAACGCTGCCGGAAAAGCTCAACATTGGCAGCCAACGCGTCAATAAACTGAGGCATAACCATGTGTGGCAAGACTACTCTTGCCACAATCATGTTGGGACGAGGAAGATTCCTTACAAAATCAAGCACGTATTCCGTACCACCCGTCACGACAATCACACCGGTGCTAATTTCGCCACGAGCAATGTGCTCAGGAATCCGGGCTCGCATTGCGGGCATATTTTCGAGTGGATCAGGTCTGTCTTCTGGCGACGCAGGAAACGTCATCTTGGGGTTCCGGGTAAATGGCTAGATAGGGTAAATGAGCTTGTAGCCTTTCGAATTCCGAAAGACTGACGCCCTTAAGATACCAGAATTATTCCAAATTGTCGGTAACCAAATAACTTGTGCCGCCTGCAACAACCGATGGGTATTCGAGGTACAATCCAGCAATTGTCGAGCGGCAGAATGAAAACTACCTTAGCACGACGCGCAAGCTAGTGAATCTACTATCCAATTCACTAGCTTGCGCGTCGTGCTAGGTAATGATGGTAACCCGCCGCTCGCCTTAGCGACGACGCTAAATTCCTTTTCTGCTTTTTCCTCTTTTTCGTTTAGTCAAGTATGCCTCGGTACGTGGTTCGATGTGGTTTGATGCGCACTTTGTTCGTGATGAACTCGCGAACCGATCATCGTCGTGGTGACATTGTTGTTGCCAGGACCAATCGCGGGCTGGAGCGTGGCGAAGTGCTCTGCGAAGCCACAGATCATGTTTTGGGGCAAATGAGCTCCCCTCCGAATGGGAATATCCAACGCATTGCTTCCACAGAGGACGAGAATGAACATCGACACATTGTGGAATCGCAGAAAAAGGAATTTGCGAAGTGCAAAAAGTTGATCCAAGAGATGAACTTGCCAATGTCTTTGGTCGATCTAGAAATCATCCTCGGTGGCGAACAGATGATGGTTTACTACTCCGCCGAGGACCGCGTTGATTTCCGGGAATTGGTTAAACGACTTTCCTCGGAATACAAAACCAGAATTGAAATGCGTCAAATTGGCGCTCGCGACGAAGCAAAACTGCTTGCCGATTACGGCGATTGCGGAAAACCTGTATGCTGCAATACGCACTTGTCAGAGATGCCTCCGGTATCAATGCGAATGGCAAAATTGCAAAAGGCCACCCTAGATCCAAACAAAATCTCCGGCCGATGCGGAAGACTAAAATGCTGTCTTCGCTATGAAAACGACACCTACGAAGAACTCGCTGTCGAAATGCCCAATGTCGGAAGTGAGATTGTGACGTCGCAGGGACGCGGTAAAGTAATAGGTGTTGAATTGTTGGCGCAGCAGATTCTGCTCGTCACCGAAGACAATCGACGAATACTGATACCTGCCAGCGACTGCTTGACAGTCTTGAAACGTGGTGTCGAACATTAGAGTCCTTTTCCAAAATACAAAACGCAAACTCTTCCGCGAATATTCAAATGAACGAACATCTTTTGGCGATCGTTGAATTGCTTCAGCAGGACCAGCGATATCACTTGGAAGCATATCAGTTTGTGCGCGATGCCCTAGCCTACGCGCAAAAGGTCATGAAGATGCCAGCGACCAAAGACGACGGAAGCGAGGCCAAGCAAGATCATCACTTGACCGGTCAACAATTGTGCCAAGCCATTCGGGAATTTGCTTTGGAACAATATGGTTTCATGGCCAAAACCGTATTGAACAGTTGGGGCATCCATACCACAAGTGACTTCGGCGAGATCGTTTACAATTTGATCCGAATCAAGGAAATGCGAAAAAGCAAAACCGATCACCGCGAGGATTTCGATGACCAGTTCGACTTCGATGTCGCGTTTGAACCTCGATTTGAACTATCCACCGATGCGGGCTGATTTGAAACTCAAACTCTTTGTCGCTGCGACCATCCTCTTGGTTGCCTGGTCGGCATATCTTGTTTGGGTCTGTTTCAAGATCGCGAACGGTTGATTGACCGCACAACGTTCGCCGGCCTTTCCAGTACGCCTTCGGCTGACTGGTAAACGAATTAAGGAAACGGCGATGTGCTCTACCCGTTTAGCCCTACCCCACAACGCTGTGAAGCATTTTTTAGCGAAACTCGTCAAGAGTTTCGGTCGCTTGGGCGATGCAGCCGAAAGTCTTGACGACTTTCGCTACACAAAAGCATGGTTTCTCATCGAAAATGCTTCATGACTTTTTCTCTCCCCCCGGTTTCCGTTAACGCTTCGCGTTTTTCAAAAAACCGGGGCTAGCGCCCAACGGCTAAGATTTTTACCGAATGGCCGCATAGATTCGATGGGAACTCGTTTAACAGTCAGCCGTAGGTGTACTCCCAACGGTATTAAGCTATTCTTTTCCCATCGCAATAAACTCTTTTCGTGTCAGAAAACCGTCCTTATTCGTGTCCCACTTTTCGAATCGTTCTCTCGCAGCCGTCTCATTCGACTGTGTTGCAAGGTATTCATCACGATTGAGCCTACCTGCTTTTGCTTTATCAAACCTATCAAAGCGGGCGGCACGATCTTCCGATTCAATGGCCGGTGTCAGCTTCTGTTCCGCAGCTTTTGCCGTCCCTGCTTTCGCTTTCTTGCCTTTAATCGCGTTCGCTTCGATGGCCGCTGAGCCAACAGGCGGCAGATGTTTTGCAAAGGACTCCATCAGGGCCGAGTGTTCCGGTAGGTCGGCTACGCTAATGGTTTCGTTCGGATCGTTCTGCTCGTCATAGAGTTCTGTGGCCAGAATCTTGGGGCCACTGCGATCTCGCCAAAAGATGGCTCGCCAGCGACTGTCACGAATACTGTACCCCATCAAATCTATACCTGTTGCCGTGTCTCTGCGCGGGTACTGGCTAATAGCAACCTCCGTAGCTGGAGCGTTTGGATCATCCAAGAAATTCTTCAAACTAGTACCGTCTATCTTGGTTGGGGTTGCTGGTAAGCCGCAAAGTTCGGCAAGCGTCGGATAGACGTCGACGAACTCCACAGGTGCTTCGCACTTCTTGCCCGCATTCTTGGACTTTGGAACACTAATAAGCAGCGGTGCGCGCGTTGCTAGTTCGAAGTTCGTGTGTTTGTGCCATAGACCATGCTCACCCAACTGCCACCCGTGATCGCCCCAAAGGACGATGATCGTATTGTCGGCAAGTCCCTCACGGTCAAGTGCGTCAAGCAATTTACCAATCTGCGCGTCGGTGTAACTGATGCAAGCGTAGTAACCATGGCGCAGAGTTTTGGCGAAGTCCGCGGGAATCGGATCTTCCTTCGGAACACCTGGATAATTATGAAGCTCGCCATTGTTATGGCCCGCGAATGTCGGACTCCCAGTTGGCAAGTGCTCAACCGTTGGAACCGGAATTTTATTCGGATCATAGAGATCCCAGTATTTCTTTGGCGCCACGAAGGGCAGATGTGGCTTAGCAAAGCCGACCGCAAGAAAGAAGGGTTCCTTTTTTGATTTCATCTCGGCCAATCGTTTTACCGCCTCGGTTGCAGCTGCTCCATCAGGCAATTCGGTTTCGGCCTTGAGACTAACCTCGTAAGCAGGCCCAGGTTTGGCATTCGAATCAGCTCTCGCTGCGGGAGCCATGAATTCTTGCACCGAAACATCATGCTTTGTGACAATCTGCTTGGTGAAATCCGTCGGGTCCGTATCGACCGCTTTGCCTGAGGAATACCAGTGAGGCACGCTCCAAGAACGGCCATCTTCAAAGCCCTTGTGATAGACCTTGTTGATTGCGGCACAGTGATAACCGTTGGACTTGAAATGTTGAGGAAGCGTGACGCAATCTGGCTGCGCTACGCGAAAGTGCGTATCCAAATCCCAGACTTTGGTAACGTCGGGACGAAGACCAGTCATGATGGCAGTGCGCGATGGACTACATACCGCCTGTTGGCAATAAGCTTTATTGAAAACGATACCCCGCGACGCTATGCGGTCAATATTCGGCGATCTCACGATACTGTTGCCATAACAACCGAGCTCAGGGCGTAAGTCATCGACTGCAATGAAAAGGACATTCGGTTTGTCCGCCGCCACTACCGATTGCGCAAGGGAAAGGATTGAGACGAGAACAAGGAATAGCTTCTTCACGGTTAGCCTAAAACAAAGGTGTTCAATGGATAGAAACAGCTACTTCATCAAGTAGAGAAACAAGGTATCTTCTCGAAAGGAGCTCTGCGTAGAACGCATTGAGTTTTTCGGTTTCGCTGAGCGGTTTTTTAGCAACAGAACGTGTTTGGGGTTTGCCAGCCGTTTCGTCCAAACCGATCCACTAACCAACTTGCCCTGCAGATCAAATGCCTGAACTTGGCTTATGGGTGTCGAGCGTTCTTTCTCGGATAACGTTTTTCTTTCGTTCGCGACCGTCGTCGCGTAGGGAACTTGCGAAACTTGCGAATGTGGATAGATAGTCTCGCACTAGTGAGTCAACGCTGCCTAAAGGCGGTACACCAGCTTGTCTTACTTGCTCTTGAAGCGATCTGGTTTGATAAGAACGGTGCCCAGGTCGTTGACACCTTCCTTGAGAGTCAGCTCGACGGAGCCTTTCTTCCATGTTTCTTTTTTGCCACCAACCGAAAGTTCTTCGATCGACTTGTCTTGCGATTCGTGCCAAAGCTTGAAATTGAGAGGAATGCCGGCAGGTAACTTTTCGATTTTGATATTGCCCTTGGCATCGCTAATCCCGACATAGGGATGGCCAGCAACAATCACGTAACCGCTCATCCAAGGGTGAATCGAGCATTCGACTTTCGTCGCACCGGGTTCTTCGACTTTGGTAACGACTTCTTTGCTTCCACCGACAGGAATCATCGGATTCACTTCATCGTTTTTAAAGAAGCTGAACTTAGCATTGTGACCGGTTTGATCTGAGTTCTTCACGAGAAGAGTTTGACCGGCTCGTATAGCCATAACGTGCGGGACGAACGCGCATTTCAGATTGTCCATAACCGGCTTGTCTGCAGGCAGCTTTTGCAAATCCGGATGCAGTTGGTTCGCTTCTAGTTTTGTTTTCTTGGAGTCGACCATGAACACCAAATTGGCAATGGCTTTGGTTGCGGGATCAACAACCAAATCTTCAGAGACAATATTGAATTGAGAGCAAACAGGATCAGCTGCCGCGTTGATTTTTTTGGGTGCCGGCACATCCCCATCCAAAACGACCTTCATCGTCAGGTCAGCCCATTTCTGAGCGTGCACTGAACCTGAAAATCCAAAGGCAACGCAGCCAAATGACGCAACGACTGCAAATACAGTTTTCTTCATCGAGAGACAAACTCCAGGGAATTTGAAAGTAGGTGGGGAGTCGGATGCCGAGCCAGCTCGGCGAAAAATCGAACTCCGACTTGCTCAATCCTATACTTTATCACCAATTTTTCAATCTCAACCATGCTAGAATTGTGGCCCCTGGCGCTGATTCACCCCCTATTTTCTCACCTCAAAACGCTCAAAAGACGCTACAAATGCAATGCGGCAATTGCCAACGTAAACTCAAGGCGCCGCTCGCGAAGGATATTTGATGGCGACTGACGCTATCGCGAATAGTACCAACGAATATCCAAGCACTCGCTACACGCAACCATTGCTCTGGATAGCGGCAACGGAAGTCCTGTTTTTTTGGTCGTTTTTGATCTTGCTAGGCGTCTTCCCCAACCAAGCCACCACGTCTCTCGCTCCGGTCTCTTCCGTATTTGGCTTCATCATTGTCGGATTGGGAATCTTAGAATTTGGGGTCGTCGTGTTAAATGTTCAATTGGCTTGGCTGCTACCAGTCGACCACAACGAATCTGGAGTAGCACCGTTTTTGTGCGGCTATTGTTTGCTCGCCCAATCTCTGTTGATGTTTCCACCATTGGTTATGGTGTCGGTTGTGGTCGTGCCGCTAGTCTTGATTAGTCTCGCGTATGTTGGCTGGTATTTTCAAAAGTTTACCTCGTTAAAACTTGTACAGCCTGGTAGGGAAGCCATGCAAAGCCCTTTGTCATTGCGGTCATTGCTTTGGATGCCTGCCTCCTTGTTAGGGTTGGGTTTGATTCCGATTGCGCTGTCACTCTTTTTTGGGCCGTACTTGTTTGAACTAGCCATTTCCAATTGGAAGCATCTTGGATTCGTGCTTATTTGTTCTGCGATGGGAATGATGTCCGTTTCTTTCTTGCCGCTGGCGCTCTGTTATTCGTTCCTCTACCTAGATCGATGCAGTCGGTCGGTCAAGCGAATTACTTTCGCGACAATCGCCCTTTGTTTTGGCTTAGGTATTTCCATCGAAGCCATCTTAAGTGGCTTTGGCTCTGCTATCGTGCCACTAGCCTTGATTGCAATCGTAATGTTTGTTGCCGGTGTTTGGTCCGGGCTTAAGCCATGCCAGCAAGATGGACTGCAAGTGGATATTGCCAAGCCAAGTTATGGAACTACGTTGCCAGATGTTAAATTCGATGACCTCGACTAATCGCATACGAACGAAACGCTAAGACAAATTGGAAGCCCCTTCTTATCCAGGACCACGCGGGCTTCCGATTCCCCCCTTCTTCTCAACGCTGTGAAGCATTTCAGGACGGCTGGGGCTTTGCCCCTCCGTCCGCAGCTTTGGAGTTCTAGATTCACGCCGCCCGACCGTGCGCCTCCGGATTCGTCGCACCTCCTTAGGCGGTGCGACGAATCCGAAGGAGTCCTTTTTATCACGCGGCCAATTAGAACACCAAAGCGGTGTCCGGTCGGACAAGCCCGAGCCGGACAATACAACAAATATCATAAATCAATGTCGGCAAAAGTGACTTGCCAAAATTCGTACCTTTTCGACGCGACTATTAAAACGTAGTCATTGTTTTCGTTGTTTGAAATGCGTCACAGCGTTGCCTTCTCCTCCCGAGGAGGAGAAGGGGAGTTAGAACAAACAAGACTAAGGTTTTGCTTCGGGTGGCTCGGGGTAGAGCCACAGTGCAACGCGATAGGGCCACGGGTGAGTCCAGGGATTGGGCCATGGAATCGTGGCGGAAAAGACGCTGACCAGCAGCAAAAAACCTACCAGCTTTCGAAGCTTTGAGGATCGACTGGCAGCTTCGACCGCTGGGATACATAACCACAGCCAAGCAGGAGAAAGCCAAAACACCCATCGGAATCCGCTGCAGACTCCCGCGTAGTTTCGATCTTCGACGGGACGCATTGTGTAGAAAACGAAGCATGCCAATGAGATTGCTGAAATGGCAAGAGCCATACCAGCCTCCGAAACAACAAAGCTGTTCCAACTTTTGGTTGGGACGCCACTTCGGCGAAGCCAAAGAATCGTTCCTACTATCCCGAGCAACCAGAATGGGGTCAAAGAAAAAATACCGTGATGACCGATGGTAAAGTGGACCGCATAAAGCGCTTGATTAGGCTCACCCCGGTCGACCCCTTTTTTATTGCCGGGCAGCCAATACGATTTTGGAAAATCATACCAATCGTCCCAGTGGTAAATCGCCCATTGGCTTTCCTGGGACTCGATCGCAACGCGTTGTCCAGCACTTTCATCAATGAACTGCAAGACGTTGGTTAGTCGAGCGGGAATGATCGTGGCTTTTTCGGTGAATGCATAGCCGTGCTGGTTCGCGAGTGCGATCACAGTTTCCAAAGCGGGCGTTGCTTGATCGTTAGTTGCCTTAGGAATGTTGGCGATCTCGGCACCTAATCCTCGGTGCGAGTAAGGTGGCCTCAAGTCGTTATGCGCCCAGTAGTTGGTCGCGAGAAAAAGAACCGCGATGAAGGCAGAGCCGAGGCCATATCCTAAGAGCAATTTTCGCCAGTCAATAACCAAAAGGATACCAGCCGCCGCGGCAGCCCAAGCTAGCGCTGGCAACTCACAGGCGACCGCAAGTCCGGCAAAGAGTCCGCACATGCACCAAGTCCACCACGGCTGACTGAGGCCTTGCTTGTGCGCGTTTAGGATTTGCCATACGAGACCGAGACTCAATGCGAAAAATAGTGCCCCGTGCAAGTGGTTATTAAGTGTGGCCGCGAAGGTGGTAAGAAAGGTACCCCAAAGGGCCATGTTCAAAAGAACAAATCGAGACCATGCGTTTGAAACGTTTTTCTCAAGCCAGAAGTGCAGCCAAATCCACCAGATTGCCAGTGGGAGAACATTGACCAAGATCATTACGACTCGCCCGATCAAAAACGGCTCTTCCGTCAATTTCTTGCCGAAGAGCATCGTGACCGGTTTGCAGACAACAGCATACATGGCAGTCAGCAACGGCGGTTTGCTCGAATAAAAATGCTCTTTGCCATCTGCTCCTCGATGCCGAACGATATCGATGGAGTTCCAGATTTTGGATTTCTGTTTGCTATCGAGCAATTCGGTAATTCGATCGATTTCCCATTTGCCATCTTCGGTCAAGGCGGCGATGGCACACCAACGCGAGCGGTCATTGGCACTGAGGAAAGGAAGCTCGCCATGCGCGGCGGTCATGCCTAGGATGCGAGCAAGTTGAATGACGATAGCAATTCCGATGAACAGCCAAGCGGCATCTCGATAACGCCATGTGTTCGATTCCGCAGGTTCATTCGCATGGTTCACGATTTTTCACCTGCGTGATCGAGTGGATTTGCTGGAAGAGAGTTAGTGGTCTTTGCGATCGAATAAGGAATCGTCCGGCTACCTGAGTTAGCAACCACCAATTCAGCGAGCAGGCCGACACCGATCATTTGAAAGCCGAGCAAGAATAAAAACATGGTTAGATAGAAGACAGGTGTCCTGTGCAGATCAAATGCCACCATTCCCAATGGCAACCTGCTAACAACCCAAGTCGCCATAAGGCACAAGAGCAAAATGCTTGCGATAGAGCAAGCGGCTAAACCGATGCCACCGAGCAAGTGTTGAGGGCGATAGCGAAATCGAGTCAGGAAGACGACCGTAAAGAGATCGAGGAATCCCTTTAGAATTCTGGAGACACCGTATTTGGAAACGCCGTGAATGCGAGGATGGTGTTGGACAGAAATTTCTTTCACGCGAAATCCTCGGGCAGCGGCCAGCACAGGGATAAAACGATGCATTTCGCCATACAGCGTGATCTCATCGAGCACTTCTCGGCGATATGCTTTCAGCCCACAATTGAAATCGTGAAGCGGTAGGCCCGAGAACTTTCTTAAGATTCCGTTGAATACGAGCGAAGGCCAGCGTTTATGCCAAGGGTCATAACGCGTTTGCTTCCAACCGCTAACGACTTCACAGCCTGAATCGAGTTTCGCCACGAGGTTTACCAATTCCTTTGGATCGTCCTGAAGATCAGCGTCCATCGTGATGACGGTATGCCCCTTTGCAAGAGAGAAGCCAGCCGCGAGAGCAGCCGCCTTGCCAAAGTTTCGACGGAAGCGAATACCGTGGACGGTCGGATGATCTTGGCTGAGCTTCTCGATAGTAGACCAAGAGGAATCGGTCGAGCCATCATCGACGAGGAGCACTTCGTAGCCCCCGAGATTGTCTGCAGCAACAGCTTGCTGGATGCGTTGAATGAGTTCCGTCAACGAGTCTTGTTCGTTAAATAGTGGGACGACGATCGAGATCATTGAATTGGATGTGGCGAGGCGGGTGTTACTAACTTGAGTTATCTCCTAAGAGGGGACTCCAAGACAACATTGTAACTCAAAACAAATACTTCTGTTGTGAAGGCTCGCCACATCATGAAAACTGCCTTAGCACGACGCGCAAGCTAGTGAATTGGACCGCAAATTCACTAGCTTGCGCTTCGTGCTAGGTGTCGCAATTCACTAGCTTGCGCTTCG
>JAPLNL010000112.1 GCA_026692905.1 Planctomycetota bacterium
ATAGTTAATTCACTAGCTTGCGCGTCGTGCTAGGTATATTTGAACCCGCCGCTCGCTCTTAGCACGCCAAGCCTGTTGCGAACGCAGGGCACAAGGCCCTCGTTCGCTTTGTGCTCGTCTCGTTTTTAGGATCGGTGGTCATATTCCCGCACCCGATTCCAAAGCTGCAGATCAATTTACTTCGCGTATGTCGATGAGATATAGCTGGCGCCCTTGTTCGGTGTGTGGCGAGTCGATGCAGACCAGACCTTCATCTCGACTCAGGCGCGGATGCGTGTCCACTCGCCATTCACCTTTGTATGCGGGTGGCGATGAAAACTCGCCCAAGTCAATACGACGATTCGAGTTGATGTGAAAGAGATGCGGTGTCTGGAATCGTTGCGCACTTTTCGGGTACGTATCGTTAAGAATCCATTCCTTGTTTCGGAGGTAAGTGAAGTGTCCGCCGCTATCGAGCACACCCTTGCCAACTTCCTCAACGATACCGCCGTCCCTGTCCTGAAAAAGGAAATTGCCCCATTCGCTGTTACCCAACCAGCCTTTGGCTTGGGAGAGAATGTGGGTCGAATCACGCCAAATAAAGTGCGAGGCATAGCCGTTCGGAATGATGATGCGTAAGTCGCTACCGTCCATGGCGGTAGTGATGAGTCGCGTGAGGTGACCACCGCCTGGTTGCGTCCAGCGATGCAGCAGGATCATGCGTTTCCCATCAGGACTGCAGAGCAAGTGATACGCATGGTGCTTGGAGCCCGGAAGATTGGAGGCGACTTCTCCGGTCCTGGCTAGCTGTTGGTGAGTCACCACAAGTTTTTCCTGCCCTGTTTCCAGGTTCACGTGTGTGATACCGCTTTCGGCGGGAGCCATGTCGTCGAAATAGCGATCACGAATCCCTGCGTATCCATAGCCGGGACGACAGTCTGCCACACGAGCGAAATCGCATGAGACAGCTTCTTTTCCGTTGGGACTCAACGCGTAAATTGGGGCTGGGACCGTTTGCTTGTCGCCTGTCTTGACATCCAAAATGTGGCTGACGAAGCGGTCTTGATCTCGGTCATTCCAGATGACTCTCGATTCGGTGCCTGGTAGCCATTGCAGCATGCAGCCTTGTTGCCAGTTCCAAGCCCGAGTGGTCCCCAGTGGAATCCAACGGTCCTGTTCTTGGAGATCGACCATCCCAACCTCGATGACATCTTCCGCTGTAGGCGATCGATGCTCGAAGCTAACTTTATTGCTCAGAACAAATCGATTGTCAGGTGAGAACTGAAGTTTGTCGTAGTAGCCGAACCAATGAAATCCAGGGCCTCGCGTAATTTGTCGAATCGGCGGAAATGCGACTGTGCCCCGAGCAAACAAACTCGTACTAATCGAAGCAACGGCCAACGTTCCAAAAAATGTTCGCCGGGTAGTTTTCTTTGTCATTTTCGTTGTCAATGATGCATTCATCTTGATTATCATTCTTGGCTTTGCCGAACCTCGAGGATTGAGTGACTGCCATGATATCGCGTAGTAAAGTAGATTAAAACTCCCACGACGAGCAAGCTAAGTCCACCCCAGTAGAGACTCCAATGCACACTGCCGTCCGATGTACACATCCCCAACCAAGCTCCACACCAAAGATAACCGGTAAGGCTTCCCAGTCCGCCCGTCATCAAGCTCAGCAGTGCCTGCGCGCGAGTTCGCCAGCCAGGTTCGATACGTTCCGCTAGGTAGATTTGACTGCCGATATAAGTAAACGTGAATGCGATTCCATGCAGACTCAAACCGAGCAAGACAAAAAAGGTTGAGTTGGTTGCGTAGAGGGCGTATCGAAACACGCCGACCCCAATCCCCGTGGCGACAACCCATTTGAATCTCCACCGACGGAGCATCGCCCCCATACTTACCAAAGCGATCACTTCGGTGACTTGACCAAGCGACATCCAAGCGCTCGTTCGCTCGAGTCCGAGCTCCGCCAAGTGGGGTGGCGTAAACGGATAAAAGGCCGCAAACGGAATCGCGATCAGTGCTGCTGTGATGAAAACAACGCAATGGTCATTGTTTCTCAGCAAACTCAATGCATCCCAGCCAAATCGTTCTCGAAGCGTTAGCGGTTGAGCACTCAGTCGGTTTAGCATTTCAGAAGGCAATCGCCATGTGAATGCTCCGAGCATCATCCACAATATGCTACTTACGTAAAACGCCCGAGGGCTAGCATCCAGCGCTAGCAGACTGATCAACCAACAGCCGACCATCCACCCTACCGTGCCGAGCGCACGGATCGACCCGAATTGGCGTTTAGATCGAATCAGCTGCGAGAAGACGATAGAGCCAGCTAGGCTCGATGTCGGGCTGCAAAACAACGCTTGCACCTGGATCAACAATAGAATCGCCCAACTGTCGGCTTTGCCTTGAATGGCCCACGCAATCAAACCCACGAGCGCCGCGGTCGCAAAACTGATCCAACGCAAAACCTTGGGTGGTGCAACCGACCGATCTGCCATCGCACCGAAGAATAAAGGGGACAGGATGGCCGCAATGGCCGACGCAGCGAAAGCCATCGGCTTAATCGATCCCACGCCCGCCGCATCGAGAACTCTGCCAAGAGGGACAAACCAAGAGGCCAATGCCATTCCATGGAGGAACAGCAAAGCCATCAATTCCACTTCCTCGACAACTGTTAGATTGCGATCCGAATCCACGCACCATCATCCATAAAGCCACAACCAATCGATTGCATCGAAGTATCAACTCAACGTAAGTTCGCGGAAAGTCTAACAGCATCGTCGGTTCAATGCGAGATCGTCAGCGATTTCGAACGAAATCGTAGGAAAAGGCGCCAAGCAGCTGCTTTTCAGGAACCGTGTGGCATAGGGAACATTCAACTGTCGCTCGAATCGAACCCAACATTCGGATCCGATTGGCATGGGACTCGATCACGACTTGTTCGCCTTTCGAAAGCCTCGCCATCGCCTTTCTTTAGTCGCTGATGGCTTGGTACTCTTGCTTGAGTTGCTCCAGTCGTCCTAAAAGATGGAAGTAACCCAAGAGGCTTGCAACAAGTGCGGTCAGAAGTATCAACGTGAGCGAGTTGAATTGAAGATTTCGTCTCAAAGGATTCGCGACTCTCTCTGTATTTAGCCTAACCTACCTTAGCACGACGCGCAAGCTAGTGAATCGGCAACCCAATTCACTAGCTTGCGCGTCGTGCTAGATATTTCACTAGCTTGCGCGATTGCGCGTCGTGCTACGTATGTTTAAACCGCAAACGTTCAAATGGGGACATCCAATCTTCGACATCTTAGCACACCAAGCACATTGCGAACGTTGGGCACGGTGAAGATCTCTGGACGGCTCCGCGAACAGGTGGCGTCGCCTCGCCTCTCGCATCCCCAACAGGCGAGGAAGCGTTGCCACGTTTCAGCCCCGATGGGAAAACCATCGCATTCGTGGGAAACTATGAGGGAAACGAGGACATCTACACCATCCCAACCGAGGGTGGTCCGGCCAAACGAATGACGTACCACCCCAGTGCCGAATTGCTCTGCGACTGGACATTTGACGGCAAGCTCCTCTACTCCTCAAATGCCTATGCTGGCCTTGGACGTCAAGCTCAGTTGTTTGTTCGCGGTTTGGACGAACCTCTACCACAGAAGCTGGCCGTTCCCTACGGTACCAATGGAGCAATCAACGGCGACGGTACCTTCTTGGCCTATACCCCACACAGCCATGACTATCGAACTTGGAAACGTTATCGAGGTGGAATGGCTTCATATTGTCCGAAGACGAGCATGATCACGTATCCATCCTAGTAGTCCATTTGTGTCTGGCCAGATTGGGCCGGAGTGTGCTAGCTTTGACGCTATCCAAAATGGAGTCCCTGCAACGATGCGTATCTCTTCCAGGCTGGATTGCGGCCAGCGTGGCGTCACTAACTCCTTATTTCCTCGATAAAAATCCGGGTACAGCGGTTGCGGATGTTCAAAGATAATGGTCGCTAAAAACCAGAGTTTGTCCGGTTCCAAATTTCTATTCGATTTGCAGGCTTTTAAGTATGATTCAAAGGTAGATAGCGTAAACGCAATGTCCTTGTTCCGAAAAAGCGAGGCTGCGTCCAAAAGCGTGCGAGAGTCGTGGATATTCGCAATCAGACGTAGCTCAACGCTCAAATTTTCGGAAGAATCAAGGCTGGCGTCTCCGACAAGTTGCTTCAATTGCTTCTTATCGGATTCGCTTAGAGACTTCTTAGGAATGGATAGATAGTGATTTGGATTGGCCCCCGTCCGAATTACGATCTCTTTAGATCGAATGAGAATGATATCACCACGAACAGATTCTCCGTGCCTATCTGGCCACAGGCGACTCAGCTTTGGTGGTTGATGGCAGAAAAGAAATAAGACTGTGCTGACAGCGAAGGCGATAGTCATTTGTGCCTCACATGGAATGCTGTGGGGGCTTGTGCGCAATCGTCGCGGAGCGACGAGCGACAATGTCGCCCTTCGCTCCGCGAAGGTCGCGTGCTGCAGCACCGATTACAAATAAGCAATTCAATACTGCCTAAGTAATTCATAAATGTGCCCCAGTGAGTCTACTGTCCAATTCACTAGCTTGCGCGTCGTGCTATCGTAATTCACTAGCTTGCGCGTCGTGCTATGGTTGCCAAACTGTTCTATTCACTCACGAATTCTTTAGGCAGCGTGGCGTTGTTACCCACGGCCCAAGTGCGAGTGGTGAGTTCGATCTTTTTTTGCCCAGGTTTGTCGGGATCGTCGAGAATCAGCCATACAACTTTCTGGTTCTGTTCCGTTGGCGACTGGACTGTAGTTACCGGGTTTGCTCGACGGACCAAATCCATCAATATGTTTCGCAAGGTGTCCCCTTGGTGCTTGAACGAGCGAATCGATTGATTGCGAGTGATACCTTCTTTTTGAAACGCTGTGCCGTTGATATTCATCGTAAGCGAGGCGCCTGCCAACACAGAATCGGTCACTTCACCTGCGATCAATTGCAAGGCTGCTTCCAATGATTCTTGTTCAAAGCCAATGGTAATTTTTGACTCCAGTATTTCTTCGATCGACTTCGTCGCCGGCTTGGTGGCTGGCTTTGTCGATGAAGCAATGGTTGATCCTGCATTTGCAACGGGGGGCTGCAATGCCATCCAACTTGCGATTGCGATATTGTTCATCGCATCGGTAGGAAGATAAACGTTGGTGACAACTTGTCCGTCCTCAAGTCCAAACCGTCCGTAACGATTAAGCGCTCTCATCATTTGCGGGAAACGCAGTCCCAAGGCTCTCCAATACGGATGAACGACCGAACCGGATGTGAGTCCCTTTTCAAAGCCCTCGGGAATTTCGGCTAGTGTCGACTTCAGGGCCGAGGAAAATTTTCCAGCATCTCGGGTTTCAGAGCCAAGCATCCGGAGTTCCATGTACCAACGTGGCTCGATGGTGGTGGTAAACGTAACGGCTTGCATTGTCTCATCAATGGATTCGCGGAGCGTTGATTGGAGTTTGGGAGAGGAAGCCAGCAATTCTCTGCCATCGCCGAAGAGAAAGCTCGGCGCAAAAAGGAGGGTAAGATCCGATCGGCTATCCGTTGTTTTCAGAAGTGTCTCTAACTGGCGACGAACGGGAGCGGGAGCACCATTCATTTCGGGCAACGTCGCAATCAATTCTTGCGGACCAACAACGACCCGTTTGATCATCGCGCTGGCGTCTGTCTGCATGCCGTCCATCAAAGCGGCAGTCGGGTTCAAGGTCGCTTCGTTGCTCCACAGGCCTTTGCGATTGTCTTTCTTCGGATCGAACAACTGCATGGAAAAACCGCCCAGACGCTGTGTTATGGAATCGACAGAGACCGGTTGCGCGTAAGAGAAACGAAATACAGCCTGAGGCACGCCAGGATTCTTGCTTGGAAGAAGCGCGATTGCTATCGAGCTGATTCGGTCGTCGGAGCCGAGCGGGATAGTCGAGAGTAGTTTGGTTAGCTCGGGATGCATATCCAGCCACCATTTGGATATTCCGGCTGCGTTGCCGCGGCGATGCCACAGGTTGCCGGAGACGAACACCATGGCTTCGATTCCTGAAGGAAGCATTTCAAGGGAATAAGGGGAACCAGCCTGGGGTGGCGCCCAGAGCAATTGGCCGTCATCAGGTTCGACCGCGAAATACTCGCTTACCGAGTCCGTTGGCAAGCGTTGCGCATTAGTTTCCGTGTTTCCGGTGCCCGATGGTTGTGTGGATGACGAACTTAGTTCTGAAGATTTCGGATTGGTGACAATCCCTGTTGGAGGAGCCACTTTGATTTCGCTGGATCCATTTTGGACCAGAACGGCGATAATGGCCGCGAAAATCAGGCAACAACCGCCGATCATGGCAGGGAGAAACCAGACGGGCTTCTTATTCTTTTTGGCCTTCTTCTTTTTCGGTTTAGCCTTGGTGGTCGTCGCAGGCTTCTTAGGCTGGGGAGGAGTCGTTTGAACTTTTACGGGAGCCTTTTCTTGTTCAGCCAATGCTGGCTTATCTAGCACTAGCAAAACAGGCGAAAGCTCTGCTGGAACAAAGTCATCTTGGTTGACCCTTTCGGTTTCAACTAGGTTCTTTGCGGCGACAGGTGCAGGCTCCGATTTTGCGACTGACGCGGGAATTGAGGCTAGCTTTGAGGCTGGTTTAACGAGTTCAACTGGCGTGGTAGTTGTAACCGTTTTGGCGGGAACTGGTTTTACCGAGTTGGGTGGGGGCGATGCTTTCTTGGGTTGCACATCGGCATCGATAAGAGGCGATGCAACCGCATCCGGTGCCGAAATCTTCCGTGAGGCCTGTTGTATTCGCTCCGGGGTAGCGAGTTGTTCTGATGTGGCGTCGACCGCAAATTCAATCGCTTGCACCAGTTTCGATGCGGATTGGAATCGCGACGTTGGGTTCTTTGCCAAGAGATGCGCGAGGCATTGCTGAAGTGGTTGAGGTAGATCGGATTGGCTTAGTGGCCGAAAGCGTTGCGAGAAATGGGCTTTTGACCAAGCCTGGAACGATGCCCCCTGCTCAACACTATAGGGAGAATGTCTTGCAATGGATTGGTACCAAACGCAGCCGAGGGCGTACAAGTCGGATTGGAAGGAGAGTGACGCGTTTGGCAATGTTAACTCAGGTGCGGCCGTTTCGAATAGGCCGATTGGCTGCTCCGAAAAAACAGAATTTCCAGTTGCCAGGTACGGGTTTAGGGGTGGGAACACAGGATCGCGTCGGAGAACAAACTCCCCGTCATCGACACACCATACCGCATCGACACCAATTCGTCCGTGCACCATTCCTGCATCGTGCATCTTTTGAAGACCGGCAGCGATTTGCTCGACCATATTTGCCGACTCCGACCAAGTTAATGGTCTGGTGCCTAGCAATTCGTTTAAGGACTGTCCTTCGAGAGCTTCACAAATACCGACAAAATTCGTTTTCTCGACTCCAGCAACGAGCCATTTGTCCAGCGATGGATGCAAAACATCGATTTGCTTGTTAGCCAAACGCACGCTTGGAGGCCAACCGCGAATTTCAGGACGCAGGAGGCTATCGGGATTTAGAAAATAGCACCAACAGGCTGGGCGTTTGGTCCGACTGGTGTCCACGGCTTTTAGCCAGTGTGTTCCAAGCTTAGACTCCAAAGGTTCGGTGATTCGAAAGGAGCCGATGACAAGCGGGACGGCCAAATTCCCGAATAAGACGTTGGCTTGAAAAGAGGTGACTTTGCCGATTCGAATCAGTTCAGCGGCCAGGCGGTTGGGATCTTGGAGGCTTTCTGGCGAAGCCTTGCTGATTTCGATGGCCCAACTTCGGCATTCGTCGGGCGATGCGAGTCCAGCGGCATGGATGCGCTCCCAAAGTTGAACCGTCGTTGGCGTCACTGTTATTGCCCTAGAACGTAGGCGAAAATAAGGGGTGCTACGATACTTGCATCGCTATGGATCATGAACTTAGGCGAGTCTGGCGTCAACTTGTTCCAGGTGATTTTTTCGTTGGGAACGGCACCGCTGTAACCACCGTAGCTGGTCTCGGCGTCACTGATCTGTGCGAAATAGGCCCATCTTCGCGTGCCGGGTTCATCGCAATCCTGGATGAGCAAGGGTACGACGCAAATGGCAAAGTCCCCAGCGATTCCTCCCCCGATTTGAAAGAATCCGACGCCTCGGTCCCGGCTAAATTCGCGGTACCAGTGGGCTAGCCGTTCAAGTTGATGCGTACCACTTTTTAGGGCGTGGTGGCTGGAAACGGTCCCATCCATGACTCGCGCGGTAAACATATTCCCTAGAGTACTATCCTCAATCCCTGGCGAAAAGACCGGGATACCGGCTTCTTTGGCAGCGATCATCCAGGAATGCTCGGCTGGTATCTGGTAGAGTGGCGTGAGTTCGGGGTCGTCCAGCAGCATAAACATGTATTCATAAGGGAAATAGCTTTTGCCTTCCGCGGCTGCCTTGGCCCAATACTTGACGAGCCGGCTCTGCATGTGCTTCATCACGGTTTCGGGAATGCACGTGTCCGTAACTCGGTTGAAACCATCATTGCGCAAATCGACTTCATCCTGCACACTCAAAGAGCGCCAGTTGTCGATGACTTTGTATTCATCATGTGCGAACAAGTTGAAGAGGTCTTCTTCCAGATTTGCGGCTGTGCATGAGATTGCGTGAACTTTTCCGCGTCGAATCATTTCGGCCAACGATACACCAATTTCGGCCGTGCTCATGGCTCCAGCCAAAGAGACCATCATGGTGCCATGCTCGTTGTCCACGAAGTTTTTATACGATTTAGCTGCAGCAAGGGTTTCGCGCGCATTGAAATGCCGAAAGTGCTTTTCCATGAACGCCGATAAGGTCATATTGAATCCCATTGCTTATTGGATTGTTGATTTAGTCGTTTAACAGTCAGCCGCAGGCGTACTGTCAATTCAACTCAGTAAGCCTGCGGCTGACTGTTAAACGAAAAGAATTTGGACAAGTATGGTATTACGTGCGAGCCATTGGCATAACAACGTAGGTGTAGCCGTCGTCGGTCGAAAACATGGCAGGCTCTGCATTGCTTCGGACTTCGATAGCAAAATTCTTTTCCAAATCTAGAGCTTTAAAGAAATCCAAAACGAATCGATAGTCCATCGTTATTTTGACTTCTTCGCCTGTATACGCGATGGGCATTTCGATACGAGATTGGCCGATGTCGGCAGTTCTTGCTGCTACGATGAGGGTGCCGTTGCCGAACACGAACTCAACTCCGCGGCTTTCTGGGTCGGCCACGATGGAAGCTTGTCGAATTGCGGTATGAAACGGACCAACCATTCCCTCGATGCGAGTTTTCCCCTCCCGACTGGGAATGACCTGTCGCCAATTCGGGTATCTGCCTTCGACGAGTCGGGAGTAGATTGTGCATCGGTTGGTTCGAATCAAGATGTCATTGCTGCGGGCGGCGAGATGGACCATTTCGTCTTTTTCGCTAATTGAGCGATCCATGAGAGTCAGCGTCTTGGTGGGGACGATTGTCGACATGCCGGAGTTCTTGAAGCCACCGATTGAAGTTCCCGTTCCGTGCATGCATGCGAGGCGACGACCATCGGTAGCAACCGTGGTAATCTGCTCTCCATCCATTTCAAAGAGCACACCGCCGAGCTGGTATCGGGTGCTTTCGTTATCCGTCGCAAAGATAGTTCGTTTAACGAGCTCTTTGAATAGCCTGGCAGGGAGTTCGAAATAGCTCTCTTCGGCAAACTCCACGACGCTAGGGAACTCGTCTGGATTGGCGCGCGGCAGATGAAACTCGGAGTGGCTACCCGTGAAGTCGAGAGAATTTTCGGTCGATTCAATCGTCAGCATTTCATCGCTGGCCTCGCGAAGGATGTTTCCAACACGCTGGACATTGAGCAAAGCTCGTCCCGGAGCGAGAACTTGGACATTTTCAACCTCCAGACGAATTCCCGCTTCGAGGTCGGTCGCCATGAGAACAACACGTCCTTCGGTCGCGTCGATCTTGATATTGTTGAGGACTTCTTTTGGGCTGCGGGTGGGGGCGATTCCTGCGGCGATTTGAAAAGCGCCAAGCAATTTCTCACGGTTACAAATGATTTTCATATGGCAAGGCTCGCTCAATTGACAGTTGGTTCCTGATTTTGTTTTTTGAATCTACAGTTGTATCCTGAATAGCGGAAAAACTGTAGAGGGCAGGTTGAGTGTCGTGGGCGCTACAGCAACGGCTTTCTATGTTCCGCGTTTGTATTTTGTGGATGGCCAACCGTCTCGCTATTGGAGGATTCTTTCCAAGGGGGCATAATAGCACAGGGGATGTGAGGGTATTTTCGGCATTCAGGAGGAAAGCATGGACGCAAGATGGCACGAGACCTTTGTGGACTTTGGCGACGATCCGTTGATGCCTTTCCCCATTTCTCCTTTGACCCGAATCCAATCGGACAAGACGGATGAGTTGCGTGGATTGGTTTCTCGCAATGCCCCGAAACTTCCAGGCGTATATGGGATGCTTGATGCGACAGGTCGGTTGATTTACGTTGGGAAATCCAAATCGCTGCGAAATCGTCTGCTCAGCTATTTCATGCCCAACAACACCGATGAGAAAGCAGGGCGAATCATCCAATCGGCGGAAACGATTGTTTGGGAGAAGCAGCCGAGCGACTTCGGAGCTTTGTTGCGAGAACAAATGCTGATACGTCGCTGGCAGCCCCGGCTTAATGTGGTCGGAATGCCCAAACGCCAACAACAAGCGTTCATTTGCATTGGACATGCGCCCGCCGAGCACTTTTATTTATGTAAGCACTTTGATCCAGAAGCGAAGTGTTCTCATGGCCCCTTTTCCGGAATGGGAAATCTGCACCGGGCCGTAGAGACACTGAATCGGTTGTATTTGCTAAGAGATTGCAGCCAAAAGACGCCGATGATGTATACCGATCAGATGCAGCTTTTCGATTTGGAGTTGCGAGCCGGGTGTGTGCGTCAGGAAATTGGTACCTGTTTGGCTCCGTGCTTGAGCACATGCAGTCGCCAACGATATGGCGAACAAGTTGAAAAAGCGATCCATTTTCTCAACGGGTTCTCGGTCGAGGTTCTTGGACTGGTCGAACAGCAGATGAACAAAGCTGCAGCCAGCCAGCACTTCGAGCATGCAGCCAGGATGCGAGACGATTTCAAAATTTTGAAATGGCTTTCGAATCGACTTGCCAGTTTCAAACGCGCTCGCGAACAGTACTCGTTTATTTACTCCGTCAAAGGCTGTGACGGTCGCGATATTTGGTATTTGATTCGCAAAGGGGGGATCGAGCACGCGATTGCGATGCCGAAAAATGCATCCCATTGGCGTTCCGCTCGAACAGCGTTGTCTCGCTGGCACCAGAGCAACGAATCGGTTGGTGCGGGATTTTTGCGATGCGAAGAAACCATTGGTTTGGTCGCAACTTGGTTTCAAAAGAATCGCGATGAGCTTCGGGAAACCAAGTCCCTAGCAGAAATCCCTGCTCGTTGGAGCGAAATGCAAATCTCGATGAATCAACAGCAGCTAACCGTCGGGTAATCACTAGAGATTCTCCAGGAGCGCTCCGAGCTCTTGAATCTCCGTATCGTCGCTAAAATCCCTGGTCAGTTGCTGGCCCCAATTTCGAAGCTGCAGAGCGTTCGCGGTGTTCTTGGCGTCGGTAAGTGTTTTTAATTTGACTTTCGCGGCGCGAAGGCAGATTTTCCTGAGATTTTTGTCAAACTCGGTTAAATCGGACGTTGCATCTGAGCTGCCCAACATGTCCGGAATGCAAAAGTACATCTCCTTTAACGCAACCTGCTGAACGAGAGGCCACAGAAGCTCGGCCTTGGTCGGATTGCGGAAGGACCAAGAGTCCCAGAAATTGACTCCGTCTGCGTTGTTGCACTGCAAAAAATCAATCAAAATTTTTGGACCAAATTCTTTTGAAACGGAACCTTGATGTGCGTTTGAGAGATGCCAATCCGTTTGGGAACTGGTCGGTAGATACTGAAGAATGTCCTTGCCACTGGGGCTAACTCCGGGTGTCAAAGTGGTTCGTGAGACTCGAACCTTGGTTCCAGGAATTCGCCAGTAGGAAAACTCTCGCTTTTGAAACAATTGTGGACAAAATTCTTCGCCACGAATGGCCATACTCGCAACAAAGTAGGGGAGTGCCGTCAGCATCACAAGGCCGCCCACTCCAATGGCAATCAGCCATGCAAGTACCGGATATCGAGTCTGTTTCAGTTCTGCCATACTAAGTCGAGTTTACGGATTAGGGAACGATTGTGCTGGTGATGCTTCAAAATTCATTTCCTTTTTCATCCTTTCAGTATACCCTTGTCAGCCGCGGAATGGGGATACAATGGACCAATGCGAGACAACATTCAAGGATCGAATCGAGCTATGCAGCCCTTTAGACCAATGCGATTACCAAGAGTCAAAGAGCGTTTCGGTTTTTCCATTTCGCGTGAACCCATTGCCGGGAGGGCCTGGCTCCAACAGCGTCGACTTTTGGCTCCCTTTTCAACGCAAGATGTCAGATTGAGCGACGAAAACGCCAAAACAACGGATGCTTTTTCTCTGTCAGAATCTCCTTCACCTGAGGTAAAGTGCCGCATCCTGGAGGCGATTTTGTTGATTGCGAAAGAGCCGCTTTCCGCTAGAAAGCTGGCTAGTTTGGCTGGATTGGCGGATCCAACAGAGGCCAGGACTTTAGCGCGACAACTGAATGAACAGTACGATTCTTGCGGCCATGCTTTCCGAGTTGAAGAAATCGCTGGCGGGATGCAATTTTTGACCCGACCGCAATTCGCTCCTTGGTTGAGGAGATTGGAACATGTCAAAGGTGAGGAATTGCTCAGCCAAGGAATGCTGGAAGCCCTTTCCATTGTCGCCTACCGACAGCCGCTGCTGCGAGCTGAAATTGAGGCAATTAGGGGTGTCAGCTGCGACGAAGTCCTTCGGCAGCTTATGCAAAGGGATCTTGTCAGAATTTGTGGACGGCTCGAGGATTTGGGGCGACCCTACCTTTACGGTACAACCAGGCGATTTTTACAGCTTTTTGGTCTGCAATCTTTGGATTCGTTGCCAAGAGCACAAAAGATCCGGCTAGCGGAAGCCGAAATTGCATCCAGACTTGCGGCAGATCCTAACACAGCGCAAGATATCGTGGGAAAAGCGAACCCAAGAACAGGTTCGCCGGACTCAACTTCGACTGACCACCATTGACCACTTTGGAACATTGAGTAATCATGCTCGGTTCGAGACCAAAACCTTTCAAATTCTTCCACTCTGCTACCTAGGTAGTGGTCACCGGAAATCCGATTGGTACGATAGAACACAGTTTGTTGAATCCCTCCGTCCCTATTTTCGTCTGCTCAAAAAAGTAAGGAGTCCATTGTGAAGATGACGCTAGCGACCACCAAGTTGCGTGGAACACAGAAGTCCGAATTGTTGAATTGGAATTGGTCGTCGATCGAACAGACCGGAACTCCTATCGTTATGGTCGATGAAGACGAATTCGATGAAGACGACGATGAGTTCGATGATGACGATGATGAAGACGACGACGACGATGAAGATATCGAAGACGACGAAATCCTCGACGATGATGACGATCTAGAAGAAGACGATTTGGAAGAGGAGGATGATGATCTGGACGGCGTCAAGGGCAAGAAATCCAAGAAAAAGGGATTGGCCGTTGATGACGAATGGGAAGAAGTCGGCGAGGATGACGACGAAGAGGATGAGGATGAGGATGAAGATGAGGACGACGACGACTGGGATGACGACGACGATTGGGACGATGACGATGACGATGAAGATGACGACGAAGAAGACGAAGACGATTGATCTTCTAGCCGTTTAGCCGAATCGTAGCTAAGATAGTCTAAAGCCCCGTTGGACCGACGGGGCTTTTTTGTTTTAACGCAAGATCCATAGAGGCTTGATATCCGTCGATGCCAAACGCAAAGTGTTTTCTAGCAGTCTACGCGTTGGTTTTTTGTCTTGAATTAGGCAGATGGATAGGACTATCGCCACGCGGAAAATCTTGGTTGATGAAGTTGCTGATCTTCACAACTGCGACCGGCTTACTGACCCACAGTCTCTACTTGTTGGATCGGGTTTTTCTTTCGGCGGCGTCGGCACAGTCTTGGCGATTGGCTTTTTCATGGCATGACTGGGGGATTCTGACCGCTTGGGCGTTAGCAATCGCATACGGCATCTTGCTTTTGCGACGCAGCGAAAGTTGGATTGGGCTATTTGTTTTGCCGTTGCTCTTGGCCATCATCGGAGCCTCCATTTCGGTCCCAAGTGTACCATTAAACCAAGCTTCATCGGCAAGCCTTTGGCGGCTTGTCCATGGAGTCGCAATGACCCTCGGAACGATGCTAGTCACATTGGGTTTCGCCATGGCAATCATGTATTTGATCCAAGAGTGGCGATTGAAAGCGAAACGGTTAGGAAAAAGTCTCTTGCGGCTGCCATCGCTTGAATATCTGCAGAGCTTTGGAAGCAAATGTCTGTTGTGCAGCGCTTCTGCTATCGGTTTTGGTGTCGTCTCCGGAGTTGTGATGAACTTGGTGAAGGATGGGCAAGTAAACTGGACCGATCGAGGAATCGTCTTTTCTGGTGGACTATTTTTGTGGCTGGTTATCGCATGCATTCTGCAATGGTACTATGCCAAAAGAGGTAGCGGTCACATCACCGCCTGGATGAATATCCTCTCCTTTATCGTTGTCGCGATCGCATTGTATTTGGTCGTTAGCGCACCGCATGGCCGAAGCGAAGACAAATCGACTTCGTTTCAATTGCCCAGGTCCGAGCGAGCCAGCGGGGGTGCTGGGTGAAATTTCGAATGATTGGGTGCAGTCATCACTCGATGCCATTAGCAATTCGGGAGCGACTCTCTTTCACGGATGAGCAATGCGCTATGGCCCTTGCGGCGTTTCGGGAGAAATTTCCAGATTGCGAATGCGTATTGCTCAATACCTGCAACCGAGTTGAATTGTATGTCGGCAGCCAGACGGACATTGAGCTCCCGACTACGACCGAGCTGATCGAGTTCGTAACGGGGTTCCACAATGAATCGATCGAAGAGTTTGAATCGCACTTTTTAAAGTTGGAGGCAAAGCCAGCTATCGATCATTTGTTTTCCGTGGCAAGCAGCATTGACTCAATCGTCTTAGGCGAAACCCAAATTTCTGCACAAGTGCATGAAGCGTACGAACGCGCCACCAGCGGCGGGTACGCTGGACCGACAATGCATGCTGCGTTTCAGCACGCCAATCAAGTCGCCAAAAGAGTTATCAACGAAACCGAGATCCATCGAAGACGCATCAGTGTTCCCAGCGTCGCCGTCAGCGAGATTGCATCTGACTTTTTTGAGCGATTTGACGACAAGCAGATCGTCGTTATCGGCAGCGGGGAAATGGGAGTCGAAACACTCCAGTACCTTAAAGGTGCTGGAGCTACCAAAATTACCATCGTTAACCGCTCCGAAGACAAGGCCAATGCGGTTGCTGAAAAGTTTTCTGTGCGAGCAATGCCATGGGAAAAACTGGACTCGTTGCTTGCGGATGCGGATCTCGTCGTCAGTACGACCGGTGCATCGCAACCGATCATGACCGAAAGCCGTTATCGAGCCATCGCAACCAATCGCAGCAAGCGGACACTGCTGATCTTAGACCTAGCGGTTCCGCGGGACTTCGAGGCCGCCATCGGAAAAATGCCTGGAGTATATCTGTATTCCGTAGATGACCTCCAAGCCGTCTGTGATCGCAATCGAACTTTTCGAGAACAGCAGCTGCCCAAAGCGCAGCGGATCATCGGCGAGGAGTCAGAGCGACTTCTCGGAGATTGGAACCACCGCTCATCGGGAGCCACGATACGCGCATTGCGAGATCAAGCTGATCAGATGAAGCAGACCGAATTGATTCGACTTTTTAGCAAGCAAGTCATGATCGATTCCACCCCCGAGATGCAAGCCGAAATAGGTGCCGCTTTCGAGCGATTGATCAACAAGATGTTGCATTCGCCATTGCAATCGATCCGTGAAGTTGCCCAGAGTGAAAATCGCGATACGTTTTTGTCTGTCCTAAGAAAGCTGTTTCAGATTCGCTAAGGCGAGCGGCAGGTTGAAAACGACCTTAGCACGACGCGCAAGCTAGTGAAATGAAGGGAAATTCACTAGAGCATTTTTGTTAATCGCGTAGGCAGTTTTGTGTTGCTGATAGATAATCGCAGTAGCCGCACGCTACCTTCGCAGAGCGAAGGGCGACATTGTCGCTCGTCGCTCCGCGACGATTGCGTGTACCCAACCGAGATTTGAGAGCGACAAAGAGACCGGATAAACCAAATGCTGGTTCCAAGCCTATGTCAATTTCCAATATGCTCTAATGTGTTTCGAAAGCCCGTACAACAAGGTCATGACGCATTATTTAATCCGGCTTTTCGCTCCCGCAGACGAGTTGACAAGAAATAGAGAATAGGAACACCGAAAAGAAGTCTTCCGAGTATTGAGCCCACTTGTCTGGGAAGGACGGCGAGAATTAACGGATTTGAAAAATCGAGGAATAGTAGCTGTGTCAACGCAATCATTCCAGTCACGACATTGTAGAACCAACATAGAATCGATAGCTGAAAGCCTATCTTCATGCCTCGCCAAAGTGAGACAGCTCCGATCAATCCGCATAGTCCTCTAGCAACAACTGCGAGAGTGGTAAGAGAAAGGATTGCTAAATCAACAGGGACCTGCATAAGCACAACCCCTCCGAACAGGAGGAGTCCACCCAATAAACCTGCCAGACCATGCAAGAATGTAAAAACAGCAACGATCCTTCGAATCATCAGATCGCTTTTGCGCGTCGTCGCTGGTGCAGTGCGAGGACCGATTGAACTACTTTCAACGCCATCGTTTTGACTCTCACTCGTCGCTAACGATGGGAGTTTGAAGGTTCTTTCTTGCTCGGGAAACGGAGCCTTGCAAAGCACACATCGTTTTGACATGTCGGTTTGCGCGGTGTATCCGCAACTAGAACACGTTCTCGCCATACAACCGTCTCAACTAGGCAATATTGAAATCGCTAAATCGTCAAGCTTCGCGCTCGCGCGATTACAGGCCACTTTTCGCCCGCGATCCGATTGGTCACTGTCCAAACTTCATTGTGCAACGCTACCGTTGGACAAATGTGCTTCGGGAGGCCATAAACCACCGTCCCAACTGGAAATAAGTTGCTCTTGTCTGTTTCCAACACCAAATGCTCTTCGCTGTGAATAACAGCGATCGCGTCTTCAAGTCCAAACCAACGGACCCTCGGATGCGTCATTTCGGAAGCGACCGCTTTGTGCCCCAAGTCGATGCAGATTCGGTTCGCGGTTGGATGGCTTATGACGCGAGCCAATAGCACCGCCGCGTTCTGGAAATCCAAGTAGGGAGAGGTAATGGATTGCCCGAAATCCCAAAGGACGGCGGTGCCAAGTCCTACCTCAACGTCACCGCGTTTGGCTAACAAGCCTGACGTGGGAGTTCCCCCCGCAATGATGTTCGGTACCTCGAAGCCCTCTTTTCGAAGGCCTTCGATCCAACTCCAGACGGGTTCGAAAACTAGTGTGTTTTGTTCCGTTATTTCCGCGAGATCGGACTGATGCAGATGGCCGTCGTAGGCGTGCACGCCACCAGCGGAAACACCATCCGTGCTGCAAAGCGCTTGGTAGAGTTGAGCCGCATCAGGACCGGGGATGATTCCCGTTCGATTCATGCCAACATTCAAGTCGACATACAAGCACGCGACGACCCCATGCGATTGAGCGCATTTGGCGATATCCGAAAGGGATTCGAGGTTGTCCACTAACGCGGAGAAGTGAGTTTCGGGGAACCGCCGAATCAGCTCGATAAATCTCCGAATGTTGGGACCGACTGGCTGATAGGCCATCAAGATGTCCTTGCCGCCAGCGCTTGCCGTCATTTCGGACTCGGCGATGGTCGACGTCTTGAACTTGTCGATACCAAGTTCCCGTTTCATCGCAATGATTTGAGGCATCTTGTGCGTTTTCACATGCGGCCTAAGCCGCGAAACGTCCCCAGCCAAATGAATCATGCGACGCAAATTTTCTTCGATGCGATCGGGATAGACCAAGAGAGTCGGCGACGGCACGTCGTCC
This sequence comes from Planctomycetota bacterium, assembly GCA_026692905.1. Classification (GTDB taxonomy): domain Bacteria; phylum Planctomycetota; class Planctomycetia; order Pirellulales; family Pirellulaceae; genus JBKCUI01. Next base: position 18,141 of record JAPLNL010000112.1, read on the forward strand.
GGATTATCGATTGAGTACCAAGAGTTCATATGGTTTGATTGGGGATATATGGTTTGATTGGGGGTATATGGGTTGATTGGGGGTATATGGGTTGATTGCGGGTATATGGGTTGATTGCGGGTATATGGGTTGATTTGGTGTACTGAAGCGAGGGTCTCGCGCGGTTTTGTCACCCTCCCGCTGGGAGGGTCGAGCGTAGCGAGGGGAGGGTGAAGTGCCAGCGGCAATTGCACAAGTCAGTTCACCCTCCCCGGCCTCTGGCCGACCCTCCCAGAGGGAGGGTTACTTGGTGGACGGCACATGGAGTGTGCCTGCTGGTTTAGGCTACCTCTTTGTTGTCGAGACCACTTTGCCGTTGATGATAACACCGACGCAGTGAGTGGTGTACTCAAGCGGGTCGCCATCGTAAAGTGCAAGGTCAGCGTCTTTACCAACTTCAAGAGAACCGACGCGATTTTGGATTCCCAAAATGCGAGCGGGAGAGATTGTGATGGATTCGATGGCTGCGTCGTGGCTGAGCCCATGGGAAGCCGCGATGGCCGCTTCAAAAAGCACAACCCGGACCTTGGGGACGTATGCCTCAAATCCACCTTGGATGGCGAACGGAATCTGCGCTGCTTGTAATTTCGATGCAGTTAAGAACGATTGGTTTTCCTTTTCCCCGCTCGCACGAGCCATGGATGGATGCAATAAAACACAGATCCCAGCCGCCTTGATCTGAGGAATCATCAAGTGCGCATCGGCCGCGCTATCGAGCCAGATTTTGATCTTGAATTCTTCGGCCAAGCGAATCGCCGAGGCGATATCTTGAGCGCGGTCGGCAGTGATCAATAGAGCCTTCTTGCCCGCCAAGACCTGCATGACCGCTTCCAATCGCAAATTGCGAGCGACAGGTTCCGGTTTCTTTTCCTTATCGATATCCTTGTCACTTTGTTTGCTGCCGTCAGCATCTGATTTTTCAGCGGGCTTTGGGTTCGCTTTGGCGTCGATTTTCGCTTGAAGCTCTTGCGCTTCGATGAACAGCGTCCGCAGCATGGCCATCTGCTTGCCTCTGGTTCCCGGACTGGATTTGCCGGATTTCGAGGACGCTTCAGCAAGTGTTGCTGCAATCGCTCGACCTTCGACGATGAGCGCTTCCTCAATGGAGTTGCCGATCGTCTTTGCAATGAGTGTTTGGCCTGACATTAACTCGCCCGGTGCGTGACCGGTATGGATGGTGGTTACTCCAAAACTGCGAATGTATTCAACCAACTCTTCTCTTGGGTTGTACGCGTCGATAGCTCGAAGCTCAGGTTGAAGTGGAGAGGAGCTTTCAAGGTGGTCGCTGTCGTGATCAACATTGAGGATGCCAGAGAGTCCAGCGCAGGAACGCACATCGATCATACCCGGCATCGCAACTTCGCTTTGCATGATTGCGGCCTTCTCAGGAATCGAAACTTCACCTGTCTTGCCGATCGCTTTGATTTTGCCGTCTACGCAGACAACCGTTCCGTTTTCAATCGTTTGGCCAGTTGCCGTAATGACTTTTTTGGCTTGGACGACCAGCGGCTGTTGGGCGGTGGAGTAGCTACTGGAAAGAGCGAGTGATACGAAAGCGACTAATAATTGGTTTTTGCAGAAAATCACTTTGCACCTCCTTGCCATGCTGGAGCAAAGCAACATAAAAATGGATCGATATCGCTGCCTGCATTTACGCCCCCTTCGGCGTAGAGCTGGTCATCGGGTTTGCTCAGATCAAAGGCCTTTTGGCCCTCGACCCATGTTTCTAAAACGTGGGTGTAAACACTGAGTGGATCGCCCGTGAGAATTGCGAAGTCAGCATCTTTACCGACGGTCAAGGAACCGATGCGATCGCTCAGCCCTAGCATCTCGGCGCCCGCGAGCGTGAGACCAGCGATCGCTTTGTCGCGATTCATGCCGGCGCGAACAGCCAAGGCGGCCGAGCGCATAAATAGTCTTGAGTCGGTAATCCAATCGTCGGTATGAAACGCCACTTTCACTCCGGCTTCGTCGAGCACACGACCATTGCTAAAGGTCATGTCCTTGGCTTCGACTTTCCCACCTGGTGAGTCGAGAACGATGATGGAACATGGCATTTTGGCGTCCGCAATTTCTTTTGCGACTTTCCATCCCTCGCTGACGTGATGCAGAACGGTTTGGAAGCCAAACTCTTGCGAGAGTCGAATGACGGTCATGATATCGTCGTGGCGATGCGTATGGTGATGAACGATCCGTTTGCCTTGCATGGCTTCCACGAGCGATTCCAAGTGCAAATCGCGTGGTGGCAGTTTGGAGACGTCGCCATTGGCTGCGACGACTTTGGCTTGGTACTCGCGCGCTTTGATATACTGCTCGCGAACCAGATAAGCTGATTTGCCTCGCGTACCAGGAAAGGGGGAATCGCCTTGAGAATTGGTGCCGTTCGCCATCTTGAGGCCGCCAACAGGAGCCCCGTTTTTGTCCCGTATCAGGATTTCATCTACGATGCGGGGGGACGCTTCGTAGTACCGTAACTTGCAATACACGGTTTGGCCACTGATCAAATGACCTGAGCCCGGCATGATATTCAGCGTGGTTAGGCCTCCGGCTAGAGCCCTTCGGAAGCCGGAATCTCGAACGTTAATAGAGTCCATCACGCGGACGCCAGGCTGAATGGGGCCGCTACCATCCGCCGCCCCCGCACCACCGATATGACTATGTGTGCAAATGAGGCCTGGCATGATCCACTTGCCCTTTGCATCCACGATGGTTGCACCAGCAGGAATAGCGACATTTGCAGACGCCCCAATCGCTTGGATTTTACCATCCTGGACCACAATCGCGCCGCCCGAAATCGGCGGCTTGTCGACCGGCAGGAGGGTCGCGTTAACCCACGCAGTCACCGTGGTTTTTTTTGGGGATTCGTCGCCATTCGACGACGCTTGACGCGCGAAAAGCGATGAGCCAAAAGCAGAGCCAGAAACGGCTGCAGTGGCAGATGCCAGAAATTTTCTTCGTGTATTCAAGGGGGCTGTTCTCGAGCTTAAGTAAGGCATTTTGAGGGGAGCGGCACCGAAACCACAGTGGTCAAGATCCGATTATACTGCGACCAGGCAGCGAAGCTCTAGTTCGGCTACCAAAGTTGGGCAAAGCATGTTAAGTTCTGCGGTAATTTGGTTTACATTTTTGTCGATTTGCAAATTGTAGCCACGGTTTCCCTCAACCCGCAAACTGTTAGGTTTCTGCTGTGCCTAAACGCACCGACATCAAAAAGATTCTTTTGATTGGTTCCGGCCCTATTATCATCGGCCAAGCTTGTGAATTCGACTATTCCGGCACCCAAGCCTGCAAAGCTCTACGGGAAGAAGGCTACGAAGTCGTTTTGGTCAACAGTAACCCTGCCACGATCATGACGGATCCCGCGACGGCTGAGCGGACCTATATTGAGCCATTGACCTGGGAAATGGTTGCCAAAGTTATCGAACGTGAGCGACCAGATGCTTTGCTGCCGACGCTGGGTGGTCAGACAGCACTCAACATCGCAATGGATTTGGCCAAACACGGCGTTCTGGAAAAATTCAAGTGCGAAATGATCGGCGCCAATCCTGAGGTCATCCACAAGGCGGAAGCCCGCGATGCGTTCAAGCTCGCGATGGAGAAGATTGGAATGAATGTTTGCGTGGGCGACGTTGTTCATACCATCGAGGAAGCTCGGAAAACACTTGCCAAAGTTGGTTTGCCGTGTGTTGTCCGACCCAGCTTTACGATGGGCGGAAGCGGCTCCGCGATCGCTTACAATCGCGATGATTTTGATGATTTGGTTCAAAATGGATTGACCCTTTCGCCGATAACCGAAGTCCTCGTCGAGGAATCGATTATTGGATGGAAAGAATATGAGATGGAAGTCATGCGCGATGTTGACGACAACGTTGTCATCATCTGCGCAATCGAAAACTTCGATCCGATGGGAGTGCATACGGGCGATTCCATCACGGTCGCTCCCGCCCAAACGCTGACCGACAAAGAGTATCAGCGAATGCGTGACGCTAGCTTGGCGATCATTCGCGAAATCGGCGTTGAGACCGGTGGATCGAACATTCAGTTCGCGATCCATCCCGACAACGGCAGAATGATCGTGATCGAAATGAATCCCCGCGTCAGTCGTTCGAGTGCGCTAGCCAGCAAAGCCACTGGCTTTCCCATTGCCAAGATCGCAGCCAAACTCGCCGTCGGATTCCGATTGTGGGAATTGCAAAACGACATCACGAAGAAAACACAAGCTTGCTTTGAGCCGACGATCGATTACGTCGTAACCAAGATTCCGCGTTTCGCTTTCGAGAAGTTTCCAGAGGCTGACTCGACATTGACGACGCAAATGAAGAGCGTTGGCGAAACCATGGCCATCGGACGCACTTTCAAAGAGTCCTTCCAAAAAGCCTTGCGTGGACTTGAGGTAGGTGCATTTGGTTTTGGAGCGGACAGCAAGGACCTTTGGTTCACTGATCGTCGGCCCGACGACGAAGAAATCCGCAGCAAGATGTCTCGCCCCAACGCCGAGCGTGTCTGGTTTATCCGCTACGCCATGTTAGGTGGCATGAGCATCGACGAGATCTATTCCATCACCAACATTGACAGATGGTTTCTGGATCAGCTGAAAGAATTGGTCGAAATCGAAAACCGATTGCGTGCCTTGGGTTCTCTTTCGGCCATCGACCCAAAGACGATGCGCCAGGTGAAGCAGTTTGGTTACTCCGACCGGCAATTGGCAACGCTTCTCAATAGCGATGACGGGGAAATTCGGGAGTGGCGAAAAGCACATGGGATCGTCGCAACCTACAAATCGGTGGACACGTGTGCGGCTGAGTTCGAAGCGTATACGCCGTATTACTATAGTACCTACGAAACCGAGAACGAAACGCCTCCTAAAGGGGACAAGAAGAGGGTCATTATTCTCGGTGGAGGCCCAAATCGTATCGGTCAAGGTATCGAGTTTGATTACTGTTGTTGCCACGCCAGTTATGCTCTTCGCGAACTTGGCATTGAATCGATCATGGTCAACAGCAATCCCGAAACCGTAAGCACCGACTACGACACTAGCGATATTCTTTTCTTCGAGCCTCTTACCACAGAAGATGTCCTTAACATTGTCGATACCGTGCAGCCTGATGGTGTCATTGTTCAGTTTGGAGGGCAAACGCCGCTCAATTTAGCGCGGGCATTGGCCAACGAAGGTGTCCCCATCATAGGAACGAGCGTAGACACGATTGAGGATGCCGAGGACCGAGAGAAATTCCAAATCTTGCTCAATGAACTCAAGATCAAGCAACCAGCCAACGGGATTGCTCGTACGATGGCTCAAGCGCGTTCGGAAGTACAGAAGATCGGTTTCCCATGTTTGGTGCGTCCTAGTTTCGTCTTGGGCGGCCGAGCGATGGAAATTTGTTATGACCACTCACAATTCGAACGGTTCGTCGCCGAAGCATTTGTGGTCGCGCAGGGGCAACCCGTCTTGATCGATCGCTTCCTTGAGGACGCAACCGAGGTTGATGTCGATGCTGTTTCGGACGGCGAGGATGTCGTCATTATGGGAATCATGGAGCACATTGAAGAGGCAGGCGTGCATTCCGGCGACTCAGCCTGCGTGATTCCATCTTTCTCACTCAGCCAAGAAGTGCTGACCGAGATCCGTCAAGCCACCGATGCGATGGCTCGTCGGTTAAAGGTCATTGGATTGATGAACGTGCAATTTGCCATCAAGGAAGAGAATGGCAAATCGGTCGTTTACGTATTAGAAGTCAATCCTCGAGCTAGTCGCACTGTTCCTTTTGTGGCCAAAGCAACAGGCACTCCAGTCGCCAACATTGCAACCAAAGTCATGGTTGGAATGAAGCTCAAAGAGCTAGGGATCACCAGCGAACCGATACCCCGCAGCGTTTCGGTCAAGGAATCGGTGTTTCCATTCCGCAAATTTGCTGGCGTTGATATCGTGTTGGGCCCTGAGATGCGAAGCACAGGCGAAGTGATGGGTATCAGCGATGAGTTCCCCATTGCTTTCAACAAAAGTCAAATTGCGGCGGGTGTCTTTTTACCATCGTCCGGCAATGTCTTCTTGAGCATCGCCCCTCGGCATCGCGATGGCATCACCGAGATGGCTCAGCAATTGCACGAGATGGGATACAAACTGCTTGCAACCTCGGGAACGGCGCTCGTGCTCGAACGAGCGGGCATTCCTGTGTCCAAGGTGAAGAAGCTTGCGGAGGGCAATCCTAACTTGATCGATTACCTCAAAAATGACGAGGTGTCGTTGATCATCAACACGCCGAGCGGCAAGGGTGCGAGAACCGACGAGGGAAGAATTCGAGCAGCTGCGGTGCAATCCGGAGTGCCCTGTATTACAACCGTGGCCGCCGCCAGAATGGCTGTGGAAGCCATGCTAGTGATGCGAACAAAGCCCATGACCGTGATGTCTCTACAAGAACGCTTTGCAAACGAAAGCGACTGAAGCTGGTGTGCGGGTATAGCCCTAACCTTGTTGGGTAGCTTTTGAGCTGGTTTCGCCAAGCGTCCCAAGGCCCCACTTTCGCTCTCGGCAGAGATCATTCGTTGATTGGAAGTAGAATCGCGGCTGCTTCGCAATCGTTTCGAACCACCATGATGTTGCCCGACAGTGCAATTTCATTCCATGTCTTGCTAGTCAGGGCTTCAAATCTTGCCAGTTCTAGATGAGCGGTAGGATTTGCGGCAACGAGGACTACTTCGCCAGACTCTGCTTGAATGAGTAACTTGTTGCGCACCAAAAGCATTTTGCCGTGGCCGTATCGCCCTGCTTTCCAGGACCGCTTTCCGTTCGTCAAGTCGATGCATGCCAGAATTCCATTGTCAAATCCATAGACAAAGTTTTCGTGTACGACAACACTCGAGAGTTTCGACTTTAAAGATTTTGACTCCCATACCACTTGAGACGACCAGCGATCCTTATCCAGAGAAACGTTGAGCAACGCTGTCCCCTTGTCGTACCCGGAAGAGATGAGCACCCGAGCGCCATCCTCTAATCGAGTACTTTCGCTTACAACAACCGGTTGAGCGACGTTGACGCGTGATTCTCCCTGGGTGACCCATGGCTGAAACCAAAGGGCTTGCCCATCAAGGGCAAAAGAACGAAGGCCAGCACCATTGAAGCTCAAAATTTGCTTCTTCCCAAACAGAGTCGCAACGATCGGCGACGCGTAGGAAGCAGGATCATCGCCCGAACTCCAAACCATTGCACCTGTTTGCATGTCGAAAGCAATCGTTGCTCCCCCTACTCCTGCGCCAGGCGTAACTACGACTAGCCCATCGACAAATAGTGGCGATCCCGACATGCCAAAAATGAGGTTTTGAGTTGTAGGGTCGGAGAACACCGACTGACTCCAGTGCTTTTCTCCCGTTTTGAACTCGAGGCATGTGACAATACCTGTCGCTCCCATCGAGTAGACACGACCATCGTGAATCGTGGGCGTTGACCGCGGACCATCGCCATGTTCATGGTTGAAACGCGCTTTTTCACGGTGGCACCATAATTCAATTCCATTATGTAATTCGTAGCAAACTACGCATTCATACTCATCGCGTTGCTCAAGCGTCACCGCAGCATTGCCAACTACGGCAAACCCTGACCAACCGATTCCAACAGGATGCCGCCAAAGTAGCTTGGGTGGATTTGTATTCCAGTCGGACTGGATATCCACCCGATCCATCCTCGTGGCTGGGTTGCCACCATGAATCTCAGGGAAATCATTCAGCGTCGGACGAAAGAGATTCTCTATGGACAACGCTATCTCGGGGACCTTTCTTGATGTCAAATACTCCTTGATGTGCTGCTCGGCTTTGGGCTTCCAACGCCAAACAATTCGTGGAGTTCGATCTCCGTTATAGCCATCAATTCGCAAGAGTTTGGAGGCGCCATAAAAAACGGAACTGATTGCAAGTACCGAGACAAAAAGATAAATGAGGCGAGGTCGAAATCGAAGAAGGGCAATACCCATAATCACTAAAAATAATAGTCCGGCCGCCAGGTAGAAACACATGCCGTCAAGACCAATAAAGAAGAGCTTTGTTTTCTCTTCCTGAAGCAATTGCACACAAAGGATCGCGACGCTGAGCGGCACTCCAATTCCTATCGGAATGATAAACGCGCTGAAAAGTCTTCGGACGATGGTCGTCGTTTTGGGACAAGCCTCCACGGAGTTCAAATCTTCCATTAATTGGTAGTCCTATTCTTTTCTATCCCGAAATCCAATTGACCAACCCTCTGGATATTTTGAATCGAAGAGGGTTTTGTCGTATAGGATTCGTCGAGTATCGGCGATCTCGCCTTTTTCTTCAGGTAGCAACGCGGGCACGTCGGATGGGACCACGACGCAAAGCGATTTGCTTTCTTCGATAGACTTCCGCAACTTAGATAGCTCAGTGGATGAAAACATGAATGGCCACAATGTTGCATTCGCATTGGTTAATGGCTTTAATCCGGTCCAAAAATAGAACCGGTTAATGGTATGCCCATCAAATACGAGATGGCTCGCTCCCGATTCGATGATCCCTTGAACAAGTTGTTGCTCCATGGCTGCCTCTTCAGGTCGGACATGAATCCATTCGCTGCCACGCAGCCCAAGGGAAGTTCCAGAAATCCATTTTCGCGTCGAAACAATAGACGATAACATTCCCGTAACGATTGCTCCGATCAAAAGAAACCGAGCATAATATGTCCACTGAATCACTTCTCTGGAAGCACTCTCGGATTTGCGTGACATCGTCACCGTCATAGCCTGTATCGAATCACTTACCACAACGCCAATGGTCAACCAGCCAGCAAGTGAACCAAGCATCAGTTGGGTGCCTGCAATCGGATATGCGATCCATGGCCCGAGTACTGTCAATCCAGCCAACATGACACGCCCCCGCATCATTCTGCGTCGAAAGATCAAGAGCCCAGGTGAAAAACACGGACCGATGATTGCCAACCACTCCCCACCTTCCTGGCAGTTGTCGTTTAAGGGAAACATCGCGTTTCCAGCCGTTTTTGCAATGGCGAACGCGAAACAGACCAAGCCAGCGGTGCCCAGCCAGCGTTGACTACGGTAACATGCAGCTACGACCAGAGCACTGAGTAGAGTCACTGCACTCAATGGGATTGGTTGAAAAAAGTACTTCGCATGTGCATGATGTTGCCCGATGATCCCCCACACCAACATCGACCATGAAGTTCCGTGAAGTCGCGCCCAAAGCGCGATCAAAAATGTGAATAGCAAGCCGGATGTGATGGTGCAAGTCAACGGATGGAATCCTTGGAACGCCGGAGTCATCCCGTTGTTTACATGGTTGATTTCAAGGGCTTTCGTTTTTAAGCCCAGACGTTGTGACACTCGCTTTCTGGAAACGAGCAGAGCAAGGACGATCCAAGAAACAAGCATTCCAATGGGGTACACAATCCCAACCCCGCCGAGGTTGGCTTTCAGCATGGTTGCCCCTACGGCTAACGTGGCTAAGGCCCAAACCGCGAACACGATCGGTCTGCGAAATAGATTTCTGTCTGGTATTGCGATGCAAGCGGCCAATAAGAGTGATTCGGTCATGACAAATCCAACGTTCAATTTGCACATTCCGCAAATGGCCGCGCAACAGCCTGCCATCCACCATCGCCTAGGTGAACTCGAGCATAGCAACGCAAGCCCCAGCATAGTCATCAACAGGGCAATTTCCTGAGGGTGACCAGGCTCGAGAGCGAATCGACCCAAATGGATCGCAACCATGCAACTCGTCGTCAAAGACAGCCATCGATGCCCGCTCAACTTCATCATGATGCCCATGGTCAATAGCACCGGCACAATCCAAAGCAAGGCGGTTTTCAATCGTACCGCATGATGTGTCAACGGTAACCCGAGTACACTATGCAAAGGTGAGGTGAGCAGATAGTACGCGGGCCCGTATTGGGTATAGGTTTCTTCGTAAAGTGGATGATTCTCCGAAAACGATTTGAGGGTCATCATGACGTACCCCTCGTCGTCATAGGGAGCCAGCGTAGTCAGCAATAGCGGTATGGCGATCATCAGACTAAAACCAACCAGGAAAATATTCTGCAATCCCTGTTGCTGCCTCCAAGCAAGCAGCAACAGGCGAGGGATCGACTTGCTCGCTCGTAAATCGGACCTCATAGTCCTACCCAGCGGCTGGTTTCACGATCGGATGAGTCAGTTCGGACAGGAGTGTGCTCGCCGATATTCGCCGCACTAAGCTCTCTTTTCAAATCCTCGATCTGTTTGAGCAATAGCGATTCGGTATCGTGTTGGAGCAGCTCGTTTTGCTGTCGTTGCGCGTTCACACTTCTGGCGACAATGTAAATCGGTCTGTTTCGTACTTGATCATAGATGCGAGCGATGTACTCGCCCAGGATAGCGATTCCGAGTGACTGAATGGCGCCGAAGAACGCGATAGCGCTTGTCGTGCTTGCCCAGCCTGGTATGGCGAGACCGGTAACAATCTTGTGGAATATGGCAAAGGCGATGCAGCCCGCGGACACGCATGCGGAGATGGCAGCCAGTACATAGAACACGTGGAGCGGCACTCGCGAAAAACTAAACAACGCCGTCTTGGCTAACGAAATCAATCCCTTAAGTCGCACTCTAGGTTGGTCGTCATGGCGTGCGAATCGCTCGACCAGGAGGGCTTTCTGGCGGTAGCCTACCCAACTACGAAGCCCGGGGAAGTAGCGATCGTTTTCGCTGAGTAAGCGAATTTGGTCAACGACAGCTCGATCAATTAATCCGAAATTGCCCGCATCCTTTGGAATGCGAATCGATGCGACAGAGGATAAAACACGATAGAATGCGTTGAAAAGAGAGCGCTTGATTAGGCTCTCCTTGCGACCAAATCGGACAGCATAGACCACATCATCTCCATCGAGCCAATGATCAATCATTTTCGGAATTGCGTCCGGCGCATCTTGGCCATCGCTATCCATGACGATAACCGCATCTCCCCTCGCAAAGCAGACACCGGCGTGAACAGCCGCTTGGTGACCAAAGTTGCGAGCCAAATGCAAGACATGGATCCGAGTATCCTTGTGTGCCAGATCGTCCATGATCTGCCCGCTTGCATCCGTCGAGCCATCGTTGACCAGAACAATGCTCCAACACACGCGAGACATGTCGAGTGCGTTGGAGATTTGTTTAATCAGTTGGTGCAATATTTTTTCTTCATTGAGCACCGGCAACACAACGCTCACTGTGGAACAGCTTCGGCCACGGTTCGTCATTTGGTGATTACTCCTACCAATGAGAGTCCACACGGCATTCCGATTACCGGCCCAACTTTTCGTTCGATTGCCGCTGCGCTTAATAGTGCGCTGTTCATCAATCGGCTCACACGAGGGAATTCGGTGCCGCGATGGGACGGACGAAGCCGGCGAATGATTCGCAACACGATAGCTGCCGGCAGGGTAAACGCATTCCAATGCCGGAGCATCTCCAATTTGAGGCCCGCTTGTTTCACTTGGTCCTGCATCATGGCTCGCGTGTAGCGTCGAAAATGCCCGAGCCGTTTATCCCAGTCCGAGAAAAGCCAAGGGTAAGCTGGTACGGTAAAGAAGATTTTGCCATTCGGCGTGAGGCTTCGTGCTGCATGTTCCAGAGCGACCACCGGGTCCGCCAAATGCTCTAAGACATCCAGCAAAACGACAGCGCCAGCGGAGTTCGCCCGGACTGGCCAGGGGTGATGAAGATCATGAACAGAAACGTTTTCAATCCCCTGTTCCTTTGCGAAAGCAATAGATTCATCAAGGCAATCCAATCCTTGAACTGTGTATCCGATCGACTTCCATCGGCATAGGTTTCCTGCCGCTCCGATTCCACCCTCTACCAACAAGCTGGGAGGAGGAACCTGCGATTGGAGCATACCGGTGATCATTTGACGTTTTGCAACATGCCACCAATAGCTACTCTCAAGTGTACCAAGCTCGTATAGATGAGAAATTTCCATGGTTCGCAACCTAGCTTGAATGAATACCAGCCGTTCTTGTCTGCGAATCATTACCGAAGATTGCATGTACCGCTTGAGAGAAGGCCGGAGAAGCTTGCCTAAATGTTAAATAGTACGTAGAGCTAAACAGGTTTGACGATTTTTAGGAATACATGAGTTGATAAGCCCCCATGAGAAGCCGGGGCTAACGACCAATGTCATTATTCATGTGGCGTCTTACTTACTAAAAGGAATGATGGCCGTCCATCTTTTCGAGCATACGATAGAGGCTTCTGCGGGCGATGCCGAGTTCTCTTGCGGCTTTTGCTTTGTTGCCGTGATTGCGCTTCAAAACCTCGGTGATATGCAAATGCGATAGTGATTCCAATGGAATCGAATCGCCAATAGAAATCGTAGAGGTGGAGGCAACGAAGTTTCCGGTGCACGCAGTATGATTCAACTCCTGAGGAAGGTTCTCCAACGTTATCATGCAATCGTCAGCCAAGATCTTGGCGCGCTCCAATGCATTGATCAGTTGTCGCACGTTTCCCGGCCATGGGCTGTTTTGAAACAATTCATTCACGCCGGGCCCAAGCTTCCATCGATCGCCAAGGAAATGGTGAATCAGAAGAGGAATGTCCCCTGGCCGCTCACGAAGCGGCGGGATTTTGATCGACAAAACATTAACGCGATAGTAGAGATCTTCGCGAAACCGGCCCGCGGCAACTTCTTTACCAAGGTCTCTGTTCGTCGCTGCAATCAATCGCACCTTAACCCGTCTCTCTTTGACCGAGCCGATACGACGCATTGAACCATCTTCTAGCACTCGGAGTAATTTGGCTTGAAGCCCGCCTGCCAATTCACCAAATTCGTCGATAAAAAGTGTTCCACCGTCGGCAATTTCGAATAGGCCCGGCTTAGCATCTGAGGCTCCGGTGAATGCACCTTTTTCATGCCCGAACAGCTCGCTTTCTAGGAGCGATTCGGGTAACGCTGCACAATTGATAACGACAAGTGGCCGGCTAGCTAATGTGCTCTGCTCGTGAATCGCTCGCGCGACTAGCTCTTTCCCGGTTCCGCTTTCGCCCAAAATGAGTACGGGCTTGTCGCTTGGCGCAATGCGCTCGATCAATCGCTTGACCTCCGTGATGCCGGGCGAAGTTCCAATAAGTGGTTTCGTAGAGTTGGTTTGTGCTAACTGCCGCTTCAGATGTTTATTTTCCCTTTCTATTTTTCCGGTCCTGGCGGCATTGCGAATGAGCGTATCCAAATCATCCAATCCAAATGGCTTTGAAAGATAATCCACAGCCCCGTGCTTCATCGCTTCAACGGCCGACGCAATACTTCCCCCGCCTGTCAGCATGATGATGCGAAGCTCGTCGTCTTCAGCATGCAGTCGCTTGAGCAACTCAAGGCCGTTCATCCCTGGCATGTTTTGGTCGATTACTGCCACGTGAAAATGCTGAGACGATTGTACCGCGATCGCTTGCTCGGCATTGGCAGCAGCCGAAACACGGTAGCCTTGACGCTGGAAGAAACGGCAGGCAGGCTCGAGAAAATCCGGCTCATCGTCTACCAGAAGTAGGTCGATCGGTTCGGTCAATGCAGCGATTGCCATAGTGTTTGGTGGGTGGAGATGGTTTAGTGTACGGAAGGGTGGTAAGAGCAAGCATCGACAAAACGCAAACCGAATGCCGTTTCGTAAACATAGTTGTTTTGCAGCGAAATTCCCTTCTACGGTTATTTTACCACGCCGCAGCGCGTCATAGCGACACACTTCACACGAAACGTGCACATGTGCCCCTACTTCAGTTGGATTGTACGAAATAGATTTGGACAGCGACAATTTGCCATTTTCGCAGAATCGATCCGCTTGGGTTGAAAAAGCCCGACGGAAAGTCCCCAACTGGCTTTCGCCCTCCGAGAATCTGGATCGCAAAATCTACGTATTTATGGATTGGCACATGTGTTGCGTTAGTGGGCTCCGCCATAGGACGATGGCGATTGGATCCGTTTCAGGAACTGGCCAGTCAACGTTTAGGAAAAACAGCAACAGACGGCGAAAAAATGAAAGAAGTATCAGTCGCTTCCGCGAACGCGAGTCGACAAGCTACCAACGGATTGCAATCCGCGGTCATGGAATCGTTCAGTTATAACGACGGTATCGTTAGGATGTTTGTGACCGCGACCATTCTTTGGGGGCTGGTTGGAACACTCGCTGGCGTGCTTGTTGCAACCCTGCTCGTTTTGCCGAACCTTTTCAGCGGCTTCAACCCAAATATAACAGCTCTGCTTTCGTTTGGTAGACTTCGTCCTGTCCATACCAACGCGGCCATCTTTGCCTTTGCCGGCAACGCCATCTTTGCTGCTATCTACTACAGCACTCAACGATTGTGCAAGTGTAGGATGTGGAGCAGTACGTTGGGCTTGCTCCATTTCTGGGGTTGGCAAGCGATCATCGTTGCAGCAGCGATAACGTTACCACTGGGGATCACTCAAGGTAAAGAGTACGCGGAGCTGGAATGGCCCATCGATTTGGCTATCGCGGTAGTATGGCTCGGGTTCTTCGGCGGAAATTTCTTTATGACCCTTTGGAAGCGACGTGAGCGGCACATGTACGTCGCGCTTTGGTTCTACATTGCCACCATCGTCACGGTCACTGTCCTGCATGTGTTCAATAACTTGGTGGTTCCTGTGGGGCTCGGCAAAAGCTACTCGGTCTATGCAGGAGTTCAAGACGCATTGATGCAATGGTGGTATGGCCACAATGCGGTTGCATTCTTCTTGACGACCCCTTTTCTTGGTTTGATGTACTACTTCCTGCCTAAAGCAGCTGAGCGGCCTGTATTCAGTTACAAACTTAGTATCATTCACTTTTGGTCATTGGTTTTTCTTTATATTTGGGCGGGTCCACACCACCTTCACTACACTGCTCTACCCGAGTGGGCTTGTACGTTTGGGATGCTTTTTAGCGTGATGCTTTGGATGCCGTCATGGGGTGGGATGATCAATGGATTGCTGACATTGCGAGGTGCATGGAACAAGGTAACGTCGGACCCGGTTCTTAAATTTTTCGTGGTCGGTATTACCTTCTATGGAATGTCCACCTTTGAGGGGCCGTTGCTTTCGGTAAAAAGCGTCAACGCTCTTTCGCACTATACCGATTGGACGATCGCACATGTCCACTCCGGTGCGCTCGGCTGGAATGGGTTTATGACATTTGGAATGATCTACTGGTTGCTACCAAGATTGTACCAAACCAGGCTTTGGAGCAAGAAAATGGCGGAGTGGCACTTTTGGCTTGGTACCATCGGCATCCTGCTATACATCGTTCCCATTTATGCAGCAGGTATAACCCAGGGACTCATGTGGCGTGCAATGGACGATCTAGGACGAATGCAATATCCTAATTTCGTGGAAACGGTGCAGTCGATTATTCCGTTCTGGTGGGCGCGAGTGCTGGGAGGGGGGGTGTATGTCGTGGGAGTGGTGCTGCTCGCGATAAACGCTATCGCAACTTGGATGAGCCGACCGAGCAAGTATGAGGTGCCTGTCTATACAGCGGCACGACTCGAGCGACGATATCAAGATGCCCCCGTTCCACCCAGCAAGTTGGCTGGAGCCCCCGTTTTGGAAGCGGCGGTTGCTATCGATCGAGTGACAAAAATGGATTGGCACCGACGCTGGGAAAGATTGCCGCTGCTGTTCACCGTGCTAACGACAGCAGCCGTCATCGTCGCAAGCTTGTTTGAGATCATTCCTACGTTTTTGATCCGAAGCAACGTTCCAACGATTGCGAGCGTCAAACCGTACACTCCACTTGAACTTGCAGGACGGGACATCTATGTCAGCGAAGGCTGTTACAACTGCCATTCGCAAATGATTCGGCCGATGATTGCCGAAACGCAACGATATGGTGAGTATAGCAAAGCAGGTGAGTTCGTCTACGATCGACCGTTCCAATGGGGCTCTCGTCGAATCGGACCGGATTTGGCTCGAGAAGGCGGACGTCAAAGCAGTTTCTGGCATTGGGAGCATTTCAACAATCCAGCTCAGCGCTCCCCTGGTTCGGTAATGCCAAGCTACGGCCACTTGCTCGTCCAACGATTGAATTTTGGTGAGATCCAAAAGCGAATACATGCAGCGCACTTCTTAGGTGCTCCGTATGACCAAGAGCTCACTGACGCCGAAGCGATGGCGCGGACACAAGCTGAGGTCGTCGCGGCTGAAATCATCGCACAAGGAGGCACGGTATCTTTCGAAGGCAAATTGATCAAGGAATCGACGGCGATTGCACTGATCGCATATATGCAACGCATGGGCAAGGACTTGTACCGAGTCGACACGCCAGTGCCGCCACTCGCGGAACCTGTACCGGACAAGGCACCCGAAACCGCACCCATGCCTCGATAACGTGGATCTTGCCAAAGCACGCCAAACAAAACAATACTTTAAGCTTGAAAGAGTGAAATGCTAAAAGACGTGATTTGTAAGTTAGATTACTCGAATTTCGAGGAGATCGCGTTGGTGATTTTCGGATGTTGTTTCGTCGCGATCGTGTGGGGAGCAACTCGATTGAAACGAGAATCGACCGATCGTTTCAGCAGTATTCCAATCGAAGACTCCGTTGTCGATCCATGGAAGGGGAGCGAATCATGAGCACGCAAGTACCAAGCCACGATGAAGTTGCGTTAGGGCACAGCTACGACGGTATTCAAGAATACGATAACCCGCTGCCCGGTTGGTGGAAGTGGACGTTCTGGGGGACTATTGTTTTTACTCCGTTGTACATCATGTATTTTCACAGCGGTGCAACAGGTCGTTCCGTTGAAGAGCAATATCAGGCGAGTGCGACTGAGAATACGAGAAAGCAATATGCGGAGATCGGCGATTTGGCGAGCGATCAGCCGACCATGGTCAAGTACATGCAGGAACCCAAATGGGTTGGCGTGGGGCAATCGATTTTCAAAGCAAATTGTGTTTCATGCCATGGGGCCGACGGCGGCGGCAATGTCGGGCCCAACTTGTGCGACGAGAACTTCAAGCACATCAAGACACTTCCTGACATATTGAAGGTCATCCATGATGGCGTTGCTGGTGGCGCGATGCCCGCTTGGGGCAAGCGTTTTTCGCACAAGAATGATGTGGTCTTGGTTTCGGTTTATGTTGCCAGTTTGCGTGGCGCGAAACCGGCGGTGGCGAAAGCTCCCGATGGCGGCCCGATTCCCCCATGGCCAAGCGAATAATGATGAACACGCAAAATCCACTCCCTATTTATCCAGGTGATGCCTCTCAACAATCATCGTGCGTCACCAAGTGCGGTAAGTGCTCGGGAGCAGGCAAGTGCGCCAGTCACGACGATCGCTCGGACTCGCTGTTAACTGCTGACGAAAAGGTATTACCAACGCTAAATAGCGATGGGAGTCGCATTTGGATCATTCCATCGCTAGCCCGTGGATTTCTATGGAAACGTAGACGGTGGTTAGCGTATGGGCTCATCGCCTTTTTTGTTACTTTGCCTCACTTGCGAATCGCAGGCAAGCCGTATGTGCTATTCGATATCGCTAGCCGCCAATTCACGTTTCTTGGTCATACGTTTTACCCAACGGACACGCCCCTTGTGGCATGTCTCATGCTGATCGCATTTTTTTCCGTGATGTTGGTAACTGCATTAGCGGGACGTGTCTGGTGTGGTTGGGGGTGTCCCCAGACAGTCTACTTGGAATTTTTATTTCGTCCCATCGATCGCTTTTTCGCCAACACGGTTGGACGAGGAGGCAAGTCTCGCAAATCGCTGCAACCGCTTGCGATGGTAGGCAGATTTGTAGTCTACTTGATTTGCTGCCTGTTTTTGGCACACACGTTTTTAAGCTACTTTGTGAGCACCGATACGTTGGCAAAATGGATGCAAACCTCACCGGTCAAACACCCAACTGCGTTTCTGGTTATGGGAGGCGCAACGGTTGGACTTATGTTTAACTTTCTCTACTTTCGAGAGCAGCTCTGCATGATCGCTTGCCCGTATGGTCGATTGCAATCGGTCATGCTGGATCGCACCTCGTTTATCGTCGCGTACGATTCGACGCGAGGTGAGCCGAGGAAGAAAGGGAAGCGGATTGAAAAAGAGGAAGCGTTTCAGAATGCCAATGGGGAAGTGCTAACGCTTGATTCGTTGGCCATTCAAAGCGCGGGCGATTGTGTCGACTGCGGGCGATGCACTGCCGTTTGTCCAACCGGAATCGATATACGCAATGGCCTGCAAATGGAATGCATCCATTGTGCGCAGTGCATTGACGCCTGCAATCAAGTGATGAAAACCATTGGCAGACCCACCGGACTTATTCGCTATTCGACGCAGGATCAGCTGGCTGGAAAACCGGTAAACATGATTCGGCCGAGGACGATCATTTATCCCACGATCATCTTGATCGCTGCGGGTTTGTTTTTCGCAGTGCTCTCTACCAAGTTCTCGTTTGACAGTCGTATCATGGGAGCGCCAGGTGTACCGTTCACGATTGGCTCCGATCAAGCGGTGCAGAATAATTTTCAAGTGAGATTGGTCAATCGAAGCCAGAAAAATCAGGTGTATTCGGTAGTTGTCGATGACGGAGAGATCGTTGCGAAGTGGAGCAGTGGTGACTCTGTTCGTTTAATGCCTGGTCAATCGGTAATGATACCACTCGACATCCACTTTCCGAGGCCCAAAACGACTGGTACAGGTTATCACGATGCAAAACTCATCATCGTAGACAGCAACGACTCAAAACGATCTATTCCAATCCGACTGACAGGGCCTAGGTAAGCGTATCATGATCAACCAATCTTCTCCGCAACTTTCGACGGTTCAGCTCGCAAAGCGTGAGCGCAGATCGATGCGATTTTGGGTATTCTTTATTTGTTGCTTTTTTGCAATCGACTTTACCGTAGCTGCTATTGCGATTTCTATGGCCGCGGGTGATCCCTCGTTTCGCTCCATTCCAGGTTACGGGGAACGAGCCGTTGCCTGGGACGTTCGACAAGCAAGAAAGCAAGCCTCGAAAGAATTGGGCTGGAATGTTCAGATTGAGCGATCTGGTCCAAGCCTCAATGAAATGATCATTACGGTTTCCGATGCCGAGAGTAAGCCCGTGGTCGACTGCAATGGGTCGGTACGAATGTTTCATTTCACGCGAGTGGCGGAGCAATTCGAAGGCAAGCTGATTGAATCCGCTCCAGGTGTCTACCGCGTCCCAATCGACGTCACGAAACCAGGACGTTGGCAATTAGAATTAGAAATCCGAGCGAGTGGCGATCGTCCATTTTGGGACGAGCGGACGCTCAACTGGTTTGAACTAGCTGGTCAGGAGAGCGCAGTCAGCCAATGAACGCTGTAGAGTTAGTGATAGCTACTTTGTTTTCGTCCCTTGTTGGTTCGATGCATTGCGTGGGAATGTGTACGCCGTTTGCGATACTCGCCATGGGACCAGCCACGGACATCAAGGCCAATCGTGGCTTCCGGATGGGTTCCTACCATTTCGGAAGACTGGTAACCTACTGGACCATGGGGCTTGGCGTTGCTTTTTTGAGTTCGTCGCTACGGTGGTTTGGAGGCGGCAATCATGGGCTGCAGATTGTTGGTTGGGGAGTTGGGTTTACGATGATTGCGGTCGGCCTCGTGCGATTGATATCGACCTTCTCATGGCAAATGCCAGTTCGACATTCACGATGGTCGTTGGTTTGGTCGTCGGTGATTGTTAAGCTTCGACGAAGCTATCGGGGTGGGCCGGTCTGGATCAGTTCGTTCTTATGGGGGCTAACTAGCACATTGTTACCCTGTGGTTGGCTCTATTTGTTTGTGCTAGCAGCGGCTGCGGCACCGAACGCATTGATGTCGATTGCGATGATGACGGCCTTTTGGATCGGGACGTTGCCTTTGCTTTCGGTGGCAGCATGGGGTTGGTCATCGGTGAGTCCTCGGTGGCAGGTTTTTGCTCAGCCATTTGCTGCGGGGTGCATTATCAGTTTCGGTGTTTTCATCTTGTTTCAGCGAAGTCTCGTCGATTTGAGTTCGCTAACTACTAGAGAACGAACCGAGAGAACATCGATCGGCAGTTCCCTGGAATTGGTGCGAAATGCTACGGAAGTAACGCTTCCCTGTTGTGGAGTTGAAAATGCTAAAAGCCCCTGAAAGAGTACAGCGTGAAACTCGACTGACTCGCGCCTGTTCGCATTGTGGTCTACCGGCATCGGCGATGCCGAGCGATGAGACTGCATTTTGTTGCAATGGCTGCATGGGGGCTTATGCGCTGATTCATGATCTTGGACTAGAGAGTTATTATGATTTGAAGTCGGCCGTGTCCTCCACGAACATGGAGAGCGTACGAGAGCAAACCACGCGCTCGCACGTGCTCGAAGACCTTGAAGCGGCTGGCGTTCCCGTTCGTACCATGGCGGATGGAAGCTGTGCGGTACGATTGGCGGTCGACGGCATGCATTGTGCTGCGTGCACTTGGCTGATCGAACGAGTTCAGCCCACGATTCCAGGGTTGATCAGTGCTCAAGTTCGGATGAGTGACCAGACCGTTGAATTGGTATACGATCCAACCCAAACGCAACCGATCGATGTTTCCAGGAAGCTGGCGAAGCTAGGCTATTCGCTAGCACCGTGGGCCGTGGACAGCGAGGACGATCAGGGATTTCAACAGCAACAGCGCGAACACTGGAGCGGGATCGCGTTGGCGGGGTTTTTTGCTGCGAACGCGATGTGGATCGGCATTGCGCTTTACGCTGGCGAAGCGACAGGCATGACCGCTGGCCATGAGACTTTTTTGCGATGGGTCGGAACTTTGCTCGCGGTTTTGGCCGTTGCGTTGCCTGGCCGAATGTTTTTTTATACAGCTTGGCAAGCGATTCAAACGCGTACTCCACACATTGACATTCCGATTGCGTTGTCGTTGCTGATCGGAACGCTTGGTTCTTTGGTTGGAGTCGTACGCGGAGTTGGTCATATTTATTTTGACTCGTTAGCTTCCTTGATTTTGTTGCTTCGAATTGGGCGGTTTATCCAGTTTCGCGTTCAGTATCGCACGAGCCTATCTCTCTCTCGCCTGTTGCGATGGAACACTGTCACCGCAACGCGAATCGAGTCCGATGGTACGCGCAAGACCATTCCGACCAATCGTCTTGTGCCAGGCCAAAGGTTGGAAGTTGGTCCGGGAGAGACGATACCTGCTGATGGAATTGTCGTCGCAGGGCGAAGCAAGATCGATACATCGCTAATCAACGGCGAATCGCATCCGATCGCTGTTAGGGCTGGCGAGGCCGTTGAGGCTGGCACTACGAATATTTCGTCAAGCATTGAGTTGGAAATTACGGCGGCGGGGGAAAATAGTCGGGTAGGGCGATTGATGGAGTTGGTTCGAAGTGCTTCGGCACAGAGAACACCTGCGACCTTGTCTGCTGATAAACTAAGCAAATGGTTTGTATTGGCTGTTTTGCTTTTGGCCGTTGGAACGTGGTTTGCTTGGGCGAATCTGGCGAACGCTACGGTTGCGACACAGCATACGATGGCGCTGTTAACGATTGCATGTCCCTGTGCGTTGGCTTTGGCTGCTCCGCTGGTAATCACAGTCGCGCTTGGCCGGGCGGCTAGGCGACAGATCTGGATTCGCGATGGCAACTGCTTGGAACGGTTAGCGACTCCAGGAATTCTTTGGCTGGACAAAACCGGCACATTGACGACCGGACGAATGCGAGTTCTCGCATGGCACGGCCGCTCCGATCCGCTTCAGTATGCTGCGGCTTTAGAGCGAACCATTCGCCATCCAATCGCGGATGCTATCTCTGCGTTTGCTGCCGAAAGAGGAATCGAAACATCGCTTGCAGACGTTGAGCAGTTGGAGCATAGTCCAGGAAGAGGGGCCAAGGGCATGGTAAACGGCTACATAGTCGCGATTGGTACAGAAGCCTGGCTCCACGAGCAAGGTACCGAGGTATCAAGCAGTTGGTTGAAGCTACAAGCAAACGCATTTCAACATGGCCGGTCCGTGGTTTGGCTGTCCATTGCGGGAGAACTTTGTGGAATGTTTGAGACAGGCGATCCATTGCGAACCGACGCAATTATAACATTGCGTGCTATATCCGAGAGAGGTTGGCGATTGGGTCTCCTCTCGGGTGACCGACAGGAAGTGGTTGATGGTTTAGCATTTTTGCTGGAGGAAAGCGGCGTGCCAGTCGAAAGGGCGTTGGGCCAACAAAGTCCGGAAGACAAGTTGGAAGTCATACGTGAAGCAAAGGGGGACCGGGCTCATCCCGTTGCGATGGTTGGTGATGGGGTGAACGATGCTGCGGCGCTCGCGATGTCCGATGTGGGTATTGCGATACGAGGCGGAAGCGGTCAATCGCTGGTCGCTGCCCCGATTTTTTTGGCAAACGATCGGCTTTCTTCCGTTTTGGAATTGCTGGATGCTTCGACAAGCGTCAAGCGAGGCATTCGACGGTGCTTTGCGGCTTCGTTGATTTACAATACAGTGACGATTACTCTGGCTATGTTCGGCTGGATTCATCCTCTCATCGCGGCCGTACTCATGCCGATTAGCGGACTGACCGTGCTGACCATGGCGATGACGACGAACGCGTTCCCAAGAGAGACTTTAAAATGAGCGTACTCTATGTTGCCATGCCCATCGCATTGCTGTTGGGGGGAGCCGCCCTATTGGCTTGTTTGGCGTGCATCCGGACAGGCCAGTATGATGACTTGGAAACTCCGTCGATCAAGCTTCTCAATGACGAGATGAAATCGTGACCAACCATTTCTTTACGCGAATTGCATTTTGTTTCCTTATCGCTGCAGGAGCGCCGACGGGAGTTTTGGGAGGGGGCGACGATGACTTTGAACGAGCGCCGATCGATTATCATACAAGTTTGTAGCATGATCAGGTTGCGAAGCTATTGGAGCGAGCGGGAGCTATTTGCGATCTTTGCTTAAGGCGCTGAATGTACCTGAGTCCTCGCAATGTCTGGTTTTCTCGAAAACAAGCTTGCAAATTCCGCATATCAGTCCAAGAACTCCGCGAGCGATTTACTTCAACGACTCGGTTTACATCGGGTCCGTGATTGGCAGCTCGATCATGGAATTGATCGCTGTGGATCCGCAGCTTGGTTGCGTCTTCTACACGCTAGAAAAAGAAGCGAGTGACTATAGGATCATTCGCGATCGAGGGCAATGTCTGTCTTGCCACGCAACATCCCGAACTGAGCGAGTTCCCGGTGTGGTCGTTCGATCGATATACTCAGACAAATCAGGACGGCCAAGGTCAGGTTCGTCGACTTACATCACGGACCATCGCAGCCCGTTTGAGCAGCGCTGGGGGGGGTGGTATGTTACGGGAGAACACGGGGCAATGAGACATCTCGGCAATGCTTTTGCAATCGACCGAGAGGATCCACAGCGAGTGGACATGGAGTCGGGGGCAAATCAATCGCGACTTCCCGCATCGGTTGAGGGTGACAATTATTTGGCACCAACCAGCGACATTGTCGCGTTAATGGTCTTGGAGCATCAGACACGAATGCATAACTTGATTACACGCGCGAACTACGAAGCTAGGCAAGCGGCGCACTTAGACCAGTCGATGAATGAAGCCCTCGGCCGGGCAAAAGACCATGTTAGCGAATCGACGGGACGAAGGATCGCAAGTGTTGGAGATGCACTTATCGCTGGTCTTTTGTGGTCCGAGGAAGTCGCTCTCGAGTCAACGATCAAGGGGTCGAGTGGGTATGCGGAGGAGTTTTCGGCTCGCGGGCCATTTGATTCCAAAGGCAGGTCGTTCTACCAATTGAACTTGAAGAAACACATGTTTCGAATCCCGTGCAGTTACATGATCCTTTCGGAGCATTTCGATGGATTGCCTGCGTCCGTGATGACGTACGTGAAAGACGAGTTGAACAAGATTTTAACAATGCAATGCTTTCCGCCGAAAGGCAGTCGTTTGAGCAGTGAAGACTGCTTGGCGATATACGAAATGTTACAAGAGCTGAAACCGGGTTGGTTGGAGCAACGGGCAAGCAAGGAGTCAAAATAGGATGACTGACAACATCCAGGATACCGCGTTGTTGGCTGCAATCTTGAATACCGCAGTGGATGCCATTGTCACGATTGATCAGAAAGGGACAGTGTTGCACGTCAACAGGGCCTTTGGGAAACTTTTTGGTTTCACCGCGGAGGAGGTTGTTGGAAAAAACATATCGATGTTGATGCCAGAACCGGATAGGTCATCGCATGACGGATATTTGGAGCGTTACAGCCAAACGGGTAAAGCCGCTATTATTGGTGTTGGTAGACAGGTGCTCGGGCAACGTAAAAATGGCTCGCTCATTCCGGTTGATCTGGCGGTAAGCGAGGTGAAAATCGGCGATCGGACTCTCTACGCAGGGATTATGCGGGACATGACGGAGCGGCATCAGACTGAGGCCGATTTGCATATGACTCAGCAGAAACTCATTCAAAGCGAGCGATTGGCTGCGATTGGTCAAATGGTTACGGGACTTGCACACGAAAGTCGAAATGCACTGCAGCGATCTAGGGCTTGCTTGGACATGCTAAGTCTCGATCTTGAGTCCGCACCTGAACAACAGGATCTTGTGCGTCGATCGCGTTCTGCGTTGGTCGAGTTGCAAACCCTTTACGAAGAGGTTCGAAACTATGCGGCTCCGATTCAGCTTGAACGATCCAGGCAGAGTCTTCACCGCATGTGCTCCGATGTTTGGGGGAATCTTAGCGATCAATGGCGTGCGCCGAATATTCAACTTGTGCTGCGTTTTGAACCTTGCCCCGATGTGAAGTGCGATAAGCAGCGAATAGGTCAGGTTCTACGCAATCTTTTTGAAAATTCGCTAGCAGTAGTGCCTCCTCACAGTCAAATCTTGGTCGCTTGCAGGACGATTGAACCGAAGGGAAATTTTGGGCCGCGAGTTGAATTGAGCGTGACCGACCAAGGACCGGGGTTGAACCCGAGCCAAATGGCAAGGATTTTCGAACCGTTCTTCACAACGAAGACAAAAGGAACTGGCTTAGGGATGGCGATTTGTCAACGCATCATTGAGGCACATGAAGGCCGAATTTATGTTGGGGAGTCACCGAACTATGTTGAGCAGTTGCAGCCCGTTGGTGCAACGATCGTGGTCGAATTGCCCATTGACTAGCAGAGGGCAAACAATTGGCACGATAAGTGCAATTCTGAGTGAGATTCCAAAACCCACACAGAGGAAAAGCAAAGATGAGTTCTAAATTAGCACAATTGCAACGAATTTTGGTTGCGACGGATTTTTCATCCCATTCGAAAGTCGCGCTTAGCTGCGCTGTCGAACTTGCAAGGTTGTTTCAGAGCCAGCTCAAAGTAGTACATTGTTTGCCTGACTTTGCATTTGTTCCTTCCGCTTCGGAATTCGGACTGCCGTTCGATGATTACATGTTGATGCAGCAGGATTTTCGAAGGGAGGCAGTCAATTCGATGGAGGAATTCTTAAGCGAGAGTCTGCCAAAGGATGTTCCTGTAAGCACATCGATGCTGATGGGAAACCCTCCGTTTGAAATATCGGAATTCGCAGAACAGGAGAAAGCCAACTTGGTTGTCGTCGGTAGAACGGGGCAATCTGGGTGGGGCCAATTCTTGTTGGGTAGCACAAGTCGTGGTTTGGTGAACCGATGCCCGTGTTCGGTACTCTCGGTAAACGACGACTGGACTGGCAAGCCAAAAACGATTTTGGTGGGCACTGATTTTTCGGATGGTTCGCGCACCGCTGTTGAAGAAGGAGTGACTTTGGCAGAAAAGTACGGCGCCGAGTTGCACCTGCTGCATGTCATTGATACGTCTGACACACCATCGCACAATGTTAAGCGACTGTCAGGCCATGAGTCGATGCGGAAATCGATCAATGATTATGCGCAATCGCGATTGGAAACGTTTGTTCAGTCGCTTAAGTGTACCGCCTATCCGATTAAGCTTCATCTCAATTGGGGAACACCATGGCGCGACATGTGTCAGCTTGCAACAACAATTGCTGCCGATCTCATCATCGTTGGCAATGTTGGACGGCGCGGCATGCAAGGCATCTGGTTAGGTAACACTTCGGACAAGATTCTGACCCACAGCAAGTTAAGCGTTCTCGCGGTGAAATGACGGCTCAACGTGCGAAGGACAATGAACGTGTCGCATCCGCACATTCGTGATGCGGGTGTGCAAGTGTGACGCGCTGTGAGCCAACAAACATTCCGGCAAATCAAGGCAATTGTCAAATTCTTCGATTGGCATGACTTTCGCTTTCAAGACCATTGACTTGTGATTTTGCAAGATTTCGATTTCTCAACAAGGCGAATGGGGATACCATGATTCAAGAAGTTTCCGGAGACATATTGCTTTCGAATGCTCAAGCGATTGCCCACGGGGTCGCACCCAACGAACATTTTGATTCGGGGCTCGCTCTTGCTCTACGCGAGAAATGGCCTGCAATGGCCAAGGACTTCAGGCATTATGCTCATCTTGCACATCCCAAGGCTGGTGAAATTTGGATGTGGGGTGGCGTTGGGTGCGCGCGAATCTTTAATCTCATGACGCAAGAAGGCGAACATACCCATGGCTCTCGACCTGGAAAAGCATCGCTTGCGAATGTAAATCATTGCCTCCGTCGTTTAAGGCATGATGTTGAAGCGGAACGGATTACCAGCTTGGCTATTCCTGCCTTGGCGACAGGTGTTGGCGGGCTACGCTGGGCTGATGTTAAGCCATTGATTGAGCAGCACCTAGGTGATTTGGCAATACCGATCTACGTGTACAGCACATATCATGCTGGCGTACACGCCAAAGAAGCGGTCATGGCTAGTGCGAAATAGGATGCCAAATACATCTCGATTTTTTGCCGATTCATTAGCCGTTGGGCGCGATAGCCCCGGTTTTCTCGAATGCTCGACGTCCGTCGAGAACCGGGGCTAGCGCCCTCATCTTTACCCACATTTCTGGACAGATTTCGTACTCGTGCTCAATGAAATGGTACTCGTACTCGTCCTCGATTGTCCATCCGATCGAGTACGAGTACTGCCGATCGTCCGCATCTTTTAGTGCGTGCACTGGATTAGAAATTCAGCATGCTCAAGTAATGGGTCGTCGTAGTGCAACTCGATAACGCCGCTACGCTTCAGCTCGTCTACCAGCTTGATCTCTTCGCCGTAGGTACTGTCCGCGATACGATGGATTTTGGACCTTCGCTGGGTCCAGCTCAGCACCACCATGGCATAGATCAGTAATGGGATCAGCGACAACAACACGCTTGTGAACAACAACGCTGGGCTTGGGTGAGGAAAACTATCGACACTGGAATGCGAACCGGAAAGAGTGTTGTAGCTCGCTCCCAAGAATTCTCGATAGATCGCGACGATCGGACCGGCCATCAACAACCAAAAGATTCCTGTGCCTACTAAGGCAAACAATTGCAAAGGCAGCCAGGATATTTGGTAACGATCCACGGACCATTCGAACACGCTTCTTGCACGCGTTTGTAGCTCTTCCACACCCGCCAGACGGATTTTCGGCGAAGCCGAAATGGCTTTTGTCTCTTGATCTGAACCTCGCATCCGAGTCACTGCTCGATGAAATTGAGACTGAATCGGTTCGAGTCTATCTTGAATTTGGCGATTGAGTCGATCGCGAATTCCCTCGTGCATCTCCCAGTTGATCTTTCGAGACTGCTGGACATTGCGAGCCCAAGCGGCGAAGGTTCCGAAAATGGACGGAACACTGCCTGAAAGCGAAAGCAGCAATCGATCCCATGCGCCATGTGTTAGGCCTAAAATGGTGAGTACCGTTCGATAAGGAAACCAGATCATGCCTGTGTCTGCAATCATCTGAGCACGCAATCGACCTCGAACTGCCGACTGCAACACAACGCGCGATCCAAGGACGGCTTCGATGGTTTGCGACGGGAGTGCGTCCGCTTCGGCGTGTAACTTGCGAACCGCAGTGGAAAGCTGCGGTAGCTGTGTATCCAATAACTGCCCTACGCGATGACGCAATCGGTCTGTGGCTGAAGAAAGTCGATTCGCTCGTGTGGCTGCAATATCGTCCAATGACTCGTTCTGCAATTTGTTTCGCAACTCGCTGGCAAATGCAAGTCCAATCTTGGCTTCGTCTCCGTCTGCTTCGAAATCAGGCACGAGCACGCAGTCTAAAAATTTCGTCTTTGGTGCGCTGGCTCGCATGGCTTCGGAGAATGTTTCTAAATCTCGACGCAACGATTCGCTCCAACGATCTTGGGATAAGCTATTTTCCGAGAGGCCCGAATGAGCGTCAGCATGATGCAAATCCTTGAGCGGAACGCAAGTCACAACTGGAACACAAATCGCACCTTCTGTAAAATGGGCAAGTTGCGAAAGAATGGCTCCACGCAATTGATCGCGGCGCACGACGAGCAGTTTCAGCGGCGAGAGCGCCATCGCATCTTTGGCAATTTTCGCAGCTTGCAAATCATCATCGGTGACGCCGGGCGTATCGAGCAACATATACGGCCGGCCCAAATCCAACATCGATTCAGAACGGCACGGATGGTAGAGTTCGCAATTTGGGTCGAGGGCCTCTGGTACTACTGGACCGATCCAGTGAACGTGCGTTGTCGCTTCGCTCGATAGAACACCACTCGGCAAGGATTCCGAGATTCTCTTGTCAAAAATCAATTGCCGAGCAACCCAGGTTTTCCCCTGCCCTTTGGCCCCAACCACCGCAATACTCGTGAGCGATACACCTCGGGAGGAGAGGATGGAATCGCATTGCAACTGATACTGCTCGCACCATTCGTTGATTTGGTGCGTTAAGTGTTGCTGTCCGAGCAATGCTTGTGTGGCATGTCGGATTCTCTGCACGAGAATTTCGTGTGGGATCATGGGAGTGATGGGAACTATTCCGAGACGTAAATGTTCTTAAACTGAACTTTCATCGGAGGTCCGGCATGCAGTTGGAGAGCAACGATCCCCTCGGATGCACGTTTGTCAATTTGGTTATCCTGCAACTCGGACATCAATACACCATTGATGTAGTGTTGGCACACATTACCTTTGGCAACGATTCGATAGGTGTTCCAGTCATCCACCTTGAACTTGCTGCGAAGTGCATCCGAATCCCCGGTTGAGCCGACGACATTGAGCTTTCCGTCCGCGCCTACGGAAACGATTTGGCCGCGCTGGACCAAGATTCCTCGCCCTCTCTCTTCGTAATTGATTCCAACGAAACTATTCTGCTTGACGTCTTTTTGCGAGTCGATGTCAGCTTGGTATCCGCCGACGATAAACTTGTCCGCATCGACTAGCTTGGATCGATATTGGATTCCTGAGTTTCCACCTGTGATTTTGAATTCGCAATTGAGCTCAAAGTCTGCAACCTTCTTTTCGTAGACCAAAAACGTGTTGTTCTTCAGTGGAGCATCCTTGAGGCTTTCGCCCGTGATGGCTCCGTCCTCAACTCGCCAATTGGCAGGCAATCCGGCCCAGCCTGTGAGGGTAGTGCCATCAAATATTTTCTTGCCTTTGGGAGCTTCTTGAGCCACAACCGTGGTGGCAAACGAAAAAGCGGAAAGACAAACGACTGTAGCGAAATGGAACCATTTCATGGTTGATACTCCGAGGGGCTAGTTTTCTTACGAAATGAGAGTTAGTCGAACTTTCGTTGCACGATCGTCCGATACGGAAAGAACTTTTGCAATAGCGTTAGGGAACTCAATAACATCGCCGGCGACTAACAGCCGCTCCGCTTTGTCAAGGAGAAGACCCGACATTGTATCAACATCTGCATACTCAAAACGGATGCCAAGTCGATTTTCGACGTCTTGAACGGCAGTCGAACCCAAGATAATAAAGCTATCCGATCCATCTGGGACAATTTCCGGATCTTCGATGTCAAATTCGTCAGCAACTTCGCCGATGATTTCTTCCAGCACATTCTCCAAGGTCACGATACCGATCATCATGCCGTATTCGTCAACGACGAAGGCCATGTGTTGGTGGGTGCCTTGAAAATGCCGAAGCAGTTTACTGATCGGCATATTCTCCGGGACTTTTTTGGGCGGTCGCATCAACGATTTCCAATCGAAGCCATCGTTGATGGTTTCGCCTGAGATATCTTTGACGTGAAGTACCCCAAGAACGTCATCCAATGAGCCGTCGCAAATGGGATAGCGAGTGTGCTTGGTACGGTGAATCATGGCTAACGTCACATCGGTTTTCTCATTGATATCGACAAAATCGACATCGGTCCGAGAAACCATAATGCGCCTGCAGACCAAGTCTGCGAACTCGAAAACGGCGTTGATCAGGCTGTGTTCGCTACCGGTCAAGTTGCCATGCACATGGGCTTCTCGCAACAAGGCCCGAATCTCTTCTTCGGTGTAGGGAATCGAACTTTTGCTGGATTCACTGGAGCCAAACATCTTCAACAGCCAAGTTGTTGAGACATTCAGGCTTTGCATTAAAGGATAAGTTGCGATAAAGAAAATCTGCAACGGGACCGCACAGGCTAGCAAAATGGTTTCCGGCTTCCTAATTGCGAAAATCTTGGGAGCCTGCTCACCGATCACCAAGTGAAGGGCCGTCACAAAAGTAAACGAGATCGCAAAAGCAACCGCATGAATGATGGCTTCCGATTGGATTTGAAGAGCGTGCAGTAGCGGCTCGACCAGTTTTGCAAACGCGGGTTCCCCAATCGTTCCAAGAGCCAACGACGCCATCGTGATGCCTAGTTGGCATGCTGACAGCGACTGCTCTAGTCGTTGCGCGAGCCAACGGGCCGTGCGAGAAAAGAGTTTTCTATTGGCAACGAGTTGTTCGATTCGTCCCAAACGAACCTTAACCAGCGAAAATTCCGCGGCGACAAAGAAACCGTTCACAAGCACCAAAAGCAAAGCGACCAGGATCTTAACTAGATCCGGAAACCAATCAGGCATTGGAAAGAAGTACTAACCTCAACATTGGGAAAACATAGGACGCAAACCGTTCGTCCACTTGTCTACTAGTGTAGCTCATTGGCTACGTGCGGTGTGGTCAACCCGACTCTTACTCGCTTTTTTTGCTTAACTTGTGGCCTGAGGTAACGACCTACCTCGATGCGAGCGGCGGGCAAAATCCCTCTAGCACGGTTGCAAACGAGTGATTCTACGATCCCATTCACTGGGCTGTCCGTCGTGCCAATTTATAAATTTTACTAGCTTGCCCGCTTGCGCGTCGTGATGCAGACGTTTTCATGTTGCCCGTCTTCTTGGAACAAACGGAGAATTTTACGTAATCCCACTTGAACGAAAATCCGATACTCCGATTGGAATTGCCAGGAAATTAGGTGCACTTTCCCCTTCGCCAGGTACGGAGAATGCGAATGATCGGCAAGAGTTCAGAACTTGGTTCCGGCCTCTCCACGAGTTTATCCAATAGAAAGCACCGCAGCATGCAAGCAGGACCACTATTGCACCGAATCGACACCGCAATTCGAAAGAATCCGTATCTCTTAAACCGCCGAGTCTTCCTGGAAAGTGCCCATGGAAAAATAACCCTACGCGGAAAGGTTGATTCCTACTACCAAAAGCAAATGGTTCAAGAAATTCTAAGGGGAATGGATGGAATCGCCGAAATCAGCAACCAGCTCGAGGTCGATGAGTACGCGTCGACCTAGTAGGAGACGGTTGACGTCTCATTCACACGCCAACCTTGGACCAAAAGCTCCTCGGCGGAGCGTTGCTCTTTGGCCACTTGAAGTTCCGTTGCCTGACTGGTTTCAAACTTGGCAACCGGATTAAACCAACGGTATGTAGCGGCAGTTCCCATGGCTGTCCCTGCGGCCAAACCTGCCCGCATGAGGCGACGACGATTGAAATACAAAGAAAGGGGCGTGACCTCATCCACAGAAACCTTCGGAACATCTTGCATATCGTTTCTCCAAAACTAGACCGTCAACACCTAATGGTGACTACTTGGCGCCATCCTTCATCATCTTATCGTCTTTCATCATCTACAGCAGCTCGAATCGCCTCGATCAACGCCTCGAGTTCGTAGCGACCGCAGGAATGGGATTCTTTGGGCAAGGCAATTTTGCTCGAGCGTCTAGCGAGTCGTGAACGAAGGCTTAGGCACCAAACTACACTGATTGAGATACCTCGCCAATGCAATGGTGCGTGCAAGTCTCCTATGAGCCCTTCCTGGGCCTGATGAATTGTCGAAGCTTACGTTAAGAGCAGTCAACAGTTCCTCGATTGTTCCGTTTTTCTGGCCCCGATGAAGTTGAATGCTTTTCAGATAAATTCTTCGGTGCGGTGGACCGCCAACGACATCTAGGAGATTGAAGCAGTTCGCGAAGTAATAGGCCAAGGTGTCGTTCGGCCTTAGAAACAACTCCCATTCCAGCCGCAGCTTCTCCATTGGAATCGCATTGGAAAACGTGTCCTCAGGGAGCTCCAAGTGCTTGAAAAACGATGGGGAAGGTTTGCGGCATGGAGCAATGGTTCGCTCGAATCGTTCGCCACTGACGAGCCTTTCGGCAACCCATAGGACAGGTGTTCGAGTACGGTCCGCTCCTTCGTTGGCGACCTCGTCCACGCCTGGGCCGGTTTCACCATAAACAACCACCACGTTTGCTAGATCGTCCCTTAGAATCTTCGGAATATTGAGCGGTGCCCGCGGTCGTCGTTTTCGTCTAACGCTATCCGCTGATTTTGGATGGGCCATTTGATTCGCGACCATGAACTCAAATGCCGCAAGCAGTTTTTCGAATCCCACCGTTTCCGGTTCTAAAAATCGCAAGGCAGCCACCGTCGCCTCTAGCGTCGAAAGAAACAAAACGTCAGGCTCTCGGCGGATTCCGTAGCGACTTGGCTCCGTCGGTGCTAATCGAACTTTGCGGAGTGCTTGAAGTTGCGGAATGTCGCGAAACAACGTTTTGGTGTGGTGCCATGTCCCATCCAAAATGACCAATTGCTTCGGCCTCTCATGATCAGGAAGTTCTTCCAGTATTTGCGACCCATGGCCGGGATACAAAAGCCCCGTTTCCTTCGTGAATGGCGTCCTTGAGAGGATTTTGCTCAGGCCCTCGATATGGTCGACGATCATGTTCGAGTTGCGTAGCGATTTTTGGAGAATGCGAGCTGTGTTAAAGGGATGAAAGCGCTCGCGCATGTGTTGAAAGATCAAAACATCCGTTCGGTTGTCGATGGTTGGAATCTGATTGCAAAAGCAAAGGTCTATTGGGCGATAGCATTCATAGCACCGCTCGCGCCAAGCTTGGACATGTTGCTCGTCGGGCATTCTACTTGAGTCCAACTCCGCGAGGTCGACCGCTGATGGTACCCTTAAGATCGATCAACGCTCCGGGGTTGCGTGCTATCTTGTCGGAGAATACCCGAACGTCGCCGATGATTGGCTGTAGTCTTTGAGTCAGTATTTCCACGTTCGCTGAAGCCGTTTGGATGTTTTGAAGAGTCTGATTGACTTTGTACGCAATCTGCGGGTTGTCGACCAACTCGGCAACCGTGCCTCGGCTGTTGTTCAAGCGAGTCGTGAACCTTTTTAGATCCACAGATAGGGCATTCAGATTCTCGAGAGCGTTGACGGCGTTTGCAACCAGGACTTCGCTGTTTTGGCTGACTGGCTCAGTGATCTCGGCGATGTTTTCGATGGCGGTGTTGGCGTTGTCGACCGCTTTGCGAATGGTCTCGCCGATCCCTTCAAACTCCTTGCCGAGCCCTTCGAGGCTGGCGCTGAATTGCTCAAAACCTTTGAGGGTGCGTTGGGTTTGAGCGAGTGTTGATTGCGCTTCTTTGAAAATACCTGGAACTTCAGCAAGGGCGTTGGCGATTGCATCGGGAATCTGTGCTCTCTCAACTTGCTTTGCCACTTTTCCAATGTCATTGACCGTCGTCTTGACAACTTCTGAGGTTTCTTTGATGCTCGTGACCATATCACGAATCGGGCCATCACCATCGCCGATCACTTCCTGCATTGAAGCGCCGATTTTGTCAAACCGTTGCAAGGTAATATTGACTGTTGACATCAGCGGAAGCAACGATTGTTCGACTCTCACTAAAGATTCGAATGGGTCCGGTGCGACTTCGCCGCCTGTTGAATAGAAAGCATCCGTGATGATCTCGTTGATGGGAGCCGCTTCACTTGCATCGAGAATCCCGTCTGGAGGCGTTCCCTGGGTTCCATCGAATCGGCGTAGATTGGATTCTGGCGTGCCGGCAATAAACTCGATGACAGCGTCGCCTGTGATAATCGAACCGCTCAAAATCTTGGGTACTTCGCCCTTGCGCAATTCAACTTTTCGGTCAAGCTCCATGCGAACGATGACCCCTTTGTCTCCAGGCTGAAGTGCAATGCTGGAAACGCGGCCAATCAGCACTCCGTTTTTTCGGACGGGAGTATCCACAGCAACGCGGGGGGCCGTTGGGAAATTGAAGCTAACTCGATTGCGATCGACCCAAAGTGTTGGGACAGCGCCAAAGAATGCAATCAACAGCACTCCGATGATCGCGGAGGCCATGACCAAAACTCCAACGCCAAAACGATAGCCGCTTTCTTCCATGATTATTCCTCGTCCATTCCATCGTCGTGATTGGGATCGACTCTACCAAACGTGTCGGCGGGGCCTTTGCTGCGGGAGGCTAACATTTCCATGAGTCGTTCGCCAGCTTCTCCTTTTACAAATTGGCTGACCCTGCGATCTTTTGTGCTCTCCAAAGCCGATGGCGGGCCATCGAAGAGTATCTGAGATTCCCCATGCTCTAGCCTTGTGTAGGGATACAACATGATGATCCTATCCGCCACCTTGCGCGCTGAGTGCATATCGTGCGTCACGATAATACTTGTGACAGGATAGCGTTTTCTGGTCCTCATCATCAGTTCATTGATCACGTCGCTCATGATCGGATCCAGTCCTGTGGTCGGCTCGTCGTAGAGCAATAGATCTGGTTCCAAAATCAAGGCCCTAGCGAGACCAACACGCTTTCTCATGCCGCCTGACAATTGGGAGGGGCGTTTCGGAAGAACGTTGCTTGGCAAGCCAACTTCGGCCAGTCGTTCCGAGATCAAGTTCTGTGCGGTTTTGCCCTTCGGGACGCCGTGTTGACGCAAAGGGAACGCGATGTTTTGGCTAATAGTCATGCTGTCGAAGAGGGCTGCATTCTGGAAAACGAATCCAAATCGTTTCCTCAGGTTTGTCATTTCTTGGTCATCAAGTTTCTGAATGTCGTGGCCGTCGAAAACGACGCTACCCGAGGTAGGGCTTAGCAGTCCGACGAGGGCTTTAAGAAACATCGTTTTTCCGCAACCGCTCTCGCCGATGATTGCGATCGTTTCCCCTTTATTGACTTTGACCGAGATGTCCTTGAGGATGACTTGGCGACCAAATTGCAGCGACATACTTCGCGTCTCCAAAATGGGACGCTTGCCGTGAGGCAGAGCCGTGGATGTGATTTGGTCCAAGATCGATTCTTGCATCAGAATAGCTTTGCCCCAGTCGGCCAAATGGCAAAGTAAACAGCGTCCAAGAATATATTGAGCACAATGTCCAGCAGCAGAATCATAACAAAGCTCTGCACGAATGCGGCGGTTGCAGCTCGACCAACCCCTTCTGCACCCGCTTGACAGTGAAAGCCACGGTAGCAACTAACCACTGCAATCGTTGCCCCAAAGAAGATGCTCTTGAAGACACCTGTGAACAAGTCAAAGCTACCCACAAATTCGCGGCTGTTTCGCAAGTACTGAGCATGATCGATTCCAAAGACGATGACGCTATAAAAGTAGCCGCCTACGATTCCCATGAAGTCAGCCATGATTGTCAAAGCAGGAATCAGCAAGACACATGCCAAAAAGCGAGGCACGACCAAGTAGTGGATCGGGTTTGCCCCCATGCTGATCAGTGCATCGATTTGCTCGGTAACTCGCATTGTACCCAAGACCGCTGCCATTGCGCTACCTACTCGACCAGCGAGCATGGTCGCCGCCAAAACCGGCCCGAGCTCACGGACGAGCGACATGTTAATGACTGCCCCAAGAAACGTTTCCATTCCAATGTTTTTGAACTGATGATAACTTTGAATGGCTAGAACCATCCCGATAAACGTGCCAGTGAGAGCAACAACGGGGAGACTAAGAACGCCGACTGCATAGAAATTCGGCATGAGTGTTTCTCGCTTTGGTTTGGCGCGAAACATCCACAAAACCATCTGCCAACCAAAAATCGAAATATCCCCAACCGTCGAAACTCCATCAATAACGACCGTGCCCCAAACCGACGCGAAACGATGAAGGCTGCTCAAGAGCCGACTTTGCGGTGAGTCCATGTTTGGGAACGGATCGGTAGCCATATCCCTCAGTGTCGGCTGTTAAGACGCGTAACTTGAGCCGACTTTGACGAAAAAAGGGATTATGACGTTGGTGTCCCGGCTTCACACCGCTTTAACCGCAAAGGCGAGCGGCAGGACCAAATGTGTCGCGAATCCAGCTACGGTACTTTTCATTCCGCCGCTCGCCCAAAAGTGCGGTCGGTCGCCGAAAGGCCATACACCAGCGCTTGCCCAGAACGCTATAATCGCACACCCTCCCATTGAAAGAACAGAGAATCACCCACGAAAACTGTAGCTGGAAACATGAATCAACGATTTTTGCTGTCATTTAGCCTATTCGCCTCGCTTTTCTTTTGCCAGGGGTGTGAAGAACCCAAGCCTATAGCCAACACCGGTGGGAAAAAGGTGGTTCAACAGTCGTTGAGCGAAGTTCAAGCCGAGAGCGCAGCTGGAATTGTCGAGGAAGCCAAGCCAGGAAAAGCCAAACCGAAGGCAAAGGACAAGGTTTCGCTGCTTTTGAACTGGTATCCCGAAGCAGAACACGGCGGTTTTTATGCCGCACAAGTTCACGGGATTTTTGAAAAGTATGGCTTGGATGTTGAAATTCGTCCCGGTGGAAAAACCACCGTTGTGGCCCAGGAACTCACGTTGGGACGAGTTCAATTTGGAGTTGGCAATGCAGATGACGTGCTTATCGCTCGGAATCAGGATGTTCCAATGGTGGCCTTGATGGCACCCATCCAGAACGGACCTCGCTGCATTATGGTTCGAAAAGATTCAGGCATCACGGGTTTCGACGGTCTCAAGAACCTGAAGCTTCAAATCGATTCTTCGCGTCCCTACGTGTCGTTTCTCAAGAGTAAGGGATTTCTAACCGAGGGGGTTGAAGTCGTGCCATACTTCGGTTCGGTCGCCATGCTGGTTGCCGAAAAGGGAGTTGCGACTCAGGGATACAGTTTCAGCGAGCCTTTTATGGCCCGGCAACAAGGAGTCGAAGTCACTGAGCTCATGATGTCTGAGATTGGCTACAACCCATACGCAAGCCTGCTCGTCACCACGGAAAGTCTAATTTCCAAGGAGGAGGATATCTGCAAGCGGATGGTTCAAGCCAGTGTCGAAGGTTGGAAAAAGTATTTGGAATCGCCAGCCGAATCGAACAAAGTAATTTTGTCGAAAAACAAGCAGGGGTTGGAGAAGAACGCTTTGGACTTTGGAGTTGAGGCTCTCAAGCCGCTTTGCATTCCTAGCGGTGCGACAGAAAATGTGGTTGGCTCGATGTCGGCGGAACGATGGACCGCCCTAGCGGAAACTTTGTCATCGCTCAAGATCATTGACGCCGGGAAAGCCTCCGTGGAAAAGGCCTTTACTTTGCGTTTTTTAAGTCGGTAGGGATGGCTCGACATTCTGGGTTTTGGCCTTTACATTGTTCGTGCGCCAAAAAACCTAGCACGACGCGCAAGCTAGTGAATTCCACCATGAATTCTACTGAGAATTCCACTATGAATTCCACTATGAATTCCACCATGAATTCCACTATGAATTCCACCATGAATTCCACCATGAATTCACTAGCTTGCGCGTCGTGCTATGCAGCTTGGCTTGCACCGACTTTGACTTTAGCGAACGGCGAAAACCTTGAAAATCCTCTTGAATGAACAGCAGATCGGGCAAGGCATCGATCGTTTGGCTTCTCAACTAAAAGAGCATTACAAAGACCATCCCATAACCATCGTGGGGATCATGACGGGCAGTCTCGTCATGTTGGCGGATTTGATTCGCCGATTGGAAATGCCGGTTCGCATCAGCTTGATCCAAGCAAGCTCGTATCGCGGTGGCACACAGTCGGGAGACTTGGTGATCCAAGACCAAATGATGCTGGATATCAAGGATCGAGACGTATTGTTGATCGATGACATTTTTGATACCGGCAAAACGCTGGTTCAGGTAACGCAACGGCTTACTGCCTTGGAACCCAAATCGATTCGGACTGCGGTTTTCTTGAACAAACTCGGACAGAGCGTTGTGTCTGCTGTGCCGGATTTTGTAGTTTTCGAAATTCCAAACGAGTTCGTCGTTGGGTATGGATTGGACTACGAAGACTTGTACCGAAACCTGCCCTACGTGGGCGTCCTCGAAGCTTCCGATTTGCAGAATCACGTGTCGGCTTAAGTTGTGTCCACATCCATTCATGGGCCTAGGGTGCTTGTTGTCACCCGTCGATTCTGGCCGTTTACGGACGACAATTGTCAGCGGCTATTGCAGTTCTGTGCAGCGTTGACTCGAGCGGGCGCGACAGTGACTGTGCTGACCGCCCGATGGCATTCAAGTTGGCCTGCATACTCCGTATGCCGCGAAGTGCCTGTGCATCGATTGCTTCCTTCTCCGAATACCAACTGGAACGAAAGTCATTTTCAAAAAAATGCGGTGCAGTGGATCAGCAAAACAGCAAAAAATTACGACTGCATTTATGTCGATCGCGCGGATAGCCTTGTTGCTTCGTTGCAATGCAAGAGCTCGAAATGGAACCTGCCCATAGTCGTTCGTTTTTCGCCTGAGGAGAGCGGGTTTGGACTCGCAACTGGTCTGAGGATTACTCAAGTTGCGATGGCGGACCAATGTCGACGAGTCGCACGTATCGTTTGTCCAACGCCCAACGCCCATAGGATTCTGGTGTCTCAGGGGATTACCGAGTCTCAAATCGTAAGGATCGCCGATACGGCTTGGGAGCATGTAAGTCGATCGGAAGAACTTCGGACGAATGCATCCAACGCGCTTTTCGACACCAGTAGCGATTTCCTGATTCCTGGTCGAACCGATTTGCTGCTGCACCTGGGCGTTTCAGAGTCGATTCCACTTCGAAAAGCAATTCAAGTTGTTTGCGATCTTTTGGACTCGGGAGCGGCCATGCGCATGTGGATTATTGGTTCTGGTCTCGACCCGAGTTTATTTTACGATTTGATCAAATCGCGAGGTTGGCATCGTGAAATCCTTCTTTTCGATGGGTTTGATGACTTGCAGGAATTGATTCGGGTGACGGATCTTTGTATCGCCTCAAATCCTAAGGAGGCGATACAATACACTTTGCCAACTTTGGCTAGTGCGGGCGTTCCCATGATGATTGCCGACAATCAGGAATGTCGGGCTTGGTTGCCTGAAAACCAGCATTTCCAACTTTATTCAACGGAGCAGGCTCTGGCCCTAAAACTACAAGACTTCCTCGCAAATCGAGAACGCTGGACTTCCGCGGCCGGTGCGCTGCGTCAGACGATGCGACGAGGTAAAACGTTGGACGAATGTATTCAGCAATGGCTATCCCTCTTCCGTGACTCCATCCTTGAATGCAAAGCATGAAACTGCGAGTTTGCTTGATTATCCCTACGCTCGACCAGGGAGGGGCGGAGAAACAGATTTCGCTTTTGGCTCGCGGGTTGGATCGCAATGAGTTTGAGGCGATCGTGATCGTTCTGACTCGAACTGGTCCCCGCGAACAGGAGCTGCTCGACAATGGCATCAAGGTTCACCATATCAACAAGCGATCGAAACTCGATCCATTTGCGTGGCTTCGATTGAGAAAGCTCCTGAAGCAATTGAAACCCGATATTGTTCATACATGGCTTTTTGCAGCAAATGCGTATGGACGATCTGCTGCCTTATCCGCTGGCGTTCCCGTCATTTTGGGATCTGAGCGATCGGTTGACCCGTGGAAAAATGGACTGCAGTTTTGGATCGATCGATTCCTTTTGAAGCGAACCCAGGGTCTTACGGCCAACAGCCAAGGGACTATCGATTTTTATCAACAACACGGACTTGATTCAAATCGCTTTCAATTGATTCCGAACGGGATCGAACCGGCAATGCCTAGCCGTTTGAGTCGGGCGGAAGCTTGCGAAAAAATGGGGGTCTCCACTGAAAGAAAAATCATTATTTCAGTAGGTAGGTTGTGGGCTCAGAAAGGTTACAAGGACATGCTCTGGGCAGTAGAATTGCTTCGCGTGATGCGTGAGGACATCTGCTACGTGATTGTTGGCGATGGGCCAGATCGAGAGCGACTGGAACTGTACCGCGATAACATTCGCGGCGCCTCGCAAATTTATTTTCTTGGGCATCGTACCGATGTTTCGGATTTGTTGCCTCACTGCGAAATCCTTTGGAACGGGAGCCTTTATGAAGGTCAGTCGAATGTCATCATGGAAGCGATGCAGAGCGGCGTGGCCGTGATCGCCTCCGACATTCCGGGAAACCAGGAATTGGTGCAGCACGAACGGACGGGTCTGCTTTATCCACTTGGAAATGTGAACGATTTAACTCGATTGACCAATATGCTTCTAAACGATGATTCACGGAGGAAGGCAATGGCCGATAACGCAAAACAGCATATCCAAACGGAGCATTCGGTCGAGCAGATGATTGCTCGCCATGCAGCCTACTATCGAGCAAAGGTTTCGGACCGATGAAGAACTTAGCTGCCTACGAACCACGTATTGGGACTAGAAATCTAGTCCTGCAGTTGCCAGAGAATGTTTCCGAACTCCGCGTCTCTGGCATAGCGGCCGAACAGCCAATCGACGAGCTGATCACAAAGGCGTTTGACGAACCGATCGATTTCCCGCCATTGCCCTTAGCTCTCATCGATGACGATCATATTGCGATCGCGATCGAGGATGGAGTGCCCGACGCGAATGCGATTGCATGCGCTGTGGTTCGGTATTTAGTCGAGCACGGAACTCGACAGGAAATGATTATCGTCGTGCTAGGTTCTGACAATCAAGACTGGCGAGATCGACTTGTTGACGATCTCAAGCATCAGGAATTGGATGGGGTTAAGGTTATAAAGCACGAACCGACTCATCACGATTCGCACGGCTACATTGCAGCCAGTGCCTCGGCCGACCCAATCTACATTCAACGCGATTTGGTCGAGGCGGAAGTCGTTCTGCCAATCTATTGCATTCGCACACCGGATTCTCCCAGTGCGAGTGACAAGTATGGAATGTCACCTAGTTTTGCTGACGCAACAACGCAGCACCGCTGGAACTTGGCTTGGTTGGATGACAATGTCCACCACCTCCACCTCCAGGAAAAACTGAGTCATGAAGTGGGATGGTTGATGGGGATTCCATTTGCCATCGCGGTTGTTCCCGCCAGCGATGGTTCTGTTTCAGCAATCTTAGGAGGCAATCCGGATAAAGTTTTCCAACAAGCTTCCGAATTGTTACGCCCTGTCGGCGGTGGTTCCGTGCAAGAGCATTCGCTGGCTATTGCCTTTGTTGAAGGGGACTGGACACAGCAATCCTGGATGAACGTAGCTAGAGCTGCAGCTCACGCAGATATGCAGCTGAACTCCAACGGTAGTATTGTCGTCTGCACCGACATCAAGAACTTGTCGGCAGGGATATCGCAGTTAGGTTCGGACGAATCGGAGGAAAAACTGCAACGGCAGCTATTAAACAGCGACTTGGAGGATGCATTTGCAGCAGCCGTTTTGAGCTCTATCAAAAGCAAGCGAAGTATTTATTTGATGTCCCAGTTGAGAGTGAACCAAGTCGAGGGACTCGGTTTAGCCTATTTGGACAGCCCTCTCGACATCGAGCGACTATGTCGAGAAGCGGAATCGGTTTGCGTGATGCGATCTTCGCAGTTCTGAGAACATCGCATTGCACTTTACCGTTAACGTTAACGTTAACGGGCGATAGCCCCCGGTTGTTTTGCAGGGATTTAAAGTCACCCTCCCTCGGGGGAGGGTCGGGCCTTCGGCCCGGGTAGGGTGAACTGATTTATGCAATAGCTGTCGGCACTGGCCCTCCCCTCGCTACGCTCGACCCTCCCAGCGGGAGTGTGTCTAGACCGGTCTCTAAGATCGCTCGACATTCGTCGAGAACCGCGGCTAGCGTTGTTCGGCTAATTTGTTCACATGCCCCATCTCCGCAAGAGAAGGAAATAGGGAGGAAAAATCATAAGATCTTGCTCGACTACTTAACCAAATCGATCGGCTTGATCAGCTGTTCCGTGAAGAACTTCGCTGGTTTGAACCCGAAGTTGTTGGGTTGGTATTTATCCGAGACCTTCACGCTTGCCTTTTCTGGAATCTTTGCTTCTAGGCCTGTCATCCAGTAGGTTGCATTGACGACCAACCGCCGCAGATCTTCGCAGAGCAGATCGTTCGCGGCTCCCATCGTCGTGCAAAACAGTTTGCCAGTTTTTCCGCCAGGCATCTGATAGTCCTTGGTCCAAACCAAAGGCATCATAGGGCTATTCTTTGCTCCCTCGAGTGGTGGATCTGTTGGATTCATGCCCTTTAGAATTTGCCCTTGGAGCAAGACGTTGGCAGTGCTTGGCAAATGAACTACGCCATACACATCGGATGGACCAAAGACGTCGCTAACTCCCTTGAGAATCGGGGACGCTTTCGCAGCCTCAACAATCACGCCGCGGGTCGCCTGCGAGCCGTGGGCGCCATGGTGCGAATGCCAAGTTTCGCCAATGATTTGCTGTCCAAAACCACCTTCCCATTCTTTGCTATTGAACGCCCACTTTTTGAATGGGGACTTTGAGGTGTCAGGGAAATTGAATGGGTGTGTTGACGTCCGAAGTGCGATGAACGGTTTCCCCTCATTCATGAATTTCTCAAAATGGGCCATTTGCCAATCCGGCAACGATCGAAATCGCAAGCACATGACCATTCCATCTGCGTCATCGAGATGATGCAAACCAGGGATGTTATTTTGGTAGTTAGGATCGACGGTGTGTGTTTCTGGATTGATCGAGAAGAGCACTACGCAATCATATCCGTGCTGCTCGGACAAAATCTTGGCGAGCATGGGCATCGACTCTTCGGATCGATACTCTTCGTCGCCGGAGATGAGAACGATCTTCTTGCCTTTGCCAGGTAGATTGGCATCGGTGGCTCCCGGCATGACGAGCCATGGATCGACTTCTTCTCGCAATCGGCGAGCCCATACATTTCGGAATCGCGTCGAGTTACCGTGGTCTTGCAACAGCAGATGGTCTTTGGATGGGTGCGCTTTGTACTTGGCGATCTCTTGGTGTGCCATTGGTCCGATCAGCTCTTTGGCGTTTTGGACGAGAACTCCGTTGTGAAAGACGGTTGCTCGAGCGGGCTTGAGCAACGTCTCGCCGTCGAATCGCGGAGCTTCAAATAGGATATCGTAAGAGTTCCACTGGCCAGGAGCTTTGGTCACGTTGACTTGTGGTGGGAATTGACCGTAGATCGAGCCGGCTTGGCCGTCGGCGTAGGTGTCGTTGTCGTAGCTATCGAGAATTTGGATCTCGTAGCGGCCCATAATGATGACGCCGCTGTTTCCTCGCTCTTGCGATTTGCCTTTGACGACTTCCGGAGCGGACCATTCGATGTGCAATTGCATGTCGCCAAACTCTTTGCGAGTTTCAATCGAGCCGCTGCCACCGACCGCCTCAAAGTAACCATCCCCGACTTTCCATGGAGCGGCATTGTCTTTGCTCCCGGCCTTCTTCCACTCTGACAGGTCTTTGCCGTCGAACAGAATCGTTGCATCCGA
The DNA here is from genome assembly GCA_026692905.1 of Planctomycetota bacterium. Classification (GTDB taxonomy): domain Bacteria; phylum Planctomycetota; class Planctomycetia; order Pirellulales; family Pirellulaceae; genus JBKCUI01. Next base: position 61,991 of record JAPLNL010000112.1, read on the forward strand.
GGGAGCTTGGCCAAGGACATCGCCAGCCTTAACAAGAGTCGGTCGCGGTCGGTATTTGTCGTGGACTCGCCATTGGCTGTTCGGAAGAACGGGCGTATTGGTGTAGCCGACGCCAGGACCAAGCGGCGCCTGAGCCATGACTTGTCCCATCCCGATCACAGCGAGAGCGGCCAAGGCGCACAACGACAGGCGAATCAAAGGGTTGGTGGAAGAGAGGAAGTGCAATTTCATAGTGAGGCTCTCGAGGGAAATAGGCAGGAAGTTAGAGGCTAATTGCGAAAAGTTTATTTCGAATACAGATAAAGATTGTATCGTTTGCCGCGATGGGCGTGGTATAGCATGCCGAACCCAGGTTAATCTCAGCACTGAAGGTCGCGGGGAGTGCCCTAGACTTGGGAGCATTATTGCATTGGGGCGAACCACCCCATTGCGGCCAGTCTTTTTGATTTCGTCGTAGCGACTTAAATGTCATTAACGAAAGAAAAACGCCAGGGATCGAATCAGTTCAAGTCCTTGGCGTTCTAAGTTCATTTGCGTTTGTTCCGAACGTAATGAAGCGAAACCTGATGTCCAATTCAACTCAAACCAGGAGCACCTCCTCATCCCCCAACCCCTTCTCCTCCCGCGGAGGAGAAGGGGAGTTAGAAAATAAAGATCATCTCCTCTACTTTACTGGTTCGCTTTGCTTGCCGGCTTCGATTGCAAAAATCCGGTTTCGATTGGCGATGTAGATCGATTCGTTGGCAGCGACGGGCGTGGTGTACAGGGCCGAGCCAAGGTTGATTTCAGCGATGATGTTGATCTTGTCGCTGACTTCGTGCTTGAAAATCGTGATGTCACCATCTTCGTCGCCAATGTAAACTTTGCCGTCGGCGATGAGCGGCGAAGCCCATGAAGCTGCGAGCATATCGTGGGTCCAATGCGCGACGCCGGTTTTTGCGTCTAAGCAGTGGAGCACACCGGAGAAGTCGGCGATGTAGAGGATGTTATTCTTGATCGCTACGGTACCGCAGGTTCGGTGCATCTGTGTTTCAAACTCTTTGGGATCGTTGCCAACGTAGTGCCAAATGGCTGCGGAGTTGGGATTGTCCCTTTCGACATCGCCTTCTGCTGCAACCATAGCTTGTTTGCGTTTCGGTGCGATCGGCTTGGTCATGTCGCTCGAGTTGAAAACGAGAGTCGGGCTGACATCGCCACGTTTGGTTGGGTCGATGCACCAAAGATGGCCTTGTCCCTCACCGTGCTCAGGGTCTTCACCAACAGCCACATAGATCAACCCGTCATAAACTACTGGGGTTGCGATAACGTGGTTCTTCGTTGCTCCGTTCAGGCTGTACTTGGAGTCCTTAGGGTTGCAATCGAACTTCCAAAGCATTTTCGAGGCCTTAGCCGTTCCTTCCTTGCCCTTTGGGTCATAGCTATAAAGCCAGCCGTCGCCACCACCGAAGATCACTTGCTCTTGTCCGCCGAGGACTGCATAGGAAGGTGAGGACCATTGACCGTGAAGTACATTGGCACCTGGTGAGTTATCGGTCCAAAGTACATCGCCGGAATTCTTGTTCAAGCAGATGAAGCTTGGCGCTTTTTCTGAGGGCACAGTGATGTGAGCGTCGTCGACACCGTTGGAAGTGTTAACAAAGAGATAGTCGCCGACAGCAGTAACGGAGCAACTGCACATGTTGTGCTGAGATACCCCAAGAGCAGCCATCATGTCCAGCTTCCAGATCACATCCGCTTCGTCTTTATTTTCGTTTGGTTCTTTTTTGAATGGTCCATCGTTTTCATTATCCGAAAAACCTTCTAGGTCGAGGCAAGCGACTTCGCCACGGCTGGTCACGTACCAAAGTCGATCTCCCTCGATCATCGGAGCACAGCAAATACCTTGGTTTGGCCAATCATGAACGCGGCCGGTCGGTAGTTTTTCACTGCTATGTTGCCAGAGCATCTTGCCATCTTTTTCATCAAAGCAAAGCAGGACGCCGAGGTCGACCGTATTGGGATAACGTTTGATGTATCCATTTCCATTGTTCGTACCTACGAATACTTTTCCGTTGGCAATGACAGGATTGCCGTATGTCTCGGAACCTAGCGGCATGGACCAACGAATGTTCTTTCCGGTTTTGGTATCAAATTCAATCGGCATTGGTCCGGTTTCAGGGACGTTGTTACGTTCGGGCGATCCACCCCATTGAGGCCAATCTTTGGCACCCACCTTCATTTTGGCGATCGCAGCTTTTGCCACCGCCGTTGGATCGTAATCGTCCGCACCAGCAAGATTCGCGCTAAAACCGCAAATTGCCCCCATTCCGCAGAACGCAAGAGTTTGGACAGGAAGGAATCTCTGAAATGCCAATCGCATAGGGTTTGCCTTGTTTGCCGAGTGTTTTGAACGACCCTGGGATGGTCGTAATAGGTTAGGAAGGACACGCAATTATAGCCTAAGTGCCACTGGCTTGGGAATAAGCACCTCGGAACGTGAAATGCTTGACTTTTTCGAGGAGTTTGGACGCGATGGGGCCAGGAAGAAAATCCGTACCGGGTAAGTTACAATTTCGTTGCTTGCCCGCAATCCAAGGCCAAAATACAATATGGAGCTAGCGTCCGTCGCTCATTACCGGGTTCCCTTCGTCGTTTTTGAAATAGAATCTTAACCAATCCATGCTGAATCAATTCTCTCGACGCGATTTTCTGACCACCGCATCCGTTGGACTTGGAGCTGCATTAGCGCTTCCCAAGAGTAGTCTTTTTGCACAGGCCGATAAGGCAAAGCCGTTCAAAATTTCGCTGGCACAGTGGTCTCTCCACAAATCGCTCCAGTCGAAGAAGCTGGATAATTTGGATTTCGCCAAGGTTGCCAAAGAGAAGTTTGGAATCGAAGCGATCGAATACGTCAATCAGTTCTTCAAAGACAAAGCCAAAGATGAAACTTATCTGAAGGAAATGAAGACGCGAACGAGCGACCTTGGGGTTACCAATGTTCTGATCATGGTGGATGGCGAAGGTGGACTTGGTGATGTCGACGAGCAAAAGCGAAACAAAGCGGTCGAGAACCATTACAAGTGGGTGGAAGCAGCCAAATTCCTCGGATGCCACTCCATCCGAGTGAATGCACAAACCAATGCCCAGTACGAAGAAGGGAAGAAGCTTGCAGCGGATGGACTTCGCCGGTTGTCAGAATATGCCAAGCCGATGGAGATCAACGTGATTGTTGAGAATCATGGCGGCTTGAGCTCGAACGGCAAGTGGCTGGCAGAGACCATTCGCATGACGGGGATGGCAAATTGCGGGACGCTACCCGATTTCGGAAACTTTTATGAGTATGACCGTTATCAAGGTGTCACCGACCTGATGCCACTGGCCAAAGCCGTCAGCGCGAAAAGCTACGACTTTGATGAACAGGGCAACGAGACTAAGATCGATTTCCCAAAAATGATGAAGATCGTCATGGATGCCAACTACCACGGTTGGGTCGGGATAGAGTACGAAGGCTCGAAGTTGAGCGAAGACGACGGGATCATCGCAACCAAAAAACTACTCGAAAAATGCATGGCAGCGCTGGGCTAAATCTTCGTTCGCCCAGTCGGAATCGACACAAATGACAACCGAAATAATTCCTGGAGCGGAAATTCCGAGTGGTTTGGAACACGAGTACCGAAGCATTCTTCTGGTCGATGACAGTTTTGTATTGCGTGACAGGCTGGCAGAGGCGTTTCAGGAACGTGGGTTTCGGGTAATGATCGCAGGAAACTGCGACGAGGCGGTTGAGATTTTCAAAACGGACCCAACCGACTTGGCCGTAGTCGATCTGCGGATGCCGGGCCGAACTGGATTAACGGTTATCTCCGATTTAATAGCGATTAGGCCGGATGTCCAAGTGCTAATTCTGTCAGGTTTTGGAAGTATCGCGACAGCCATCGACGCGATTCGGTTGGGAGCTGTTAATTTTCTTCCTAAACCCGCCGATGCCGACGATATTTTGAACGCCTTTAAACGCGGCGGGTCCGAAGTGGAGATCGTCGACAGCGACGAGTTGATTCCCGTCCCAACACTTGCGCAAGCTGAGTGGGAGCACATTCATCGCATCCTCGCGGATTGCAGCAACAACATTTCTGAGGCGGCCCGAAGGCTTGGCATTCATCGACGTTCGCTTCAAAGAAAGCTTCGCAAACGAGCTCCCTAGGTCTGGAATTCGATCGGCAGGAATAAGTTGTTGAAGCGAGTCGAAAGCAACTTGGCAAAACAAGTCGAGGGAAATTTCCCGATAAATGCGTTTAATCTTTTTGCCACCCAATTTTTTTGCCAAAAAGAAGCGTAGGCTCACTAGAGCACGAGCACCACGGTTCTCGACGAATGTCGAGCACTTGAGGTAACCGGGGCTAGCGCCCACCGGCTCAATAACTCGTAGCCAATTTTCGGTTGGTCCCTGACGAGAGCATCAATCGATGAGTAGAATTTCGGGCTTTCCAGAGTACGTAATTCTTCGGCGCGGGATTGAATAGTGGCGGACATGACTGACCAAGGTGTAGTGATTGCAGTTGACTTGGGAGCCTCCAGCGGGCGAGTTATCGCAGCCGAACTCAAATCGGATCGTATCCAGTTGACCGATGTCCATCGTTTCGAAAACTCCCCGGTCAACATTGGAAACCGATTGCACTGGAGTTTGCATGGCCTCTGGCAACAAATCGAAAATGGTCTCACCCTCGCCGCCAAACAATACGGCGATCGCATTGCGAGCATCGGGGTGGATACCTGGGGCGTAGATTATGTGCTTCTCGATCGCAACCTCGACTTGGTTGGTCCCGGTTTTTGCTACCGAGACCCTCGATCTACCGGCATGATGAAACGTGTGTTTGATTCGATATCCCAAGCGGACATTTTCGAGCAGACCGGTGTCCAGTTCATGGAGATCAATACGCTTTATCAGCTCTATTCCATGCGGGCCGAAAACTCGCCGTTACTCGATGTTGCCGAGCACTTTTTGATGATCCCCGATTTTATCAATTGGCTACTCACCGGCCAAATGGTAAATGAGTACACCAATGCGAGCACCACGCAATTGCTTCATGCGACCAATGGCCAATGGTCGACCAAGATACTCGATGCATTGAATATCCCTAAAAAGATTTTCAAAACCCCAGTGCAGCCTGGAACAAAATTGGGAGCATTGCGACCGAACGTTCGCTCGAGAACAGGATTAAACGAGAACGTTCAAGTGATTGCTCCGGCGACGCACGACACAGGCTCTGCGGTGATTGCTGTCCCTGCTGAGGGATTTGCGAGTGAGAAACCAAACTGGTGCTACATTAGCAGTGGCACATGGTCACTCATGGGTGTTGAACTAGCCGAACCGATTCTCTCGGAGGCTTGCCGTCAGTTGAACTACACCAACGAAGGTGGCGCGAATGGGAGTGTTCGTCTGCTCAAGAACATTGCGGGGCTTTGGCCTTTCCAGCAGTGCCGTGCCGCTTGGCAAAGAATGGGTACCCATTACGAATGGAGCAAACTGGCGGCGATGGCTGCAAGAGCCAAACCGCTGCAGAGCCTGATCGATTTGGAACATCCAAAATTCGTAGCTCCAACCAACATGCTCGACACCATTCTCGATTTCTTGAAGTATACCCATCAAGCTCCACCGGAAGATGACGGAGCCATCGCGAGAGCCGCGTTGGAGAGTTTGGCTCTGCGCTATCGAATTTGTCTAGGTGGTCTGGAAGAACTTCTTGGATATCGATTGGAGACGATCCATATTGTCGGTGGCGGTGTCCAAAATGCATTGCTTTGCCAGATGACCGCCGATGCGTGTCAACGACCTGTCATCGCAGGTCCTATCGAAGCGACAGCACTTGGAAACATCATTTCTCAAATGGTTTCACTCGGTCGATTCTCGTCGATTGCAGAGGGGCGTCGCTGGATGCGGTCGATGAGCGATATCGTTCAGTACGAACCGAGGTATGGCGGCGAATGGGATAAAGCAGCCGAGCGACTCAAATCGTACAGTGACATAGCCCAAAGTTGGTAAGAGGGAATTCCGATGTCATTGCCGATTGTCATCTTGCCAACCGCAGAAAAGTGGGACTGCCATCAATGTGGCATCTGCTGTCGAGGTAGTTTAGTACCTCTAAACGATGCGGATGTGGCCCGGCTGGAAGGTCAAAAATGGAACGAACATCCGGACTATCGCGACACTCAAGTGATGGTCCGCTATCCATCATCCAAAAAGCGGTTTCGTCTCGCACAGCGGATCGACGGCAGTTGCGTTTTCCTCAACGATAACGGGCTATGCCGTATTCACTCCGAGTTAGGATACGAAGCCAAGCCGACGATATGCCGAGTTTTTCCATTGCAGCTCATTCCCCGCGATGGCAATGCAGCGCTCACGATTCGCAGAGCTTGCCCCTCCTCTGCGGCCGACAAAGGAGCACCGCTCAAAGAACATCTGCCGTTCATGCAGCAGTTCGTTCGTGAAGGACGACTTACAACAAAACGAGTCGCCCCCCCGAGTCTCAAGACTGGCGAAGATCGGGAGTGGAAGACGATCGCGCTGGCACTCGAAACAGCATCGAAATTGCTGCAGGATCAACGTTTTCCACCGGTGCGCCGTTTGGTGCACACGCTGCAGTTTGCCAATCTCTTAGGCAAAGCAAAAACAAGGCGCATGGACGACAAAAAACTAGGAGATTTGATCGGCACGTTGGCTGAGATCGTTCCGGAAGAGTCGAAGCCGTTTTTTAGCGATCGTCAACCGCCGGGTACTTATGCCAATCTGCTCTTTCGATCGATGGGGATTGAGTATGCGAGGCTGCATCCTCAATTCCGTGCAGTACCAAGCTGGTCTCAGCGAATAGAGTTGGGGCGAACTTGGTTTCGATTGGTGTTGGGCCGAGGTCGATTGCCGGACGTTCGACCGGCGTTTCCCTTGGCGAAATGGCATGAACTGGAAGAGCCTCTAGGACAGCTTGCCCCCTCCATTGATTATCCGCTGGCTCGGCTTATCGAAGCGTCGTCGGCTTCGTACATCTATGCTCTTGCGGATCGACGTGGTTGGTCGGTAGTGGACAGCATTCGGGGGCTGGTGGCAACTTTCCCTATGGGATTATGGCTATTGCGATGGGCATCAATCGGTCGCGAGCCGACCACCGAAGACATGATTCAAATCGTGGTTGCTTTGGATCGCGGACAAGGCTTCGCGCCGCTAACCGGCCAGCTACAGCGACTTAGACTCCACTTGCTCGCAAACAACAACGAGTTAGAGCGGTTGATCGTGTGGTACGCCCGCTGAAGCAGTTGGTGTACCGGCCGTCTCGTTTTCTTTTTGAAATTGCTTGCAATTCCAACGGGAGTGCGAGGCTCCTGCCGAGCATCATGCGTAAATGGCTCGGCAGGAGCCTCGCCCTCCCAATTCCCCCCAAGCGTTTTTCGCGTTCAAAAGTGAGACGCCTCCTAGCCGATTTCTTGCTCCAACCTCGGTTGTCGCCTGACCTCAAGTTTTACGGTTCAAATTGCCCTAAGCCTAAAAATTCGCGGATGTTCGTTTTTTTCCCGAACAATCTATTATCATTTTGGTTGGTTCGAAATCGCATTTACAGGAAATACACCTTGCTCAACTTGAATCTAAAACGCACTTTCGTTTCGTTGCTTTCAATTTGCATCTTCTCTTTGGGAAACGCGACCCCAGCCTTCAGTCAGGCTGTCGATTGGGAACAGATGAAGACTATTGTGCCTCGAAACTACGTTTGCGGGCTTTGTAATGCTCCGATCCAAATCGATGGCAAGCTCGATGAGGCGGCTTGGAAAGACGCACCATGGACAGAGGATTTTGTGGATATCGAGGGCACAAAGAAACCTCTCCCTAATCTTCGAACGCGGGCCAAGATGCTGTGGGACAAGGATTACTTCTACATCGCAGCGGAGCTGATGGAGCCACATCTACAAGGCACGCTCACTCAGCATGATGCGGTTATTTTCCAGGACAATGACTTCGAAGTTTTCATCGATCCAAACAGCGACAACCATCAGTATTTCGAACTCGAGGTCAATACGTTAAACACCACTTGGGATCTTTTTTTGCCCCGCCCGTACAAAGACGGCGGTTCCGCCGAAGATAGTTGGGAGTTCACGGGCCTTAAGACGGGGGTGCATCTTGACGGCACACTCAACGACCCAACCGATCAAGACAAATCATGGTCTGTCGAGATCGCAATTCCCTGGAGTTCTTTCTCCAAGGTTACCGGCAAATCCGGACCACCCTCCGAAGGGGATCAATGGCGAATGGATTTCTCGCGTGTGGAGTGGCAGTTCGAAGTCGTGGATGGCAAGTACCGGAAAGTCCCGAAGACCAAAGAAGACAACTGGGTTTGGTCACCTCAAGGTATCATTGACATGCATCGTCCCGAACGATGGGGCTTTGTCCAATTCTCAAATAACACGCCCGGAAAAGCTGATTTCAAACCAGATGAAAGCATAGCAAGTCGCGAAGTGCTCATGGAACTCTACCATCGGCAACGGACTTTTCATGCAAAAAACAATCGATGGGCAACTCAATTGTCTGAGCTTGAATGGTCACCCGATGCGCAGCTCTCGCTTTGTTCGACCCTGGATGGATTTGAGGCATCATTGGTCGTTACCAAATCAGACAAGTCGCAAGAACTCTGGAGCGTGCGACAGGACTCAAAAATCGGAAAACATACGGAAAGCGAACTTGTTTCAGCTGCATTGTCTCGGGCTGGGGAGAACAAGGTTCAGTTACGTTTGGCCCTGGATTCCACTCCCATTGAACAGCGCGAGGGGATGGAGTTTCTCCTCGTGAATATGCCAGATCGCGACTTGAAATCCTTAACTTCTGAGTTCTTGGTCGAAGAAGTTCGCTTGGCCTATCAGACCTGGCAAAAATCCCCGTGGAAGAATGGTGTGCCGAAAGAAATTTTCTTCAACAATATTCTGCCTTACGCGAATATCAACGAACGACGCGATACTTGGCGTAAGGACTTCAACGAAAAGTATTCATCGCTAATCGACGGCGTTACGTCACCCTCCGTCGCCGCTGCTCGACTCAATCAAAAGCTCTTTCCACTGATCAATGTCCGCTACTCGACTCAACGTCCAAAAGCGGACCAGAGTCCATACGAATCGATCAAGTCTGGAACCGCTTCGTGCACGGGACTCTCTGTGCTCCTCATCGACGCTTGTCGAGCCGTCGGTATTCCGGCTCGGTTTGTTGGAACGCCACTCTGGTCCGACAAAAGCGGTAACCATTCCTGGGTCGAAGTTTGGGACGACGGTTGGCACTTCACCGGCGCCGCGGAGCCGAGTGGAGATGCTCTCGACTCAGCATGGTTCCTCGATCGAGCGTCCAAGGCTAAGCGAGATGATGCCATGAACGCAATCTACGCAGTGAGTTTCGAACGAACGCCGGTCCATTTTCCGCTCGTCTGGGATCGTTCTATTGATTACATCAACGCCGTCAATGTAACCGAACGATACCTCGATCGTGGGGTCAAACCACCTCAAGGAACGGTTCAAACGATGTTTCGAATCCTGGATCGGTCGACGGGCAAACGCGTTGCTGAAAACGTCAAGGTCTTTGATGCAGATGGGAAGTTGGTTTTTGAAGGGACGTCCAAAGACGAACGATTTGATGCGAATGATCACCTCGGTACCTATCTCCCCGAGAGTTTGAAATTTTACTTCGAAGTTCCCGATGGCAAGTCGACAAGGAAGATCCAGTTCGTTTCTGAACCACGCAATGGACCAATTACAGAAGCCATCAACTTGGTAGCACCCTCAACGCCGACTACCAGTTCGGTCGAGCCGAAAGTAGCGGCTCAAGCAATCGATGCATTGATAAAATACTTGCAGCAACCACGTGAGCAGCGTCCGCTTCTTTCCGAGCAACCCTTTACAAATACTGCGATCTCCAAACAGGAGGCTGAGGCAGCAAAGGACCTTCTTTGGAACGACCATGCCCACTGGGTTCGCAAAAATCGGACCGAGGAAATGGAATCGCGAGTCTTAACGCTCGACAACTTAAAGATGCCGTTTTCGTACGAATTGTTTGGCGAAAAGCCTGCAAGCGGGAGGCGTATGGTCCTATCCATGCACGGTGGCGGTGGCGCTCCCGCGGCGGTAAATGACCAGCAATGGGCAAACCAAAAGAGACTTTATAAACTAGAGGAGGGGGTCTACGTCGTGCCGCGTGCGCCAACTGACACCTGGGATCTGTGGCATCAAGGACACATCGATCGATTCTTTGATCGATTGATCGAAAACTTGATCGTGCTGGAAGATGTCGATCCAAACCGCATTTACATCATGGGCTATTCGGCCGGTGGCGACGGTGTTTATCAGTTAGCTCCGCGGATGGCCGACCGTTTTGCAGCCGCCGCCATGATGGCCGGGCACCCGAATGAAACGTCTCCGTTGGGACTGCGCAATCTCCCCTTTACGCTTCACATGGGTGAAAAAGACTCGGCCTACAACCGCAACAAGATTGCAGCGGATTGGGAAAAGAAGCTAGCAGAGCTAAAGCAGGCAGACTCCGACGGCTACACTCATTTAGTGAAAATACACCCAGGCAAAGGGCACTGGATGGACCGCGAAGATGCCGTTGCGATCCCTTGGATGACCGAGTTCGAGCGAAATACCATGCCAACGAAAATCGTTTGGAAACAAGACGATGTCATTGAACCTCGTTTTTATTGGCTTGCTGTTGACAAGCAAGATATTCGTGATCGAGCCGAAATCGTTGCGACTCGAAACAAGAATGCGATCGCGATCGAGACCAAGGATGCAGTTCAAGTGACCGTTCGGTTAAACGACGAAATGCTGGATCTCGATTCCCCCATTTCGATCACATCTGGAGACTCAACGGTTTATCAAGCGAAGCCATCTCGCACTATTGGTACAATTGCTAAAACAATTGCGGAGCGAGGCGACCCCAAAGCGGTTTACAGCGCAGAGGTTAAAGTTGCGATTCCAAAGTCGACGGTGCAGCCCTAGCTGGTGTAATGACTAGGGTTGTGACCAAAATGGGCCGAAAGTGCCTGCCAAGCGATTGAGGACAATCGCTCTACTCTACGGCTAAAGCCTTGGTTCAAGAGTCTTTACTTCCTTTTGGTATAGCCGGGCGGCGGTTGAGACTCGTACCAACAGAACCCCGCATCGCATGACTCCTAATCCGGTGAGCATTACGATACCGGATTCGACAAGTGCTGGGCGCTCTAAGTCGTTTAGATACACGAGCCCGATTCGGAGCATGTAGAGCGATACGAGAATCAGTGCCCAGCCTGCTATCTCACGCAACCAGAAGAAAATCATTTCATACCTTTCTTAATTCTGTCGTCATTCCGACTACTTCTTCGTAGCTTCGGTCGCTTTACCGGGGGCAGTGTTTTCGCGACTCCCTGGAAATGGGCTTTTCTCAGTCGCCTCAATCGGTGCCTTTCGAATCCAAACAGGTCGCGATAATTAGCAATGAGTTGCACCGAACGTAAATAGAGACTCGCTTGCGATGGGAGTATTTGTCGCCAAGCATTCTCACGAACCAATACCAAGATTGCGATCACCAAAACCATCAATAGCGCACCCGGCCAGACCGCTTGCCCATTCTGTCGAGACCAATCAAGCCAACTCTCCGCCTGCAAGCCAATCGGCAATCGATTCAACAAGAAGCCCGCAACCACAACCGTCAACATCAGTTGAAGCGCGAAGTACGAGAGTTTCATGATGGTAAATCGGAATTGCCGGTTCGATTCTAATGCGTTAGATTCTGGAACGAATAAACTCACCAAGTAGTCCGTCACGAATCGGTGCGTTTCCGGAGCTTTCATTGCCGCCACGATCACTGCAGAAGCCACGAGTACATAGAAAAACCCTACCGGATAGGGTGAAAGAGTATTTTGACGTGGCTCAATCGCAATCAAGCTCACTTGCAGAGCAACCAACGCAACCCATCCAAGGCGCATGACTATGCAAAAGGCGATGAGTGACAAGAGGGATAACCGAAGCAGCAATCCCAGACCAGCGGAGACTCCGACTAGCATCTCCATGCAAAGAGCAATCGCAAGTAGTTGCAATCCCGCGCCAACCCAACGAATCCTGTTTCGCTGCGAGGCGACTGAATCGAGAGAATGGGGGATTGGCATGCGATTCGTCTCGCCGGCTCCATTGCTCATCGGAGATTCCCCTGCAATCTTCCGTGCCCAGACTTAATGGAGTCAAGCTCGGACATGATCAAGTGGATGGCATTCTTTTCGCCCGAGAGCGATAGAGAGGCACCGCACCGATGAAGCTCCCGCTGCAATTGCTCGGCTTGAATCCGTAGCCTCGCTTGCTCAGCGACCATCAAGAGCTCCTCCGCAGAATTTTCTCTTGAGAAATCGACAGCAACGCGCCCCGATGGTCGGAGAAACGTCGATGTCGGACAAACGAAAGAGATTCGGTGGTGTTTTGTAATGGCCAGTTTGACGGCAGGTAACACGAACTCCAAAATGCTTACACAATTTAGTAGGTCCGACATGACGACGATCACTTCGTTGTCTCGAGCGTGTCCAATAGCAGACAAGATGCATTTGCCAAGATTTGCCATTCTCTCAATCGGCTCTCGGTCACTGCGATCCAAAGGTTGAAGCAGAGGAGCAATCCAAGGTATACCAGAGTTGTTGAGTAGATCCTGGAGACGCCTAGCGAAAGCAGGATCGTCATGAATCATAGCCGCGTGCTCGCGAACCGAAAGGCCATAGATTTCAGCCAAGGCACCGGCGACCAAAAATCGCTGTCGGCGACGCGTTCTAGAACCGGGAGTTACTGGAAAGATCGAAAACGGGAAATGATTTACCTTGAGATCCAATAATTCAGGGTAACGCTGATTCAGCAAAGCCCAGGCCGCGTCCAACATGCGAGTTTGATATGGGCTTGGAGGCGGACAAGGATTCACGGAGAAGTCGCCGAGGGACCGAAGCAACAATTGAAAGCCCTTTTCACCTGACATCGGTGGCATCCGCCGAATCCCCCGTTCGTCCATCAACACGCCGCCGACAGGGTCGCCCGCATTGATCGCCATCCTTGCAATGCTAGCAGCAACAAACGTCATCTGGTCCAACAGCCGGAAGCCAAATCCACCGATGCGACTGGTACTCGATCCATCAACAATGAATTGCACCCGAGCAGGAACCTCGGACTCGTATTGCCGAGTCATCCACTGATCGCGTTTCGCTGAAACTTTCCAGGCGATGGATTTAAATGGGTCACCGTCTGCGTACTCCTTCAATTCCAAAAGCTCGGAGCCCATGCCTGAACGCAGCAAACGATGGACACCATGCCGCGGTATCACATTGGAATTTTTGGTAAGCGACCGGTACTCGCCTGCTCCCACAAAAGTGGGCAAAGCACGGAAGGATTGTTCTGCTTTGACAAATCGCTCAATACGAAAAAGTTGGTGCGTGCTTTGAAACATGACGCGGAAGCCTGGAAACACTACATTCCCCGCCGCCCTAACCCGCGCCGAGTATCGCCACTCTCTGTGCTCGCTACCTAAGCCCAATCGCACTTCATTCGCGGGACAGTCATCTCGGTCGTTCATGAATCTCTGGACGCCACGAACCAGCCAGGATCGGGATTCAGGCCGCCGGCCTTTGTTTTTTTTTCGTTCAGCACTAGCTTCGGTGGAAACATCTTCCGTTAAGTTGATCGGAGAGAAGGCGATTCGCTCTAAGTTCTCAGGAATCACGTCTTCTACATCCAACGTAACGCCATACAACAATAACTCATTCGCCATCCGAATTCGCACCTCGATCCATCGCTCGGCCCACAAAGATCGATTCGCATCTCGTTCGCCATTAACAAAACGATGCAACTCGACTTTGGGAAACTGGAATCGAACATGCCAACTGAACAGGACCCACTCCGTCAACAGCCAAAGCAACGACGATAGCGAAAGGAGACTAAGGACCGGTTGCCCGCGAACGAGCCCCAGGAACAGGCCCATCATTCCTGCAATCGCAAACAACTGCGCTTTGAACGTCATGTCTTTTCATCCAGAACCACAGGGACACGCTGGATCACTTGCTGGATGACTGCTTCCACGGTTCGTCCGTCCATCTCTGCTTCGGGCCGCATGATGAGCCGATGCCCCAGTACCGGCCGACAAATCGATTGCACGTCGTCGTGCGTTACGAACTCACGACCTTTGAGCAACGCGAAAGCCCGAGAAGCTTTCATCAAGTTGATAGCGGCGCGAGGGCTCGCTCCAAGCAGGAGATCCGAATGACTTCGACTTTCTCTGACAATGTCGATAATGTATCGCTTGAGCTCCTCCGAACAAAATACGGTATCAAGCTGACTTTGGATCGACATGATCTCCTCCGCTGTGCAAATGGAAGACAGTTTTGGAGTGGGACGGCTATGGAGATCCAGCATTGCGACCTCAGCATCGCGCTGAGGGTACCCGACTTTAATCCGAAAAAGGAAACGGTCAAGTTGGGCCTCGGGAAGCCGATAAACTCCTTCTTGCTCAATAGGGTTCTGTGTCGCAAGCACCATAAAAGGCTTCGGCAAAGCGAGCGTGTTGCCATCTATCGTGACCTGCCCCTCTTGCATCGCTTCGAGGAGGGATGATTGCGTTCTGGCAGGAGCTCGATTCAATTCGTCCGCGAGCAAGAGTTGGCAGAAGACAGGTCCTTTTCGCAAGACAAAATTGCTTGTGTTGCGATCTAAGATTTGGATGCCCGTGACATCGGACGGGAGAAGATCAGGCGTAAATTGAATGCGTTCAAACCGGATGCCGAGAATACTTGCGAACGTTCGGCAGAGAGTGGTTTTGGCAGTTCCGGGAACACCTTCGAGTAGCACGTGTCCGCCAGCAAACAAAGCCACGAGCAACTGATCGGTTACGTCGTCGAGACCAACGACAATCTGCTTCATTAACTCTTGCGTTCGACTTCGTAGTTGATTGACTCTTGCGGCGATTGAGTTAGCTGTGGGCACGAATCAGTTTTCTGGTTCTGGAAGGGTGGATGATCGATTGGGTAAGCACATCGCCAGGAGTTTACCTAGGCAATGAGTCGTTGGGCGCTAGCCCCGGTTCTCGACATCCGTCGAGTAGGCTGGAGCCGTGTTTTGAAAGCGGCAGGGAGCAAGCCCTCCGGTTTCGCAACATTTACTGGTCTTTCACCTAACGACTCGCGCTGGGGGCCAATTGATTTACTCGATTAACCGTTAGCCAAAGGCGTACTCGGTTCTTGTGTGGTACGCCTACGGCTGACTGTTAAACGAAAGTCCTATTCTAACGTGCCCCATCGATCTTGGGAGGACGCAATGCGTCACGTAGTTCTTGAATTGTCCTTCCTAGCTTCAGAAACTCCTTTTCGGATACTCGCGGAACAAGGTTGCTGATTTCGAACGAGCGAACGTATTCCAGCTTTTCCCTGAAGGCTTTATCGTTTGGAACCGCCTTTGAGAATTGGAAACCAGTTGCCTTGTTCTTCCAATCCCGCTCGCCACTGCTGCCCGAGCATTCCTTGCAAAACTCACGAGCCAAGATGAAGGCAGCAGGTCCGAACTGGGAATTTCGATTCAACGTGCCGGCATCCATTTGAAAGGCGGATAAATGAGGAATAGCCGGCTGTCGCGCAAGAAAAGAAGGTACCCGACGAAGTAAATAAAACAAACACCATAGAGCGCCAAGCGAAGCCAAAATGCCTAACACGACAAACGTATAGAGGCGAGCGTTCATTGGGCGTGGTTGGTTCGCCAACGCTTCGTTCAAAATATTTGAGTCTGCGACGCTTTTCAAAACATGGTTTGCCATTCGAAGTTTGGTCTCAAGGTCCGTTTCCGGAATTTGAGGAATCGTTGGGCTGTCTCGTTCCTCACGATCGTCCGAAGCCGCTCTTGGCTCTGCTGGCTGCAGTCGCTCCTTGTAGTGGCCCATGACACGTCCATCCACTATGAACGATAAACTTGATCGCTTCCCCTCTGCCAGCAACTCAGAAATTCGGATCGCGAACGTTGCGTTATCGCCGTGCCAGAGCATTCCATTGGACAGGATGCTTGTGTCGGCCACGAGCGCTATCACGCCAGAGTTCTCGACCTTGGTGGAACCGATCGCGATAACCGGTTGCCCACTGCTTGCAAACGGCTTGCAATTCTCTGGCAACGATGCAATCGTTGTCCATCGCAACGATTTCGATGGAGTACCGTTCAACTGCAATTCAAGCCAACCTGTTCGATTGGAAACGATCTGATTAACGCCTCGCATCATTGGAGATGATGGATCGATGTCTTGGATTCGTATGCAGTCCTTGAAATCCAAATACTGATCCGCTTCGTCGAGCGAAACCACTGGGCCGGGCTTAACTTGCCCGATACCACCCATTATTTTACCTTGGTCTGTGGCAATCAAAACGCTTCCACCACTCACCACGAAGCGTTCAATCAACGTCCAAGCGTCGACGCGCAACGTTCGTAAATCTCCTGCTAAGACGATCACGGACGTCTTTGGCTTCATCAGAGAAGATTCGAGAGATTGCATTTGGGTCAGTCCACGCTCTTCCAAAAGCATTTGGAAAAGCTCGCATCCAACGTGCCATTTCGCGTCCCTTCCAGAGTCGATCCCTTGCGGCAACCCTGCGGCCGGAAATAGGAATGCAAGGAACAACGGCAAGAAAATTGTGCAGAACCGGGGCCTACCTGCACCCGGCAGAGGATGTGCCAGCCCATCCGGGCTTAAGCTTGAGGCTCCCGCCGAGCTCGTGACTTTTCGGTTCGGCAGGAGCCTCACCCTCCCGTGTTTTGCGCCGGTGGATAAACTCACGGCATTAAACCTCGCACTGCTTCAACGCGAGTTTCGCACTTTGGATTTGGTCGTCACTCAGCTGATGCTCTGACGGATAGTATCGAGCTTGCTCGTAGAGTCCGGAAAGCGTTCGAATGGGCTGCGCATGCTCCGGTAGTGTTTCCTGGAAACGTTCCGCAACGTAGCCGCACGTCCACCAAGCTTGAGCGGATTGCAGCCGCTGCTTTGCCAAAGCATGAAATGCTCGAACGACGTCGTCGCGTGTTTGGATTTCATCAATCCTAGGAGCCATCTGAGCGGCAAGAGCTTCCTTTCGCTCTTGCTCTTTATGGAATCTTATCTTCAAGATGACGCATGCTACAACGCATGCGACTGCCAAAATGAGTAGGCCTTGCAAAACTTGGGCGCTGAAAGGGTTGGGGATCGATGGGATTTCGGGGCGAGCGAAGGGAGCCGTTGACGAGTTGCGCGGTGTCGAAGATCGAGAATTGGTAGGCTTGGGGGATGCAGTGCTGTTCTTGGTGGCATCTGTCCAAAGCTTGCTCAGGTAGTCACCCGTCTTCTGCATGCTCTTGGAGATGGGTGAGTCCGCCTTTGGGGGCCCCTGAATAGGTTCGTTTGGTTTCGAGAAACCTGAAGAAGGTTGTTTCGTTGGCGTGGTTGTAGCGATATCGGACTTTGATTCTCGGTTCTCTTCGTTGCCCGATTTGGCTGAAGTGCTTGCGGTGGCCCCGGACTGCTTGGAAGGCATGGCCTTCGGACGCTCCGCTTGGCTGGCTCGCTGAGCCTCCTCGATTATTTTTTGCATCGTTGGTCCAAATCCTCGGCGGTCCAATTCGCTTCGAATATCGGTCGACGAGTTCGATTGCGAGCCAGATTTTGAGTCATTGGAGTTGAAGCTGTCGCGAGAAAAAGGTTTGGAGTTCTGGCCCCTGCGTTCATTGCTTGGAGAGAAGCCTGATGGGGGTTCGCTCCTCTTATTTTCCTTTCCCTGTGAATTTTCTAGGCGACCGTCACCGAATTGCTTTCGCAATTCGTTCTCCAAACTATTTCCGGAACTTGTGTCGTTCGATAACGAGTTTTCACGAGAGCCCGTCGGCAACGCGTTCTCTGTTTTTCGTGGCGACGAATTGGGTTCTGATCGCTGAGGATTTGGCGGTACCGAATTCGATGGCTTTGAGTTAGATGGGTTGGATGGTTGCTTTGGATCCTTGTTTCGGCGAGAGCTGGATGACTGGCCGTTATTCGCATTAGGCATACTGGTCCCGCTAGGCCGTTGCGCGGTTGAGCGTTCCTGCGAGCCTTTTCGATTTGTTTGAGATGGATTGGTAGGGGCTGGTTCTGTTAGCGAACTAGGGGGCAATTCGGGAGTGTCCGATGTTGGAAAAGGACCCTTGAAATCTGGGTGTTGAGCAACGCCTCGGCTCGAGCGCTCTTTCGCTGAGGAGGATTGAGGCTGGCCCGGTTCGCTGTTGGACTGCTGTTGATTTTGTTCGTAAGTCTCTTGTGTGCTTCGCAACTTGTTCATCAAGTCGACGAAGCCCTTTCCCTTTGGATCAACCTCGGGAGTAGACTCGCGGGTAGACTTGTCCGGCCGATCCTCCGGTATCTGCTGACTCTGCCTTGAGGGCGATTGGTTTTTCCCGGTGTTCTGCGTACTCGGTGGAATCGCGTTCTCGGTAGGCTTAGTCTCCGACTTAGGTTCTTCATTCTTATCGTCTTGCCCGTTGCTCTTTTTCTTTTGGTTTTCTTTCGAATACTTCTCAGCTAATTCTTTGGCTTGCTTGACTAGCTCTGGATTAGAGAGGGCTTTTGAAATCAACTCAGGTGGAATCGCGTCCAAGCTATCTGCCGTGAGTCCTTTGGGGAAATATTTTTCAAACTGCTTCATCGCCTCTTTGAGCGATTGCACGTCCGAGTCGGACAATCGGGACGGATTCGATGGCTTGACACTATCGCCTCGTAAAAGCGAATCGCGAAGCAGTGAAAGAAGTCTCGCTTGGTTATCTTGTTGCGTTGGATACGATTGCGGAGGTGGAAGCCAACGTTGCGATGGGGTATCGACCCGCGTTGAATCGGTCGCTTGAGCCATGCATCTCCCGGTCAATCCAAGAACGACAACCATTGCCGCAAAAATGGCGACTAGAGTTTTGCTGCTGTTTCGAACCATTTCTCAACCCTCTCGCAACCGGAAATGAACGAGTAGCATTCTAGCGGTGAACGACTTCAAAAGCGATAAGTGGGATAGGCTTCCAGCCTGTCTGCCCCTGTTCGACACTCTGGAAGCTCATTTCCTGCTGTAATCGTTGTCGCTAATTGGCTCAATCGTCGCAATGATAAGCACATCCGCATTTGTTCGTCGTATTAATTAGCCATTGGGCGCTAGCCCCGGTTCTCGACGAATGTCGAGTGGAAAACCGGGGCTAGCGCCCAACGGCTAAAGGTTTGTTTCACTTGAAGACTCATGCCGAAGTGCTTATCTTCGTAATTCAGGTAGTTCATGTTGAGGATTAGTCCAAATAAGTGAGTAAGCATTACACGATTTGCAAATGCCGATTTGCAAATGCGTTGTCGACAGGCTGGAAGCCTATCTCACTATGGCATAACCGGTTTCAAAACCGATTTTTGATCTTCGGCTACGGGATAGACTGCGTCTTGATTTGTTAAGGCATCTATTAGACCACGCATCATTCTCGACAAGTCCTCTGGATTCTTGGTCGCAAGATTGTTCTGCTCAAAGGGGTCCTCGCCGAGATGGTAAAGTTGGTAGTGCGAGCCCTCCGACGCATTGGATGGAAAATAATGGTAAATAACCTTCCAAGGTCCGTCGCGATAAACGGTGAAGTAATCCGAACGATGCGGCGCATGCGGATAATGCATCAGAAACGCTTGGCTTCGTTCTGCGTCCGGGCCGCCAGCCAGAAGCCGCTGTAGACTCTGACCATCCACCTTGTGACCACTCGTTTCCGTCAATCCGACTAGCTTTAAAATCGTTGGAAACAAATCGCATACCGAAGCTTGTTGCGGTTGAATCGCACCCGCTGCAATCGGCCAACTCTTTTGAATTGGCTGATCCGCTTTCGCCTTTGCCCAGCTAGCGATGAATGGAACTCGCATTCCACCTTCGTAGTGCGCCCCCTTCTTCCCTCGCAATGGAGCCGAACATGCAACTTCATGCTGGTGCCCCAGCGGTGCATCGCTGCCGTTATCGCCGAGGAAGAGGACCAGCGTGTTGTCGGCAACCCCCAACGACTCCAAATGGTTAAGCACGTCACCCAGCGATTTGTCCATCCCCTCGATCAACGTTGCGAACGCTTGTGCTTGAGCGGATTTGCCGGACGATTTGTAGTTTGCGGCGAAGCGTGGATCGGATTGAAACGGTGCATGAACGGCATATTGCGGAAAGTACAAAAAGAAGGGCCTCTTTTCTGCAACCGCCTCAGACACTGTTGCATTTGCCTCGAGCGTAAGGGCCTCGGTCAAGAAAGTATTTGATCCATGGTATTGATCCAAACCTGGGACAGCCTTGTTGTCGCGTTTGCCATTGAGACCAAAATTTTGCTCTGCATAGTAACTTCCTGGCTGCCCGATCGATGTACCACCGATGTTCACCTCGAAGCCGAGATTCAACGGATCGGTTCCTTCGCTGCCGTTGGGGCCAAAATGTCCTTTGCCGACATGAATCGTTCGGTAGCCGTTGGATTGCAAGAGCCGAGCCAATGTCGTACTTTTCTTTTTCAATCCGAGCCAATTCCAATCGGGCGGACCCTTCGGACCGGCGTTGTTGGTGTCGGGGTTGATCCAATTGGTAGTCCGATGTCGGGCCGCGCTCTGACCGGTCATAATCGAAATGCGAGTTGGTGAGCAAACGCTCATCGCGCAAAAGTTGTTGAACCGAATCCCCGTCTTGGCAAGCCGCTCCATACTTGGAGTGCGATAGAAATCATTGAGCGGGTACCTTTTGGCTTGCCCAGATGAATCGGTTAAAAAAGGAACGGAAGTATCCATGACCCCCATGTCATCCACAAGCATGAGCACAATGTTCGGTGGCTGCTCTGCCGAGATGCAACCGTTTGCGACAATGAGCACAAAAAAAGCGACGATCGATCGAAGAGCTGCGTTTCGAAAACGATGCAAAAGGACAGTGCTCCTAGGCGTACTTGCGATGCCGGACAATATTTGTTTTCTGGACATAAAATTGGATTGTTAAAAGGGACGAAGAGAGGAAATGCAAGCTCCAGAATACACGAAAAAGTCAGGTCCGCCCCTAGCACGACGCGCAAGCTAGTGATTTGGATCGTGGGTTCACTAGCTTGCGCGTCGTGCTACGGTGGGTTCACTAGCTTGCGCGTCGTGCTGCGGTGGATTTCATTCGGCCGCTCGCATTCCTGGTTGGTTGGGCTGGCTATTTGCTGGTTCGCTAGCAAAAAACCGGTATGGTCTTCGGGCCCACAATATTGGTAACGTACAAGCCATGGTCTATTTAAGCTATGCAATCAATTCAGGATATGAGTTCCGACGGCGGTGTTTTTGCGATTGGACTCGTTTTTTCGGTCCTTGCGCGATTGCTCTTTGCTGGTTCGCTTTTGCAACGAATTGCGTCGCCCAAGCTCAGGCACGAAGCGATCAATCGGATTCGCAGGTGGAGTCGTCTCCGGTTGACTTGAATTTGAGAATTGTTTGGGGTGGCCCAACCCCGACGACGTATGTCGGCACACTGGAAATCGATAGCGGAACGTTGCTCTGCAGCCAACAGCTAGGAATTGATTCGAATGATCCAAGCTTTTTGCTCAAGGACGCGACCGGAAAGTTCAAAATCCACGATACGAAAACGCAATTTGGTGGTTGTGATGTTCACGTGCAAGCGAAGGAGAATAACCGCCTTACGCTAAAACTCCAAATCGAAGACGAAGAAACTTCTCAGACAATCGTGAAAGAGTTTGTTTGGACGTTGAAATCACTCCGCGACGGACCAGATACACAAGAGCTTGGGATTAACGGTTGTCGACTCTCGGTCGATAGCGTACCAGGCGATCGATTGAGGGTCGTAACAAGCCGCAGCCATCTCATTTACAACTCGGAAGAACCATTGAGCCTGCAAATCCAGCCTCACAATCTCCCTTGGCTTTCGACACTTTGCGTTTTTGAATGTGCGCTCACACGACTTGACGACGATTATCTTGTTTATCGCAAATCGAAACAGGTTGCATTGGATGGATTCGGCAATGGAGAGCCATACGATGTACTTTCGGTAGCACCAAAGGACGAAGGTGTTTACGAACTTCGATTTAAAATCGAGCCGAAACGAATTTTGCCGGGCCTCATGCTCCGATACCCAAGCATAGAGCGTTCTGTCCAGTTCGTCGTCTACAACAATTTATCCACCAGCAAAACATCGCAAGTTTCGACTCTGGTTTCGGTGGATGAGGATTCAAGTTGGCGACCACAGTCACAGACTTCGCCGAGCGGATTTGAGGTCCAGTCTCTAACTAGTCGGCTCGCTGGTCGAATCGACAATTCGAAACGCTTTCCCTTTTTGGAAATTGCTAGAACCCTCTCGGTATTGCCAAAAGAAACCACTCATGAGAAAAAGTCCGCAACCAGCGATTCGACGGTTCAGATCCCTGCGGGCGGAGTTGCTCTTGCGTCCCTTCACAACATGTCTCCGGGCGATCTGCACCGACTTTCTGTGTACACCTCGAGCAGCAACGCGGCCTTTCGAGTTGCAATTCGTTCCGCCGCTGCACACGATTCCAAAGCGGAACCGTCCATTGCCAACGAAGTTTTTGACGTCTCGATTCCTCGTTCTCTTGATCGGGCAGTCCATTTGTCGAATGCGAGCCCGGACGAGAACTTTGCCCTCCTGTTTTGGCCGAGTTCGCAAGCCGCTCAGCTGGAAATCACGAACCTGAATCCAAATAGTGTACTGGACCTCCATGGTGTTTTGGTGGACGTTTGGGACCCATCAACTCAAGTGCCCAAAGCGAGGCTTGGCTCCTTTGTTTCGCCAAGTTGTATTCTCGAACTCCATTCGCCAAACGTACGCGGTGCGTATGGCGTCGAACAAGTTTCCAACGCAACTGGCAAGCGAACGTATGACCAGTGGCAGCAATTTCTTCGTTTCGCCAAACAATCCGCAAGCTATTGCAGAGCGAATGGGTTTGACGCGTTGGCGTGGACGGTACACTCCGAAGGGAGCTCGCTCTTTCCTAGCTCCAAGTTAAGTGTTAACGCTCGATTTGATACAGGCACATTTAGCAGCGAAGGCCGCGATCCGCTTCGCAAAGACGTTGTCGAATTGATGTATAGAGTTTTATCGCGATACGGTATCGAGTTTATCCCTATGCTTGAACTCGGCAGCCCGATTCACGAAGTCGAAGAAGCGTTCAACAAAGTTGAGAGCAAAGAACTGTTTCAGCACCGCGATGAATTGCTTGCGCAAGCAGGAAGCGTTTCTCGGCTCTACAATCCCTTTTGCCCACGTGTGCAACAGGCCATTGCAGTCGCACTAGAAGAGTTTGGAAATCGCTATCGATCCCAGCCAAATTATCGCGGGTTCGCATTGAGGGCCTCTCCGGCCACCCATTTCGTCTTATCGCTTCCCATTGAGCAAACCAATCCATCCATATTAGAGCGATTCGGAGCAACCTTGGCCGGTAACCTCCCAAAGGATAGTTCACAGCGTGAGCAGTTTATTTCCCAACGTCTCAAGGGCGCTTATCTTCAGTGGCATCAAGAGGCGGTGACTGAATTTTTGACCCAACTGAAGAACAGGCCAAAATGGATTTCATCCGACAATACCCCGTCGGCCACACTCAACAATCATTCCTCATTCATAGTCAACCCGATTGAGGTTGGACCGCAAACCAATGAATTGTCGTCCGTTCCAGCGACCGTTGCCGCCCAATGGAATCTGGACCGTCCACGTTTGATCCATGTCGCAATGGATAGACCGGTCAGTCAATTTGACAATGCGTTCGCACGATTAGGCCAAATTGCAAAGCAATTCCTCGATTCAAGCAACACTTCCCTGCCTTATCGGGAGAATGCCCGATCTCTATCAAAGGTTCGGATTTGGAGTTCTAAGAACGGAAGCTCAGCGTTGCTCGTTTCCAACTCGGGGGCGATTTCTGAGTCCATTCATATCGCTTGGGGAACTTTGCCAACCGATTACCGCATCCAGTCCACGCTCGTAGGCGAAAGTTCCAATTCCAATCAGCGGGTCGAGATCAATACCTCTTCCGGTGAATGGAAACTGCAAGTCGCGTCCGGGGAAGTAATCCGCATCGACTTGCTTCCCTATGCCGGGCTCCCGACCTACTGGTATAGCCTAGAAACATTAGTGGCACGTTCGCTCGACAGCTCTTTGGTTTCCATCGAACAAGCAATCGGTCGACTGAGTGTCCCTCAGCCGCGTTTCGCCACCCTGAGCAATCCAAGCTTCGAATCGCCAAACAACAACTCGCGACGAGGTCGCCTTTCTGGTTGGACAACATCGATTGACCCCAACGCCTCCGTCGAAATGGACTCAAGAACCGCGACCGAGGGCAAGCACTCTGTCAGCATCGAGTCGAAAAACCCATCGTCGATCGCTTGGATCCAAAGCGATCCATTTGCCATGACTCCCTCCGATCGAATGATGGTCTCTCTTCAGGCTGCTGCGGACCCGGTCCCGCAGCAGGTAACCGTTTCACTCTCGAAGTACGATCCAAAATCCGATCGTTTTGAAACCGTGGCAGTGCGCGAAATTGCCGACAAGATTCAACGCTCAAGCAACCAGGTTAAATGGGGCAATGTCGGTGTCGACATGTCGAGCGAATTTAGAGCGGCAACTCAAAACAATGAACCAGGGCTGTTCCGTCTCCAGGTGGAAACTGCTGGTTTGGCAAGTCTTTGGCTCGATGATATCTTTGTCTCCACCAGCTTCCTGCGTGACAGCGAACGGCGGGAGCTTCGTTCGGAGTTGTTCTTGGCAAGGAATTCTTTGCAAAGTGGGGACTCCACGCCAGCGGTAGCGATGCTCAATTCATCTCGCGGTCGATTGGTACTGTGGAGCGATTCTTCGGTGCCCAATCCAAAGGTCATGGTCTCCAGCCCTGTTACACGCGAGACGCAAGCAACATCGAAAACACCATCGTCGGACACCATAATGTTGCCGGAATCGCGTTCCGAAGCCAAAGCAATTGAAAGCGCCAAACAGCGCCCAATTAAGCGATTGCGAAATTACTGGTGGTCTCGCAAAGAGTAGAATCCTCGGGGAGGTGAAATTGGATGATGATAAGCACGACGCGGTGGTTGTTCGGCCTCGTTTATGGGATGAGCTTTGGTGTTTACTTTGCTCGCTCTCGCAGGCTGTTTCCTCTCGTTGTAGGGCACACGGTCGGTAGCCTGCTTTGTATTTTCGTTATCTAGCTACCACTGCTTGATTGCCAATATCGCATCCAATGGCACGGACGTTCGGAACCCCTCTACCGTTCTAAAACCAGCTTCTTTTAGGAGGGCAGCATATTCCGACAATGTGCGCTCGCGTCCTTCCGTACATACAATCATGTTGAGACTTTGCATGAGAGCCCATCTTGGTCCCGTTCGATCCTCCCACAAAATCTTTTCCCCAATCAAAAGCCCACCACCGGAAGGCAACGCTTCATATATCCTTGCAAGCAACGTGCGGATTTTCGGCTCGCTCCAATCATGGACGATCCTTCCCAGTGCATAAAGATCGGCTTTGGGCAAAGCGTCCTGAAAGAAGTCGCCTCCGATCACTTCCATTCGGTCCGAGACTCGCGATTGGGACACCATGCTGTTGGCCAACTCCAGTGCGTGCGGCAAGTCGAACACAATTCCACGCAGGTGCGGGTAACGCTGGCAAGCGGCAATGGCCAAATGCCCAGTCGCACCACCCAAATCCGCCATGACCTGAAATCGGCTCAAATCAAATGCGTTGACAACATGGGGTGAGGTGATCATGCCAAAGCCATGCATCCCCATCAAGAACTCCTTCATCGCATCGTCGGTGCGAAAGAAGTGCGAAAAGATGGGGCCGTCGAAGTCAAAGGTTTGCTTCCATCGATGCGAGCCTTCGCGAACGGCATCCTCAAGGTTCGCCCACATTTTCCACATCACGCGATTGGAATAGTGAATATAACCAGTCATGCGACGAGGACTATCCTGCGTCAAATAAGCCTCAGCAACGGGAGTATTCGAATAAGTGTTCTCGACTCGCGTCAACAAACCAAACGCGACACAGCTATCCAAAAGTGTCATCAATGCAATCCGATCGCATCGAAGCAAGGTAACCAACTCGTCTAACGGCTTTTCGGTTTTGAGCGCATCGAAAACGCCAAGCTCGACGGCGGCAAACATGACTTTTGACCTTCGGAAGGCCTCGAGTAGCTCTAGAACAATAGCGGGATCAGGAATGGATAGGTCTGAAACTTGCATGGTATATTCTTGAAACAAAAAGCAGGGTAAGACTACGGTTGATTTGATTTTTGGCATCTATTTTGTCACAAGCCAAACCAGATGGTTCACACCCGGATAATCAAGGCAGAAAAATCGAAGGCAGAAAAATGATTCGTGAATTTTTCTGCGTTCGATCTTTCTGCCAAATGTTAGCCTGCCGATTGCTGATCTGGATACTTAATTCTACCGTGATAGATGGCCGTTAGGCTCTTGATCAGCGAGCGTTTGATCGTTTCTAAGTGCTGTAGCGTAAGGCCGCATTCATCAAACTGGCCATCCAGCAACTTTTTCATGGCAATCTGCTCCACCAAGTTTTGCAATCGCGATGCGG
The DNA here is from genome assembly GCA_026692905.1 of Planctomycetota bacterium. Classification (GTDB taxonomy): domain Bacteria; phylum Planctomycetota; class Planctomycetia; order Pirellulales; family Pirellulaceae; genus JBKCUI01. Next base: position 88,573 of record JAPLNL010000112.1, read on the forward strand.
TCGGCTCAACGAGCGCTCGCGATGCGCTTTCAACAGCGTCAGCCATCATCAAAACGGCTGCTTCTTTGGACTGCGGCTTAGGACCTGGATACCGGAACGATGTCTCCGATATTTCTTCGCCGTGCGGATCCTGCTCGCTCTTCTTTGTAGCCAGTCGATAAAAGTACTCGACTAATGTAGTTCCATGATGCTGCTCGATAAAGTCAACGACCGGTGTGGGGAGCCTGTGTTGACGCCCCAAGTCAGCCCCGTCTTTGACGTGGGCGATGATCACCAATGTGCTCATGGCGGGTTGCAACGTGTCATGCCGATTCGCACCTGGCGTTTGGTTCTCCACGAAATAGTTCGGCTTGAACATTTTTCCAATGTCATGAAAACACGCTCCGACTCGAACCAGGAGCCCATTGGCCCCGATACTCTCTGCTGCGGACTCAGCCAAGGCGGCCACTGAAATGCTATGGTTGTAAGTCCCAGGAGCTCGTTGAGCGAGTTGCCTCAGCAATGGATGGCTCATATCGCTCAACTCGAGCAAACTTAAGTCGGTTTGGACATCAAACAGTGTTTCTGCGAATGGAAGTAGGCATGTCACAATCGGTCCGCACAGCAATGCACACAATATCGCTTGCCATGTCGCCTCTGAAATCAGTTGCATCGGGAAAATCGAAGCGGTCGACGACTGGAAGCTGCTAACGGCTGGTCCGTCCGTTACCACACCACCAGTTTGCCCGGTCATCACCCCCAGCCCCAAAACCGTCATGAAGACGACCACGGCTACTCCAGCTCCAACGTAAAACAACTTGGTCCGCGTTCGAATACGGCCACAGAGCAGAATGGAAGAGGCCGAAGCAGCCGCCAACGTGATAAACTCGGCTAGATCGACACGTGTGCAGAAAACGACCAACATAGCCAAGGCTGCCATCAACATCAGAGCTGTTGGCCGACCAAATGCGATGGTCGCGATGATGGCCGTCAATGTGATTGGCAGTAACTCTGCTCGAAATGGATCCTGAGAAGCTAATACGGCCAAGAAGACACACACGACGCATAGCAGCAGCAATCGGAACAATTTCCACGTGTTCGTCACCAGTGCCCGGTCGAGCGACTGGAAAATAAAGAAACCACACAGAATATAAAGTGCAGTGATCAAACCAACGAAAGCCGCCAAACGCTGTACTCGTTCGCGTGTGCTCAAGTTTTTGGTGTACGCCTCATGCTCCGCTCTCAACAGCGAAAGTTCCTTCTGATCCAGTACACGACCAAGCGGCACGAGAGCACCAAACGATGGATCATACGAGATTGTGGCGGGCTTTATATTGTTGATCGCTTCAAGTTTCGCTTGGTTGCTCAAGTCTTGCCGAAGTGTCAAGGTCTCGGGAAGTCGCATTGCTAGGTAATTGTGAACCATATCCGCTAGCAACAAAGCTTCTGACGCTTTGAATCGATCGAGAAACTCCAGTTCGAGCGAGCCTCGTAGAGTTATGACAACGTCAGCAATTCGAATGTGATGCAACTCGGCTTCAATCTTTTGCGATTCATTGCCCGCTTTGATCACTCGTATGCTGCGATGGTTGTATTGGTCGGCATCACCAGTCAGAGCTCGAAGCAATCCTTTCTCTTCGATGGGTGCAAAGACCTCTCGCATCCCTCCATCAAACTTGGAAATATCCGCATCTGTCGCCAAAGTCTTTTGAATCGCGACCAATGCCTGTTCGTTTGTAACTTGTCTTTCGTCTGGATTGAGCACCGAGACGCCAAATTGCTTTAATATCTCGATTTGCTTTTCTGTAAGTGCTGTAGGATCGACGGCTTCGCGGACGGCGAAGATTGCATCCATCACGGCACCTCTCAATTGCACGATCGGTTCTTTGTTGTTTTCGTAGATTGGCAAAACCTCGCGACCAGCTTGAACGCGCAGATCACGGGTTTTGACATCGTCTTCGACCTTGAACGGAATTCTCGCAAGAATAGCCCGCTGAGGTATGTAGCCTTTTCGATACGCGAACGGAGGTTCCCATCCGCGGACGAAAACGGTCAAGAGTGCTGCGGCTGCAATAGCCAACCCCAGACGAGCCAAAGCGTCAAACGACGTGACGCGTTCAAACAGCCGCCGCCACGGGTAGCGGTCGACTCTTAAATTGGCAGCTCGTTCGCTGCGTGTTTTCGGGTTGGATGTAGAAGACATAGGTCTTGTGTAAGCTTAGCGATCGCCGGCGGGAAAAGCCCGACCGCTTGCTGCATTCCCACCGATGGAGCGATTGGGACCAGGTCCATGACTTGGGCCATCGTATGCCGCAACAATTTTTCTTACCAATGGATGCCGCACTATGTCACCTTCATTGAGTCGCACAAAGCTGATTCCTTCGATACCTTGTAACCGCTGAACTGCATCTCGCAATCCGCTGGAAACTCCTGATGGCAAATCCACTTGAGTGATGTCGCCGGACACGACAATCTTGGAGCCTTCCCCCATACGAGTCAAAAACATTTTCATCTGAGCAACGGTCGCGTTTTGCGCCTCGTCCAATATAACAAACGCTTGATTCAGCGTTCTGCCCCGCATGTACGCCAGCGGTATGACTTCGATCAAATCTTGCTCCATCAGAAACTTGACCTGGTCCAGATCAACCATTTCATTGATCGCATCCATCAATGGACGAAGATAGGGATTCAGTTTTTCGTGCAAATCACCGGGAAGATAACCGAGGCTTTCTCCTGCTTCCACTGCAGGCCGCACCAAAACAATCTTCCGAATTTGACGTGCTTTGAGTGCTTCTACCGCAGTTGCTACCGCCAAATAGGTCTTTCCGCAGCCAGCCGGGCCTATGCAAAACGTCATGTCGTGACTGCGTATAGCATCAACATAGATCGATTGCCCTTCGGTCCGCGGTTTAATCCGCCGACCCGCATTGCCAATTTGCAACTCCTGGCGTTCGAATGCGGGTGTGCTCCCCTTGCCAGCAGCCTGCGTGAGCGCGTCGGCCACTTCGTCGGGGCCAAGTGTTCCCGTACGCGTGACTTTGTCTTTGAGACGCTCTAAAATCTCGGTCGCCAGTCGAACGGAATCGTTTGGTCCTGAGATACGAATTTGCCCATTGCGATGCGTGATTGCGACCCCAAGCTGGTTTCGCACCAATCGCAGATTGTTGTCCTGCGGACCAAAAAGCTGAAGAGCCAAATGGGGGTCTGACAAAGTCAATGTCGATTCAGACATAGGGTTGTTTGATTGCTTCTACTAAAGGCATCGCATTCTCAGAGGATGAAAAGTTTCGATCATGTGAGTTTGGCGATTATTCCAAGATACCCAACAATTGCTGACGGCAACAAGGAATCTGTAACATCCCAGACACCTCCGAGGCCAGGCAGCAGTGCCCCGCTATCCTTAGCCCCTACAGTCCGCTTTACCATCGACTCCAAAAGATCTCCTACAAGTCCTATCAGTGTCAAAAGACAACCTAAAAGTGCAGGCCCCCAGACGAACCCTCCGCCAGGAACACCACACCAAGGCAGCAACACCCTTAGGAAAAAATAGGCGATAACAATGCTCAAAAGCATTCCGCCAATCAGCCCCTCAATCGTCTTGCCAGGACTTATCGAAGGTATCAGCTTATGACGTCCAAACGACTTACCCGCAAAATAAGCTCCTGCGTCGGCAAACTTAATTATTGCAAGCAAAGTGATCAAGTGAAGCATCCCATCCATCGAACTTCCATGCATTCGAACCAAAAACCAAAAACTCAGACAGCCAACCACGTACGTGATGACAAAAGAGGACAACACCCATTCTAAGGTTGTTCGCTCCGATTCCGTCACGTTTTCACCTGGCTCCAAAGTTCGCGGCATTTTGCTGAATCGCCACATCGCTTCTAGACCGCTCGCGCCAACACCCGTCAGCACTCCAATGATCAACCAGCCGGTTCGACCAACGGGGCAGTCGACCGGATATGCTCTCTTCATAACGATGCTATACCAGACTGGAAACAAAATCACTGTCGACGCAAGGATACAATGCGTTAAGACGCTTTGCACTCGAACTGGCCATCGCTTGGCCAACAATTGACTTAACTCGGTCGCCGTGCCAAGCGTCATGAAGACATACAGCGGAATCATCCAAACACCCGCTTGGCCCGCAATAGGAAACCAAAGATCTAATCCGATCAGGAAAAGCGATGATGCAATGAGTATCAAGGCAGAAAGTAGCCTACGATGCAGCACGTTCGATAACTTCTTTCTGGTTTTGAACCGTCATCATAATTATGTTCTCACGCCCAGCCCCGATCCCAGGCTTTTATGTAGCGAAAGTCGTCAAGACTTTCGGCTGCATGGCCTAAACGACCGAAACTCTTCACGAGTTTCGCTACCAAATGCTTCACAGCGCTCCCAGTTGGGGCGAGGGGATCGATGTCGAAAACCGGGGCTAACGCCTGTCGGCTAATCAAAATCACACGTTGAACAAGAAGTGACAAATATCACCGTCCTGCATCACATACGTCTTTCCTTCTGTCCGAAGCTTGCCTGCCAACCGGATTTCCTTTTCAGTGCCGTACTTTTCCAAATCGTCCAGCGAGAAGACTTCGCAGCGGATGAATCCCCGTTCAAAATCGCTGTGAATCACACCAGCTCCTTGTGGTGCAGTCGCTCCAATAGGAACCGTCCAGGCTCGCACTTCCTTTTCGCCAGCAGTGAAATAACTTTGCAACCCTAACGTCTCATAGGCCTTGCGTGCAATCGTGTGCAACGCTGGCTCCTCCAGCCCGACCGCCTTCAACATTTCCGTCCGGTCCGGCTCATCTAACTCTGCGATCTCGGCTTCCAATTTGGCGCAAACCGGTACAACCTGCGCCCCGACGTTTTCGGCAAAGGCTCGAATCTTGGTGACCAACTCGCTCGCGCCATGCAAATCGGAGTCGTCCACGTTGGCGATGTACAGAATCGGCTTGGCCGTCATCAATCCGTAGCTAGAAATCGCCTTGGCTTCGGTTTCTTCCAGCTTTAGCTTTCTCAGGGGCAACTCTTTGTTCAAGTGCTCCATGCAATGCTGAATGGCAGTCACTCGCAACTTGGCTTCCTTGTCGCCACTTCGAGCCGAACGCTCCGCTTTGGGCAACGCGTTTTCCAAAGTTTGAATATCGGAAAACATCAACTCCATTTCGATGGTCTCAATGTCCGAAAGCGGATCGACCTTGCCACCGACGTGAATCACGTCTGGGTCAACGAAACAGCGAACCACTTGCAAAATAGCGTCCACCTCGCGAATGTGACTCAAGAACTTGTTGCCAAGCCCCTGCCCCTCGCTTGCACCTTTGACGATGCCTGCGATATCCACCAATTTGAGCATCGCCGGAATGACTTTTTGCGGGCCAACCAATTTCGCAATGCGGTTCAATCGATCGTCCGGCACGCTGATGATCCCTTCGTTGGGATCGATCGTGCAAAACGGATAGTTTGCAGCTTGGGCCGATTGCGAACCGGTCAAAGCATTGAACAGGGTACTTTTGCCTACGTTCGGTAGGCCTACGATTCCAGCTTCCATTTTTAGATCGGTCGTCCTAGTTTTCGTGACGCAAGAGTGGGAACAAAATAACGTCGCGAATACTACGCGAGTTGGTAAGCAACATGATCAATCGATCGATTCCGATGCCCAAGCCGCCCGCTGGTGGCATGCCATATCGCAATGCACGGACAAAGTCGTGGTCCATCTTGGCCATCGAGTCCTCTTCGGCCATTCCGTCTAATTGCGTTCGGAACAGCTTTTCCTGAAGGATCGGGTCATTGAGCTCAGTATAAGCATTTGCCAATTCCATTCCATGTATGAACATCTCAAAACGCTCCGCAATCTCAGGATGGCCATCCTTTCGCTTGGTGAGTGGGCAGATACTAGCCGGATAGTCGATTACGAAAATCGGGCCAATCAACTTGTCCTCGACTTTTTCCTCAAAGACTTCGCTAACCACCACATCCGGGTGTTTTCCTGCAGGATTGAGACCGATTTTCTTGGCCAACGCCGCCACACCTTCCGTGTCCGACATTTTGAGACCAGTATGCTCCTCGAACAAACTGCCGTAAGTGCGGCGTTGGAACGGAGGAGTGAAATCGATATCGAGATCGCCCCACTTGAGCTGATACCCTTGGCCTGTCGCTTGGATGGCATCGCAAATAATCTGTTGCGTCAAGTCCATCATTGTTTCGTAATTTGCGTAAGCCCAATAAAGCTCAATCATCGTGAATTCTGGGTTGTGCTTGGGGCTGATCCCTTCGTTGCGATAGACACGCCCCATTTCGTAGACGCGCTCGATACCGCCAACCATCAGTCGCTTCAGATGCAACTCGAGTGCAATTCGCAAGTACAATTGCATATCGAGCGCGTTGTGATGCGTCACGAAGGGCTTGGCTGCCGCACCGCCAGCGATCGTATGCAGCGTCGGTCCCTCTACCTCAACGAATTGGTGCGTCGCCAACGTCGCGCGAATCGAATGAATGATCTTGGTTCGCTTGAGGAACGTCTCCAACGAATCGGTGTTGTACGTCAGGTCGACGTACCGCATGCGCTGTCGCAGCTCGGCATCTTGCAAACCGGCATGCTTCTCCGGTGGTGGCTCGAGTGTCTTAGTCATGAAGTGGAGCCGGGTTGCGATGACGGTCAGTTCACCTGTGTTGGTACGACCGAGTCGACCATCGATTCCAACCAAATCGCCGAAGTCCAAGAGTTTGGCCAAGTCGAAATCTGCGTCAGGCACTTGGCCTTTGGCGATCATGATCTGAATGTCGCCCGTCCAATCGCGAATGTTGAGAAAGAAAAGCTTGCCGGCGGTTCGCAAGAGCATGATTCGACCAGCGACGCGGACTTCGGGGCCGATTTCTTCGCCGGCGCCTTGGCTAGTTTTCCAAGCTTTGTAGTCGATCGGTTCCGCGCCCGGCAATTTTGCAGCGTCAAAATCGGGGAGTGGAACGACCGTCCCATCCTCTTTTTTGAATTGCACTTGGCTTGCCATTTCGCGAACTGGGCCGTTAAAAGTGCGGTTGTCGAACCGAGCACCCCACGGATCCAAGCCGAGAGCTTCAATTTTCTTAAGTTTTTCAAGCCTTGCAGCCTGGTGAACCCCTAAACCGGTGTTGTCTTGATCCTGAGAATCGGCCATGTTTGAGCAGTTGCGAGTGAATTGAATAAGTAAGAAGGTGCAGATTGTAGGAAAAAGTGATGGAAAACCAAGCAGTCAAACCGCCAATGATCTTAATTGTCGAAAACGACCCGCTTTTGCTGACCGGAATGTCCGCAATTTTGGATCAAAAGGGCTACCGATGTTTTTTGGCGAGGGAGACTTCGGTCGGCCTGAAAGCCACGCAGGCGATGACATTTGATCTCATTGTTCTGTCTTTTGGACGAGATGCGATCCAAGCGGCCAACGATGCCTGTCTTTTGCGAGGGCTGGACACAACGCGTGAGCTTCCGGTTCTCTTTTTGGCCGAAACCTTTGAACCGTCTTGGATCGAACCTTTGAATCTCGCCGGCGGCGTGTATTGCCTGCCGAAACCCTTCGATCCTGAGGTTTTCCTCGATTTGGCGGACAAAGCGCTGTGCCTCCCCCACCTGGCAGTGGCTAAAGTCGCTCCCCCCAAAGCGCACTTTGCCAAAGACTGGGTGCGGCTAAGCTGAGCAAATCGTCATGTGTTTTACCACTCAATGAGCCGTTGGGCACTAGTGAGCAACATTGGATAAAGCCGCCTGAAGGCGGTACACCAGCCGCTACCGTACGACGGTGATTTTAACCGGACGTTCGCAAAACGTGTGCTTCATTACGAAGTTGATCGATACGTGCACGTTGATCGGGGCGAGTTGTTGTGAAATCGCAGGTGCGTCCGCCGCCGCCTTGAGCGTGATGTAGCCTTTGGTATCCACGGCAGTGAGCAATGTTTTGCTGCTGGCAATGTCGACCGTCACTCCCTTAGGAAGGCTATTCCCATACGGTTGTTCAAGATGCTGGTAAATCATGTCCAATGTCACATTGCCCTTGAAGTCAGGAGCCCGTTCAATCTCGACATCAATCCGTTGCGACTCGCCCGGCCGCAATTCGATATCCGTCTTGCTCAACGTGATTTTTCTCACGTCACCAGGTTCCGCTACGGAAATGGTATGCATTTCGACCGGATAGTTTCCACGCCCTCCACCAGGTGAATAGTACTCCTGAAAGACGGTCCCGTAACTTACGAGAGCCTTTTCCTCTTTGCCTGGCGAAACAAGAACAGCTCGCCCTAAAACTTGGATGTTCGAAACTCCCTTGGGAGCATCCGTGGCCGCCGTAAAATGAATCATTCCATCGTTGAGTTCGGACGGGATTCGACCAGGGATCGCCGTTACTCCAGACGGTAAACCTTCTACCTCCAATTGAATCTCACCTGTGAAGCCGTTCTTCCTCAAGGTGCGAACATAGATCACGCCCCCCATGCCTGGCGAAAGCAGCGTCTTGTCGGTGTCGACCTCGAGCAAAAAATAGGGCCCGGCCCGCGTCGCTTCGACCGCATAAGTAAACGACGGTCCGCCTCGCTGATGGAGATCCTGTACTTCCAAAATATATTTGCCGTCGGCCGGTGCTGTCCAATTTTCCAGAATGGAATCGGAACTGATCACGCGTTGGTAAGTTGCATCATCGGCTTCGGAGATAAGGCCCCCTTGTTCGTTGGTGATTCGAATCTTGGGGTCCAGGCCCGATTGAAGTCTTCTTGCGAAAACCTCAAACGTAAACTTCTCCTGCACTTTTGCTTCAAAAACAAATTTATCACTTTCTCCCGGAGTGCTAATGACTCCTGCCACAACCGCAGGAATGGAAAAAGGTGTGGAAGCCGATTGCGTTGCGGGAGGCTGCGTCCCGTCCGTTGCCGCCGCTTGCGAAGACGGAGCAATTTGTACATTCTCTACAATTACAAGGCCGGATGCCGCGGAATTTAGAACAAAGAACTCGTTGGTCGGCTGTTCATTCCAAAAAGTAGCAACGGTAGCAATCTTATTTTGAAGCCTAGTTTCTGGCAAAGTCACTTGCGCTAGAGTTGCCCCTACATTGAAGCCAATCAAGTTCATCGGCGTTTGAGCTGCACCACGGATCAGAACCGGAGGAAACGCTTGAGTGACAAACGGCCGTCCGTTCACTTCGATCGAATAAGTCCAGTCGACGTTACCTTGATAACGCACGTCGCGAACCTCCAATAGATACTCGCCCGCCTGAGCGAATGTATAGTTGAGGAGCGGATCGCCCGCATAATAGTTATCGCTAGCAGCAACCGTTGCACCTTGGGCGGTTCTCAGCGTGATTCTCGGGTCGACTCGAGTTTGCATATCATGCAATCGATTCTGAAGCCTTTGCGAACGAACATGAAAAGTCAGACATGAACCCGCTTCAACAGAAAAACGATACCAATCCACATCTTCCCCTTTTTCGATCGTCCCACAAAGCGTCGACGGAACCGCAAACGTCTGTGCTTTGTCCAGAGTGTCGTTTTCAGCCGATTCCGATACAACCGGGTCGCGAGCGATGACCAATTGCCCCAGCGTACTAACACCGTGCGGCGTCATGACTCGAAAGTCTCTCACACCGGGTAACGCGTCCGCAGAGACCGTGAATTTCAATTTGCATTTAGAACCCATGACATCGTTCTTGGCGCGGTCCTCCGGCGTCTCCTTTTCGTTGGGGATGATTTCGCCAATGACCCCAACGCCATTTACCAGTATTTGACCCGCACCGGCCAAGTTGTACCGTGCGCTCAGTTCATGTTCCGTAGTCTGACCGATTTGGGCCGCTGCCGGCTTGAGACTCATTAACATCGGGTACGAGTTGTTCGTTTGGGCGCGTAGATGCCCTGAAGCCAAAGCGACGAATAAGGCAACAGCCGAGAATCGACAACGAACAATCAACTTTAGTGGACAAACAAAAACTGTTTGGAATTGATCAGTGCCCATAGTAGGTCCTGGTAGGCTTCGGTAGGAGAGGGACTTGATGCGACCAAACTTTTTGCCGCCTCCAATTCGTTCGGTAACGCTGGGCGACTCAATGCTGACAGATACAGCTCTTGAATCCTCGCTTCATCGGATACAGTGGCGGCAACCAGTTTGGCAACGCGACCGTTTGCGTCCGCCAATTTCGTTGCCAAGATATCGCCGTTGAGCGTATGCAATGCTTGCGATAAGTTTTCGTCGGGAGTACGTTCGCATTCACAGACAGAAGCCCTTTTCGGCTTGCCAAAGACCATCAAAAACGGATTGACGGTGTTGGCGTCGGGCAGCTCGATTGCTCTCGTACCTAGAGGCAAGCTTGGGTGTTTGGTCATGACCCCCGTCGCGAAATCGATTCCGTCTAGAAGAGCTTCAGCACTGAGTCGCTTTACTTTGTAGTGACTGTAGAAGCGCTCATCGATCACGTTTTCGACGGTGGGCTGAGAGTCCAATTGATAAAGCCGCGAGTTCATGATGGATCGCATCAATTGCTTGACATCGAACTTATTTGCTCGAAGGTCAGCCACCAATGCTTCCATCAACGCGACATTCGACGGCGGATTGGTGGAACGCAAATCATCGATGGGGTCAACGAGCCCGCGACCAAGAAGGTAGCCGACGTATCGGTTCACAATATTGCGTGCGAACAGTTCGTTGTCGGTACCCGTCAGCCACTTTGACAATGCAACACGGCGATCCTGCGGGTCGTCCACTGGCTCCGCGAAGAGCGGCGTTGGTTTCATGACGGCACCTGTTTTTGGATGAGTGACTTCACCACCGGAGTTAACCGTTACAACCGTCTCGCCTCCAAAAACTCCGAATTCAGAGCTGCCTTTGTTGCCGACACGTGCGAAAAACGCAGCGAAACCATAGTAGTCGGACTGGCTGTAGCGTTCGTAGGGGTGATGGTGGCATTTGGCGCACTGCAAACGTGTTCCCAAAAACAATTGAGCAGTCGACTCAGCGAGGTCTGGAGGATTGCTGGCAATGCGATAGTAATTGGCGGGACCGTTAGAGAAGATAGAGCCCTTGGCAGTGACCAACTCGTGCACAAACTGATCCATCGGCTTGTTCGTCCGAAAGGAATCGCGGAGCCAGTTGTGCATCGCCCACATTCCGCTTTCGCCCACAACCGTACTGTTGTTGCGAATTAAGTCCGCCCACTTCAAACTCCAAAATGCAGCATAGGCATCCGTATGCTTTGCCGCGGCCGGATCGCTTGAAAAGCCCAAGAGTGTGTCGATCAGTTTGTGACGTTTGTCCGGCTCCGTTGACTCAAGAAATGCTTTGGCTTGATCTAAGCTCGGAAGGGTACCGATGGCATCCAAATAAACGCGGCGCAAAAACGTCGCGTCATCACAAAGCCCAGATGGACTTAGCCCCAGCTCACGAAACTTAGTCGCTGCATGTTCATCGATGTAGTTTTGTGACTGCCAGTTGGCCAGGTTTGCTTGATCGGAAAACGGAACGACCAAGGTGGCTACTTGAGCATGCCCCGCAAAGCGAACCATCAGCGCTCCTTGCCCTTTTCCTGTAGCCTTGGCGAGCCCTTGTCGGCTAACACTCAGCACCGACTCATCCATACTGTCAAAGCGGACCAAGCTAGTTACGTCTCGGACGCGGCCATTGGAGTATTCAGCTAAGACTCGCAATTGCTGAAGCTCACCCACTGCGATCACGCGCTGTGCGGGAGTTATCGTTATTTTGGCGACACTAGGGGCTTGCAAATCCGGTTTCACTGCCCCGGATGATATCCAGGCCTTGATCGTCTCGAATTCGTTGCTTCCCATGGGCAATCGCTCACCACCACCATGGGCGATAGCAATTGATGCTTTCTTTAAAATGAGACTGTCTTCAGGACTGGCCAGCGAGATGCGCCGACCTCGCGATTGGACAGTCATGGCGTTGTAATCCATCATTGGGTCGAATCCCATGACAGACAGCGTGAAGCCACCTTTGCCATATTGGCTAGCATGGCAACTACCTGAGTTGCATCCTGCTCGATAGAGTACAGGCTGAATATCGTTAACAAAGTCAATTTGAGGGACAGGCAAATTTCCTTGGACATGAATGGGGACGGCCTTTGTGGTCCCACCTATCGTAACTTGCAACTCTGCGTCACCGTTTGCAACCGAGGTTAAGCGTCCGCTTGCGTCCACTTTGCAGATCGCTGGATTTGAGGAAACGTAAACAGCTTGGCTTGTCAGATCGTTAGCCCGTGTGAGGTCTAATGTTTGAGTTGCATTTGGTCTGGTTACCAATACCTGTAACGTTTCAAAGTTGCTTTGGAGCAGAATGGAAGGAGGATCAACGATCCAGTCGTCAGCTGTTGCTGTGTTGGACTGGCTGAAGCAGAATGCGGCGCACGCTGCAAACAGCAGAATTAAATGATAAACCGCAGTTGGCTCTACCCGTGTTAGCGGAACTGAGATGGGGGCTTGTTGATTTAATACTTGTCTAAATGTATTTCGTTTAACAGTCAGCCGTAAGCGTTCTGTCAAAGAAGCTAAGTACGCCTTCGGCTGACTGTTAAACGAACAAAACAACAAGGCGCAAGCCGCCCGGTGACGCAATCCGGAGATGTTGCGTCCTGCCTTTACTATTCCCAAAGGGAGCGATTGCATTGTTGCGTCCCCCATTAGATCCATTCCCGAACTGGTTCGCCTTCGATCAATCGAACGGGGCGTCCATCGGACGCTTGAACCGTCAGGTCCAGCGGAAGACCTAGCTTGTGATACATGGTCGCAACGATGTTTTCAGTAAAGTACTCTTGGCTCTTGGGAGCTCCACCCTCTGCATCGGTTTCTCCGATCACCAATCCTCCAGGAACTCCCGCTCCTGCCATGACGACGAAGCCAGCAGTCGCCCAGTGATCGCGCCCGCTTGCAGGATTGATCTTTGGGGTTCGACCAAAGTCCGTCATCCAAACAACCAACGTCGTATCCAACAGTCCACGCTGTTCCAAATCGATCAGCAACTGTGGAAGAGCCTGGTCCACTTGGGGCATACGGTGCGTCTTGATGCCGTTAAAACAATCCGTGTGGTGGTCCCAACCTGGATCGCTAACGGTAACAAATCGGACGCCCGATTCCACCAATCTTCGCGCTAGCAACATGCGTTGGCCAAACGAAGTTCGACCATACTGATCTCGCAGCGCAGCTTCCTCGCTACCGATATCAAAGGCTCGCTTCGTTTCTGGCGCGGTGATCATTTTGAAGGCCGTCTTGTAGTGCTCGTCCATCGCATCAAACGCAATGGGCTGCGTATCAGCACGTCTTTGCATTTGATCCAGCTTGGCCAGGATATCACGCCTACGATCGATGCGTCCAAGGTCGATATTGAGTGGTGGTGTGATGTCGCGAACCGAAAACTTATCGACGTTGGCTTCGGCATGGATCTCGAAGGGGCCATGTTCCAAACCAAGAATACCTGGCGTCCCGCCTTGAAAAGTTCTGTCAACGTGATTGCCGAGTTGGATGAACGGAGGTAGTGGGGATTTGAAGCCTTTTTCATGGCTGACCACCGATCCGACACACGGATAAGCAACCGTAGGTGAATGAGGACGCCCCGACATGCACCATTGGTCGGCTGCGCCATGCCCAGCATTTTTGGGGTTCCAGCTTCGCATCAACGAGAATCGGCCAAGTTCTTTTGCAAGCCTTGGACAAATCTCCGTGAACTGGACACCTGGTATAACTGTGTTGATGGCGGCAAGCGGACCGCGAACGCCTTCGGAGGCCCTCGGTTTTGGGTCCAAGGTATCGTGATGACTAGTGCCGCCTTGTGTCCAAATGAAAATGCAATTCACATCCCTTTTGGCCTGTCCGGAATTGGCCATGGCTTGGGTTTGCCAAAGGAATTGAGGTACGGTTAGACCTAACGAGCCAAGACCAACGGAATTCAAAAAACCACGCCGGGATTGCAATTGCTTTTGGAACGAACCCAAAAAGCCTTCAGCAGAAGCCATCGTAGAACTCCTAACGGCAGATAGGACTGGAGGGAAAGTTGGTGGGATTATGAAGGCAGGGCCAAGGTGAAATAACGCACCTCAGATACCTAAGTATAGTGCCTCGGCAGCCCAGTGGGGTCCGGTCCAAGGTTTTTTCCACTTTTCGTTTAACAATCAGCCGGAGCCGTACTTCCTTCGCACGCTCCCCACGTTAGTGCCTAGTTAGCACGACGCGCAAGCTAGTGCCTTTTTAGCACGACGCGCAAGCTAGTGAATTGGAGACTAGATTCACTAGTGCCGGAATTGGTAGTTGGCCTTTGATGGGAGCGACATCCTGCCTATTTGCACAATAGTGCTCCATCGC
>JAPLNL010000113.1 GCA_026692905.1 Planctomycetota bacterium
AACACCAAAACACCAAAACACCAAAACACCAAAACACCAAAACACCAAAACACCAAAACGGTGTCCGGTCGGGACAAGGAGGCCGTCTCGCTTTGGTGCGGAAATGTGTTTAGCCGTGTAACGGCGGCAGTTCGTAGATGCGGGGCTCGCCCCGCAGACAAATTCCGAGATCGAATACAGGAGCCGTGAAACGGCGCCACCTCATTGTGGCGCCGTTTCACGGCTCTTGTATTCATCGTGCCTAGAGACCGTGGGGCGAGCCCCACGGCTACAAAGTGTCGCCGCTATCGCGGCTAAGCGACAAAGCGATAGTCGATTACCAGAAAATAGACAGGTCCAAAAGTGAGACGGCCTTCAAGCCCGAACCGGACCAAACGACATACATCCAAGGTCACTTTCGGCAAAAGTGACCCACCGTGGGGCACACCTGCCGGGTGTGCCTTTGAAGTGAAAGCAACCTTAAAAAATTTCTAAGTAGCCTTCAACCCACAAGCTCGCTCTGCCCTCAAAAGAACACTGCGTGCCCTTTCTCGTGCCTTAGCAGCTCCCTTGCTCAGAATATCAGCGACCAATGCAGGATTGCTTTCCAACTCTGCTCGTCGAACACGGGCTGGCTGCAAATAAGTGTCCGATACATCCGCCAATCGCTTCTTCACCTCGCCATAGCCGAACCCACCCTTCAAGTAGATAGCGCGTAGCTCCTCAATCTGCTCAGTGCTCGCGAACAATCGGTAGAGTTGGAACAAATGGTCGGTCTCCGGATCCTTGGCGTCTTCCATCGGACGAGAGTCCGTACTGATACGCATGATTTTTTTGCGAAGCTCTTTCGGCTCCTCAAAAAGTCCTAGAGTGTTGTTGTAACTCTTGCTCATCTTCTCGCCGTCGGTACCAGGCACCTTTGCTGCGCCAGGAACAATCTTGGCCTCGGGCATCGTAAAGACCTCGCCATAATGCGAGTTAAAACTGCGTGCAAGATCGCGGCAGACTTCGATATGCTGCACTTGATCTTCGCCGACCGGTACCCAATTCGAATCGTAAGCCAAAATGTCCGCTGACATCAGAACCGGATAAGTGAACAAGCCGACATCGGCTCGCAGCCCTTTCGATGTTTTGTCTTTGTATGCATGACAGCGCTCCAGCAGACCCAGCGGCGCACCTGTCATTAACAACCAACATAGCTGAGACACCTCGGGTACATCGGACTGAACAAACAGCGTGGCGCGTTCCGGATCCAAGCCCAGGGCCAACAAGTCCAAAGCAGCGTCTTTGACATAGCCACGCAATACCAGCGGATCGCGAATCGTGGTCAATGCATGCAAGTCGGCGATGAAGTAGTAGCCGTCGTGAGCTTCTTGGAAGTCGATGTACTGCTTGATCGCTCCAAAATAGTTGCCCCAATGAAATCGCCCAGTGGGTTGGATCCCGCTCAAAACTCGCATTTTTAATTCTATCCCGTGAGTGTTTGCAACATCTTGCGACGTTACGCTTTCAACGTCCCAACAATCTCGCGAACCGAGCTCGCACCAATCGATGCCAGGGCATCGGGCAAGCCGCGGATCAGCTTGAGACTGACCAAGGGATCATAGTAGTTCGCCGTTCCGATTTGAACCGCAGATGCCCCTGCAACTAAGAATTCCATCACATCGTCGAGGTTCGCAATGCCCCCCACACCAATGACCGGTATGCCAACTTGGCTCGCAACTTGATAGACACATCGCAGTGCAATCGGTTTAATCGCAGGTCCGCTCAGTCCGCCAACCACATTGGCCAACATCGGTTTGCGTTTCCGCCAATCGACCGCCATTCCAAGAACGGTATTGATGCAAGTCACGGCATCGGTGCCCGCATCTTTGGCTGCACGGGCGATATCGACGATGCGCGTTACGTTCGGTGTCAGCTTGGTCACAATCGCGCAGTCCAGGACCTTGCGAACGCTGCTGACAACTTCGTAGCAAAGCTTCGCGTCGGTCCCGAAGTCCACACCGCCTGAAACATTGGGACAGGAAACATTCAGTTCCACCGCTTCGAGTCCGTCGGCTTCGGCAAGACGACTGGCCAGCAATACGAAATCGTCGAGCGACTTGCCCGCAATGCTCACGATGATCTTCGCGCCGGTCGATTTGAGATACGGCCAATGGTTGGCTAAAAAGTAGTCGATGCCGTCGTTGTCCAAGCCGATGGCATTTAGAAGACCCGAGCTTGTCTCGACCGTTCGCCATGGCGAATTTCCCGGCCGTGCGTTCTGCGTAATGGTCTTCGGCAAAATACCGCCCAGCTCCGTGAGCGGCAGCGCGCCAGCCATTTCTCTTGCGTATCCAAACGTTCCTGAAGCAACAAGCACCGGATTTTTTAATGCAAGACGGCCCAGCTGGACACTCAAGTCCGGCTTAGCCGTCGATGCGGTATTCGATTGCGATGAATCAATCATCCAGGATGAGAGCCCTTGCCCAATCGTTTAGCAATAGCCTCGGTTGGCAACGCAATGACCGTCGCATTGGCCATGGTGTCCGTCGAAAGGATATCCAACGAATCATCGCCACCTTCAGCGGCTTCGTATTGGACTAAGTAAGCGCCAACCTGCAAGTAATTTTCGTGGAAAATCGGCGGCCAAAAATCTTCGGCTCGGTGAGCTAACGTACGAGCCAAAAGTCGTGTAGCGCGCCCTGAAAATCCACTGAGAACCATCTCAAGTCGACCGAGCGACTCGCGGAAAATGTAGAACACCAAAGCCGCATCGCGCCCCGGAGTCGCTCCACCGGCAAAGGCCCAGCTGCCATCCGCCGTTTCGTAATAGAGACCAGCCTCCGTCGCCTTTTCTGTTTTGCTTAGCTGCATCCCAGCCGAACATGCTGGAGGATGTGGATCGTGATCTCGGTAGCGGAGGAAGAACGGACAAGCTCGCTCGGAAGCCTTTGTGACATTGTCTTGCGTTACAAACGCATCGCATCCAAAAGCGTTGGCCAGAACCAGCTCTACCGTTGGATTGCTCTTAACCGAACCAAGGCAAACCATCGCCTTGTCACCGCCCATCTCCGAGAAATCATCGTACACGGCCTGAGCGCGTCCATGGACTTGGTCCACGCTCATGGTACCGGGACTCCATACCAGGGTCTGGCGAAGATGCTCGATATGCGGCATCTCCTTGCTCCCACCCTTCTTCGCGGAAATTGCTTTGGCAGTACCACCGAGCGTCGACACTCCATTCAGGACTTCGCCAGCAAGCACACTGTCCGATGCAACAATCCAAGCGGTATCCGCCGATTCATTGTCCGGCGGACGTCGCACGCCAACGCAAATTTCAAGGCGAGAACGCCGAGCAAGCATTTCCCAAAAGTTCTCAGGGGTGATGGCAAAAAGCGCGCCCGGCAACTCTTCAGCGCGTGCGTAACCATGCTCGATCAAGTAGTCGCACAATCGGGATAAAGCCTCGATCGGAATGTACTTGGCTTCGTTTTTGAGTAGAGCTGCTACTTGATGGCGATCCAAACCTGTGTATTCCACAATGGCCTTGATCGTTCCAGGACGCTTTCGGCGGTCCGGCGTATGCCCTAATAATTCTGCAAGTCGAAACGCATAACGCATCTTGTTTGCTTCACTTCCTAGCGACTATTCAAAAAACTTATGTATTCGTCGCATTAATAGTAACGTGTTTGTTATCTCTTAGGCAAGCTGTTTTTCGCTGCCTAAGCAAAACTCTACCCTTCAAGGGGCTTTAAAATACCAAAAAAGCTCAGCTTCCGATCCACCTCGCGTAAATTTTTCTCGCTTCATCCGGGTTTTCCGTTCCTTGTACGACGGCACGGGCGTCTGAGAAGACGGTAATTACGTAGGGATGGTGACTGAATCGGACCAAAAACGCACTTTCGGTGACTTCACCTTCCGCGCGAAGTCTTGCGGCCAATAGGGACAAATCCAGGGAATCTCGCCCCGACGCCTGAATTTGGACCGCCCCGCGGCCACACAGGACTCGCGCATGAGTACCGACGTTTCCGTTGAGAAAATCAAGATCGCCTTGCACACAGGCCCGGCATCCGTGTTGCTCGCTGGGTTCTTTGCTAGCTAAGTTTCGAGGTACCCTGATTTTCCGAACTTCACCTGCCCAGAGATCAAAAATTCGCAAGCAACCATCTCCGGCCTGATCCGCCTGGACCAAAAGCTTAATGGCTTCAATCGCTTGCCAAGATGCAATGACACCGACAGCGGCCCCAAGCACTCCAGCGGAATCGCAGGTTTGCATTTGCTCCACCGGCGGCTGCTCTGGCAATAGACAGCGAAAACAAGCGGTTTTGCCTGGAACGAATGCCATCGACTGACCAGCAGCACCGACAATCCCAGCATGAACCCATGGGATGCCGAAACGAATCGCGAGATCGTTGATCAAAAAGCGTGTCTCAAAATTGTCGGTTCCGTCGATAATGCAATCGACATCGGACAACCATTTTTCAGCGTTGGCGAATGTCAAATCTTCAACAACCGTATCCAATTGAATGTTTGGATCGATGGCAAGCAAATGCTCTTGTGCGGCGATCGATTTTGGCCGAGCCTCCATCGCATCTTGCGTTGTGTAAAGCGCTTGCCTGGGCAAATTATCGAGTTCCACCCAATCGCGATCGATCAACCTTAGATAGCCAACACCGGAACGACATAAACGCTCAGCGACCATTGCCCCGAGAGCCCCCATGCCGCAAATGGCCACTCTGGATTGCCCTAGCAGTTTTTGGCCGCGCTCCCCAATTTCAAGAAACGCTTTTTGGCGTCGATATCGGTCTTCCATAAATCGTTATCGATCCGAAATGATCTCAAGTTCCAGCGTGAATCGGACAAAGTCGTCGAAGCGAAGCGAACCCATGCCCGATCGCAACAAAGACATGATACTGAGCAAAGTGTCTATTTCTTTTTCTGCCTCTCCTTTGCTGTGCCCCTTCTCTAACATGTTTTGCGATACCAACTGCTTTCGATTCGATTCCAGAATTCGCTTGATCTCGGCAAAGTCGACTGTCATTCGAGTGTTATCCAAAGGGGCTTTCCCTAAGGAGCCCTGCTTGACATTGGTCGACACTTTTTTGGCCAATGAGTTTGCGCTGGTGAAAATGACCAAGTCCCCATCGAATGCCAAAGTGGGGCTGAAATTGAACTGGATAGGAAGTCCGTTTTCGTATTGCTTGTCGGATTCCTTGATGTAGGAGGCGGTGTGGATCTGCCTCGCATCGATCGTTTCGGAATCGAGGTCCAACTGAGCATTGCCGTTCATGGCACCAGTGAAGTTGAGAAAGCCGATGAAGGTCTGAAACATTCGTTTGAGATCCTTTCGCATCATCGGGTTTTTGAGCTTCGCGACAAGACCGAAACTAGGCAACTGAATCGCCGGGACAAGATCTGAATCAAACTGCTGTTCCGAAGCGATCAACTCAATTTGAGGTTCAATAGCGCCGAGAATATCAGTGCCGAAGTCTTTTCCCGAAAAGAGAGTCGTCAACGTGCTATCCGCTTGCGCCAATTGATCGTTTACTTTCTCGTCGAATAAGTCACCCGCTCGCAGCCATAACTCAGAAAGATTGCGATAGGTGCTGACGTTCGCCATCAAACTCGCTCCATCTACTAATGTGGTTGCATGCCCAAGTCCGTTTGGACCAACAAAAAAAGCTCTCGATTCCTCGGTCCAAGCTTTTTCGTGCGGGATTCTGAAATCGACGGAAATTTTATCATCGCTGAGAAACAGCTCTCCCATTGCAAAGCTGGTTTTATTCAGCGACGCCAGAACGCCGCCGAGAATAAGTTCAGCACCGAAATCCTTCGCCTTTCCCATTAACAAATCTTTAGCAACTCCAGCTTGCCGCAACATGTCGATATCAACAAATACCTTGACACTAGATTCGGTCGCCTCAGGCTGCGGTGTCTCGCCATTCCAAGCATGTTGAAAGAGCGGCTTGTTCAACAAGTGATCGCTCGTCGAATCCAAGTGGCGATCAATAATACTTTTCCCTAATTCTCCTTTGTTTGTCACAATCAAAACCGAACCGATGTTTCCAACCATCAGTTTTTGAAACTCGTAGCCATGAACGCCCCGATAGTCGGCCTCTCGAATAGGATCGGGTTGATTCTTGGATTTCGCATCCGCCCTGGCTAATTTCACAAGTTTCAACAAGTACTCTTCGATCCACTCTTGACTCTCAGTATTGGCCAAAAGAACAGCACCTTCGCTCTTTTTATCTACGGCAACATGCACTCCTCCTGAAGTCAAGCTTTTCAGCACCGATTCCAGTTTGTCACCAACGGCAAACTCGAAAAAAACCAAACCTGCATTGAGCTTACGAGCATCAGGCAATCGCATTAGCTTTTTAAACGGACCAGAGCTTTGCAACGACTTGATAAAGGGATGGTTCAAAACGGACTCAACCGAGTTCGCTGCCATGTAGACCGCCGTCGTGTCCGGCAGAAGCTTGCGAACATCAAGATCGTCCGCCGAAGTACGATGGCTCAGTGACCCTAGCAAAGACAAAAAAACGGTCGTGAAGAAAAGAGCAACTGTGGATTTCATGGTGGGAACGTTGGCGGAGGGGATTCGAGCTGGTGATGGGCCGTATCGATTGTACTTGATTCTGAAATCTCCCGTTGGGGAATTTCAAACCGACTTTGTTGGTCAGCGAATAGTGTTCCCGAGGGTGAGCTTCTTCACAGCCGGAACCGAGCAAGCGACACAACGTCCATCCTGGCAGTATGGACATGATTATCTTCAACTCCCGTAGTCGCGATTCGCTGACTGCCTGCTCAACTCCCAGGCCTACGACCCGTTTGCGGGTATAGGCAGCAGTTCATCGGGCACAAGTCATGACTGGGGCCGTAGCTACCCAAAAACGGGCGCTCCGTGTCGTTTGCCAAACGTTCTTCGATTAAGTCAACGATCATGGAAACAAATCGTGGATGAACGCCGACTGTCGCCGCTCGCACAAATTGAATGCCCCTTTCCTTGCACAATTCCGCAGCTTCGTGATCCAAATCGTAGAGGACTTCCATATGATCTGAGATGAAACCAAGCGGCTGAACAATGATGTGCTTGATCTGCCGTTCTTCATGCAATTGCTCGATTCGATCGCAAATATCCGGTTCCAGCCATGGCTGCTGAGGCGGACCGGATCGACTTTGAAAGGCTAGTTCCCATGGACCGTGCTTGGCCGCTTCGCAAACCAGCTTAGCACACTCGCGGAGTTGTTCTTCGTAACGTGAATTATCCGCCATCGTTTTTGGGATACTATGAGCGCAAAATACGACAAGCGTCTTATCGCGGACCTCCGCTGGCAACTGGCTGAGCGCTTGCTCCAAACAGTCCTTTTGAGCCGCGATGAAATCGGGATGGTTAAAGCCCTTGCGCAGCTTTTCGATCTTGGGCGCGTGGGTCCCAACTTCACTTTGAGCCGCAGCAAGGTTTTCCCGGTATTGTCGACAACCGCTGTAGCAACTAAACATCGAGGTAAAAAAAGCGATGGCACGTTTGCGCCCTTCGGAGGCCATCTTGCTCAACGTATCTGGAAGTAGAGGGTGCCAATTACGGTTCCCCCAATAAATAGGCAAATCGATTTGGCGTCGTTTTACTTCCGCCTCAACCGCAACAATCAGCTGCCTACATTGTTCGTTTATTGGACTGACACCACCAAATTGCTTGTAGTGTTCAGACACTTCTAGCAACCGTTCATGCGGCACATTTTTGCCTCGTAGCACATTTTCAAGAAATGGCATTACGTCTTCCATCCCCTCGGGACCGCCAAACGACACAATCAAAATGGAGTCGATCGGCAATTCATCCAATGGAGGCAAAGGTGAAGTCGGGCATGCAGGAGTGGACGGAGCTGTAGACATAGAGTTCAATCAAGCCAATTAGGGGTGTCGAGGTGGTTTCACGACGTATTATTACCGAGTTGCCAAGTGGCTGATAGACAGGAGCGGCTCTCGACGGATGCCGAGCACCATAGGAATCCCGGGCTAAGCGCCTACGTTTGTGTTTTTCTTATTCCTTTGCCATTGGGCGTGAGCAACCCTTTGACTGACCATCCCATGAAAAGCCCGGAGGGCGGCACTCCAAAGCGTCGCCCCGGAATCGCAAAAAACGCGCAACTTCGAGTTACTACTGAACAGCTAACGCAACTGTCTCGGCTAACGCAACTGACTCGGCTTCACGGGTGCAACGCCCAATTTTGCATAGTCGAATCCACTATCGGGCGGATCGTATTTCCCCACAATGTCCATGCATGACTCCGCATCGATCTTGGACTCCATCTGCATGCACCAATAAGCTGCGTTCACGGTCATACGTCGCAATCCAGCGCTCTTGTAATCCTGCGCGCTGCCCATCGTTATATGAAAGACTCGCGTGGTAAGCCCCTTGTTCCCGGTCCACGGTTTCACCCAAGCGACTGGGAGCGGTATGAGTTCCAGGTTGATTGCGTCATCATGATTGCGTCCCATCAATGGCTGTCCTTCGACAAGCGGTATGCAGTCCTCTCTCAGTTGCCCCCCTTCCTTATAAGTTCTGTACACGTCGGATTGTCCCCAGATGTCAGAAACGCCAGAGAGAATTGGATGCTGCTGGTTCGCTGCGACGAGAATGCCTCGGGTCGAGTCCTGTTGCCATCGGCCGTGATGGCTTCGGAAAGCCCCTCCTAAGACCTCTTCTCCAAAGTCAATCTTCTTTCCATCCTTCTTGTATTCGAAACCGAGAAAGCCATGGTTCGCCGTTCGGATTCCCATAATGGGCTTACCTGAGTCTAGATACTCGTAAATGTGCGCCATCTGGTCCTGAGGCAGCGAGATGAGTCGGCTAAACAAAATGACCAAGTCGCATTTTTTCAGATACTCCAAACCCGGAATGTTATGGATGGCTGATTTGTCTTCCCATCGGATTTTCTTGGTCGGATCTACTTCGTTGTTCTCGTTAAGACTAAACAGGACCGTGCAATCAAATCCATGATGCTTGGACAACAATCTGGCCAACATCGGCAACGAATGCTCGCTCCGATACTCCTGGTCCGCTGCGATGAGGACGATGTGCTTGCCTTGTCCAGGTCCTGGGCCTCCAGGATACGTTAGCCATAGCGGGCTATCTGGGACCGGATGCTCGCCCGCAACAGACGACGTCCCGAACTGCATGTGATTCGCAAGGAGCATTGCTCCAGCCATTAGCCACATGATCATGGAAGGGAGACTTCGATTGTTGGTTAGCATGAA
The DNA here is from genome assembly GCA_026692905.1 of Planctomycetota bacterium. Taxonomy (GTDB): domain Bacteria; phylum Planctomycetota; class Planctomycetia; order Pirellulales; family Pirellulaceae; genus JBKCUI01. The sequence goes on from JAPLNL010000113.1 coordinate 9,220, forward strand.
ATGACTCTCTTTCGGCGACGGTGGAATCAAAACAACTGTAGCTGGATTCGCCAGAATTCAGAACACACTGAATTCTGGCGAATCCAGTTACGAATCGTAGTGTTTTTTTCCCTGCCGGTCTCTTTAGTTCTGTATGGGTATTTCGTTAACGGTGTAGTATGCGTTGCGATGCAACAACTCTTCTGCCTCGCTCGATCGAAGCGAAACCAGATCGAAATGGTAGACGTAGCCTCGCGTTAGCTTGTCCAAGACGAGCTTGGCGCTGAGTCCATCTTCTGCAAGTGCCACCGATTCGATCTTGGGAGTCGTCTGCTCAATTTCAGGCCCACCGTATCCGCCGTGATAAGGATGCGTGAAGGTGGTGACCGCATAGGATGCCGGATTGCTGCCTGTTGTTTTCTCAACAGGTTTGGTGAAGGCAACTTGGAATCCGTCGGGCTCGATCGTAATCTTCTTGATCTCGAATGGCATTTTGCCACTCCAATCAAGTCGTTCCAAGGCAAACGCTTTCATCCCCCGGACCGGCCAACCGCGATTGGTTCCGCCACACAGCAAATTCCCATTGGCTGTGAATTCGACGTTGAGGATGCCCGTCGATAATCCCTCTCGAAACGGATAGCAAGCTCCCTGCCACACTCCATTGACCTGCTCTGTGGTCGCGCGCATCAGCACGGATTGAGTGTAGTCGCCAAGAAACATTTGATCTTCGAACGGACCAAATTTACCCTGCGTTTGGTTGACGGTAAAGCCGGTAATGGAGCGGCCCATCTTGATGTAGGGAAAGATGACCGCGTAGGGTTTCAATTGCTTGACACGCTCTTTTTCGGTGACGATCCTTGTCCCCGATTTGGGAGTTTCAGGAACGGGGCCAAGCTCCGGCGCATACTGATAACTGTTGAAGCTTGCTGGGTGGCCATGAAAGCTTCCTTGCGTTACTGCTTTTAAACTGCACGAGCAGTTCCAGGGGCCTTGGCTTTCGATGTAAAAAAGCGAACCATGTTCGTTCGGCCCGATCCCACCGGGGCTTCGCAATCCGCTCGCAAACGCGGTTGTCTTGCCCTCTGGTGAAACCTTCATCACAAATCCGCGAAACAAAGCGAACGAGTCGTAGGAATTGGAAAGCCCTAAGGACACAAACACATTCCCGTCGGCGTCGAACTTCGAGCCAAACGCGTATTCATGGTAGTTCGCATACCCCCAAGCGTCCGAGATGGTCTCGAAACGATTGGCTCTTCCTTCATTCCGAGTGTCGCTAACTCGCGTTAGCTCGCAGCTTTGCGTGACATAGAAAGCATTGTCTTTGTACAAAAGTCCGAAAATCTCATCGAGACCCGTGGCATACAAATGGAACGAAGGATTCGGCTTTGCGTCGTCGATACCGTCTATCACATAGATTTCGCCATGCCGAGTCCCAACGGCGACGCGTCGGTCCGGCAATAACGTAAAGGCTCCCGCCTCGATCACCATGTCTTTGGGGATGGGGATATTCACTATGGGATAAAACTCTCGCTCGCGTTCTTCAGTCCCCCAACGTTGGCCAACTTCCTCAGCTGCGATCGCTTGGCTCACTAGACACAATGCCAAGGCGAGCGGTTGGACAAAATGTACCACGAATCGTAGCTGAATTCGTAAGAATTCAGTGTGTTCTGAATACTTACGAATCCAGTTTCGGTCGTTTTCATTCAGCCGCTCGCCCAAGAGCAAACTCAGTCTCGAGCCGGTCCGGTTACTTTTCAAGTGGTTCATAGGTAAACTCAAGGATGGACTTGCCTGGTTGGATATCGAGCTTTAGCAATAGTTCTTGTGACTTGGGCGTTTCTGAAATGGTCCGAATCATCGTGTGGCATTCTGGGAGCGATAATCGAAGACTGCTAGTTTTATAAATGCGATCCGACTCCGAAGTGATCTCGCCAGTCATCGCTCGAAACCAAAGGGTTTGCTTGGCGGGGGCGTGAAAATTCAACGTTCGTTTCAAAAACAGCTTATCGTTTTGTTGGATGGCAACCGATCGATCTTGGATCTCAACGGAACCGCTTTGGTACACAAACGTTGGTACTGAGCCTTCGTCGAGGGAGTACCCATGGAATTGGTAGCCGAGGTTCTTAGGGTAGAGTGGGTTTGGATTCACGGGAGCTTCTTTGGTCATGACGGGGCGAAGCGGCCACGGGGTTGATTCGTCCGCCAACTCCACAAACGAAACATCCTGAGCCAATAAGATCGGTTTGGCCGACGGATTGAATCCGCCGGAGCCTTGGCCTCCGCGATCCACACGAATGAAATCACCTTGCCATATGGCGCTGAGCGTCCCTGTCTCGGCATTGAAGGCATAACTTAGGTTCTCAGGCAACCCTACCGCGATCCCTCGAAAGCCAGCGACACTACTGCGACCACGATACGTTCGAGCCGCATCGCCGACAGCGATTTTCGTTTCTAATCTGCGTATACCTGACGGGTCTGCCGCAGAAGTTCCCAACGACAGGTAATACCAAATGGCTTCGATCTGCAGTTCGGTGTCGCCATCAAGAATCGTTTTGTGAGCGGCAATTCCATCCGGCCATGAATAAGGCATTACGATTCGCGGACGATATGCCCCGGGGTTCCTAAGGAAGTTGTTGAACCAAGCCGGTTGAAGCCTTTGGTAGGTCGTCATCAAATCCATCCCTTTGTTGATCGGTGACGGTTTGCCATTGAAATTGTGGCAAGCAACGCAATTTAGGCCCTTGTCGCCGAGCAACTCGCGTCCGCCTGCTCTCAGTTTCTTTTCTCGTTCTTGTTCGTCTTTGTTATTACTCTCTGGGCTCGGCAGCTTCCAATCGACCGGATCCAGTTTGTCCAATCGAGCAACGGTTTCCGGAATGTGCCTCAAATTGGGTTCACCGTATTGTGGCATGCGAGTCATCATGTAGGGTCGAACACTCTCGCCATCGAACAGAGCTTTCTTGAGCCAAACAGGTTGCAGCTTTGCGCCCACCAAAGTCAAAGGCGGCGGTATGCGACCATCGTCTCCCAAATTTTTTTCGCTAGATCGGAAGAACGGGTTGCGATCTTTCGCAACACCACCAAAATCATCGCGAATATGGCATGCGATGCAGTTGAATGCGGTCAGAGTCTTCGCTAGTACGATCTGATCCGTGTCCGGTTTTTTTGCTTCCATGAGCGATGCCATCATGGCTCGTTTTTGACTGGCCTCGAGCAGAAAACGCGGACCTTCGTTATGGTTTTGAGACATACAACCACGATCAAAATTAGCTTTGGCTAGAGAACCGATGGGTTGTTTGGCGGCGAAGCCAGCTAAGCTATGACAAGCAGTGCAGTTGAGTTCCTGGAAGAGCTTTTTGCCGAGTGTGACGAGTGCATCGCGAGGTTTTAGTGGCTCGGATACTGGATTCTTTGCGCCGAGCAAATAACCTGCAATGGCTTGCGACTCGTCCGGCGTCAGCCTCATGTCCGGCATGCGTCCCGAACTTCGAATCGGCAGTGGATGAAACAAAAATTCGCTCAGCGACTTTGCGCTGTATTTTTGAGGAAGATGATCCAGCGAAACGACTCGCTGTTTATAGCCGAGCTTTTCAGTAGATTCGACAGTCACTTCGCCTTCGTCCTCCTCTTCTCGTTCGATTTTTTCACGGGGCTGATGGCAGGCGACGCAGCCCACCGAATGGAACAAGTCCTTACCCAGGTTCGGTTCGACGGGCTGACTCGATTCCCGCTGAAACTCATGTTTCGACTGAGCGACGAGGAAATGCGTCAGCGCCTCAGCCATCTCGTTTCTTTTGTCGTCCGAGAACGAATCTAGCATGTTGGGCATCGTCGTCCCCGGATGCGTGGTGGACGGGGAAGCAAGATAGCGTTGCAGGTAGTCGGGGGATACTCGCGAACCAACATCCGACAAATCGGGAGCTGTTTTTTCGAGGAAAACGCTTTGGCCGGAAACACCATGACAAGCCGCACATCGAAATTCGGCGACTAGCAAATCACCTACTTGCCCATCGGTCAAAAAATGCCGCTTTGTTGATTGGGCAAAAGCATCCTCGGCTGCCGTTAATGGGGACGCTAGAGCTAGAAAAGTCACCATAAACAGACACGATTGGACTAGAACGCGGCATAGGCCGCAGAGAGCTTTTCTGAACATGATTCCCAATAGTAATCTTCGCCGATTCGGAGCTTTTGCACACGAGGTATGGAACTGCTTCCCGTTCAGACATCGTAACCAACCTGCCGAATAAAGCGAGTAAGTTATTGATTTTGAATGCGGAGCTGAAGCAGCCGAAAAAATAGTAGCCATGCTCCGAGTGCCATCCTGTAGGAATGTTGAATAGGATTCTGGTTTAACGGCAAAACCGTTATTTGTTAGACCGTCAGCCGAAGGCGCACTCGGCACGATTGGAAGTACGCTTACGGCTGGCCGATAAAAAATTCTTATCTTATGTGCCTGCTACCTTATCCGTAGAGTCGGTCGGCTTCCTTGTGGTCGATCTTCCGAGCCTTGATCTTGCCTCCCGCTAACTTTTCACCGTTGGGGTCGATGTAGACACGGCCCGTTTTTCCAGGCTTTACACTCATTACGTGTATGTTAAAGATGAAGGACATCTCGGACTTAGCTTTGAACCAATGGACATTGTCTTTCGTGTCGGTCACAGTGGAACAACCGCCTGGACCGAAGTCCCGATCGATGGTCGGAGTAATGATCATGTGATCGTTCGTGTCTTCGATGCGGTCGTAGTGTCGGCCATGAAAATCCCCTTTCAATATTAAGAAGGCTGTTGCCATGTTGTCGTGACCATGTGGGACGACAGATCGGTCTTTGTTCAACGCAAATATCTGATGGCCAAAGACCAATTCGGTTGGAAGCCCTTCGACTTTAGGAAGCGTTGCTTTCAGGCTAAGCTCGCCACGTTCTTTTGGATTGACATCCTTGGCTAGTTTTTCGAAGTCCAAAAATTTCAGTAGGTCCGGTAAGTCAACTGTGGCGTACAGTTGTTCGACTTTCTCCTGCCAATCAAGCTGCCCTAGCTTTTTTCCCTTCAAGTCCAAGCTCCATGAATGGAGGTCCGCCAGCCACTTCGCCGCGATCGGCTTGACTTCCTGCGAGAACGCATCTCGTTTAAAGAGTGTTTCGAGTAGCGACCAAGTCAGCAAAGATCCAATCGCTTGTTGTTGGAAATCACGACGTGTCAGTTGATTCATAATCGACTCCTCAATTCCGTCTAGTTTGCACTCACGCTCCGCATATCGCCACAGCTAGATTGTACGGTATGAGCGGGATTCCGATTGCTTCGATGCCATCCCCTTTCATTTTTTTTCATGGTTGGAGTATAACGATACCGACACTCCTCGGATTCACTCGGCATTTGTTCGGATTCGCAAAAAATGAAACTAAAGGAAGAGCTTCTTAAGATTGCTGATTGTTTTGAGCAGTTCGGGATCGACTACGCCTTGTGTGGTGGTCTGGCAGTTGTTGTCCATGGTTACCCGAGACTGACGAAGGACATCGATATCCTCATTCGCCCCGAGGAACTTGACCGCGCTTGTGCCCAGCTTGCAAAGATTGAATACGATTTGGAAGCTGGCACGTTTCGTTTCAATCAGGGAACTTCGAAGGAGAGCTTGCTCTTTCGGGTCTCCCGCGCGGTCGGTACAGAATTGATAACTCTCGACTTAATGCTTGTCGGCCCCGTATTTGAATCCGTTTGGGCCGATCGGGAATTGATACAAGTAGGAGCTCAACGCTTGAAAGTTGTATCGAAGAATGGACTAATTAGCATGAAAGAAGTTGCCGGCAGACCTCAAGACCTTGCGGATATTGACGCGCTTCGGAAACTGGAGAATCAATGAGTAACCAAATCTCAAATCAAAGAATGAAAGACGTAAAGGAGCAGTCACGCGGTGCGAGCTGCGACATGTCGCCGGATGCTGTCGAACGCCGGTTGGAAATCGTCGACGAGTTGCGAGAACTCGCCCGGGAACTCCAAAACGCAAAACGACTTGGTCCAATAGATCCAATAGAAAAGCGGCCCGGCTTGGCGAGCGATCCACCCTACGATCGGTTTTTAGAGTAGCGATACTCGTCAAAAGTTTCGGTCCCTGTCATGAAAGCAGCCGTAAGTCTTGACGACTTTCGCTACAAGCCAAAACGATGTGCTCAGCCTCGCTTAAACAAACGGGAGCAAATAATTAGCTTAGGTTTGACCTAAGGTCTCTCTAGTTGAAAGAGGTCCTGAGTTCGACACCAGTTTTCCCCTCCCAACCGAGCGATCGCTTTGATCTTTCTGGGATCCGGTTGCCCTTTTTCGTCAAGGACCATGTCATCGATGTGCATGGTCAAGATTTCGCCGATCACCAAATTGGCAGAAATTGCTCCATGACCAACCGGGATTACTTGAATGACTTTGCACTCTAATGCAAATGGCACGTCCGCAAGCCGAGGCGGTTTGACACGAATCGATTCAAGCGTTTTTTGGCCCGTCAGGTTCAACTCGCTTTCGTCTGGCGACAGCATCTTACTCGATATATTGATGAGCTCTGCATGCTTTTCGGTTGAGGCATTGATGACAAACTCGCCGTTTGCTTCGATGTTCACGAGCGTATCTTTCTTCCCTCCGTCCCGCTTCAGCGTGGGTGAAAAAACGACAACTGGCGGGTTCGCTCCAAATGCATTAAAGAAACTAAACGGGGCCAAGTTGACGATGCCCGAGGCTGAAAGGGTTGTAACCCAAGCGATCGGGCGTGGTGCGACCAGCCCGACAAGCATTTGATAGACCGAGACCACTTCTGTTTTAGAAACATCAATTTGCATTTGTTGATCTAGCTTGGTTAGTCTAACCAGGAGAAAGGGTAGTTTGGATCATCCAGTGGAATTGCTGCCGCGGTCAAATGGAGAGGGCGAAACGTGTCGACCATCACAGCCAACTCGTCTGTAAACTTGACCGATCGGCTTGCAACGATGGTGCCCGGATGCGGACCGTGCGGTATGCCGTGCGGATGCAACGTCATCGATCCGATTTCAACACCACGTCGGCTCCCAAATTGGCCGCGAACATAAAATAACAATTCGTCCGATTCGACGTTGCTATGCGCATACGGGACCTTGATCGCCTGGGGATGCGTGTCCAGCATCCTCGGGGCAAACGTACAAACGACGAATCCCGACGCCTGAAAGGTTTGATGAATGGGTGGCGGTTGATGAATGGTACCTGTGATCGGCTCGAAGTCGTCCGCATTGAACGTATACGGATATACCATTCCGTCCCATCCAACTGCATCGAATGGATGGTTGGCCATGGTATAGCGCGTCCAATCCTCACCGTCTTTGATTCGAACTGGGAATTCGCCCTCCACGTCCTGCGTTCCAAGTTCGTTGGGGCCGTGAAGATCACGTTCGCAAAACGGTGCCCCCAATCGAAACTGACCGTCCGGATTGAGATACCGAGGCGGAAAGCCCACATCGCCAATCGCTTCGATCACCAGCATGTCCGCTTCCGCGATCGAGTCGAACTCGATTTGGTAAGTAGTACACTTAGGCACCACCACATAGTCCATCGGCCGAAATGGAAGTACACCAAACATCGAAATCAAACGACCGGATCCCGCCTGCATGAATAGGACTTCGTCGGCTCTTGCGTTTCGATACAGTTCCAACTGGGCTGCTGCAGGACGACATCGCGACAGAACGACATCCGAATTGAATAGGACCGGAACGCGGCCGGTGATTGGATCACCCACCCTTGCCATAGCCGACGTTTTTAAATGAACGTGCCGAAGGGTGGAAGAGTCCGCTCTTACAAGTGGCGTCTTACCGCCAGCTTCGATGCGCAACACACGGGTTGGCGGTCGCAAGTGATACACAATGCTATAAGCTCGGCTAAATCCCTGAGTGGTGATTACTTCCTCGTAGAAGATGCCTTCTTGGCGATGGCCAGGTTCGTTCGGATGAATCGTATGGCGTTTGGGAGGAATCGAACCTCGCTGCAGATACTGTGGCATTGGAAAGGACTCTTTCTTTCAAGCAATCTTATCGAGAAGCGACACGGTTTTCGAGAATGCCAAGCCGCTCTATTTCCAACCGAACGACATCCCCTGCTTTTAGCCATCCACCCACCGCTTCCGGAGTCAGCTCGAGGATACAGCCGGTTCCGACAGTTCCTGATCCGATGACATCGCCAGGTAGCAATTTGGTGTCGCGACTTGCATGGGCCAGCAATTGCGGCCAAGTCCAATACATGCTCGAAGCATTCCCACGCGAAACCGTTTTGCCATTGATGGCCGCGGACATATTCAGATCCAGCCGGCCGTTTTGGTAGCGATCCTTCAATTCGGCAAATGGGACAAGCCAAGGTCCTAATGCGTTTGCAAAATCCTTTCCCTTGCTCGGACCCAGTCCGACTGCCATTTCATTGCGTTGCAAGTCGCGTGCCGACCAATCGTTGTAGATGGTGAATCCAGCCACGCACTCCATCGCCGAGTCGTCGGACGCTAAATCGCTGGCTTCGCAACCGATGACAGCCGCAATTTCCAATTCGAAGTCCAACTCAACCGAGTTCTTTGGCGCATAGACCTCGTCTCCATTGCCTATCACCGAGGCGGGATTGGAAAAGTAGAAAACAGGTATTTCGTACCATTGATTCACCATGCCAAGACCTCTCTGCGCACGACAGGTTTTGACATGCTGCTCGAACGAGTAAAAGTCTCGGATACTGCGAATGGGCGGGAGCGGTAAGAGCATGATCAAAGTGTCCCGCGGGTCTCTTGCTCGCGTTCAATGGCTTCAAAAAGTGCTTTGAAATTGCCTTTGCCGAAGCTCTTAGAACCTTCGCGCTGAATGATTTCAAAGAACAGCGTCGGACGGTCTTGGACGGGTTTGGTGAAAATCTGCAACATATAACCTTCGTCATCGCGATCGACCAGAATTCCCAATTCCGCTAGCTCATCGAGATTCTCTTTGATGCCACCGATGCGATCTGCAAGTCCTTCGTAGTAGGTTTTCGGGACGCGCAAAAAGGAAACATCGTTGGCCTTGAGGGCACGCACCGTTTTGACAATGTCGTTGGTTGCCATTGCGATATGCTGCACCCCCGCACCGCCATAGAAATCAATGTATTCCTCGATCTGGCTCTTTCGGCGACCTTGTGCTGGTTCGTTGATCGGAAACTTGATTTTGCCCCGACCGCTCTGAACCACCTTGGACATCAACGCAGAGTACTCGGTCGATATGTCTTGATCATCGAACGAGACCAGTTGTTCGAAGCCGAGAACCTTGCGATAGAACTCGACCCATTCGTTCATTCTCCCCTCCTCGACGTTTCCCACAATATGATCGATTCCCAATAAGCCAGTTGGGTGATAGGTCGCAGGATTGTAGCGAGACGGATCGATCGGATCAAAGCCGGGGGCAAAGGCTCCGTGGTAGTTGTCGCGGTTGACAAAAGTATGGGTCGTATCACCATAGGCTCGAATGGTAGCATACTCGTACAAACCGTACTGGTCCTCGATAGCCCGAGGTCCTATGACACCTATCGCGCCGCGTTCTACAGCCAGGTTATAAGCGTGGCGGACATTGTCCACTTGCAAGGCAATGTCGGAGACGCCATCACCGTGCAGGATCAGTCGCGAAGAATCGGGATGGTTGGCCCTCAGGGGCGACATGATGACGAAGGTAATGCCACCTTGCTGAACGACATAACCCGCTTCATGCTTGACTTTGGTCTCCAAACCAGCGTAAGCCACTACGTCAAAACCGTACGCATTTCGATAGAAGTAAGCAGATTGCCGAGCATTGCCCACAAAAAACCGAACATGGTCGATCTTTCGAATGGGCATTTCATCTTTTGTTGACATCGTCGAGTGTTCCTGCAGTGTCGCGTTCCCAAAACCTTCTCGAACTGATTGTAGCGTTTTCATCGCCGTCGAGAGCATGTGCGTCAGGAATGGCGGGCTCCTACTCAATGAACTGGTGCTCCTGCTCGTACCCGATTGTCCACTGTCTCGAGCACGAACACCGCCCTTTGGGCGGAGTACGAGTTCGCTCCCACGGGGAATTGGGATGGGACTGGCAAAGATGTGTGTAATGGCAAGCCTGACGCCCAACGGCTAATTGACCGACTAAATACGTTTAACTGTCCCGGCACTCGAAGAACGCCATCTACTTCTGGATGCAATACAGCTTGGTCCAGCTACGAAGAAACACTTGATCGCCAACTGCGACCATGGAAGCATCGATGGAATCGTTAAGTTGATTTGTGGCCACAACGTCCAAGCTCTCGTTGTCTTTTAACACCAGCGTTGTGCCATCGCGACCAGTGAAGTAAAGATGTCCATTGGCTGCTACTGGCGACGAATACAACGTGCCAACTCCGGACAGTCTCTTCCGCTCAAAGAGTACTTTTCCTGTTCGTGCATCGACACCGCTCAGGACATCGGAGTTTGCTGCCGTAAAGAGCAATCGAGTGCCCGTTAAGATCGGCGACGGAACATAGGGTGTGCCTTTGTTCACATTCCAAACCACTTTGTTCGCGTTCGTAATGTCCCCGACGGAGTCGAGAGGTATTGCGTTGGCACAGGCTGCTCTGTATCCGCTCATGCAAATTGCATTGTTTTCAAATCGAATCGGCGAGGGAATAGCGTTGGTGGTCTGACCACCACAAGACCAAAGTTGCTCGCCCGTTAGTACATCGTAGGCTCGAACGCGATTGGTGCCGTTGACGATCGCCATCGTCTTGCCGTGGTACTCTGTGACGAACGGTGTGTTCCAGGAAGTCACTTCTTCCGATCGATCAACTTTCCATTTTTGCTTGCCTGATTTTTTGTCGAGTGCAACGATGAATGACCCTTCCTCCTGATCCCAATTCACGATCAGCGAGTCCCCGGCCAAGACTGGGGTGACAGCTTCTCCCCAACCGAGTCGAGTTCGCATGTCACCAAGGTCCTCTTGCCATATCAAATCTCCGCTGAGCGAATAGCAAAAAATGCCTCGCGAACCGAACGACACGTAGAGCCGTTCGCCATCCGTCGTTGGTGAGCCGGCAGCGTACGTATTGGTCTCGTGACGGCCTTCGTGTGGGACTTGTTCCGTTGCCACTTTTTGCCACCGCGTTTTACCTGATATTCGATCGACACAAGTGACGACGAATCGGTAATAAAACGCGTCTGGTTTTGTCTTGGCACGCTCGTCGATGACGACAGGTGCTGGACTCTTTTTGTCCGTCTTCTCTGCAGAAGCAACGAAAACTTGATCACCCCAAACGATGGGAGTTGCGGTCCCTTCGCCGGGCAAGTTCACGGTCCATTTGATGTTGGTTTTGGTATCCCAATTCAACGGTGGTTTTGCGTTTGAGCTGGCAACACCATCGGCGGTTGGACCACGCCAATGCGTCCAGTTATCCAGTTCGTTGCCAAGAGAAGTTGGCGCAATTGGCATGGCCAACGTTGCCAAGATTGAGAGAGCCAGGCGCATAGGATACTCTTGGATTTTCATAGGTGTGAGGGGTGGCCAAAGAAACTTGATTCAGTATGAAGCCCGCAATCATCTTTGGGTAGCTAAAACGCTGAACTTCTATGGGAGAGCGAGGCTCCTGCCGAGCTTTCGACGCTACGGTTCGGCAGGAGCATCACCTCCCGAAGATCTTAACAGGCTACTACTGAATTCGTAGGAATTCAGAACCAACTGAATTCTTACGCGAGCTATCCGGATACGTTCGCTCAGGAGATCCAAGTTGGTTCCCAGCCTTTGCGATACGGCTTGCTTAAACAATCGTTCGCTTTGGCGTTATTGGTAATTCGCATAGCTTTTGAGTCCCATTTGATCTCTTGTTCCGGGAAACGGATACCGATCGTTCCCAGCAGAACGGCTTCGGTTAGTGGGGCTGCGTAGTCGAAATGCGACGTTGTTTGGCCGACGCCTCTGCATGCGTCCGCCCATTGAACATAGTGATCGACTTCCGGAACCACAGGAGTTTTGTCTTTGGGGAACTTTTCTTCGGGAAAGAGCACAGGCATGGCTACGTGCGGAATGACCAGCGAGCCTTTTTCGCCAATCAGCACTGAGCCTGCGCTGGGCAGCTTGTACGAGGCGGGAATGTCACCGAGCAATTCTCGGTTGGGGGCTGCTCCGGCGGCGTCATACCAAGTCAGACGAATCGTGGAATCCTTGGTGTATTCGGTGCCTGGGAAGTCGTATACGACGGTCGCGCGGTCCGTCCAAGTATCGGGCATCAACGTGGGTGCTGTCGCGCGAAGTCCGTTTGGTGCACCTAGCTTCAGCGACTTGAAAACCGGGTCCAAGATATGGCAGCCGAAGTCGCCGATCTGTCCGGTACCGTAAGCTTGCCATCCTCGCCAATTGAACGGGTGGTACATGGCTTCCTTGTAAGGACGCTCGGCCGCAACACCTTGCCATAGATCCCATCGGACATGGTTGGGAATTGGATCGGCACCCTCGGGACGCGCGATGTGCCGCGGCCAAGTCGGCGAGCCACCTTGCCAAGAATGCACCTCCTTGACCTTGCCAATCATTCCCGAATGAACGATTTTCACTGCGGTTCGGTAGGCGGAGTGCGATTGGATCTGGTTGCACATTTGGGTTACAACGTTGAACTTCTTAGCGGCCATTTGCATCTGTCGCGCTTCAAATACCGTATGGGTGAGCGGCTTTTGACAAAAAACATGCTTGCCCAATTGCATCGCAGCCAGAGCAATGGGTGCATGCATGAAGTCGGGGGTGGAGACCAGCACTCCCTGGATGTCTTTGGCATCGTCGAGCAGTTTTCTCCAGTCTTCGAACTTGCGAGCGGCAGGGTATTTTTCGGCTGCATTTCCAAGATGGTTTTTCGAGGCATCGATGTCGCACAGCGCGATGACCTCAACCTCGGGACTTGCGGCCACCCCGTTCAAATCGCTAAAGCCCTTTCCCCCTGTGCCAATACTAGCGATGCCCAAACGCCGGTTCGCTCCGAAAACCCTCGAGTATTGGAGCGCGGGCAAGGCGATTGCAGCACCAGCCAAGGATGCAGTTTTTACAAACGAACGGCGATTGGATTTCAATGTCATAGCGAGACTCGGGTAAGATGGAGGTCTGGTTTGTTGGCAAGAGGATCACCATTTTAACGGAATTGGCATTGCCAGTAGGCACAGCGAAGAGAGAATCGCAAAAAAATCGATATGCACTTGGGTGAGCGGCAGGAAAAAACATACCACGACTCGTATTTGGATTCGCCAGAATTCAACTGGTTCTGAATTCTTACGCATTCAGCTACGGTAGATTTCTTTCCGCAGTTCGCCCTGGACTCCTCAAAGCAATTCGGACCAATTCACCATGAAACTCCCAAAAGTGCTTCGCGTTCGACAAAACTTCGTAGTCGGCCCCAAGGTCGATATTCAGTCGACTCTGAGGTCAGAGATGAAGAAGTTTGCAAACAGGATTCGCCATGGTGATCGAATTGCAGTGGGGGTTGGGAGCCGTGGCATTACCAATCTCCCTCTTATCGTCGAAACGGTTCTCGAGGAACTCCATCGGTACGGTGCGAAACCTTTTATTATCCCGGCCATGGGTAGCCACGGCGGAGCAACGGCGCAAGGCCAACGCGACGTACTCGCTACGTACGGCATAACGGAAAGCTCGATGCGAGTCCCGATTCTGGACTCGATGGAGGTAACGCAAGTCGGAATCTCCAGCGATGGTATTCCGGCCTACTGCAGCACGGAAGCGAGAGCGGCCGATGGCATTGTGCTCATCAATCGAATCAAGCCGCACACGGATTTCTTTGGCACTCTTGGAAGTGGATTGACCAAGATGTGCGTTATCGGATTGGGTAAACGAACAGGTGCCACGGCGATGCATCTAGCTGCCATGCAATTTGGGCACGAGCGAGTGATTCGAAACCTGGCAAAAGTGGTCATCCAAAACGCCCCAGTCTTGGGTGGTATCGCAATCGTTGAAAATCAGTTTCATGACACCGCCAAAATTGTAGCCGTCCCCGTTGATGAACTTGAGGCGGTGGAAAACGAATTGCTTGTGGAAGCCAAATCGCTGATGCCTCGATTGCCGTTTGAAGAATTGGATTTATTGATCGTTGATCAAATAGGAAAGAACATAAGCGGTGCAGGAATGGATCCAAACGTCATCAATCGAAGCGTGCATGGTTATGATAGTCTGCCCGCACGAGGGGAGCGCACGTCGCCGTTTATCAGGAGAATTTACATTCGAAATTTGACACCGGAAACGCATGGAAACGCCATCGGTATCGGCATGGCGGACGCGGTTACGAGTCGCTTGGTTGCATCGATGGACATGCAGGTTACCAATATCAATGCCCTGACAGCTTTGACGCCTCAGAGCGCCAAGATCCCGATCGCATTCGAAACGGATCGCGAGGCGATCGAACAAATGTTGGCTTCTTTACCAATTTCCAATTGGTCCGATGCAAAGGTGGCGAGGGTACTTGATACGCTATCGGTTGCGGAAATGGAAATCTCCGAATCGCTTTGGAGTGAACACTCGTCGGATGGTCCGTTAATCGCTTTGACTGAGTTAAGAGAAATTGGCTTCGACAAAGTGGGTAACTTAGCGAGCCCCCCCAACAATCCCACAATATAGCCGGAAAATTATGACATCAAGAAGTAAGAACAGGTTTTCGTTGAGTTTACCAATCAATGCTTTACTCAGGAGGTTGAGGCCCCTGGCGAACCGCGACGTCTCAAGCTCGGCAGGAGCCTTGCTCTCCCGGAGGTTTTTAAGGTACTTCGATTTGCAAAGATGTTTGTTCCCAGGCGGAAGCTTGGGAAGCAGATGCTGGCGCACTATCTTTGCGAGTCTTCTCGTGCTGGTGCTGACGCCAAGTCTTTCGTCTGCGGATGATTTCGTGCGGGTTGCGACGTTTGATGTGGATGCAACGCCGCCGTTGGGTTCGGCCATGGCCTATGATCCCGTGAAGCGAGTAGATGAACTGACGCTTCGATGTCGAGGGATCGTGATTCTTGGCGCTGAGCAGCCCATCGTGCTCTGCGCGGTCGATTGGATCGGTATTGCCAACGAAGGGCACGATGCATTCAGGTCCGCGTTGGCAGAAGCTGCTGGGACAGTGCCAGCACGAGTTGCGGTGCATGCGCTGCATCAGCACGATGCACCTGGTTGTGACTTCACTGCCGAAA
Organism: Planctomycetota bacterium; assembly: GCA_026692905.1. Classification (GTDB taxonomy): domain Bacteria; phylum Planctomycetota; class Planctomycetia; order Pirellulales; family Pirellulaceae; genus JBKCUI01. Next base: position 24,361 of record JAPLNL010000113.1, read on the forward strand.
AGATCATTCGCGAGCTGGGGCTACAAGGGTATTCACGTTTCGACGGGAAATTTCATCGGCTAGTCATGCAACGAGCAAGCGAGGCGATTCGTGCGGCACTACCGAATGCGAAGAAGGTAACTCATTTTGGGTTTGGGGAGTCGATGGTAAAACAAGTCGCGTCGAATCGTCGCGTTGCAGTCGGCCCCGACGGCAAGGTCGGGAGCATGCGAGGTAGCAGCTGCAAAGTCCCAAGCTTGGTCGCAATGCCTGAGGGCTTGATTGACCCTAATGTTGCTCTTCTTGGTTTTTGGAACGAAGACACCCCGGTGGCCATTTTGACCTCCTATGCATGTCATCCGCAAAGCTATTATCGATTGGGGATCCCAAGTCCTGATTTCCCCGGAATCGCTCGATTCATCCGGGGCCAGGATTTGAATATGGCGTTGCATGTCCATTTTAATGGCGCAGGCGGAAATATCGCTGCGGGTAAATACAACGATGGTTCGCAGCCCAAACGAATGATCCTTGCGAATCGACTTGCCGACGGCATGCGCGAGGCTTACGAAAAGTCGACGCGAGTTTCGCTTTCCGCCACAGACCTAGGTTGGAACAGCGAATCTGTGAGCTTGCCGATCGCAACTCATCTCAATCAAGCGGACATGATCACAAAACTAAAAGGGACCGATCCGAAAGGCTACATCTCACTTGCCGATCAATTGGCTTGGTTGGAGCGAGTTCAAGCTGGGCATAAGATCGACGTAACTTGTTTGCGAGTCGGCGATGTCCGGATGCTTCATCTACCCGGCGAATTGTTTGTCGAGTATCAATTGGCAGCCAAAGCCATGCGACCTGATTTGCATGTGATGATGGCTGCTTACGGAGATTATGGGCCTGGGTACATTGGGACAGCGGCTTCTTATCCTGAAGGTGGTTACGAGACGGGCCCAACATCGTCCAGCGTGGCACCGGAAGTAGAGGCGGTTTTGATGAGTGCAATGAAGCGTTTGCTCAGTGAAAAATAGTAGCTGTTTTCGTGAGAAACCAGATGCAATACATTGTTTTTGAACGCTGGTTTCTCACGAACCCGCTACATCATGAGTTAGCCATTGGGCGATAGCCCCGGTTCTCGACGAGTGTCTAGTCATTGGAAAACCGGGGCCATCGCCCTCAACTTTACCCAGATTTCTGGAAAGATTTCGTACTCGTACTCAATGAAATGGTACTCGTACTCGTACTCGATTGTCCATCCGATCGAGTACGAGTACTGCCCTTCGGGCGGAGTGCGAGTACGAAAAACCCAAGGTAATTGGAATGTGATGTTCAAGGATCTGGGTAAAGATGAGGCTATCGGCCGACGGCTATTGGCCGGCTAAAGTCGGTACACCAGCCTAAAGCCGGTCCACCAACTAGACGTTCTGCTAAACTGCTGCGAAGCCGGGATTTCGTCGGCAATTTGCCAATGCACACCTGCGACTGAGCCTATGTTTCGAATCCTGTTGAAAAAGTACATCAATGAAGCCATGCTGTTGTGGTGTGCTTGCGCATTGGTCCTTTTCTTTTTCCCGTGGGTTCGGATTTGGACAGTCAGCCAGTTTGAGTTGAGCGGCTTTGCACCCTTGATCGAGCAGTTTCGTGCTTTTGAGAAATTCTCGCCGGTGCCGCTGGAGCAGTTTCTTACCTATCACGGCATGATCGGTTTTACATTCGATGAACCGGTGTTAATTCTGTGTGTTTTGGTGTGGAGCATCGCCCGGGGCAGCGATGTCGTCAGCGGCGAGCTTGGTCGGGGGACGATGGAAATGCTGTTGGCACAGCCATTGAGCCGCGGTCAGATTTTTGCTGCGCATGCGTTGGTAACGATTACAGGCTTGGCATTGCTGTGTGGTCTGGTGCTCTTCGGCATTTATCTTGGGATCCAAACCAATGCGACGCCAGTGAGTAGCTCGGGCGTATTTCGTTTGCCGATCTTGAATATGAATATGACCAATCCATTTAGTGAAACGACAACGAAAATGGTACCGCTTTCCGAGTTGGTTTCGCCCAGCGTTTATGTCGTGCCGACGATGAACTTATTTGCTCTTGGGTTCATGCTCTTGGGGATGAGCGTCATGGTGAGTTCGTTTGAGCAATACCGATGGCGAACGATTGGCATTGTCATCAGTGTTTACGTATTGCAGCTATTGCTTTTCATCTTATCAAAATCGACACCAAGGCTTGGTTTCTTAAAACCGTTTAGCTTCTTGGCGGCGTATCAGCCAGACTGGATCGTGCAGGAGGTTTTCCACTCGCCGGCATTGGCATGGGTTTGGCGGGTTGTTCCCGAGGCGACATCAGCCAACACGGCTGCCCAAGCATCACGTCTCGGTCCTATGTTTTATGTGTCGGTTTTGATGGTGTTGGGCTGTATTTGTTATTCGATTGGCTATTATCGATTCAAAACGAGAGATTTGCCGGCACCACAATAAGACTAAGGCAAAGCGTCAGAATTTGCTGAGAAATTCCTGATCGGCTTCGCTGAGTTGGGTCAATTCAATTTCACTCTGCGAACCATTGGGCTCCTCGAGCAAGACTATAGCATTACTCACATCCACCAACTTTGCGTTCAATTGGAATTGTCCCGTTTTATCCTTCCAAGTTCGAAAAGAATGGCGTTGATTCAAGTCAGCTGGGGGCGCGGGTGGGATTGGATTTGTGGGGTTCGATCTAACCAATGATGTGTCTGCGACGGTAGGCGAATCCTGGGTATTACCAGGGGCCTTGATTTTGATTGGCTCGCTGAGAATGGCTGAGATCAAACGAAAATTGGTGAGCAAGAAGACATGATTCCTTTTGGGTGGGCCAAGATGGAAACCGCTTCTTCTTTGGCGGTGGTTGCAAAAAGGCCGTCGTCAGGCAAGGTGTAAGAAGGGCCGCTTTTTCGATTTAAAAAAATGACAAGCTTTCCCTGACTGCATGAATAGATCTTGTCGTTTGCAGGGTCGAAAGCGATGCAGGTACTCGACGCTCCATCAAGCATGAATTCTGGGGTCTCGAGGCCGCCGATCGGGCATATTGCCGCATGTTTATCCGCTCCGAAATTCACCTTGGCTCCAGGATTTCCGTTCGCCTTCAATCCCAACGCGACGAATTTGGAGTCATGACTGATCGCAAAAGGCTGGAAGTCATGTCGTTCTTGGTCTAGGTCGGCGGTTTGTTCTAAATATAGATTGATGCCAGAGATGCGAAACCGGATCACCTGCCGTTGGTTGCAGGCGAGCAGGTAGCGTCCGTCTGGTGAAAGCGACATGGCTTCCAATCTATCCAAAACAGTTTCAGGCGATGGTAGAATGTCACCCGTTTGAAGATGGACGGCAACCCATTTCGAGTCATCCTTTCGATAAAAGTAGGCCATTGGATTACTGGGATGGCATGCCAATTCCTTGACGCCCAAGACACTTCGTTTTCGTTTGATTGAAAAATCATTTTCGTCCAGTACCGTGATTTGATTCTCGCACGCGGCTACGATACCTAGCTTTGAAGTTCCTAAGGATGTGCATGGCCTCGTTAAGTCGAAACGAAACAGTTCGCTTCGGTCCTCTGTGGAAAATGCGTAGAGGATTCCTTGTTTATCCGCGACTATCAACTTGGAACCGTCAGAGGACAAAGTCATCGTCGGTAGAAGCTTTCCAGCATTAATGTTGAAGTAGGCAAATTGGGAAATTGTCCCTTCTGGAAAGGAACTGAGGAGAAAGGGCTCGGATGGTCTTTGCGTACTTACTTCGGCAGGACCGCTCCAGGCAAATTGATTCACGTTCGTTTCGGCGGGACGATTTTCGATTTTCGTAACAGGGTAGTAACGTTGTGTGCCGTCAGTGAGGTCCACTCGCAACTGATAGTACCACTCCTCCGATCCGACTGTCATTTTAATGGTACAATGGGCGCGCTTCCCAACGACGGAATCCTCAAGCGTGAGTTCGAGTTCCTGCGTACTTTCCCCAGCCGCCTGGGTGGTCTTTTCGACTGCTGAGAGATCATTTCGCAGAGATTCTTTTTTATAAACTTTTACCATACAGGAGGTGATTTTATTGTAGGGGTCGATGAGCGTAGCCATGACAAAAATGTTATCTGGATTGACATTGCATTTGGCCTCACCGATCGAGCCGTCCATCAACTCCGCGATCTTGTTGTGAGGAATGATCCAGTCGATAAAGGGTTCCTTTCCGAAGTTGTCGATCCTCGGTACGGCAAGGCCAACAAATTTCCCGTCAGTATTGACGACAGGTCCACCTGAGTCACGATGATCCAGCAAGTTGTTCAATTGCATGCGTTCGGGGATTCCCGTTGCATCTTGCTCAAGCCTAAGTATTTCGCATTGAACTTTTTGCAGTTCTTCTTCCCCTGGACGTAGGTGCGGTAAATCTTTTTTGTAAGAAAGAACCGTGACAGGAAGAGACTTGCGCAACTCAGCAACTTCGGACAAATCGACAGGCTCGGGTAGATTTTCGTGTGTTACGTGAAGCAACATCACGTTGCCGCTGACACGAGACTTCGAAATATTGATATCGCAACGAATTGCGGATGGACCAACGCGAAATAGGCATGCGAACTGTTTTTGAAGCGAAAGGATTCGGTTAGGAACAACAATGTACCCGGTCGCGCCCTTCTTCATCACCAAGAGGCCTACAACTTGAGGGATGGAGTTATTGCCAGTATTCACGAAGGCCGTCGCGTTCTTCAGTCGGTCGAAGGACGGTTTATCTTCGACGTCTTTTTGGGGCAAGGCTGCGCTGCGTTTCGTTTGCGTTGGTTGTGTTTGAGATGCAGGCGATTGAGATCGAGATCGGTTTCGAAAGCCTTTTGTGCCGCCGTATCCGAAGCGTGGATCGGCATAGCATCGGTCGGTGGAGGTACAGCGGCCGGTTGAGCTTTTCCTGCCGGTTGAGCAGAATCGAGCAGTGGAGCAGAATCGAGCGGTGGAGGCGAGGGACTTTGGTGTTCAGCTAATTGGCGAGGCAGAATTTGCGACGGTACTATCCAAAGCGCTAAGCCAACCGTAGCTAGAATTAATGCCTGAAGCAGGAAGACCGAAAAAAACGCCAACGCAACCCATCGTTCGTTGCTCACAAGTGGCTGAACAAACTTCTCTAGCTTTTTGACCAGAACTCGGATCGCAGTCATAAACTTCTTTTTTTGGCGGGCGGAACGTCACAGCGACGTGGCACTTCGTCTCATCGTAGTATAGGATATTTACGTATTCAACGCATCCTGATTGAAATCAAATGCACGTCTGAACACTGCCGAGTTCCCCCTCGAATTCAAACTTACGTAAATGGTGGTTTCGCAAATCGGGTCCAGATATCTTCTTTTGGTTTTTGCGACTGGGTTATTGAGCCTTTGCATGACCGAACTGAATAATGGCGATGACAAGACCAAGGCGGATGATAAATCTTCGACCGATGGTTTGGACCTGAAAATCGATCACACCGAGTATTCGAACTCGGTGGCATTGGTTGGCAATGGTCGCTTCTTGGCCATGGCGGGACGGGGGGATGTTGATTTTCTTCTCGACTTCTCGTCAATGCGAATTGAGAAGTTGTTTACGGGAGATCGACGCGGTAGACGCCTGATCGCGGGAACAGCGAACAAGATGTTTTGCATGTCTGAGTCCGGGGATGAGATAACGCGTTTTGATCTGAAGACGTTTCAAAAGGAAAAGTCCGTTCTGTTTCCGGAATTTGCAAAGGGGGTCGGCGTGGACTTGATCGCAGGTGCGTATGGCAATGGGCCGCTTGGAGTGATTACCAAGCAAGGTGATTCCTATGGGTTGGTGCTCCTCGACATCGAAACGCTCGACGTCGCGAACTCGAAGCCTTTTTTGGTGAGTCCGGATTGCCAAGTTTCGTCGGATGGACGAGTCTTCTCATGTGTTATTGAAAATCGATTGGTGGTTTACGATTTGGATCATCTTTGCTTGAACGAGACCTTTCCCCCGACCAAGTCGTTGCTCGAGGTCACGGCACCGAAGGGCTATGCACCTACAAATTTCAATGGCTCTGTGGTCTATTGTCAATTTGGTCCGCTGTCTCGACGTGGAATGCCTCTGTTTACCGAGGGCAGATTTCCAATTGTGGATGGTATCGTGGTCCCATCGAGTCAAGGAAATCTCTTTGCCGTGATTGGAAATTCTCAGGCGAATGGTTTTAATGAGCCAAAGAGTTATGCGGCGATCTATTCTGTAGGGGATAGCCGAGCATGGTGCAATCGAATCCAACGAGGTCCTTTGGGAACTCTTGTCCGAGGATTCCGAAGCCGTTTTTGACCTCTTCGAAAAGGCTCCTGCATTCACATCTGCATCCGGTAGGTTTTTGCCTCAACTGATTGTATTATCGACGTCTCGACGCAAGCCGACCATCGCCAGGAAGCTGTTCGCGGCCTTGATGTCGATCGAGCAAAACAAGCGTCTAACGTCCGGAATTGCGACGCCATCCACTTCGCTAGATGATTTCTTAATCAAATTGCAAAATGATCTGTATGCGACGAAAACGGCAGACCTATGTTTGGCTGCGGTGGAAAGTCCTGAGCTGATCGAGGATTTCTTGCTGTATGGAATTGCATTTTCCTATAGCGATCTTCTGTTTGCAACGGAGAAGAAGAAGCCCGAGTCGGTGTTGGCCCTCCTTCGTGACCCAAGCCTGCAAACGTTGACGGCTGAGCAGTTAAGCAAACTAAAGGATCGAGCCAAGAGCCGTGGCGACCAAGTCATCCTATCGGCAATCATGAACATAGAAGCAACTCCATAGCGTTTTGGATAATGCTAAAGTGACACTTCCTTCGGCTATCGTGTGGATGGAGACAACGCCAAACTGTGGGGTGGGAGCAATAAAGACACCTGAAAGGTCGCGTCCGAACCCCACCCAATTTCTGTAAAGGGGGAGGATTTTTTAGAAAGTTCGAGCCGAAAGGATTGGTGGTGGGAGTTGCCGGCAGAGCGAAAGTAGCTTGACCGTTTGTTGAGATGAGTCACAATGTGAGCCGGTTTCCGATCCTCTATTTTCCTTTCGAATTCCCAATGATGATTGCCCAAACTGGAGTTGATTCTGTTTCTTCTGCAGCAGTACCGCCGGCTGAATCGGCGAGCACTGCCATTTGGTGGTTGATCCCGCTTGCTATTTCTTGCCTTGCTTTGACTTGGTATCTGCGACGGATGAACAATGCCGCGTCGAAACCTGCTGGCCGAAAAGACTCGCAAAAGAAACCGTTGTCCAAGACAAAGTCCGTCGCGTCGGTTTTGTCAGAAGAACTTGAAACGCCAAGAGATAGCGACAACGATCTCCCAATCAAAGCGAGCAAATCCAGTTCGAAAAAGAAAAAGAAAGGTCAATCGAAAGGACAGCAGAACAGCAAGAAACTACATGGAAAACAAGACTATCCGAAGGTAGTGGTGAACAGCGTTGCACATGCGACTGTTTCAAACGAGAAAGATTCTGCGTCCACGAAGTCGGCCGAAATTGCGATTGAATCGGTCTCCACACAATTACCGCTGGCAACCACGCCAACACCGGTTCCAGTGGCGGCAATCTTTGAACCACTTCGAAATGTTGTTCCACCGAGACGAAAGGTCTCATCCCTCGAAGTTTCAAATGAAGGCAAGAAGCAACCGTCAGTAAATGAAGAATTGGTTACTCGTTCTGCTTCGGGAGGGAAATTCGAGCGCTTGGTCCCATCTACAGCTTACACGCGAGCAGCGGCAAGTCGCTGGCCAGCTTCGATGACCACTTCTATTGAAAAATCGCTCCCAGCTAAGCCGACTGAATCCAAACCGGAGTCAAAGCCGGTGACCAACGTTTCCGCATTGCCGGCAGCTGCTTTGCCACATTCTGCGATCCCCGCAGCAAAAGGCCTGAGGAGTTTCGTATCAAAAGTGAAGAGCGCAGCTTCGCCTGATTCGGTTACGGGTGCCGGTGTTGCAGAAGAAACAAACGCGTCCGAGAGCGTTCAGTAAGAAATTCTCGGCAGCGAGAAATGGAGGCTCAAGCATCTTAACTGCGGAGCAGTGGCATTTGAAAACCACGGATGCAATCCGTGGTAAACAATGCGTAGCACAAATAAGCACAACTTCAAAAGGCTGCCGATTGATAATTGATGACTTATCACTCTTAAAACTTGAATACGGCATCGCCACCCAGCGTTAGCTGCCTGGAGTTTGTACCGTCGTCGAACGGTAATGAACCACCTTGTTTCCGATCGAACCAGTCTGCTCGAATTTCAGGCCGAATAATCAGGTTGGAATTTGGTGTGTAGTTGATTCCATAGGCGAGCGAGTAGATCTCGCCGATAAAGGGTGCATTGTTGGGATTGCTGGCGCGATTTAGTCCGAGCCGTGTACCATCTTGGTCGTTAAACCATTCCGTTCGAATCCCATGTCGAACTTGATTGCTAACTTGTCGGTAAACGTATTGATCGATACCCCACCAATCGGCATTTCCGCCATTGGCTAAGGCATTGGCTTGATATCCTTGCCAGTAGTGGAAAACGTATTTGGTCTTCTCGGTTAGATCAAGTCCCGTTAGCCAACTTGCTCGAGTGCGGTTCGTAAACGCTGCTGTGACCCCTGGAAGCCCCGCCAGATTGTTGGTTTCATCTCCGGTAGTAATCGCGAAGGAGGACCACCATTGGTCCGAAGTATACTTGGCAGAAAACAAAACTCCCATTCGATCTTTGGTTCGGTCCAATGCGTCCCAGCCGTTGGTAACACCATTTTGTATTTGCCATGACGAATTGGGCTTCCAGGTTGTGATCAGTCCCCAATGAGTGAAGGGGCCGGCAAACTGATAGCTATAGGACTTCGAATAGAAAAAGTTTTCAGGCGACATGACTCCCTCATACCCAACGGGCGAGTAGAAATGTCCAGCCTTGACCGAGAGTTCCTTGCTACCGACTTCTGCGAAGGCTTGTGGAATGGCGACACCGTAATACTCATGCCCGTTCCAGTGTTTTGCGCCGCTTGGTCGCCTTTCCATCCCAATCGATTGGGCCAGAAGATAGTCTTCGCCGTAGAGTGTGTCCATTCTCGCTCCGATCCAAGAACCACCGTTGCTTGGTAATGCGGTTTCGGCGATGAGATACCCTTGATTGAACATCGGCTCGTTACTTCGATCCACGGAATTGTATGGACCATTAAATCGGCTGGCCGGTGATTGTGTGTTGCCGAGGAAGCCGGCATCGACCCAGCCGTGAAATTTTAGAATGCCGTTTTGAGGAAAGAGGTTCCATTGGTTTGTGTTCTTGCCGCCGATTGAATCACATGTGGGATTGCACAAATCCGCGTCGCACAAGGAATTGCAGTGAGACGATTCGTCGCTGGCGAGTACGTTCACGGTCTTTTGTACGGATGGGTCTTGCCCAAGCGTGGGAGTGTAGTTGGAAAAGGAAGCCCCACTTAAGAGTGCAGCTGTAAGAATTCGTCTGTGGAGGTTCTTCATGATTAACGGCGTTTGGGAGATTGTGGCTGGTTGAACTGACGTCTTGGACGCAAGCTATATTTTCGATGTATCGGAGGCACAAAGCATTTTCGAAAAAAATATACGCACAGATGTAGAGTAGAATATTGGCCTTTCCGTTATGATCGTTACAACCGTTAAAGATGACTCAATTTGACACATTGTATTTTAGGGGTTGCGACGGGATTGAAGTCCCGAAAAGCATGCCGATTTTGATGGTCGTGGGAAACATATCGGTTTTAGCGGCAACCGATTTCGCCAAATCGTCTTAGGTTGGCGTCCGAAGTGGCGAATTCGGTACCAAAGCCTTTGCGGATTGCGTAAAATAGGTATCTGGGGCATCCTGTGCGCGACCCTGAATCTCCTTATCCTCCAAGCAGTTTGGTTTTCGTTTGTTTCCCACACCCAATGCTCCAACTTACATGCGATGCCAATCGATTTGGGTAACACTTGCCCTTGTCGGTATGACTGCTGTTTTGAGCATTTGGCCGTCTCCAGTTGGTAACGCCCAGGAGCAGGATGGGATGCCGCGTTTAACTCTTCCGGACAAAACACCGGACGTTCTGTATCCCGGCATTCAGCCTGATGCCTTTTTGATACGAAACGGTATGGGGGAAACGATTTTGGTTCCCAAGGTTCGGTACGAGGCTTTTGAGAGGTTTCTCAGTTCCGAATCCGATCGGTCCATCCCGGTATCGGCCGAGTTGTTGGAGCAGCTTGCTGTAACGATCAGGATAGAAGATCTTATCGCCAGAATCCAAGTCAACGCCAGCGCGAATCTTGCAGAAGCAAACAGCAAATGGCTTAGCGTTCCTATCGCTCTCGGAAACGTTCAGGCCACACCGAATCAAAATGCAGGCGAGAGTGAGTCAGAGTTTCCTCCGATACGTGTTGCAAGTGACCGATCAGGATATGTTTGGCGGCTATCGCCTGGTGGTATAGGAAAACGAAGTCTCAAGTTTGATGCACTGTCTAACGTCCGATCTTCGCCACAGGGCAGTTCACTCCGATTGGATTTGCCATCGGTGCCATCGCTCATCCGAATCGCGTTGCCATCGGGACAATGGGAACTTAACATCGTTGGTAACGGTTCAGAGGTGGTCGAGCCTTTTGTCGTAACCGAGAGTGATTCGACTGCGCTCGTTCGAACATCTGGTGGTTCGGTCGCATTGAATTGGGTGAAGAAAACCGTTGACGATGAAGCGCAAGCCATCGAAGTGAAAAGCCAGACAAAATACGTGCCCTTGACGGAGTCTGGCCAGTTTCGAGTGATTACTAATTTAAACATCCGTGGGCCCAAGAACTTGGGCGGTCGACGCTTCTTGCTCATGCTTCCAGAGGGAAGCCAATGGCGCGAACCGACATCAGTAGCAAGTTCCTTTCTTGGTTTTCGTGTCAGCAGATCGGAGCAGGGAGCCGAAAAATCCAATACGGTTCTCATGTTGGAGTTTGAAGAGGCATTCTCACGAATGGAGTTGGAACTGCCAATTGAGTGGCAATCTTCACAATCGACCGAATCGAATTTGATTTCGTTTTTCATGCCTCGTGTTGAAGGCGTACAGCGTCATACGGGAAGTATTGACCTGAGTGTCCCTCGAAATGTTTCCTTCCAATGGGAACCGCAGGCTGGGATCCAGTTTGTCAAGCAAACGTCGTCGAATGATGGAAGCGAATCTTTAATGTATAGTTTTGGCTTTTCGCAGCAAGATGAGCCATTGGTTGGCAAATGGATCGAAGGTGACGTGGCTTCGGAGTTGCAAGCGACCTATAACGTAGTAAGTGAGCCTTCGATTCTGCGGTTGAGTGGATCGATCGAGTTTTTAGGTGATGTCCGTCAGTTGCCGTTTCTGCAATTGGACGTGCGAGGCTGGACAGTGGATCGCGTACGGTTTCAGCCCTCGGGTCAGGATTTGAGTCTCGCTCTGATTCAGAGTCGGACGACGCCAGACCCCGAAGACGCGCAGCAAAGTACCACGTCGATTCCGTTGAATTTGGCTGAGTTATTGGATGCGAACCAATTCAAGAACTCTGTCTTAGCTAGCAATCGGCCCGCGTCTGACGCGATGCCATTGCCCGCAGACCCGAATGCAACAATGTCGCCCGCGCGTGAGGAGGGTATTCGTCAACAAAACAGAGGGATTTCCTTTGTGCTCTCGCGTGCGAATCCTCCAGAACACGATTTTTCGTCCCCGAAACAACCGCTCGTTTTTACTTTGCCACTGCTATCATGGTTAGATCCAGAGTCACAGCAACGCGAGTCGCTGTCGGTTGGTGGCGATTTGACAATCCAGTCGACTTTTTTGAGATTGCAAGAAGGAGAGACGCAGCCAAGTTTAAAACGAATCGTTGAGTCGATTTGGCGCCAAGGAGAAATGAATTCAGGTGCAGGTTCCTCGACCGAATCGGCTCGTTCCCGCGAGGAACTTAGGTATCGTGTAACGTCGGCAAAATCATGGCTTGAATGGAACGGGAGCGGAGAGAGACTTGGAAGTGTACTTCAGACTCGATGTGAAACGAAGCTACACACGTCCAAAGAAGGGCTAGAGGTTTATCAAACATGGACTCTTTCGCATGCCGATGGAGTTTCTACCAATCTAAGGCTTGCGCTGCCGAAAGACTGGTTCGAAGAAGGGATCAAAATCAGTGACATCGCGGGCCAAGTCGGTCAGTTGGATTTGAGCGTAGATGGTGAAAAGGTGGCGGTTACTGCAGTCGCTAACAGAGTGAGCGATTCGTCATCGATGTTGATTTCGCCCTCGCTTGAACAGCGTTATTTGTGGATGAGAATTGCCTTGCCCGAAAGCAAAGGCAACTCAGGCGTTGTTCGAGAACAAAAATTAATGTTGCGCAAGCGTATTCCTTTGCGTGAGAAGCTGACAACCGCTCCATCTTCCTTTGAATGGCTATTGCCGTGGGTTGGAGCTGACCGTATCGAGGATACCGTCGAGATAGTAAAGTTCGCAGGTACAGTGGTATCTAGCGATGAGACGCGCTGTTCAATACAGTCGCCTGTAGGCGGTGATCTCAATCCATCATCACGCGAAGAACTTGAAACGTCAGGGCTGCCGTTCGATCGAACGAATTTGGAGCCACGCTTAGTCGGTCTGCAGAGTCTTCGATCGGAAGTGGACGATCAAAGCCTCGAACTGGATTCAATGTGGTTACAAACGATTGTTAACGCGCGAGAGCAGCGAGATCGCTTTGTCTATCGAATCAAGACGAAAACGAGAGTATTGTCATTTCGAATGCCTGCGAGTCAAATCGCGAGTGCCGAATTTCTTATAGATGGAAAAAAGATTTTGGGGAGCAGTAACCCAAACGACGTTCAGCGAATAGATTTGGCTCTTGATGCGATCGTTTCCGACGAGAAAAAGCTAGATCGAGACGTTTTCGTGGTCGAGATTTTTCTTTGGTCACTGAACGATTCGCAGTGGTGGAAATCACTTCGCGCCGATTCACCGACCCTTTTGCATTGCAGGTCAAGATCACCCTTGGTATGGCAAGTTGTATTGCCGACAACTGTACATTTGGTCGGCAACACGTCTACGCTCTCTCCTGGGTATCGATGGAAATGGCAGGATCTTTATTTGAAGCGGAGCAGTGACTGGGATCAGGAAAAGATTGGGAATTTAATCGGTGCGACCCCCCAACGTTTCGTGAGTGAGGAGACCAATCAGTACGTTTTCTTTTCCCTCGATCATACGGTCTCTATGAAAGTTTGGGCTGCACCGCGATTCCTTCTATGGGCGCCGGTTGCGTTGTTTGTATTGATAGGCTCCTTTTTCGTGATGGAGTTTGCGTGGATCAAAAGACCGTGGGTCATAACCACGTTACTTTTGGTGAGTTTGGTCTTTTCGCAATGGGCCTGGGATCTCTCGATTGCCTTGGTCCAATGTCTTATTGCGGCAATTGGTATTGCCGTTATGTATTCTACTTTGAAATGGGTTGTGGATCGGAAATCTCGTCGACGAAGTGTGTTTGCATTGCGGCCTGGAATTGCGATGAATCTGTCCGCGGCCCGAGCTCCGTCGCACTCGGGGTCCGATGTCTTTGCGAAGGCAGTGGCCTCAACCGCAGCCTCGCCTGGAAGCCAACTGGTTGCGAAGGCAGAACCGCCGATACCACAGCCAGTCGATTCTGGAGTTAGCGCAGAGGAAGGCAAATGATTGGCGACCTTCGTTCTATTCGTTTGGGAAGATGTTCGCAATTACTGCTGGCGGCGTTGTGTTTGTGGTTCACCATTTCGGCAGTGATCGCACAGGAGGGTGAACGTCAGCCGACGGAGTTTCCATTTCGAAGGGTTTTTGTTCCCCAAAATGATCTTAAAGCAATTGGCGTTGACGATCTTATTCCTATCGACGTCAAGCTCTTGGACGACCTTCTTCGCAAGTATGCCGCAGCCAGCCAAGCCGACCTGACTAAACAGAGTGCGAGCGACTCCAACGAGAGTGTTCAGCTTCGGTCGGCCTATTATGTCGCTAAATTGATTGGCGCGGATCTTGTCTCCGAGAGGTCGCATTTGACCTTCGTGGGAGGCAATCGCGATGGAGACCGAATGGAATTAGCTCCCTGGTCACTTGCAATCCAGCCCACGAACGGACTCAAACTAGATTCGCAATCCCCACCGCCGTGGACCTTCAACGAGCGCGGTGAGCCGCGACTGGCTGTGACGCCAAATCGAGTCGACCAGCCAAGTGCAATGCACAACCAATCGGAGTCGACCTTTGGCTGGTCGACCAAAGCCGATGCTTCGAGTACTCCAAATAAACTCAAATTTGCGATGGAAGTCCCTAACTGCGCCAACAGTTGTCTCATTCTTGCTTTGCCCCCTCAAGCCGAGGTGCAAGATTCATTAACGGTTGTTCAGAGGGTGTCGGATTGGTCACAGATCGATCGAAGGTTAACAGACTGGAGCAACTTCACGAAGGAATATGGGAGAGAAGCAAGTACTGGACTAGCGTCCGAGTCTGTTTGGTTGGTTGAGCTTGGCGGAAGTCAAACCGCGTCTTTTTCGATCTCCTTAGGGAGCGACAGCCGGTCGCAAAATGCGCAGACGAACGCCGAAGGGCGACGTTATGAGCAGCTTGTACGAACTCAAAATTTGCAACACTTTATTGACGGAAATGAGATTCGCACTGTTTGCGATGCGGAGATTTTAGTCTCACCGGAACAACCTCGTTTCCGACTGAGTTTACAGCCTGGATCAAAGTTGCGGCGACTCACAGTAAACCAATTGGATGTAGATTGGAAAGTCGAACAGGGATGGATTGTTGGAGCGACGGGACTTGTTGGACAGGAATCAAATTCAGCAACTTACGTCAGTGTGATGGCCGAGTTCTTTTCCTCATTCGCATCCGACCAACTTGGCAAGATCGACACCGTTACACCTTCGTTTGACCACAGCTATGTGATGTCAGGATCGACGGTTGTTCAAAATGCATCGCCCTGGCGTTTGACGCAGGTGAATTGTGAGGCCAGTCGAATTGTTCAGCCGATTGAGGACACGCGTGCCAGCAGCGTCAATCGGATAGAGTATTCGTGGAGTGCACAACCGCCGAAGCTTTCACTCGGACTGGAAAGAACTGTCTCTACTCGACGTTGCGAAACTCTGATTCGCCTTTCGAACGATGAAATAGGCACCTCTGCTGTCATTCGCGCGAAGCTGCTCTTTTCCGAACAGGATTCCAGTCATACGGAGCTAGAGATTATGAAGGGATGGAGATTGCAATCGTTAACCTCAATAGACCCAAACGACTCCGTTTCTTTTCGAGAGGAGAAAGAAACGATTTCGGGACGCGAATTTCAGTTAACTTGGGATCGAGTCCAAAAGAGCCGAGTGGCCGAGATCGAATTGCGTTTGTTTTGTACCGCTGAAGAATCCGTGGGCCAACCGAGGCAAATCGATTGTCAGTCCATTTTTCGCTTTCCAGGTTGGCAACTTTCTGAAACGATCGTTTTGGATCCTGACGAAGTATTCCATTTGGAAGCTCGTGATTCCCTACTGGATCGTATGATAACGGAAGACCTTGTATCAGATTGGCAAAAAACTCTTTTGCCTAAATCGATCAAGGGAAATCTCTTTCGCTTTGATACTCAAAGCACCACCCAGCCACTCGTTTGGGAAAAAAAGTGGGTACGACCTCGTGTGAGCAGCAAAACGGATATTGAACTCTCCGGAATCTCGACGATTCGCGCCCGGCATGAACTGCAGGTGAACATGATGTCTAATCGAAGCGAAGCTTTGGCAATCGTGGCACCTTCTAAGGACGTCGTCTGGAGACGGAAGGAAGGTGAGCTTTGGGTTCCTTTTGCTCCATTGCCATCAAGTCCAGTGTTGACCAAGGATGGACAAGGATTATGGTTGTTCGACATCCGAACCCTTGGTCTGCAGCCGAAGTTGTTAGCGGTTGTCAACTGCGAGTTTCAGGAGGACCGCGAAGTTTTGTTTCCGGTCCCCAAGATACAAGATTTTGAAATGGTGTCCCAAGTAGCGCAAAGTTTGTCGAGCGAAGTCATACTCGATTGCATTCACCCATCAGCCGAGTGGACCATTAATGATTTGGGAGCCAAGGTACTGGTTCTGCCTGCCAACAAAGATGACACTAACGTAATGGTTTCAGCAAAGGTATTGCGAAAGGGCTCCTCCAAAAAATGGTTCTTCGACGCAAGCGAGCTTCACGTGGCAGTGGATACCATGGGCTCTCAAAAAGCATCGCTAACCCTTCACGCCAATGCAGTATTTCCGGGTCCTCTTGCGATCGAGTTGGAGAACGGTTGGGAGCCGCTTGCCGTGCGAATTCAAACTTCAGCGAGTATCCAAGAGATACCAATACAACTCGATGGCCAACGTCTTGTGATTCCTCGACAGCCGGTTGGCCGAACAGGTGGTGTTGGATACGAAATTGATTTCATCGGACCTCAATTGACTCCCAGTAAAGCTTTATTGGCGTTGGGCCAAAGTCTTTCATTTCAATGGCCCGTTTTTTCGGTGGACGCCGAATGTGTTAGGGACCAAAAACATCTTTGGCTACCTGCCGAACTCCAGCTTGATGGATTCGATCTCAAAGGCAGTGACAGTGCGGATTGGGTCGAGTATCGTAACTGGCCATTGTGGGGTTGGAGTCGGAGAGTTTTCGCTACTGTTTTTGGCAATAACTCGATCCGAGAAACCAATTCTCCACTGCCTCATTTTCCCGCATTGCATCGACTCGTACCCAATTGGGAATCTACAGGTTGGCGGTTGGTCAGGGAGATCCAAAATCGGGTGGAGTCGGACGTCAGTGGCCTCGAAAATAATAGAACGATGCCTCTCAGTATTGGTCGGGTATTCCCCGATCGCACTTTACTCTCTTTGTTTTTCATCGCCATCGCACTTGTCACACCTTGCCTAATGAAGCTTCGCTTTCATGTTGCGACTTGGGTATGTATTTGCTTCATTGTTTCAGCGCATTTTGCTCCGCATTTCGTTGCCCGATTTGCGTTTACAGGGTTGATCGGGATGTTTTTGGGCTTCCTCGGCGCAATCCTTTATGAGTTGATGCAAAGGCGTTCGAATAGCGAAGCGAGTCAGTCTCAAAGGAACTCAGCAAAGTGGTCCCCCTGGAACGATCGCCAATCGGAGAACGAATCTGGTTCCAATCATCTTGGGATGGGTGTCGTTGGGGCATTGCGATCAAACGCGGTGAAGATGAGTTCACTTGGGCTGTTATTCCTGTCTTGTGGTGCCTTGGCAAATCACTCTGCACTTTTCGGCTCCATGGCAGTTGAATGGAGCGTGGCCCCTGACGACAAGGTCACTGCTTTTCAAATTCTTCTTCCTATCGATGAGGCTGGCGAGTTAGTTGGTACAACAGCCTATGTGCAACAAGAAATGTTGGATGGTTTGACAGGCAAGAATGAGGGGGCTCGGTGGTTTGATCGTGGAACATTTCCTGTGTCAGCAAAATACTCTTTGCGTGCAGGGATGCGAGGACGTTTTAACTCTTCGGATCAGCTTACCATGACTTACGAGTTTATGGTTGGAGAAGAATTGGCTCCCGTACGCATTCCTGTGAACGCTTCGCAGTTACTCCTTCCGCGGTTTACTGTCGACGGCATTGATTTGAGCCTCGGAAACAGACTTCGCAGCAATGGAACATTTTGGACGTGGATACCGGACAGGCCTGGCAAGAAAACAGTTCAAATCATTGCTCAACCTGTCTTGAAGCAAAACGAATTGGATCGGAACAAAGAGTTCTCCGCTCAATTGCTTGATGTCGCAATCCTTCCGCTTGCAAACGCTTCGATCGACATCCAGACCGATCCAAAGAACAGCGTTGATGTTCTTTCTCGAGGAAGAGTTACGGACCCGGAGAGCGGTCGATTCGTCGCCATGCTGGGTGCGGTAGACCGACTGAATTGCAGTATTCGAACGCCCATAACAAAGTCCAGCTCCAGTGCAGCATCCTCGGCGGAAAATGGCGAAGTTCCAACAATGCACACAGAACTATTTCTTCAAAACGATATACTTCAGGCAAAAACCATTGTTGATTTTCCACGAAGCCATGCCTTTGGTGCCCAAGTTGAGATAGAGGCGGATTTACAGTGGCTGCCTGTTGGAAGCCAATGGGGTGACGCTCAACTCGTTGAAACAAGATCTGGAAGTAACTTGTTTAGGCGTCGGTACGTTTTGGAATGGAAGATTCCTGTGAATAGCGTCGCTGGAAGTCCATTGGCATCACGTGATCGTCAGATTTCCGTCATATGGGTTCCCCAGACCACAACCCAAAGCCTGAATGTCCTGTTTGCTGAATGCCTCGAACGAGGTACCAGACGAGGTACATTGCGTGTTGCTCGATCGTTCCCATCTTGGAGCATCGAAGGAATCAGTACTTGGATCCCCGCCATCGGGTCGAAGGATAGGCTGGATTGGCCCGAGTTGAAAACAAATCTGCTCGCCCTTTCGCTTCGAATTCCGCCCAACGGTGGGTTCGGTATCCTGAAACCAAAAGCGATTGTGGACAAGCCACAACAGGCGCGAGTCACAACGAAATGGAGTATTGAGCAGAATCGCGAAAGCGTCGCATCTATGATCGCTTGGTTTGGAAATAGCCAAACCTCCGAGCCGCTAGTCCTTGAACTTCCCGACGGCTATCAAGTGGCAGAAGTGTACAACCGAAACGGACCTATCCGATTTTTGCAGAGTAAGGCTTCTGGCAAGTTGAAGCTTCAAGTACTGGCCGATCGAAAGTTCTTAGAATTGAGCGACCTATGGATTCAAGCGAAAAGACAAGTTGAATCCTCAGAAAACGCAAACGAGTCGCAATGGCGATCGCCACCGTGGATTGATTTGCCCTCGAATATCGCATCCGATCAAACGCTTGAGATTCAAGCGACTGAGCGAATTGCCTTGAACCTCGATTCGGATCAAACGGTGTACTACGGAAAAGGCCTGAGTGTTCCTCTCTACGTTCTGCAAAAATCGACTTCGGAGAACCAAGCAAATGGGACTGTCGCCTCTCGGTTCAAAATTATTTGTCGCGAAGTTCCACTCACGGGAACTTTGCAACTCAAGCTCGATTCCACTGCGAACCCAAAGGAACTTGAGTTAAAAGCGGAACTAGCGAGTTCGATAACATCGCGTCCTTTTTTTGTTCTAGAGGTTCCATACTTCCTCAAGGATCGATGGCAAAGCGAAGCACGAATTGTTCCCATTCCATGTCCTGACGAGAAAAATGCCTGGTTGCAAGTGCATTTACCCGAACCGGTACCAAACGTTGGTTTGTCACCAATCACAGCGATCGTCCGATTTTCTCTTCGCCCGGACGATTCGGCGGCCGGGTTAGATAACTTGACACGAATTCACGCTCTGGATACCGATCGGATACCAACACACCTCATCGATTCTGCAACAGGGCATGACCGTCGGAATGATGTCTTGAGCGAAGACAAACCGCAATCGGATTCAATAGGAAATGCGCATCCAGATATCGGGCCAAGCATCGCAATGTCGATCTTTCAAGTTCGCGACGAGAATTTCATGTCGACGCAGACCAAGCGATTCGTTCTGCTAGAGTCTCAATTCTGGCTAACAGAAACACACTCGGCAAAGGATAACGAATTGGTGTGGGAAATGGATGACTCTGTTGAGGTTTTGTCCGTCGAGATGGACAATAAACCCATTCCTTTTCGGCATGAAGGGGATCGTATTCGATGTGCGTGGATACCTTCGGGGCTATGTTCCGATGTGCGATTGTTTTCAAAGCACGAGGTTCGTTCGATAGATTTCGAAAAGGTTCTTATTGAAGCACCTCAACTCAAAGGAAGAATCCAACGATCAGTACCACTTCTGCTTCGGGATGGTAACGTTACCGTCTCGATGCGTGGCCTTTCCATTCCGTCGACAGACTTGTCGGACGCGATTAGCCATCTTACTCACACGTGCTTGGATGTCCTTGAAAAGTCAAAAACGTCTTGGCCTAAGCTAGTCTCGATTGAGGCAGGGTCCGATTTTGATGACTGGAGAAAACATTGGAGTCAAAAATCGTTTGGCTATTTGGAAGATTGGGCAAGGACCGTCGGCACGATCGAAGAACAATCCTTTGGTGACGCAGTGACGAAATGGCATTCTCTCAAACCACTCATGGGGACGCCCAAAAAAATTGGGAAATCGGAGAAAGAAAGATGGGAGTTAAACTCGGAACTCAATCCGCAGACCGGAGAATCACAACCGAATCTATGGTATTCGTTTTTTGGATGCGTGATCATTGTTGGAGCGGTAACGTGGTTTACTCCGTTGATCGGGACCTTTCTGCTTCATCGCCCTTGGTGGTGCCATGTGATTTTGGGCCTATTGACTTGGCTAGTCACAGGTTCCCTACTACCAACCCTAGTCATGGGAACCATAGGGTTGATCGTTGCGATCGATTGCTATTGGATGATTACCTCGCGACTTCGACGAAGCGAGATTCGCGGACTACGGTAACTTTGATTTCGCCAGGGTAAGTCAGCTGTTCTTCAAATGACTTAGCGATGTCTCGGCAAATCTTGGCTGCGACTGCATCGTCAGTATTCTTGGAGCTAACGATAACTCGCAACTCGCGGCCTGCTTGAATCGCAAACGCTTGTTCTACTCCGTTGAAACCCTTGGCAATCGCTTCCAGTTCTTCCATACGTTTGATATACCGCTCGAGCGATTCGCGTCGAGCGCCTGGGCGAGACGCACTGCAGGCATCTGCCGTTGCGACCAAAAGCGTGTAGGGGAACTCCGTGGTCAATTGATCATGGTGCCCCAGAGCTGCATGGACAACCTGTTCGTTCTCGCCATTGCGTTTGAGCAAGTCTGCTCCACTTTTTGGGTGTCCCCCTTCCACCTCGTGGTCCGCTGCCTTGCCGATATCGTGCAAGAGTCCACATCGGCGTGCGACCTGGGGATTGAGTCCAATCATTTCTGCCATCATGCCCGATAGGAATGCCACCTCGACACTGTGACGAAGGACGTTTTGAGAATAGCTTGTTCTAAAGTGCAGTCGACCAAGCATATCGATGGTCCGCTCGTGAAGTCCTTGGATGTTCACTTCCTGTGCGGCTTCTTCGCCTTTGCGTCGAATGAACGCCTCGATCTGCTTTTCCGTTGCTGCAACGATTTCCTCGATACGCGTCGGATGGATGCGGCCATCGACTACGAGCTTTTCAAGGGACTGTCGTGCGATCTCACGTCGGACCGGATCGAAGCCGCTTACGATGACCACACCGGGAGTGTCGTCAATAATAAGGTCGCAGCCGGAGATTTTTTCGAATGAACGAATGTTTCGTCCTTCTCGGCCAATGATTCGCCCCTTCATGTCATCGCTGGGAATGTCGACGGTGCTGGTGCTGCTCTCGGAGGTTTGCGCCGAAGCGTAACGCTGCATTGCAACGAGCAAGATATCTTGAGTCTTTTGCTGAGTGATTTCAGCAACTTTCGTTGCGTGTTTCAAGATGATAGAGCCGAGTTCGCCCTGCAGCTCTTTTTCCATGATCGACATCAACTGCTTTTTGGCTTCGTCAATCGACATGCCGGTAACACGCGTCAGGTCTGTTTGCTGCTGCTGAATGAGCTTGGTGTACATCTCATTCTTGCGAGCGACATCCTCCATCCGTTCGGTCAGCTTTCGCTGGGTGTTTTCAACAAGCTTTTCTTGTTTGCGAGCATCGTCGGAAGACTGTTTGAGAAGCTCTTCTTTGCGTTCCAGGGTCGATTCCCGTTTTCGCAGTTCATCTTTATGCTTTTGAATATCGCTATCGAATTTGGATTGAAGCTGGAGTAGTTTTTCTTTTTTCTCCAGTTCGGCCGTCTTGGTTCGATTTTCACAGTCCAGCTTCGTCTGCTCTAAGAGCCGTTTTGACTGACTTTTCGCGTCCCTCCCTTGGAGCATATTGATGCCGTACATAACGCCGGCGCCGACAATGGCGGCGGCAACTGGGAGAATCCATCCGGAGGCGGATGCAGTCGCGGGAGTTGGTGATTGTGCGATCAGCGTAAACGGTTGCACCAACGGCAGAAGTAAATTGAGCACGGCTTGTCTTTCTGAATAGGAACAGTCGTCACAGAACCGGTCGAAAGACGAATTGGCCAAAATAGATAGGCTCAACCAACAAAACAATCGCTCAGATGAGACCACTCGGGACAGGCATATCGAGTCCATTCGGTGTTAGCAAAACCGAATAACATGAGATGTCTGGATTCCAATTTGCAAACCTTGACTCAAGTCGGCTTGTTCGCATCGGGCAATGAACAATGCCATTGCAAAACGCAACTCATCCAGCAATGCAGATGAGCCGTACTCGAATTGTGTTCGATGTAAAGTCACCGAGCTTTCGATCGACTTGCCAACGCCGCGAACGGGATGGTTTGGACGAAAAACGCCAGATGAAAATACAGCGAGTGCAAAAAGGAGAACAACGAAAAGTGGGATCATGCGACCGTAAATTGTAAAGTTTAGTCGAGCAATCAGGGCACAACTCGAAAATCGGCTGCCACGATCCTTGGGGAGAATCGGGGAAAGTGTCATTGCGGCTGTTTTTGAGTATCTCGGTAGTCCAATCAATTTAGGCTCGTCTTCAGGGAACCTGAGGGGACGACCATTTGCAAATGGTAACACACTGCCCCCGGTCCGAAAACGACTCAATGAAAAACAGCGAGAAAAACAAGTGGATTCCGTGGCGAAAGTCGTCAAGACTTTCGGCGGCTTTCCCAGGAACCGAAAGTCGTGACGACTTTCGCTAAGGACTGCTTCTATCTTTGCATGAAAACTCGGGCAACAACGCCCCCCTTGCGACGCGTGCTCAGCGATTGTCGAATTCATCTTTATCGATCGAATAGGTCTCGAGTTTTCGATACATGGTGGCTCTGGAAATCCCTAGTAATTCGGCGGCCTCTGGGATGCTTCCTCGCGTGCGTCGCATGGCTTCTTGAATCAGTCGTTTTTCCCATTGCTCGATGTTCAATGTGTCGAAAACTTCCGTTTTGGACTCGTGCAACGTCAAATCAGAAGCTTGAATCTCGTCGCCTGTTGCCAAAACGACCGCACTATCGATAATGTTTCGCAATTGCCGCACGTTGCCCGGCCAATTGTATTCAAGCAACCGCTTTCGAGCTGCTTCGGTCAGTTTGATTTGCGTCCGACCATGCTGGCGGCCAAAATGTTCAAGGAAATGATTGAGCAATAGAGCAATGTCGCCAGCGCGTTGTCGTAGCGGCGGCACCTTCATTTCAAAAACGCTCAATCGATAATACAAATCTTCGCGGAATCGTTTGTCCGAGACGAACTCGCTCAAGTCTCGATTGGTGGCGGTCAAGACCCGCACGTCGACCCGCACTTCTTTGCGACCACCCACTGGCAAAAAGGGATGGCCCTCAAGGATTCGCAGCAGCTTCGCTTGTCCGGCAAGCGTCATCTCACCAATCTCGTCTAAGAAAAGCGTCCCACCGTGAGCTTGTTGGAACCAACCGATATGGTCTTTGTCGGCTCCTGTGAACGCTCCCTTGACGTGGCCGAAGAGCTGGCTTTCCATCAAGTCGCCTGGAATCGCCGCGCAGTTCACGCTCAACATCGGTCGATCCGCTCGCGTGCTGGCCTTGTGGATCGCTCGAGCAACCAGTTCTTTGCCTACTCCGCTCTCACCTCGAATCAGAATACTTCCCGACGCTTTTGCAACCCGTTTGATACGCTCCTTGAGCTCAAGCATCAACGTGCTCTCGCCAAGCAACTCATCGAAGTCCGCATTCTTGACCTGAAGTCGCCCGTGATCGATTCGCAGCGATGACTCGTTTCGAGCTCGGACCAAGCCTGCAGCAAGAAAGCTCGCTGCAGCGATCGTGAAATCAAAGGAGTGTTTTTCAAAAACTTCTTTCTCGCGATACAGGTGAATCACGCCGATGGTCTTTCCCTCGTGCAACAGCGGAACGCAGATCGCATCCGCGTAGTGTTGCAATGGCCCTTCACCTGGTGCTTGCGATTCGTTCTTAACCCAAACGGCAGTGGCTTGCTTGCACACCATTTCGGTCAGCTTATCGCTGAGCGTGATTCGCGTTTCGTGGTTGTTGTTTGGGTACTTTCCTTGAACAGTCAATTTGCCATCGTCGTCGGCCAACAAAAAGGCGACGAACGTAGCTCGGGTACGACTTCGAAAAACTTCAATCGCCAAAGCAACCACGTCGTCGGGCGTCGTCAACGAAATGCATCGGATGGAGAATTGATGTAGGTCGGCGAGGTCTTCGGTTCTTCCGGCCTTGCGAAGGGAGAGAAACGCAGACATTCCCGATGCAAGGCCATCTGGCGAACTGCCGATCTTATCCCCTCGCAGATCATGGGAAAGATTGATTCGCTCGACGGTGATGTCTTCGTTGAGGGTGTCGTCTACGAACTCAAGCTCTGTGTTGCCGATGCGAATTTTGTTGCCGTGGGCCAAAACCGCGGAGTCAATCTTGGACCCATTCAGGAGGGTACCGTTTCGAGAGCCCGCATCGAGAACTCGCCACTGAGATTCCTTGAACACCAGCCGCGCGTGAACGCGCGACGACATTGGATCGTTGAGTTGGATATTGCATTCCAACCCGCGACCCATAGTATTTTCGATGGATTTGTCCAACGAGTAACGAGAGTCGATCTCTCGGCCTCGGGTAATGACCAGGTATGTTGACATTGGTAGTGTGGAAATCTGCGGACGAAAGCGGCTCATGAGTATAAGCGAAATTGTCTCATTTTGCTACAGATCAGGCGGGCCGCGTTCCGCTTTCCCGAGTTTTCCTATATCATCTCCGTCCTAACCGAACGGCGGAAGAAAAAATACCCTAGCACGACGCGCAAGCTAGTGAATTTAATTTCCAATTCACTAGCTTGCGCGTCGTGCTAGAGTTACTAAAACCTGTCGCTCGCCGAATCAATTTGTCGAAGGTCGCATTCCGCGTAAATCAAAAGGTCCCACCAACTTGCAAGCCAAGATCGTTTTATTGCCAGGTGATGGCATCGGTCCCGAGGTCGTCCGTCAGGCCCGCCGAGTTCTTGAAGCCGTAGCTTCCCAATTTGGCCACCATTTCGATTTCTCCGAGCATATCATCGGCGGAATCGCAATCGACCAAACCGGTGAGGCACTACCCGACGCAACGACTGCGGCATGCAAAGCCTCCGATGCCATTTTGCTGGGAGCGGTTGGAGGTCCAAAATGGGATGATCCAAGTGCCAAAACTCGCCCTGAAGCTGGACTGCTCAAGATCCGCAAAGAGCTCGGCCTGTTTGCGAATCTTCGTCCTATCGTAACCTTCGATGAATTGCTCGACGCTTCGCCGCTGAAACGGGAAATTATCGAAGGAACGGACATCCTCTTTTTTCGCGAATTGACAGGCGGCCTCTACTTTGGCCCGTCGGGTTTAGAAGATTTGCCCGATGGTCAACAACGCGCTTACAGCACAGCCGTTTACACCACCTCCGAAGTGGAACGCATTGTGCGCATGGCGGCTCACGCTGCCCTCAAGCGGCGAAACAAGCTAACCATGGTCGACAAGGCAAACGTTCTCGAAGCGTCGCGACTTTGGCGTCGAGTCTCAGCCCGAGTCATGAAGGAAGAGTTTCCGTCCATTGCTTATGACGTGGTCCTGGTGGATTCGATGGCCATGCACCTGCTGAGTCGACCAACTAGCTTTGACGTCGTCGTAACCAGCAACATGTTTGGAGATATCCTTACCGACGAAGCGTCCATGTTGCCAGGCTCGCTCGGCATGCTCCCCAGTGCATCGCTTGGTTCAAGCGGCCCTGGACTTTACGAACCGATCCATGGCTCCGCTCCCGACATCGCCGGCAAAGGCATCGCCAATCCATTGGCCACGATTCTTGCAGCCGCAATGCTCCTGCGACATTCGCTGGGCCTCGAGGCGGAAGCTGTTGCCATCGAAACCGCCGTGAAACGCGTCTTGGCAGCCGGTCACAGAACGGCAGACTTAGTTCGCCGCGGGGAACCTTCACTGGGAACCGTTGTTATTACCGACCACGTGCTTCAAGCTATGGCCTGATGATTTGTCCATTTTGCTCACTACTTTGCGATGCGGATGACTTGGACCAAGTCTGCTGTCGACGACGCGAATCATCGCTCGTCGATGTGACCAAAATGCGATCTTGGCGAGCGTCTCCGAACCGTGATTCTGAGTCCTTACCCAATGCCAAAAACGCATTGCGTTCAGCTACCAGAATCCTCGTCACAGGACGAATCCTAAGTGTTCAAACCGCTCGAGCCGCAGTTGCTTTCTCAGCCAAATACAATGCTACGATCGATTGTGCTGAACGTGGCCACGCATTCAAAAATATCCTAGCCATCCAGCGATCCGGGTTGAATTCCGTTTCACTTTCCGAAGCTCGCGACCATTCCGATGTGCTCGTTGTGGTGGGTGATGACCAGTTGCTGGCCCAAGTACCTCGAATGCCTTCCGCTCTAGCAAACGAGAACGGTGACAAACGAACCGTCCTGCTCATTGGTGATTTTAGCGAAGCCTCCATGTCGATTTGGCGAGAAGCGGGCTTTGATGTCTGGTTCGTTCCATGCGAATTGAATGCCGTCCCTACCGCTCTTGCGCAGTGGGCCCGATGGTCGGACTCGAATCGCGACTCACTAAGTATCGCGGGTCCATTATTCGAAAAACTTGCCCAAGCCCCGTATACGACGGTCCTATGGTCGGCTGAAAACTTGCAGATTGAAAGTGCCGATTTGTGGGTCGAGCGTATGCTGCAATGGATTGCCACGCGAAACGAAAGCACACGCTGCGCAGCGCTGGCGTGGTCTTCGCTGGACGGCACGTTTCTACAAGTTTGCACATGGTTAACCGGCTTTCCTGGCCGCATTGTCTTTCAGGCAGGGACTCCAAAATACGATCCGTGTCGCTTTTCTTACCGAGAATGGTTAGCTCAAAAAAACACCACTAAAAAGGTAAAGTCGGTACTCGTCGTCATCGATGAGTCCACATCCGCAACCCCGTTTTTAGAAGCCTGCGATTTACCTGCCGACATGCACGTTATCGAAGTGACGGCGAATTCAAAGACGTTCCCAACCACGATGGCTGGCGTCGAAGTTGCCGCAGACATGTTCCGTGCGGACCAAACTTTGCTGGCACGCGTGGAGCCATCCGTTGAGCCACGCTCGGATACGAAATCGGCTGCTCATTGGCTGGAGGCGCTGTCGGAATGGTAACTCGCCTTTCTGGTGCAATCTGCATTGACGGAGTTAGCAAGACCGAAGTTCGAGATTTATACCTCGATGGGGAAATGATTCGTACCGAGTTGGCGACGCACACTCGCATGGATTCCGAGTACAAGTTAGGCAATCATATTGTCGTTGCTGGTGGAATCGATTTGCACACTCATATTGGTGGCGGCAAAGTTAATATCGCTAGATTGCTTTTACCAGATTTGGTAAGTCATCGAAATGCGAGTTCAGATCGCATGGTTGCTGAGCAACCGTGGCTCAAGCCGCTCAGCTCGCCGGTTCCAGGTACGTGGGAAACTGGGCGACGCTATTTGGAAATGGGTTACACCGCTTGTTTTGAGCCTGCTCTATTACCTGCCAATGCTCGGCATGCTCACGCGGAAATGGCGGACACACCATGGCTTGATACGGGTGGCTATCTCTTGCTAGGTAACGATCGACTGTTGCTTGAGTGGATACGCGACGGAGTTCCTCAGGAGCAGATCAACGCATACGTCGGCTGGATGGTGCATGCGCATCAGTGTTGCGCGGTGAAGGTGGTCAATGCAGGCGGGATTGACGCGTTCAAGTTCAATCAACGCCATCTGAGTGTTGACGATTCTCATGTGCATCTCGGCATCACGCCTCGTCAGATTTTGAATGCACTATCGCAAGCTGTCGATTCGTTGCAACTTGCTCATCCGTTGCATGTGCACTGTAGTAATCTTGGTCTTGCAGGCAATATTTCAGCAACGATGGCAACGATCGATGCGGTTGAGGGGCGCAGACTGCATTTGACGCACGCTCAGTTTCATTGCTACGGAACGGACGGACCGCATGGCTACAGTTCGGCAGCCCGCGAACTTGCAGATCGAGTCAACGCGGACCAAAATTTGTCGATCGATGTTGGCCAAGTGCAGTTTGGACAAACCGTTACTTTGTCGGGCGACACGATGCACCAGTTTGCGAATCGCAAACTGGCTAGGCCGAGGAAGGCGATCTTTCAAGACCTGGAATGCCAAGCCGGTTGCGGTGTGTTGCCATTTCGCTATCGCCAAGATCAATACGTACACGGCCTGCTGTGGAGCATTGGTCTTGAGTTGTTCTTGCGAGTTGAGGATCCGCAGCGTGTTTTCTTAACAACCGATCATCCCAATGGTGCACCGTTTACGTCGTACCCGCATTTGATTCGATTGCTGATGGACTACGATTATCGCATGTCGATCTTCTCGCGATTGCATCCAGACGTTCAAAAATCGAGTCCGCTGCCATCATTGACGCGAGAGTACTCCTTAGAAGAGATCGTCAAAATGACACGACTTGGGCCAGCCAAGGCGCTCGGGCTAAACAATCGTGGGTCATTATGCGATGGAAAACTGGCGGACATCGTCGTGTACGAAAGTGGCGGGAATCCAGAACAAATGTTCTCGCAACCAAAAATGGTTTTCCGAAGAGGCCAATTGGTTTATCGCGATGGAATTTTCCTCGCGGACTCGATCAAGTCGACGGTTGTTTCGAGCATAGAAATAGAACCGCAAATGAATGCCATGCTCGAAAAAATTTGGCGCACTCGCTATGGATACTCAACTGAAATGATCTGCGTTCGAACCGACGAACTTCAATCGGAACGAAGAGTCGTTGAAGCGAATTGACTTTCCGAAAGGCAACGCGTTGAAGTATTTTCCGCCGCTGAAAAGAGGCTTTTCTGTAGCGAAAGTTGTCAAGACTTTCGGCTGCATTGCATAAGCCACCGAAACTCTTGACGAGTTTCGCTAAAAAATGCTTCATCGCGTTGCCGAAAAGGGGGCAGGTCCGCCTTTTGCCGTTCGAGGTGCAAAACAGTGTTGCACAATTGTCCTCAATTATCGCTTTTCTGAAATCCAGCAAACGCAAACTATTGGCCTAGCGAACGTCCCGAGAAGTGTTTCGGGACACGGCAGACTGGGACGAGGTTTCTGGAGTCATCGCAACCGTCATGCGAGTGCGTTTGCGCACCAAATAGTATTTGGAGGAGCCTGCGGTTCGGAACGAAGAGTTGGACAAAATCCAAGCTAACGATTCCATCTTGGGCGTTTGCCAATCCATGACACCGACGATAACATCCCCAGGTACCAAATTGGCTCGTTGGGCAGGACTGCCTGACCGGACTTTCTCGATTCGCAAACCACCTTTGTAGTCTTCTCCTACGCCAGCCACACTTGACGCAGGAACGGCACTGAGTTGTAGTCCCAACTGTTCCCAGGCTGTCTTGGATACGTCCGACTCTACTTTGCTCGAAGCGGTGCTCAACGTGATTGAGTGAACAAGTTTTGATCCGTTTCGATCCATACCGAGCTCAACGGCTTGACCGGATCGAACTTCCAACATCGCTAACTCCAACTCGAGTCGGTTGGAAACAGGCTGCCCCTCGATGGTTGCGATTCGGTCCCCATTGCGGATATCCCTGCTCGAATTCGATTCGGCACCGCGGTACTCTCGAACAGTGAGCTGGGTTTGATCGGTTTCGACGGCCTTGGAGAATGAGAGACCATGAGAGGTTTCTCGATGATCTGCGACCAAGTCCGCCATGACTTCTAATGCATTGTCCATCGGGATGGCAAAGCCGATCCCTTGAGCGCCAACTCGAACGGCAACATTAATACCGATGACTTCGCCATCGATATTAAGAAGTGGACCACCCGAGTTTCCGGGATTGATGTCTGCGTTGGTCTGTATTAAATCGTTGTATTGTTGCGATCCGTTGACTGGGATATCACGATGGAGGGCGCTGATAATTCCGACCGTGACCGAGTTTTGGTAGCCAAAGGGGTTTCCAATGGCAATGACGGTTTCACCTCGCATGAGCGAGTCGCTCTTGCCGATTGCGATGACTGGCAAATCGCGTTTCGTCGGTATCTTGATCAGAGCCAAGTCCGTTTCGGGATCGTAGTTGATCAACTTAGCAATGGCGGTGGTACCGTCCGCCAAAGTAACTTCGATGCGAGCAACGTCATCTACGACGTGATAATTGGTAACAATGTATCCGCGGCGGTCAATGATGACCCCGGTTCCCATTCCGTTGACTTCCTGTCGGCTCGGTTGCCCCGAGGCGGATGAGTTGGTGATCGTCTTGTTGCCTTGGATGTTGACGACCGCTGATTCCGCTTTTTGAATCGCTTGTACGATCGGCGTATTTTTTCCCGTGTCCGCAATGCATTGGGTCGCGGAAAATGCAGCTATTCCAGCAGCAGTCAATAGCGATCCGGATCGAGCGAGCGACAGCATATTCTTGGTTACGCGAGATTTCATTCTTGGCCGGGTCTATTACTCGGAAAAAACGGTGCAACCCACGCGATGAGGGAGGATGCTAGCATAACCAGAATCCAATCACACGCCTGACGTTGGGTAGCATCGGTTATTCGGTTCGATCTGCATGATCGGGTGGTATCGACCTATTCACACTCAACCTACGCCGTTAACTTTGCCAGTTTTGCCCATTTCGCCAAGGGAGCCGCACTTGCTACTCTTCATTCCAACGCGTTTCTAGGCGAGAGGCAGAATGAAAACTGCTTAGCACGACGCGCAAGCTAGTGAATTGGATAGTAGATTCACTAGCTTGCGCGTCGTGCTAGGTATGCCGTCACCCTCCCTGCGGGAGGGTGTCCCCTAGAAGGCAAATTGAAACTCGCCGTTCGTACTAACGCGAAAAGCGTTCTTTCCAGGTGGTCGCCGCGTTGGGGTACACCAGAAACACAAGCTCTGTAAGCTTCTTCGCTTCTTCTTGGTTCCCCATGAGTCGCATGGTTTGCACCGTCCGGGCTCTTGCTTCCAACCATGGATCGCTTCCCGCAGGAAATCCATTGGCAAGCTTGCGAAACTGCGCCATTGCCTGTTCCCTCTGCGTGCTTAACGATTGCAATAGTCTTGCCGTTCGGTACTTCCACCAAGCGGACTTGGTCTCGGATGCGACTAGTTTTTGAATCGCTTGTACCCCAATCGCCTCATCGCCGGACCAGCATTGGGTGGCCGCTTGATACAACTGAATCGATCGCTCAAGTTCTTTCGTCTGAGAGCCTCCGACTATTTTGCTATCAAGACGCCGTAGTATTTCGACGGACGATCGAAAATTGGCGAGTAAGTTAAGATCCATGGGTTTGCTCAAGCCAATGGTGAGCATTCGCTGGTAAAGCAATTCGGTCCGAGTCCATCGGAGTGCCAATACGCTTGTCGGATCCATTCTAGCCGCGTCCAAGTTTGCCTCGAGTTCGTTCGGATCTTTCGGCAACGCACTTTCCGTTGAGAATGACAGATAAGTTATCGCAGTTGAGGCTGTGGACGCATTCGAAGTGAGTCCGAGGTTTCGAGCGTCTCCACTTGGCCAACGCCCGAGTTCGGAAATGGCTTCTAAGATCGCACGCAACGACTCGCGTTCGTCGACGCTTGCAACAGAGATTAGCTTTGTTTTTATCTCATCCGAACTGGCCTGCAATCGTTCGGCCAATTCTGAGCTGTAGATCGAACGGTCGTACCAAGCGTCTTGCGTCGTGGTCATAACAAGTGCGAAGCGACTGATGGCTTGATCGAATTCGGAAACGGTTTTAGCCTTGTTTGTGTTTGCTGTTTTCGAGGAGTCGGCATGGTCCAAGCGTTTCAGCCAGACAGCAAGTAGTTCTGGAAACGCGTCGGTGGCAAAGAAAAGACCGTCCAGCTTGGCGACAGCCTGTTTGGCTTGATCGGAGTTTGGCCATGTATTAACAATATCCATGAGTCGGCCACGATAGATCTGTTGTTTAAGTTCTGACTGCTCTTCTTGCTGACTGAGTTTGGTCGTATCAGGGTCGAATCGCACGGCCTGGTTGAAGCCCAACACGGACATAATTGCTGCGTCCGGAGCCTTGGCTTGTTTGCTGTAGGTCAGTGCGGCGCGATGGAATTCTGCTTCGGATTCGTCAATTTGTGAGTTCTTGAAAAGCACTGCAGAAGCCTGGATCGCAATGTCTAGAGCCAGCCGTTCGTCGCCGGCGCTAGCGGCTGCCGTTTCGGCTTGGCCAAGTTTCTCGATCCCTTCCCTCGATCGTTTTGCGGCCAGTAGTTGTTTGGCTTCGGACATCAAAACCTCGACTTTGAGAGATGCTGATGGTAGGACCATTTTGTTGGTCGGTTCGCTTTGGTCGACGAGATTGTTGGCAAGGAGAATTGCATCAGCCCGCTGTTGCCAGTAGGAACCGAAGCGATTCCCGATTTCCTTTTTGATTTGAAGCACTTCGGCAATTTGGCTTTCCGATGGTGGCTTGCTAGCAGAAGATGCGACGAGGTTGGCGAAGTGTTCGATGGCGATTTCGGGGGCCGCCGTCCAGCCACCGATACCATCCAACCATCGGTTGGACTCTTTTAGATTGCCGAGATTTCGGGACGCTTCGGCCGCAAGCGTTGCAATGCGAAGCTGCCATCGATTACCATGCTTCGGTTTTCCATCGACTGGAGCCGTAAGTTGCTTGTTTAGAGATTGAATGCAGGCCAATGCATCGGCAGGTCGTTCCAGATGGATCAGTGCAGTGCATCGAGCGAGTTCGACGTTTGGATAGCCGTGCCAGTCAGTGCCAATTCGATTCGACGCCTTGTCGATAGTGTTTGCCATTTCGGTAGCTGCAGCAATACGATCGGTGCTCTTGGGGGGATAATAAAGAGTCCGCAAGAGCAGGAAATCGGTTTGGAGCAGCAACGTGTCGTTGATTAAGCTCGACCATTGTTCAGGGGTAGGAGTCGATTTGTTGTTGGGCTTGCTGGTTCGTTCCGGCGTCTTTTGGATTTGCGATTGGAGCGATTCAAGTTCCTCCAAGCATGCGCGAATCGTGGTCAATGAAAATTCGCGGATTTGAGTGCGCGCCGGAACTGCCACATAAGCGGCTTGCATTCGGCGCAACACGAACCAACGGCACCATTGCAGCTGCTGTTTAAGCCACAACGAGCGACTTGAATCCTGATTTCTGTCGACTATCAGTTGGATGGGCTCTAGGAGTTTTGCGACCGAGGCAGGAGACTCGATGATGGATGGATCCGACGCCGTTTTTGCGGCGATGGAGTGCATTTCCAGGATATTCCATTGTGCGAGGGCGTCGGGCGACAGGCCATCGCCAATTCGCTGTCGGTCACGGCACGTTTCGATCGCGATATCGTAAAGGCCAACTTTTAAGAGGGATTCGATAAAGCTGGAGTCCGGGTGGTCAAATTGAACGGCTTGGCCAATCGCAAAAGCTTCGGCTCGATTTGTTGGTTCGATCTCTTGCGCCGTCGCTGAGACGATTAGGATTTGGCAAGCAAAACAAGAAAACACGGTCCATTTTTGTTTTTGCATAGACTTGTGCAATACCGCAATTTTCATCAGGATAGTGATGATCCATTTCCTCTCACGGACGAACACATGCAATCGACTACTTTCGCTGGTGACTTTCGAACGCGAACGCTGGGCGGCGAAGCCGGACGAGTTTGCGATCCAGAATTGATGTCTCGATACCAGTTGTTGCTGGGCGATCGAAAACTCCAATGGGTAACGTATCATAAGCTGAATCGGATCCTTGGGAGTGGAGGGCAAGGAATTGTTTTTCTATCGGCCAAGCAAGGGTCGGACGGTTTCATGTTGCCGGTAGCAATGAAGGTATTTTCGCCAGAACGCTTTGGAAGCCAAGCCGGCTATGACGAAGCGATGGCGAGGATTGGCCAGGTGGCTTCGTCGGTAGCTCGCATTCAGCACGAGGGCGTTCTCAGCGTGCACGACTTCATCGATCGCAATCGTATTCGAATCATGATCATGGAGTGGATCGATGGCTATGATTTGCGAGACCTGCTTCGACTAGAACGCATGGCAAAAATTCGAGGCCGGCTTTCTCAGCGTCGATGGGATTACATTAACAACGTGATCGTGACGGCAGGGCCAGCTCACGCGAGATTCAAGGCAGGGGTGGCGGTTGCGATTGTTCGAGATTGTTTGGCGGCGTTGGCC
This sequence comes from Planctomycetota bacterium, assembly GCA_026692905.1. GTDB lineage: Bacteria > Planctomycetota > Planctomycetia > Pirellulales > Pirellulaceae > JBKCUI01. The sequence goes on from JAPLNL010000113.1 coordinate 58,492, forward strand.
GCGATGCACCGCGAGAACATCGTTCATGGCGACATCAAAGCATCGAACATCATGATCAAGCGCACGGGGCATGCAAAGCTAATCGACATCGGTTCTGCGTTTGAAATGGGCAATCAGCCACAGGTTTTTACTTGCACGCCTGCCTACGCCGCGCCGGAGGTATTGGAGAATGCACCGGTTTCACCTCGTAGTGACCTCGCCTCGTTAGGCTATGTTTTGGTCGAGCTTTTGTCGGGCCGGCCGTGTTTTGCCGAAACGGATTCGTTGAGGGAGCTGCTGGAACAAAAGCGATCGCTTCCCAACCGATTGCACGAGATTTTCCCTCAAGAGGTTTCCTGCAATGGTTTGCTTATGAATTTCTGCCGAGGCTTAATCTCGCCAGATCCATCGAGGCGATTCCCGAGCGCCGAGGCGGCAGAGTTGCTGCAAGAGGGGGCTGCGTCCTTTCACCGCCAGTTAGTCCTAAGCGACTTGGCCAGCGAGTATGACAATGATATTCGGGTGTGGATTGAGGAGCTGAAGCTTTCCGATCAGGAAGTTTGAGTCATCGGCGAAGCGACTTGAGTCATCGGCGAAGCCATTGATAACCCGATGCGTAAGAGCTTCGCGTCGATAGGCCGGTACAGCTCGCATGTAGGACAAGAAACGAAAAAGCCCTGGCATTCATTGAGAAAACCAGGGCTTTCGTAAGCGAGGTCGACGGGGGTCGAACCCGCAACCTCCGGATCGACAGTCCGGTGCTCTAACCAATTGAGCTACGACCCCATCGCTTGAGAGGGATTATATACCTAGTCCCGTACCCCGCAAGCGCACTTGGTCTCGAGAGGCCGATTTTCTCTCGAATCGAGCCTTCGATTTCGGTGTCCAACGTGTTTATTCGGAAAAACCAGTAAATCCAGCAGTCTTGAAATGGCATTGACGGAAGTCAGCATCCTGGGATTTGCATTGCATCACACGAAACCTACGATTTCCTATCGTCCGGCTTGTCCACTTGTTCTTGCAGACCCAATCGATCGAATTTGAAATCCAGATCATGCAGACGTTATCAAAATTCGGGACCGAGATTATTCGAGGCATTGCGTACAGTGTCGAACACATGACGGTTATGCAATGGGGAATTCTAGCTTCAATCTCGATCGTCCTTGGGTTCTTTTGCCTTCGCACCACTCGATTCTAAGCTTGGCCGCACAATTACAAAATACCTAGCACGACGCGCAAGCAAGTGATTTGGATAGTAGATTCACTAGCACGACGCGCAAGCTAGTGATTTGGTTAGTAGATTCACTAGCACGACGCGCAAGTTAGTGATTCACTAGCTTGCGCGTCGTGCTAAGGTCGTTCGCATTCTGCTGGCATGTGTACGAAAACAAAGCTGGCCGATGGCAAAGCCACCGACCAGCACTTGTTTTTTCCTCCGACCGTCAGGCGGCACGACACGGAGCCGCTGCGAGACTGGCGTAAATCAAGCGTGCTACTGCACTGCCCTTTGCGATCTAGGCCAACGCATAATGATGGTCCCTCAGCCGGAAAAACGACCGGAGGCAATCGAGCAAACAGTTTCCGGTTTGCTCAGCTGAACTATAGGCAACTAGCAAGCCGTTGGAAAGATTGATTATGGAGAAAATCAGCCTTCGGTTTTAGGCCCTTTCTTTTCAAACAACCTTTCTTGCGTTAATGGCGAAACGACTGTAGCTGAATTCTTACGAATCCAGCTACGACTCGAATCCAGCTACGACTATCGTTTGTTTTTGAGATAGTAAAGCCGTCCGTCCTCCGCGCCACCAAGGAAATCGGGAATCTTGTCGCCGTCAAAGTCGACCACGGTTGGACTGACGTCATGGCCCTCAATGTTTTTCGATGCCAACGTACCTGCATTTCGCATTACCCAGTTGCCGTCAACCGACTCAACTTGTTCGAGGAAATCTGCGTTTGCCGAATTCAATAAAAAATCGAACTTCCCATCGCCGTTCCAGTCCGTCACGCAAAGTTTTCGTCGCCCGCTTTTGCCAGCAGTGCCCGCATTCAATCGAAGCGGCTGTTTTTTCGTATCTACAAACTTTCGCTGCGGCGCTTTCAAAATCAATCGTTGGTCCATTTGAGCTCGTTCAAAGTAAGCCAAGTATCCCTCATGATCCAGCATCGCGAGATCGAGCAATCCGTCATCGTTGAAATCGAATATCGCGGGTGTCGTTCTCCACTGCGTAAGCAACTCCTTGCCATGCGGTCGTAGCCAACCCCATGCCAGCTTGGGCTGGTCTGTGTCCCATTCGACATCGATAGACTGAGGCGGGGAGAACTTTGGTGCTGTTCGGGAGCCCGTATTTCGAAGCCATTCAACACGACCCAATATCGAATTGAAAATGATGTCAGGTAATCCATCTCCGTCCCAGTCCCCAACGTTCAACGTTGTGTAGCCCCATTTGGCCTCAGCCGGTCCTTGGATGCTCCCATTGGCACCAGCCATGATTCGAAAGTCGCGTTCTTCGATCTTCAAACGAATCGGTTTGTTCCACTTGGGCGATTCGATATTGGGACCGCTGAGGTTTTCAAAGAGCTCGATGTATCCTGCCGTGTTTCCCGAAAGAATATCGGTGTCCCCATCTCCGTCCCAATCGCATCCGGCAGGAGTCGCTAACGCTCCGCACTTAAGGAACTCTGCTTCTTGCTGGAAATATCTAGGCTTTGCAAACAGAGGTCTTGTCGTTCCATTTCTAGAACGAAGTCCCACATTTTCAACGAAGGCTACTCGGCCATCTTCATCTCCAACAATTAGGTCGGAGTCTCCATCGCGATCCCAATCGAATGCAATGGGTACAATCATCTCAAGCTCCATTGCCAACGGCTCCCCATCCATCGTTTCAACACGCTGGCTTGCTCCGTATTTGGGTGAGGTTCTCGTTCCGAGATTTTCAAAGTAAGTGAACTGGTCAATGAACTCACCGCAGATTAGGTCAAGATCGCCATCCCCGTCCCAATCTTCAAAGTTCGGAGATGGGCATCCGAAAACATCCAATCGATTGCCATCCGCTTCGACAAACTCTGGATCGGCATAGTCGGGATGTTGGGTTGTTCCACGATTTCGAAAAAGGTAGATCCAACCGTGCAGCGGGCCGTTTTGCCATTGGCCTATTTCATTCCAAGCGTCGTCCCAACCGTAGTAACTCCAATCTTCGACTGCGACAATCAAGTCAAGATTTCCGTCGCCATCGTAGTCTACATAACGCCACTGATTGTGTCTTACTTTGGGGCCTTTTGGTTGCGTTCCCTGCGGCTTATGAAATTTAGGATCGATGGGCAGTAAACGCTTTTCCTGTGTTCCAGATTGAGTGAAATTCGGATACTCAAAACCTGGTGACAAAACGCGAAGAGCGCCCTCGCTGTAGCTTGGCATGACGTAGTGCGTCGTTTGGCTCAGTAATCTACCCGGTTTGAATACTGGCATGGTGTGCACAGAAGTGTCTCCGGTCGTGTTTTCGAACAACCACACCCCATTGGAGGGTTTGTCTGGGCAGGAGACCAGCAAATCAAAATCGCCATCCCCGTCAGCGTCCCAGGGGACTGGCCATGCCCAAAGCCCGACACCCAAATCGACCACTAGACCAGGATGGTTAAATCGCAGCGGCATCAGGTTTTCTTGGGCTGGAAGGAATCCATTTAGCAAGAAAAACCATGAGTGCAAGCAAATTGGAATCGCTCGAACGAGAGGGAAACGCATGGGGAATAGGCCATTTCACGCTGAGGATTCTTGATTGAAAGGGGGGATGGACGATAGAATTGTACCGAGATCACGCTTGGAAGAGGGCCCGGTACTGACAGATCACGTTTCGGAAGCCCGAGCCACTCCGAGCCGAATCTCCCGCCATTGACGGAGGTGTCAATAATTCCATACAAGCCGAGGGCTGTAGACTAAGATGGTAATTTGTCGGCATATTGACAATTCCCTGGAATTTGTTCAGGCTGATACACTAATGATTGTTGGGGAGGACGGTGCAATCGCATATTGTGCTCCTCCTAGCAATCATTGCCTACCAAATTGCACACGCTCCGATGGATGTGCTGCACCTTAATTCCCCTCCAACCATTCGGGTACATGATGTTGTCGATACTAGGTCAGTACGGGGCTGCTAACAGCTACTGCGATAGGGAATCTCGGCGTTCATTCTTGAAAATCGGTGGCATGAGCTTCGGTGCGACGGCCCTTGGCTTGGCTAACGTTCTTCGCGCCGAATCTGCGCAGAAGAAAAATTCGAACAAATCTCTGATTCAGATATTCTTGGGTGGCGGACCTCCCCACCAAGACATGTGGGATATCAAGTCGGATGCTCCATCGGAGATTCGCGGAGAGTTTCGTGCAATTCCAACCAACGTCCCGGGCATCCAGATTTGCGAAGTCTTTCCAAAGCTTGCTCGTCTCATGGACAAGGCAGCCATCATCCGTTCCGTGGTCGGCTGCAAAGATAGGCATGAGTCCTATCAGTGCCTTAGCGGATGGATTCCGGACGATTTAAAGGCTCTCGGCGGCAGGCCGTCGATCGGCTCGGCGGTGTCCAAGCTAAAGGGAGCAGTCGATCCTGCCGTTCCGCCGTTTGTTGGATTGGCAGAGCGATCGAGCCACGTTCAGTGGTCGGATTGCGGTGCTCCAGGTTTCCTCGGTGCGTCCCACTCCGCTTTCAAGCCGGATGGCCCTGGCATTGAAAACATGAAGCTGAATGGCATCTCGCTTGAAAGACTGCAAAGTCGCAAAGAGCTTCTTACCAGTCTTGATATGCTTCGTCGCGACATTGACACTACTGGCGTCATGGGCGGAATGGATACTTTCGGTCAACGGGCTTTGGATGTCCTGACCAGCAGCAAGCTAGTAGACGCACTCGACTTGTCCAAGGAAGATCCTGCAATCGTTGCGAAGTACGGTAATGGCAAACCTTACCAGTATCAGTATGACGGATGTGCGACTCGCAATGATCACCTTCTGATCGCTCGTCGTCTGATCGAGGCGGGCGTTCGTGTGGTCAGTTTGAGTTTCGGCCGATGGGATAGCCATGGAAAGAACTTTGATTTGGTTCGGGATCACGGTGGTAAGCTCGATCAATGTTTGAGTGCCCTCATCGAAGATTTGGACATGCGTGGAATGCTCGAAGATACCAGCATTGTTGTCTGGGGAGAATTTGGACGTACACCTAAAATTAACAAGGAAGCTGGCCGCGATCACTGGTCGCAAGTCAGTTGTGCGTTCATGGCAGGAGGCGGCATACGAACAGGCCAAGCTATTGGTGCGACCAACCGTCTAGGTGAGTATGCGACCCTGAGGCCTGTCCACGTTCAAGAAGTCATAGCGACCCTTTACCACAATCTCGGAATCGACGTTACAAGCACGACGGTTGCGGATGCGACCGGTCGGCCACAGTTCCTGGTCGATCATAGTCCGGTTAGTGAATTGATTTAAAATTGAATTAAGATAGTTTCCCCCCACCCCATGGCTTCCCAAGCCCGGCATTCTTCCAGGAATGCCCTCCCCCACCTGAGGCGCTCCAATTGAAAATCGCAAAATGGCTCAGCTTTTCCTTGCTCGCATTGATCGCTTGCGCGGCGCAAGGGAATGCAGAGGAGTCCAATATTCCGGTTAGCAATCTGCGAATCGAAAGTAGCGCATCGCTGCTGAAGGAAATCGAAAAAAACAAAATCCTGTTTCGCGGAAGCGATGCTCGATATCAATGCCTCGTCACAGGCAACGATGCGAACGGTAACGAAATCGATTTGACTCGGAAAGCTATTTTTCGTTTCGAACCGGCTGGAATCGCTTCGATCGATCCATTTGGCCAAGTTGCTCCACTTCAAAATGGCACAACCATTTTGACTGCTCAGATAGAGGGCGTTGGTGCGACCAACTTGATCATAGAGGTAACCAATTGGGACGAGAATCCAGAGGTTAATTTCCCAAATCAAGTTGTTCCCATTTTCACCAAGCTTGGCTGCAATGGTGGCGGTTGCCATGGAAAAGCGGCTGGCCAAAATGGTTTCAAGCTTTCACTGCTAGGGTTTGAAGCAGGCGAAGATTATGAACACTTAGTCAAGGAATCGCGAGGTCGCCGACTTTCGACCGCTTTGCCAGACTCGAGTTTGCTGCTGACCAAAGCAATCAATGCCGTTCCGCATGGTGGTGGTCAAAGACTCGAAATGGATTCGCAAGAGTACCGTGTCCTTCGTCGATGGATTTCTCAGGGGCTCAAGCCTGGTAAGGCAGATGACCGGCGGGTTGTTTCAATCTCGGTATCGCCGCAGCTTCGTCGGATGCTACCCCAACAGGACCAACAGCTATCGGTGACCGCAAGTTACTCTGACGGAACCACCGAAGACGTTACGCCGTCTGTTCAGTTTGAGAGCAATGATGCGGACATGGCCGACGTGGACAAGCGAGGCTTGGTATCAATGAAATCGTTGGCCGGTGAAGTCGCCGTGATGGCCCGATTCCAAGGCCAAGTTGCGGTCTTCCGAGCAAGTGTTCCGATTGTTGGAGGTACGAACGAATGGCCAGAGCCTACCAATCCAATCGATAGTGCGGTGATCGCACAACTGCGTTCCCTCAACATCCCGATGTCTCGCGTTTGCGATGAACCGACATTCCTTCGAAGAGCGACGCTTGATATTGCAGGCAGGTTACCCACAATCGCCGAAGTGGAGAATTATGGACAAGATAATTCCTTGGATAAGCGTGCGAAGCTAATCGATCGGCTATTGGCTAGCGATGATTATGCCGACCATTTCGCCAACAAGTGGATGTTGATCCTGCGAAACCGTAGAGAAACCCCTGGACAAAAGTCAGGTACCTTTGCGTTCCATCGATGGATTCGCGATCAGATCGCAGGCAATCGACCGTTTGACCAATTTGTGCGTGACATCGTTGCAGCCTCTGGTTCTATCGATATCCATCCACCTGTTGTTTGGTATCGCCAGGTACCAGATAATTTCAGTCGACTCGAGGATACGGCACAACTATTTTTGGGGCAGCGAATTCAATGTGCGCGATGTCACCACCATCCGTATGAGAAGTGGGCTCAAAAAGACTATTTCCAAATGGCAGCTTTCTTTTCCCAAGTTAAGACCAAAGCAGGCTTGTCACCAGACGAAGCGATCTTGTACGCCGGTTCAGGACAGCCACGTTCATCCCATCCCAAGACGGGGGAGGCGCTCAAGCCTGCTGGGCTCGATGGTCCGTCAAGAGCGGATTCGGATGTGCGCGACCCTCGCGAGTATCTCGTTGATTGGATGGTCGATAAGAATAACCCGTTCTTCGCGAAGTCGATTTCCAATCGTTATTGGAAACACTTTTTTGGTCGCGGGTTGGTGGAGCCCGAAGACGACATGCGCGTAACCAATCCGCCGTCGAATTCTCCATTGCTGGATGCGTTAGCAACACAACTGGTTGATTCTAACTATGACACCAAGGGATTGATTCGAGCTATTTGCAATTCTCGCGTTTATCAACTGGATAGTGAACCCAACGGTGAAAACCTTCGTGATCGAAAGTGCTATTCCAGAAACTATCCGAAGAGACTTTCGGCGGAACAGATTCTGGATGCCGTCGATCAAGTGACTCAGACGGCAACTTCGTTCGAGGCTATGCCCGATCGGACCAAAGCGATAGCGCTTCCTGACTCATCGTTCCGTTCGTATTTCCTGACGGTTTTCGGACGTCCCGATGCTACCACAGCCTGCGAGTGCGAGCGAGCCAATGATTCGACGTTGGCACAAAGTTTGCATTTCGCCAATTCGAAAGAGCTGATCGCGAAGCTTGCGGAAGCCAACGGACTACCGACTAGCTTGGCGAACCGAACGACCACGCACGAGGAGCGACTGCAAGAGCTTTATCTGCGAGCATTTTCCCGCAAACCGAGTGATTCGGAAATAAAGCCCGCGATTGCGTACATCGATCGTAAGGCGGACAAGCTGGAAGCGTATCAAGATCTAACTTGGGCGCTTTTGAACTGCAAAGAGTTTTTATTCAACCACTAGGCAAAGGGCTAATGGCGGCAAAGCACCTGGAGATTCGCTTAGAAGGATTCGATAGCTTGGATGGTCTGTTTCGTCTCTGGCAAAATCGGTGCCCAGGCGGCAGCACAGAGACACCTTTCGAGGGCCTCGTGTTCCATGATGTGCTCATAGAGTTTTTTCATTTGATGCCAGATACCTAATGCTTCGCTGGACAGTGTCCCACAGTACTCGTGGTCGTCGAGCTGCTCGCTTAACGCTACGCACATCAGCACCATTCCTAAGTGCTGATCCATGGCTTTAGTGACATTTGGGTCTTGATGATGACTGGGCCCGGCGACATAGCCGAAAGTCTCTTCCAAGCGAAACTGGGAGGATAGTTCGTCCCGTAGACGTCTCAACAGTGCTCCCGCCTCTTCCTCTACCCAGTCCGCACAAAAAGGGTCTTGGGTGTACGAACCAAGAGTATTCACGTCTTCCCATAATGGCGAATTGCACTCCTTGAGTTCATTCATGAAAGCGCTGTTCACGACACGTGCAAATCCGACTAAAGTCATCGCGACACCTCGTCCATTGGTAGGTTTGGAGTATGGAATGAAAGACGCTTTTGCTCTCAAGCAATTGCAATTCGCATTTCAAGTACTTCATGATGACGAGCAACAACCGGACCAAATTCAAATTCCAACGATTGAAAATCGATACGGCATACTCACTTGCAGCAATTCGTGAGCCTATCAGGTTTTATCCGCGTTTGCAACTTTTTTATGCAGACCTGCAAATTGCTTGGTCCAAATCGGCCATAAGATCAGCCGGATCCTCTAGACCAACCGAAATTCGGATCAATGAATCCGAGATCCCGAACTTGGCTTTCGCTTGCGCATCGTAACTCGCATGCGACATCGAAGCAGGTTGCTCAATGAGCGATTCGACTGCTCCGAGGCTCACGGCCAAACCGAACAGCTTGGTCGATTGGCAGACGATCTTCGTCTTTTCCAAGTCTCCATCGATTTCAAACGAGATCATAGCACCAAACTGATTGCCCATGTATTTTTTTGCGCGTTCATGATTTGCATGGCTAACCAACCCAGGATACAAAACCCGAGTTACTTTCGGATGTTGCTCCAGCCACTGAGCGATTGTGAGCGCGGATTGACACTGTTCTCGCATCCGCAATTCGAGCGTTTTGATCCCTCGCTGCAACAGAAAAGACTCTAGAGCTCCAAGTACCCCACCCGTTGCATTTTGGATGAAGTAAAGTTCTTTGTGCAACGCAATGTCGCGAGCAGCCAACACGCCAGACAAACAATCGCTGTGCCCCCCGAGATACTTCGTTGCCGAATGCATAACAAGGTCGGCGCCCAGCTCAAGCGGCCTCAGAATCGCTGGCGGCGCAAAGGTGCTATCAACTCCGAGCAACGCTCCGCTTCGATGTGCAATGTCTGCAATGGCAGGAAGATCAGGAATCGTCATCATCGGGTTGCCGATGCTCTCGACCCAAACCATTTTCGTATTAGGTTGCATGGCGGCTTCGATTTGAGCTGCATCTTCGGCTGGTGCGAGCGTAACGGCGATCCCGCTTCGATTGCAGATCTTATGCAGTAGCCGATAGGTTCCACCGTAGATATCGCATCCAGCTACAATGTGATCCCCGCTTTTTAGCAACATAGATGCGCAATGGGTAGCCGCCATCCCGGAGGAAAACGCCAGAGCGCCCGCAGCTCCCTCCAAATCCGCCAGCGTTCGCTCCACCGCGGTTCGTGTCGGTGAACCGCTTCGCGAATAATCGAACTGCCCCCAGACGCCGGCTCCCGGTTGAATGAAGGTGGTCGCAAGATGGATAGGTGTTACCACAGCGCCCGTTGCCGGATCGGGCTCGCTGCCAACATGAATCGCTCGTGTTCGGAACTTCATGCTTCGAGAGCCTGCTTGAGATCTGCGATCAAGTCCGCGGAATCCTCGATGCCACACGCCATACGGATCATGTTGTCGGAGATTCCAAAGCGTTTGCGATCTTCGGGTGAATAGTCAAAATAGCTCATCACGTACGGTTGTTCAATCAACGATTCGACTCCACCTAAACTCGGCGCGATCTTGGGAATCGTGCATGCGTCGATGACTTCTGCCGTTTGTTTCCAGTCGGCATCGCGCACCAAGAAAGTGATCAGGCCACCAAATCCCTTCATGGTTCGCTTAGCAACTTCATGGCTCGGATGCGATTTCAAGCCTGGGTAATATACTTTCTCAACCCTAGGGTGAGCTTCCAAGAACTCAGCCACGCGTTGGCCGTTTTCATTGTGTCGTTCCATTCGGAGAGCAAAGGTCTTGAGTCCGCGCTCGAGCAGGTACATGTTGTGAGGTGAGTTGATTCCGCCAAGAATGCCTCGCATCTTGCGAACGCACTCCAGTTTTTCTTTCGAACCACAGATAACCCCGGCCAAGAGATCGTTGTGACCACCCATGTACTTGGTAGCCGAATGCCAAACATAATCCACTCCAAATTCGAGGGGGCGAATATTGTAAGGAGTTGCTAAAGTTGCATCGATTAACGTTTCGACTTGGTGTGTTTTGCCGAGATCAACAAACTGTTCCAAGTCGATGACGCTCAAGTGAGGATTGGTTGGCGACTCGCTGATCAGCAACTTGGTCCGCTTGTTGATGACAGCATCCATGGCTGCATAATTGCCTGTTTCGACTTGGTGCGTAACGATTCCAAAGCGGGACAAGTGCTTGGCGCAAAACTCACGGCTTCGATGGTAGCATTGGTCGAAGATAACGATCTCATCACCCGCGCTGAGCTTGGCGATTAGCAAACCAACGATCGCTGCCATACCGCTGGAATAGATGATCGCATCTTCGGCAGAGTCCAAGGCTGCCAATTTGCGTTCGACCACCTTTTCGTTGGGGTTGCCGTAACGTCCGTACTCTTCGCGGTCTTGCTTTTGTTGAATGTAGTCGATGATGCTTTGCGTCGACTCAAACGTGAACGTGCTGCTACAACAAATCGAATCGGTGATGGCATCGCTCGGCTTGCGCCTGGCTTCCCCCGCATGCACACTGGTCGTGCTCAAGCCTGCTCGCTTGACTTTGGGTTGGGTCGGAGAGTCCTGGCGAGGTGGTTGGGCAGTTGATGGATTTTCCACAATGATTGCGTTTTCCATGTGCTGATAAAATGTCTAAAGGAAGAAAAAATCAAATCACTTTAGAATTGCGACCTAGAGCAGACTACCTGGGCCAAGTTTTGGGTATCCCAAAAAGAGGGTGGTAGTTGTCGCTGAAGTTAGAAAGCTACCTGGGTCGGAAGCGAAAAATGGTCTCGGCTTCGAGGAAGCTCTGGAACATCAGTGGCTATTTAGCAGTTAGGCTGCAAGCGGCCGCAAATCCCTGAACGACTTAGAGTCTAACTTGAGAGCGAACCTACATCAAGGAGTTTTTCCTGTCCCGTTAGCCGCCTTTCGGCACAACCTGTTAAACTGTGCGGTACGTAGGAGTTTTCTTGATTTCATTTTGGGGAAAAGCCGCCAAATTCGGGCAAGTAACCCAAATGGCGAACGACAAGCACGGAGTGCGTGTGACGAAGCAATTTTCGATGGCCACCATGACATACTCTGGCCCAACCCGGCTTGGGGCCTTTTTTTTTGCTGCCTGTTTCGCTGCGTGGATGTTGGTGATTTCGTGCCAGACCGACTGCTTCGGTCAGATTGAGTCCGTCCCCGATAGCAAGATTGCTGAGTTGGTGTCGCGTTTGAGCAGCAGCGAGTTCGCGGTGCGCGAGTCGGCAACGGAACAGCTATCGCTTTTGGATGAAAAACGACTATCCGAATTGGAGCTCGCATTCAAAGGCTTGTCGAAAGAAGAGCTCGAAGCGCGAATACGACTCAGTGGAATCATTGCTAAACTCAAGAACGACCGGATGGAGTTTCAAACCAAACGATTCTTGCGTTCCAACGATCCCGAGGAATCCTATGGGTTTGATGGCTGGAGGAGTTTTTCTCGGGTCGCTGGCAATAGCCGGAATTCGAAAAAACTCTTCTTGAAAATGAGCGAGTCCTATCCGGAGCTCGTGTTTGCGACTCTGCAAAGCAAAAAGGAAGCGTTGGACAAAGCCAAGGAAATTGCAACTTCCATCAGCCAAAAGCTCCAGAACCTTGCAGGATACGAAATCCCCGACGCACTAGCTTTGCTTTATTGCTTTAATGTGGCAGACGACTTAACGGATCGCAGTTTGGAGCGCTTTAGTGCTAGGGTTTTTAACTTTTCGCCGTTTGGTCCGTTTCTATTGGACCCGCAGTTTAGAAAGTCCCTAGAACGCCTCCTGGCGGGTTGGTCGATGCAACTTGAGGTCAGTGCTCTACCTCAATGTCTAGCCATGTTCGTTGAAAAGGACTTTGTGCTGGCCAATGATGTAGCAAGAAAACTGCTCGAGTCAGAACAAATCAAATCGGAACCCTTGCTATTCATTCGATCGATGCAAGCGGTTTATCGTTTTGGAACCAAAACGGATTTGCCGTTTGTGGAAAAGTGGCTCGATGACACGTCGCTTTGTCTCGACGAACTCGGACAAGGGGTCGGCAATCCGTTAGCACCGGAGACGTACACAGCCGAATATCGGGACGTCGCATTGCTGGTCTCGATGCATCTGGCCGGGGAAGATTTCATGCCAACATTTCCGAAATTCCAACCAACAACGTTATGGGGATTTCGCGAGGAGTCCGTGTTGCTGCCAACGACCCAAAAAGAGTTGCGAAATAGAAGAATCGACGAATGGAAGTCGAAACGGAAAAAGGGGTAGTGCAAAATGCGTCGCTGTTTCGGTGTTTTGTGATCCGGCTTTCGCGCGTTCAGTCGGTTCCATTTTAATCATGCCCCTTCATTTTGCCGCAGGACGAGTAGTCGCTCGTTGGTCATCTCATTAATTGCGTAACGAACTCCTTCTCTTCCGATTCCGCTTGCTTTGACGCCTCCATATGGCATCGAATCAAATCGAGTGTTCGGGGTGTCGCCAACAATAACACCTCCAACCTTGAGCCGCTCCCAGGCCTGCCAAGCGTGCTTGATCGAGTCCGTAAAGACTCCGGTCTGCAAACCATATTTTGAGCGGTTTACCTTTGTAAGAGCATCGTCAAATTCGTTAAATGGTTCGGTGATTAGAACTGGCCCAAAGACTTCGTCGCAGCAAAGCGATTGGTCTTCTGGAACGCGGTCTAGGAGCCCGGGCGTGATGACGGAGGTGCTATCCATTTTTCGTGAAGCCAACAGTTCGCGAGCGCCGGCCGTTTTGGCTTTTTCTATCCAGTTGAGAACCCGATCCGCTTCGGCTGAGTCGATCATGGGGCCCACTAATGTTTTCGGATCGGTCGGATTACCATATCGGACCTCGGCTGCAGCAGCGATGAGTTTTTCGAGTATCTCATCGTAGATCGATCGATGGATCAGCAATCGCTGTAAGCTAATGCAGCTCTGGCCGCTCTGCCCGAATGCGGCTGAAATGATCTTTGGGATAATGCTTTGCCATGGATAGTGTTCGTCCACAATGCAGGTCGCATTTCCACCTAATTCAAGACAAATGCGTTTGCGGCCGCAATCCCTTTTCATCTGCCAACCCACCGAGTCCGAGCCTGTGAAGGAGAGGAACTCGATCCGGTCGTCGACAATCAATGGCGCCGATGCGTGTCGAGTTGCAGGAAGAATGGAGAATGCCCCTTCGGGTAGTCCACTCTCCAACAAGATATCCCCGAGCATTAGGGCACACATGGGCGTCCAGGATGCCGGCTTGAGGATAAACGGGCAGCCCGCAGCGATGGCGGGCGCGACTTTGTGAGCCACCAAGTTCAGCGGGAAGTTAAATGGCGTGATGAAGCTGCAGAGTCCGACTGGGAATAAGCGGGTCATCCCGGTGTAACCAGCGCCGCGCGACGTTCCATCCAACGGAATCACTTGCCCCTCGATTCGCGTTGTCTCCTCAGCTGCAAGCGAGAATGTTTCGATGCATCGATCCACTTCGATAGTGGCAAACGCGATCGGTTTGCCAGCTTCCTGAACGAGTGTTTGAACAAAGTCTTTTCTGGACTGTCGCAAGCGTTCAACGCAGTGATTTAAAACTCGCTTTCGGTCTGCTCCGGTCAATTGCTGCATGGCTTCGGCAGCCGCACATCCGGCTTGGATAGCTTTTTCGAAATGATCTGCAGTTGCGAGCGGAGCTGTCGCAATGATCTGGTTCGTGTATTTATCCCTGATCGACAAATCCTGGTTGGGCGTCGAACATTTTCCTGCCAAGATCATTGGGAATTTTTGCATGGAATTTCTCGGGTAGTTGGTGCGATGCCAAACAAGCTAGGTGTAAGAGGATAAACTAAGATGAAAACCGTTTTGATTTTTGGCCCGATTCTCTTCCATTCTTTATCCGGCTTATGTTCGCGATTGACAACCCTGTTCTCCAGCGTGAGTTGATTTCCAATCTACGGGCACCACGAGCATTTCTGCTGATGTTGGTGTATCAAATCGCCTTGGCGGCAGTGGTGCTCATCGCATACCCGAGAGATACTAGGATCGATTTAAGCCGGGAGTCGGCATCCGCACAACGTTTGGTCGACTTCTTTTTCGTTGGGCAATTCGCGATCGCTTCTTTGATGGCACCGAGTTTCACCGCCGGCGCGATCTCAGGCGAGAAAGAGCGAAAAACGTACGAAATGCTTTTGGCAAGTCCGCTTCGCCCTTGGGTTATTGTTTCCGGCAAGCTCATTGCGGCATTAGCGCACTTGGTGGTTTTGGTATCTGGGTCCTTGCCGATCATCATGCTCTGCTTGCCCCTGGGGGGTGTTTCGATCTACGAGTTATTGGCGGCCTATGTGGGCCTGCTTTCGGCGATCTTCCTATTCGGTTCGATCAGCATGTATTGTTCGAGTTACTTCAAAAGAACCAGCGCTTCGCTGGTGGTTAGTTACGTTTTGATTCTGCCAATTTTGATTGTTGGCGTGGTCTCTTGGTTGTCCTTGGCTCAACAAGGTGATTTTCGACTTTTTGCAACGGTCACGTTTGTTCCTGTTGTTTGCTTGGTAGCTGGCTTCATGATGTTGGCTGTAACTGCTCGTCGACTGCTTTATCCACCGGACGTTGGAAGCCAAGGTAGCGAAGTCGTCGATTTGGACCAAGAACAGAAAGAGGCTGTGGGATTGGTCATTCAACGCGACCAGTTTCCGGACAACCTGTTCGCTCCGCCACGCCGCAAGACGTTGATGGACGACAACGCGAATCCAGTCTATGACAAAGAAATGCATGCTGAGCTCTTCAGCCAAGGTACGCTTATGCTGCGCTTGGTCATCCAATTGAGCATGGTTCTTGCAATTCCACTGATGGCAGTGCTGCTGTTCTTGGCGCCCAATTATGCGTCCTATTATGTCGGCTATGTTTTGATCTTCAATATCTTGGCAGCACCCGTGTTTACGGCTGGCAGCATCACCAGCGAACGCGAGCGACAAACCTTGGACCTATTGCTAACAACCACCATTTCCTCATGGGAAATTATGTGGGGCAAGCTATTAGCGGGCTATCGTGTTTCGTTTGTCTTGACCTCATTCCTCATGTTCCCGCTGTTGCTCTCGTTTCTTAATCCAGAACTCTTCAAGAACTGGCGGGCGATGCTGATTTACGTTGCCATCTGCATCGTGAGCTCGGTCTTCAATGCCGTGCTGGCCCTTTTTCTTTCGACTTTGCTGCGAAAGACGAGCAGTGCGATGATGATCAGCTACATCGTGCTGATGTTTCTCTATTGCCTGCCAATTGCCATTTACTTCTTGTTCTGGAGCTTTGCGCCAGATGGGGAATCGATGGACAGCCGATTGGCACGGCAAGAAGTGGAAAACATTCGCTTTCTCGGAATCGCCAGCCCATTGATGGCGGCAGATAGCACGCCGATGACCGAGGTGGCATCCGGCTCAGGTACTGCGAAAGCGAAGATTGGCTCGTGGCCCTTGGTGGGCGGGTACTTTGCAGTAACGCTTGGCGCTATTGCCATTCTATTGGGCGTTAACACATGGCTATTCCAACAGAGATGGCGTCTCACGGGACGTGGGTAGCTCAATCGTTCGAAAAGTGCGACTACCGCTTTAAACATGTTTCCAACGAGTTTACCTAAGTCATTCATTGCTCGGGAGGGTGAGGCTCCT
>JAPLNL010000114.1 GCA_026692905.1 Planctomycetota bacterium
AGGTGCCACACACCTTACCGCTTGCCCTCCCGACGAGGTGCCACACACCTTCCCGAGCACCGCGACTACAAAGCATCCGTTGCGTTGACATCCCCTACTTCGAACTAAGCTTTAATTCCAGCTTGCTCGGCGAATCCTTGACTTGATGCGAGAATCCCGAGGTCATTTCGGTTTCGTACTTCTTGGGCAATAGATTTTTCGGTGGAGTGGGCGGCTTGGCATCCGGATCATATGCCTTCATTTCTTCCTCGGGTGTCATGTTCCTCACTCGCTTGGAATCGTCCACCAACACTTTGTCGAACTTGGTAACACGGATGCGGTAGCTCCCGGGCCGGACGCCATCACCTGAGGTATAGGTGGTGAGGGAAAACTTTCCTGTCGCATCCGATACTCCCGATGCTGCCTCACCGTCGTCCTTGCTGATGGGAACTAAAACAATGGTGGCACCTTCGATAGGCTTATCATCTAAACTCAAGACCCCATCGACAGCAAACGTCTTGGGATTGGAAGGGGCTTTGGTGCAACCGGCAAACAAACCAAGAACACCGAGGAGCAACGCCGGAACAAGAACTGTTGTCTTTGAGCAAAACATTTGATTAAAACCAACTCCGTTTTTAGAAATGGAAGAGTAAGAACGCATAGGAAACAAAAAATCGGTAGACAATGTGTTTTCACTGCTACCGATTTTTGTGGATAGGACACGGTTGTCGCGGCTAGCGCCCGCGGCTCAATTTGAGCAAGGTGCCATTGGGCGTTAGCCCCGGCTAGTGATCAGCCGGGCTTTTACCCCTCGAGGAGCTGACCCATGAACATCAGTCCGGAACAGCGCTGATGTCTGCTCCACCGATTGAGCCAAGAGCTCCCCAAACCCCATAAACGCTTGGCCCACCCGTAGGTTGAGTAAGAGCAAGGTTTCCAGTGTCGATGCTGCTACTAATGAACTTAACGCTTCCATCGCACATCGACGCATTAACGCCTCCAGTGTGATAGCTGGACGCAGGTAGGACCATGTTAGCTTGATCGCCCCAGTTGCCAACTTCCGAACATGCGGGCGAGTTTGGCGGAAGAACCGTATTGAAGGCACAATAAGCCGCAGGACCATCGGTCCAATTGATACCTCGCCGTCCAAATACAATGGAGCCAGCTTTGAAGAAAGTGCCATCGACAACTCCACGGCAAAGGATGGGTGACGCGGCAAGGCCTGTTATGTTATTGGCATAACCCATCGTAAAAGGAACGGTTTTCGCTGGTGCCGAAAATCCAAATTGGCCACCGTTACCAGTAAGCGAGTTGTTTTGCATCTCGCTCATACCAACGGTATTGCTGGTACCATCGATGATTTCAGCAATCTTTCGCCACTTGAATCGACCGAACAACCCGCGAACCGTACCGTCGTTGATGCCAGTAACTTGATCTCCAACACACATCGCATAACTGATGTTCTTGCCCCCTAGATTCACTCCTAGGTCCGAGGGGCATTTGTAACTTGGCGGAACCGTATTCCATGGTGCCCAGCCAGCGTCTCCTCTTGGTCCACCTGGTGCAATACCTGAGGCAGGATCACCGGTTTGAATATTGTTGAACATCGCACTCTGCTCCAGATAGGGAAGCAAAGCGATGTATCCGGAGATTCGTCCGGAGTTGTGAATGATGTTTCCGGTATTCGCCGTGATAGAATTCCCACTCGTCCCCGTTGTTCCGTGTTTTCTCGCTGGAAACGCCTGAAAGGACGACTCATAGGTGTGCAAAGCCAACGCCATTTGCTTGGCATTGTTGCTGCACTTCATTCGACGCGCTGCCTCGCGTGCCGCTTGAACGGCAGGCAAAAGCAAACCGACCAAAATTCCAATAATGGCGATAACCACCAACAATTCCACCAACGTGAAACCAACTCGAATTCGCTGCCTTTTCATTGAGTCACCTGCGTAAAGTAAGGAGAGAAGATTACAAAACGGAAACCATGAGTTTATCAACGCCTTGATCGGGCGAAAAGGCAGGTTAGCGGACTAGTGGCTGTTTTTCGCCATAAATCATCAATTTAGGGGGTGTTTAGTCGCTTTTTATTGAAAGCGCTCCACCAAACAGAAAGCCTAGGAACCATCTTTTTGGTCGATGTTTCATCGAAGATTTGTGCCCCCACGACAAAATCCATACGTCCATCTTGATTGAAATCACCAACTTCTAAGGCTGGATAGTTGGGCGAACCTCGCTCCAAAACCCTCAGTTCAAAATGCTTTGAGCGCGTCTGCTCAAGCAGGACAATCGACGCAGGGTTGGAGTTTCGGAAGGTCGCCGGATTCACACTTGAGGGTACGTTGGTGACCGCAACAATATCTTGGTCGCCATCCGCATCAAAATCGATCGCAACAGCTCGATAGATGCACGGCACATCCGCAATTCGATGATAGCGAAACTGAACATCCCCAAGGTTTTCAAGCCACTGCAAACCATGGCTTCGGTTTGCATATCCGTTGTCAAAACTATCTCCATTTGCATAGAGGATGTCTTTGTCACCATCTTCATCCAAATCGGCAAGCGTAATCCCAATGGAACCGAAGCTCAAATCTGGAGCTTGCCAAATGACGCGTCGTTCGAAGCGACTACCGCGATTGAGAAATATCTCGACGCTCTCGTATTCTTGACTAATCACAGCAGCAAAATCCAACCGTCCATCCTGATCCCAATCGTTTGGAGGCAGCTGAATGTAACCAGGCCTGCTGTCCAACGATCGCGCAACCAAACGTGGAGGCTGGTTTGGATCAGACATATTGGAGAGCATTCGAATTCCACCAAACTGCCGATGCCCAAACTCCGCAAAGAGAATATCCAGTTGTCCGCGACCTGAAAAATCTCCCGCCTGCACATCGGCCACTCTCCCATTTGATTGGCTGACCACGATTTCCGCAAAGTTGGAAGTGGCAGGGTCTCGCCTCAAGAAGACGACACGACCGTGCTGATGATCAAACGGCAAAAAACTGCCGAGGTCTGCGACCAACAAGTCTTGATACCCGTCTGCATCCAAATCACACATTTCAACTCGGCATGGGTTATTGAGTCGAGCGAGAATTTTCCTAGGTGCATCGGTATTGGCGGGATCAATCAAACTAACACTTCCATCTCGCATGTCACAGATAACAAAATCGCGATGGTCGGGAGCCATCAATGGAATCCAGCGAACAGAAGCCACTCCCGGGCGAATATAATCATTCGCTTCTTTCCAGTCGACCTTCTCGATTTCAAAACGATTTCGAAGTAATTCGTCGACTTCAGGCAACTCCTGAATCACCATTTCCTTGGGTGCACGCTCTCGATAATATCGAACCACCTCAGACAGCATGGGCGGATGAAGATCGCTTCGGCCCGACCTCGCATAGAACTCGTAGCCCTTTCGGATTTCTTCGTACCAAACATCTTGAGCAAAACTCTCAGGACTTGGTAGCGCATGGCAATCACCGCAGAAGGCAGCGATCTTGGATTCGATTGACGCAGGAGTCTGTGCGGTCGGCACTTGTAAATTGCTCTGACAGCCTCCAAGCAAAATAAGCAACAAAACGAAACTCAGACGAAGTAACGCTCGCGACTTGGGCATCCATTCCCGAAAGCAGGACTCCGAACCCAAATCAACCCATTCGTCGAGATAGTATATCATGAACCGTTCGCCCTTTTTTCTTTGTCATTTGCATTGCATCCTATGTTGTACTCACTTCTTAAGCCCCTCAGAAGCCCACGGTTTGCTTCCATCGCATTTGGTTTGAGCACTGCAGTCTCGGTTGGAGTCTGGTTTTGCCTTACGGCTCCCAAGAGTAACCAAGCGATCATCAAATCGAAATCCGACCAACTCGGCAGCCAACCTTCACAACCAAATACTCCCCATGAGTTACCAAACAACCCACAGACGGTGATTCGCCAAGCAGGAACTTTTCGCAAACAAGGTCGTGACATCGAAGCCTTCGCCGAGGTCCAGCTTCTTTCGAATGACGAAGCAACTTCCGAGCCCAATCTCCTCGAACAGATTGAGCTGGCTTTCGATCAATCGCGATACGAAGATGCCCTGGACCATCTCGCAAAAATAGGTCTATCCTCTCCTGACGACTTCCGCAAAATGCTCAATCAAGGCTTTCGATTCATGGTGGAAAGGCAGCCCAGCGACGCCGATCCTTTGTTTCACAAAGCGCAATTGGGGGCAATGGCATTGGCATTTGGAGGGAAGCGTCCCGAAGCGGAAGAAGTCTTTGCCGAAACACTGAATCGTATCGCTCGACTCAGACGTATCAATGACCTGAGGCATCGCATGGCGACATCAGTCAATCGACCTGAAATCGAGTTGGAACGATCGAAACTACTTAACGCGGAATCCTTTGCCCCGGTTACTAAGCATACGGAAACAGAGCCTGGAATCCGGCTCTACAAGGACAAATGCTCACATTGCCACGGAGAATCCGGGGCAGGAAACGGACGAGCTGCTCGTCACCTCTTTCCGTCGCCTCGCAACTTTTTGGGTCAGCGATTTCGTTACGTATCAGCCTCCAATGGACTCGCTACCGATAGCGACTTAATCAATGTGATACGATCTGGACTACCTGGAACGTCGATGCCTGCCTTCCCCGAGCTGAGCAATCGCGAATGGGATTTGCTGCTGCCTGTGCTCCGCGAGTTTCATCGCCTTGGCGTCGAGGCAAGCCTGAAAGGTCTAGCTCTCTCCAAAGACGAATTGGACGATTTGCTGGCTGCCAAAACGCGCCCGACCAAGCAGCTTGATATTCCAGTCGTACCCAACGATTTCGAGGCAGCGATACGTCGAGGAGAACTGCTCTTTCAAACTACGGGATGCAGACATTGTCATACACACCCCGGAGCCTCCCAATACGCCTCCAATCGAATAAGGCACTTCGATGAAAGCGGACACCCCATCTTGGCACGCGACTTATCGACCGATCCGCTCAAGGGGGGAGAATCGCTTGATGATATCTATCGCCGCATCGCGTTGGGAATTCCCGGAACACCCCACCCTTCCTTCGCAGGCAGTCCGTCCGAGACCATGGATCTAGCTACCTATGTTCTTTCGATTGCAAATGATGAGAAATCACCAAGTACCAATGATACCAGACGAAGAAGATTGGTAGATAGCTCGTTTAAAGGTCAGCCGTAGGCGTTCTATAGCTCAGCATCAATAGCTCGCCAGTACGCCTACGGCTGACTGTTGAACGATCTATTTCAAGGCGTCTCTTGTACGTGCAGAAGCGATCAAATCGTCTTCGTTGTCCTTCCACCACTTCTCAGCTTGCCCTTCACTCCAAGGGAACCGAGTGGCCGCAGCGTCGAGCTTTCTCGAAACCTCAGTCATCGATCGAGGGCGATCGTTGGCATCCGGTGCAATGCAATCCGCCAACAACCGTATAAACTCATTGAACTTAGAGTCGCTGCACAGAGATGCAAACCGCCCTAGATAAAGCATCTGGATTAACGAATCGTGCGTAACGCCCAATATAGGAACTTTGCCCGTCAACAGGTAAACGCCCAGAACACCAAACGCAAAGATGTCGATTCGCGGATCGGCAATCCATGGTGTCTCAAGACGTTCTGGGGCGATGAAACCGGGTGTTCCGATGAGCACCCGTGTCGCAGTCACATCTCTGGAGACATTGTCCGCCATCGTTTTGGCTAGGCCGAAGTCAACCACCTTGACCAAGTCCATGAGCTGGCCTTTGCGGCAGATCATGATATTCTGTGGCTTGATGTCGCGATGAATGAGTCCGATATCGTGGGCTTCTTCGATCGCTCCACAAATTTGCCTCAGGATCCAGACACATCGATCAATGGGGATGGCCGGATCATACGTCGTGAAATGCGCTAGATTGACCCCTTCGACGAGCTCCATCGCGCAAAACAAAAGTCCGTCCTTGGAAATTCCAAAGTCATAAATGCTAACCGTATTGGGATGGCTCAATTTCGATGCCATCCTAACCTCGCGTTCAAATCGCTTCAGCGTAACGGAATTAGCCAGCGGCTCTTTGATCAGTTTGATGGCTGCCGTTCTTCCGAGAAGCTTGTGCTCTGCGCGATAGACAATACCAAGCCCACCTTCACCAATTTTCTCTCGAAGGATATAGGAGCCAAGCGAACGGTTGGTTAACTCGATCCCGCGGAACGCACGGCGCAAAGACAAACCGCCGATGATCAATGAGATCAAAATGGGTATACCGTACAAAATCTTAAACGCGCGATCGATGAAAACGTGGTTCCGAAACGCCTCTTCCTTTGGGATTTCCAATACCAAAAGTCGATTGAGAGGTTCTATCCAATGCCACGCACCCACAACCTCCCGACCACGATAATCTCGGTATCCAATCACGTCCAAACCGCTCTTGGGTTGCGAGATGGTCTTGCCTGGCTTTGTCCACGACCACTCCGTTCGATCTTCCGCGGGTTGGAAACCTCCGAGTACATTTCCACCTGGATCCCTGGCCTCGAAAATAGGAGCACCGCGCACTTCTTTTAGTGTTGCAAAAGGAGGCAACTTTCGAAGGTCTGTCAGATTCTGGGCTTTGGTTGCAATGGCCCCACGCTCATCCAAAAGATAAGAGTTGCTCTCGCGCAATACGGTTTTCGAAAGTAGGCTCTCCAACTCGTCCAAAAACGCAGGACTGCGGACCATCATTGCGCCGATGACCATCTTGGGATCTTCCGGCGAAAAGATCGGTACGATGAACATGGCATACTGCTCGTTCGATTCCATCGGGTAATTTTCCGAGATCGTTTCGGCCGTGGGGCGAGGCAGCTCGACCGACGTGGCCGCTCGATCGAAAACACGCTTCAAAATAGTAGAACCAACGGTCGTGGAAAGACTACCTAGTTTGACCTCGTCGTTGTTGTACTGCCAATCCGCTAGCAAAATCGAGTTGCGACTCCAAATCGCATACTTGAGCTTCGACCGCTCCCCCGCCTTGACACTTTCTTCTTTGGTGTCTGTCTCCAGTTTTATGGGCAACGCGATTTGATTTTCAAAAACAAACTCGATCTTCTTTTGCTCAACCGCACTTCTGAGAATCCTCTCTCGCCCATGCTCGTCTAAACTTGGTGCGAGCACTTGCTCCTCTAAGCTTTCTACTAATAGTTGTAGCTCTTTCTGCCGCCCCCAATCTTGCACCCGTAGTTCGTGGCCACGTGCCCACTGCAGAACCAATATGCTTTTTTGTTCCGCCATAGAAGCCAGCACGGAAGCGTATTCGACTCGCGAACGACGAATTAATTCCGATTGCAAATACCAACCAACGGCAATCAAGAAAAATGCAGCCCCCATGGCAGATGCCAAGGGCAACACGCCTCCGACCAAGTTATGACTAATACGTTGAAGCCCAAGCGTTGAGATCGATCGGCTCTGAACCGTCGTTTTGGAGATCTTGCCAGTCGGCTCCATGATCGTTCGACTAAAGTGCTGAGCCAACAGCCCTCGAACTTCTCGAATAACCTCGGGATCCTCGGACGCCATGGAGGTTAAACGAGATTCCCGCTCCCGAATCGACTTGTTCACAAGATCGATAAAAAGCTCTTTTGCGCGAGCGTACTGCTCAGGGGTCAAGGTTGGTTTTCCACATCGAGTCGTTTTCTAAGCCAAGCGCGACACATCTTCCATTCGTTCTCAATTGTCCTAGTTGATAACCCAAGCACATCGGCCACTTCAGGAACCGTCATCCCACCAAAAAATCGCATTTCAACGATGCTCGCTTGCCTTGAATCCAACTGCTGTAGATCTTCAAGTGCCTCATTCAAGCCCAGAACGTCACTGTCGCGCGACGGTGCAATCGTCGCGTCCTCGTCAAAGAAGACGCGAACTCGCTCACCGCCGCGTTTGATGCGTTGACGAGCTCGTGCATGGTCCACCAAAATTCGCCGCATCATGGTCGCCGCGATCGCCAAAAAATGGCCGCGACTTTGATACTTGTCCGACGCCTGCTTGGATAGTTTTACATAGGCTTCATGCACAAGCACTGTCGGAGAAAGGGTCACCGTCGATGACTCAAGCTGCAAGTAACTGGCAGCCAAGCGCCGCATATGCTCATAGGTCTCATCGATGAGAACGTTTGTTTGATTTTTCTCGATCATATGAATGCACCTAACCGAACGATGATCTTGCGGTTACCCGAACCAAATTCCGATAAAAAGGAATATTAGCAGGTCAACAAAGGTTTCGGGAGACGCAAGCCAAAATGGTTTCGAGCGTAAGCAGTCGAGCCGGAATCCCCCATATTATTCAAGAAGTTTGGCGGTCATAACCAAGATTCTCATACAAATACCAAATTTGTGGTAAGCCACTCGCTCCCGGGCTCGGCCCAACGCTGTGCAGTCCCAACGCTGTGCAGTCCCAACGTTGTGCAGTCCCAACGCTGTGCAGTATTGTTCGCTGCTAAAAAACGATTGAGTAGCGAAAGTCGTCAAGACTTTCGGATGAATCGCCCAAACGACCGAAACTCTTGACTAGTTTCGCAACAAAACGCTTCACATCTTTAGGTTCCACCGGTAAGAACTTCGTGCTTGGCTCAGGGTCCCAACCAACGAAAAAAGGCTCGGGATGCATCCCGAGCCTTACACGACTTCAAAAAAATACGATGGTGGTTGCCTAAGATTACTCGCGGGGGCGAATCGCGCCCGTCAAACCGCTGTAGTCCACTCGGTCATCGTTGTGCCATAGAGGCTGCCCGAGTTCAACTCGCTTTCGAAGAACTTCGATCTTCTCTTGCGAGCCAGCTGGAGCATCTGTTGGCAGAAATTTCATGTCCACAACTGGATCGAAATCCTCGTCGTGTCCATACTTCAAAATCGCTTCAAAAACGTTCTTACAAAGATTGCTCATTAACTCAAGGCCCTCCAAATTGTGTACTCATCATGCAAGTGACGCCGAACACCTGCCAAACTTCATTTGGGGAATAACTGCGCTGCTTCTCGAATTATCCAGGTGTCGCTGATAACCCCAGCGCGTCATACGACCGATCCACCCGCAAAAATTCACTCAAAATTCCCAATGACGAATGATTATTGGCAACGAGCCACCAAAGTCAAGAAAATTAACCGAATTACAGTCCGTATCCCCCTTGCGGTACAGCGCAAAAGTCGCAACACAGAAACACTGCTCAATGTAGGGCGCTCGCCTACGCAACCCCAACTCACATCCAGACAACCTAACCGGCAGATTGTTAATTTTGGTTGACATGGCCTTAATCCCTTCGCAATGCGAAACCTACCACCACAAAATCGGTAAACTACGCAACTGCCAACGCATCAATCTTGGTTACATCACTCAACATTGCTATCCCTTGCCTACCAACTATTTTTAACTTTCGGATACCCAAATGACTTCAGAAATTTTTTTTCGACGGATGCCACTGCGAGCCATCTTTTGCCTCATTGTCCACGCTTCGATCGCTTGTTCGCAGGAACCATCAGCATCTCTACCAAACCTCAGTGAGATCGAAACTCCAGTCACTGTCGCGACTCCAGCCGGGCACAAAATCGATCTGGCCGGTATGCGCCCGCAAGTTCTAGCCCTTTCGCCCGATGGCAGATCGCTTGTGACTTCAGGCAAGACGAACAAACTGATCGTGATCGATCCCGAGACCCGAGTCGTGCGACAAACAGTTGACTTCCCGGCAAAGGATCAGACCAAGGAACCCGATGTCGCCTCCACGAACATCTTAAAACCAGATGCGGGCTCACTCGCCAGCTACACAGGACTCGTTTACAGCGCCGACGGAAAACGCCTCTACATGAGCAACGTCACAGGCTCGATCAAAGTCTTCTCGGTTGCCACCGACGGTACACACACTCCCTCGTACACAATTCCACTCCCAGACGCCAAGGCCCCGCGGCGCCCCCAAGAGATTCCTAGCGGACTGGCTCTCGACGAGACCACAGGCAAACTCTTGGTGTGCGGCAATCTGTCCAACTCTCTTTTAGTGATCAACTTGGCAGACGGCAGCGTTGATCAAAAAATCCCCGTCGGTGTCGCCCCATACGATGTCGTGATTCACAACAACAAAGCCTTCGTGAGCAATTGGGGTGGCCGTATTCCCGATTCCGATAGCTTAACCGGTCCCGCTGGCAAAGGGACGACCGTCCGTGTCGATCCTATTCGCCACATCGCCAACGAAGGCTCTGTCTCGATCATCGATCTAAAGACCTGGGCAACTGAGACGACCATGGTCGGCCTCAGTCCAAGCGATCTGGCTGTTTCACCCGATGGCAAATTCGTTGTCTGTGCCAATACCAATAGCGATTCGCTGTCTATCCTCTCCAGCGAAAGTGGGAAAGTTCTCGAAACCGTATTCGTCAACGCAAAACAGTCCGATATCTACGGTGCAGCTCCGAACGCTCTCGCATTCAATGCCAAAGGAGATACTCTCTTCGTTGCGAACGGCTCCCAAAACGCGATCGCAGTCATGTCGTTTGACCCGGACGACAAAGGCGAAACGATGCTCAAAGGACTCATTCCCGTCGGTTGGTATCCGGGCGCTGTCAGTTTTGATGCCGGCCGCAATCAAGTGTGCGTTGCCAATTTAAAGGGCCTTCCCGCGAAACCTTCCAAGAAGGAAAACAGCCAAGGCTTCAACTCGCACCAACACAACGGCTCAATCAGTCTTGTCCCTGTCCCAACCGCCGAACAACTAGCTGTCCTCTCCGAGCAAGTCGCCAAAAACATGCGACGCAACGCGATTCGGGATGCAGCCCTCCCACCTCGACCAAACCAACCCGCTCGTCCCATTCCTGAACGGATCGGCGAACCGAGCACCATCGAACACGTCGTGTATGTTATCAAAGAAAATCGCACCTACGATCAAGTCTTCGGCGATATCGCGCGAGGCAACGGCGATCCCGGCTTGTGCATCTTCGGCCGCAACATCACACCGAATCAACATCGTATGGTTGATCAGTTCGTTCTGCTCGACAACACGTATTGTTGCGGCATCTTGAGCGCCGACGGCCACAACTGGACCACCTCAGCCCTATCGAACGCCTATCTCGAAAAGAGCTTCGCTGGCTTCCCAAGAAGTTATCCAGATGGAATGGGGGACGACGAAGCCGATGCGCTCGCCTATTCGCCCGCCGGGTTCATCTGGGACAACGCCGTTCTTCATCGTAAATCGATTCGCAACTACGGCGAATTCATGAAGCCAAAAGTTCGATTTCGCGACGCCAACACCAAAGGTAAACCCGACTACATGGCTTGCTTTCGAACTTGGAAAGGAGCCGACGAAGTGATCTTTGAAAGCGAACCCGCCATCGAAAGCATCCGCGATTACTCGCCCAAGGACTATGTCGGCTGGGCAATGGAAGTACCCGATCAAGCGCGTGCGGATTTTATTTTAAAAGAGCTCGCTGAATTTGAGAAAAAAGGCAATCTCCCTAACTTAATCCTGATCTGCCTGCCCAACGACCACACCAGTGGCACCTCCGCCAAATTCCCAACTCCAGCATCAAGCATGGCCGATAATGACCTAGCTTTTGCACGAATCGTCGAAGGATTAAGCCATTCGAAGTTCTGGCCCAAAATGGCCATCTTCGGAATCGAAGACGATCCGCAAGCGGGTTGGGACCATGTGAGCGGCTACCGTACGACCGCCTACTGCATCAGTCCGTACGCAAAACGGAAGCAAACAGTAAGCACACGGTACAACACGACCAGCATACTGCGAACCATGGAGCAGATCTTGGGACTCCCTCCGATGAACCAATTCGATGCGGGGGCAACACCTATGTTTGACTGCTTCCAAGAAACTCCCGATCTGACGCCGTTTGATTCAGTTGACGTTGAAATTCCTCTGGATCAATTGAACTCGCCAATAGCCTTTATCGTCGATCCCGTGCAACGTCACTTTGCCGAGCAATCTGCCACCATCAATTTCGCAGAAGTCGACAAGGCGCCTGAAGACTTGCTCAATCGTATTCTATGGAATGCGATGAAAGCCAATCAGCCTTACCCCGAATGGGCCATCACCGCATCGGAAGATGGCGACGACGAAGAAGAAGATGAAGAGGATGAAGGGAAAGTCGGGAATGCATCGAGAGTCATTGCGAATGAAAAATAACTGGGGGCTTCCGGAGCTAAACGCCCCATCCTCCGTGATTCGCATTTCGCCGGACATCAACGTCCCCGTCACGGCCCGACTCAAGAAGGTTATCGATACACCGGCTTTCCGGCGTTTATCGCGCATCAGCCAACTAGGCATGGTTGCGTTCGTCTATCCGGGCGCAACCCACACGCGAATGGAGCATTCGCTTGGCGTTTACCGAAACGCGATCGATTTCCTTCAACGTCTCTCAGGGCCAGACGACTTAGGAAACGTCTTGAGCGAATACGATGCTAAGCTATTCCTTGTCTCGGCTTTGCTTCATGACATTGGGCACTGGCCTTTTTGCCATGTCCTGGAAGACCTGCATCTAAACAACATCCCACGCCATGAAATACTGGCAAGTCGCTTGATAACCCGCGGCGAACTCGCTGAAGTACTAGATCAAGACTGGGGACTTCATCCACTAGACGTATCGAATCTTCTTTCGCCTACACCAACCCCGACATCAACATCAACACTGTCGCCGAACAACGTGGAAAACCAGTCGAGTGAAAAGATGCAACTGGCGTTGCTCCAATCCATGCTGAGCGGCCCCATCGACATCGACAAACTTGACTATTTAGAGCGAGATTCCGTCCACGCTGGCGTTCCATACGGTCGCAACTTTGATCGAAATCGTTTGGTTAGTTCGCTTTGCATCGATTCGGCTCGAAATCGATTGGCGATTACGGACAAGGGTCGAACGGCCGCCGAGATGATGGTTTTCGCTCGGTATGTAATGTTTAGCGAGGTCTACTGGCACCATGCCGTTCGCAGCGCCACAGCTATGCTTCAACGCGCGGTTTACGAAATGAGAGACGACCAAACGGTGACTCAATTGTGGATCGATATGGTGGAACCTGAGATGATCGATTCACTGATGCATGCTTGTGCGAATCGAGATTGGAGTCCTTGCATCGAGGGGCTCTTTGGTCGACAGCGCGAACTCTACAAACGCGTTGCTCAATTCGATTTCGTCAACAACCCGGAACAGCATAGAGCAATTGCGAGAAGACCTTATCCGGAGATCGTCGAACTGTCCTCCCAACTCGCTTCGAAAATCCAAGCAAAAACGGGACTAAAAGTAGATCCGCACGAAGTTCTCATTGATGCCCCGCCGGTGAAATTAGAAGTGCAGTTCCAACTGGATGTGCGTCAACGCGATGGCAGTTATCGAACGCTCGGCGAATTGTCACCGGTGGTCCACGCACTTGCCACCAAACAATTCGACGACATGGTCAAACGAGTCCGAGTATTCGTTCACCCAAGACTGCGAGACCAAGTGGAGTGTCTCGACTTTGCAGAATGGGTGCTGGAGTAAGGCGAGCCTTAGTGGTAGCACGCCAAGCACGTTGCAAACGTTGTGCACAAGGCCCAAGTTCGCTGAGCCCGAGGGCCCACTACGGGCTGGCTTGTTTCGCGACCGCGACGGGCGGGCTTGCCCCGCCTCGTCGCAAATGCTTGGCGTGCTACTTCGTAAGAAAGTCAATAACCTGAAGCCGCCTTAAGACGGTACACCAACAATTAGCCCCGTAGTGACTCGAGTGGCTTGAATCGCATGGCTGACATGGCTGGGATGAGACCACCAACAAAGCCCATGAGCATGCTGAGGGTCAAGCCTATTCCTAACACTCCCCAATCAACCACAACTCGGAACACGACCGCTTTGCCTCCAGGCCCTGCCCCGCCCCCAATGATGCTGGTCGCTTGAAGACCGTTGCACATGTAGCCTAACACGCAGCCGATAAGCCCTCCGAGCAATGCAATCAATAAAGACTCGGTCAAGAAACTGACCAAAATTCGCCAGCGGCTAAAACCCAATAGACGCAACATGCCGATGTCCTTTACTCTCTGGCTAATCGCCGCAAACATGGTGTTCATAACTCCCATGACCCCTCCAAAGCCCATCACCGTTGCGACCAAAATTGTCCCCACCAACAACTGAATGCTGGTCTGGCTTTGCGACTTGTAGTAGTTTGTTTCGGTGAACGCGTTGACCTGCGATTTTTCATATTTGAAGTCCTTGTCCTTGCCCATAAAAAAATCCTCAAGCTTCTGCGCTTGCTCGGGCCCGGTTGCTCGCAAAACCAGCGTGGTAAAATTGGTTTTACCGAGCAATGGCCCAATCACGCTTTGCTTGGCCCAAACCTCGGAGTCAAATGTGGTCCCCTCTGTTTTCATGATGCCCGTTACAACCAGCTCTCGCGTATCCAACGGTATGGTGTCTCCAACCTCTAGTTGGTCCTTGTTGCGTGCCTTTTCCTTGACAGCCTTAGCGCGATCCCCCGCAAGCTGCCTGGCGATCCCCTGACCTAGAACCACCTCGACCAAGGGTGCTTTGTTCGGGTCTGCGCTGGGGCGAACTCCTGCTTCGGAAAACCATTCGCCCCCTGAGATCAAACCGAATTCATGCACCTCAGCGGACGCTACCGGATCGAAAAGCCCTCGCACTTGCAGCAGTCTGCGGGTCGGGCTGCCGGGCACTGGCTCTGCAATCGGCAAACTCAAAACCAAATAGGATTCTCGACTGCACAGCGGCTCGTCATTCTGGCGTTTCACGCCGTCCTGCTGGGCGATATCCCCCATGTTTTCGAATGCTAAATTGCTGATCCCTTCGTCCGTCGAGCCTTGCGACAGAACAATAACATTGGAAGGATTACCCGTGGCTTGGGCAAGACGCTTCAGCCCGTTGATGAATCCCATCAGGCCTGTCAACACTGCGGTCACCAGGATAAACGCCATCGCAGTCAGCAATGTGGTACGGTATCGGACCTTGAGGTTTCGAATGTTGTAATTGATCGGAATCTTGGCGACGTACACGATGAGCATCATCAAGCCAAACAAACCAAAACAAACCGGGATAAGCCTCCAAGCGTTCTCCAAGCTAAAAAAGTAAAAGAAGAACGGTGAAACAAACGAAATAAAGTTCGTAAGCGTCTCTAAAACAATACTTTTTTTGTCGCCCATTCGTTACGCCACCTTAGAAAATACGTCGACAACTTTAATCGAACGGGTTGAAAGCGCTGGCAAGATACTGCCCGCAAACGAAGTGATAAATCCGATTGCAGCCCCCCACCAAAGCGCTCCGTCCAGAACGGGGAAACTAGAGAAAAATGCGATCTGAAACGGGATACCACCGATGACACGGTTGACAAAATAGTAGGTTCCAATCGAACTGATCGCACCCGCCACCACGCCTAGCAGTATGGCTTCACCAAGGACCAACAAAATGATCTGGTTGGGCTGGAAACCAATCACCTTGAGGACCGCCATCTCCTTGCGTCGCTCACGCACGCTGATGCTAATCGCATTGGAAATCACAACGGTCAATGTAATGATGATGGCAGGAGCAAGCAAATACCGAAGAATCATCAATAGATCCTTGTACGCGGCCAAGAAGTTGGAAACCCCAGAAGAAGCGGTCTCGATTTTCACTGGAGGGGCGGCGAACATAGGTGAACTATCGATTTGGTTACTCATTTTGGAAAACGCGTCTTTGGTCGGCACTTTGACCCATACCAAATTCAACGTCTTCTCAGCTAGCGGGTGAGGCCTGCCTTTGGCGGCCTTGAACGCATCGAGCGATGCATTGAGGTAGTCGCGGTTGATGCACGTGTTGTTGTCGTATCGGCCCGGTGGGAACGTGCCAACGATTTCACATTCCAACTCGATATCGCGATAGTTGATGCCAAAGACCTTGATCTTGTCACCAACTTTCTTTTCGATAGCAGCGAGTCTCTTTTGCCCAACAATAATCCCCTGCCGGTTGCCTTCCATTGCCTTGATCGCCGTATCCAACGTCGCTCGTGGGCCAGGTTGAAGCGAATCGAGCTCGTCCATCATGGTCAGTAGCTTCTTTGGTTCCATGCAGAAGGCAAAGATAAACGTGCTGAAGCCTATATTCGTTTTGTCAACGCTCCCAATAAAAAACTGCCACGTCATCGAGTCCATAGGCTTGACATCCGACTCTTCGCGAGCAGCCCCATCCTCTAATGTCGCTGCATACGAAAAAGGAAGCTGACTCGGGATACTCCATTTCTCAGTGACAATACCCTTGAAATTGGCAGCTTTTTCGGACGTCGCCATATCCAAAAAACCAAGAATCGACCAAATCAAGGTGATGACGAAGACGAGCACCATGATCCCAGCGCTGGTCAAAAGCGATCGCACCATGTTGCGACGTAAGTTCTTAAAAATCAACATCAAGAATTTCATGATTGGTATCCTAACCCGCTTCGTAAAGGGATTCGTCTGGCTGGTCGACGAGTCGCCCTTTGTCCAAATGCTGAATGCGATCGGCGCGACGAGCGGCCCGAAGATCGTGCGTCACCATCAAGATCGTCTTGTTCAAGGAACGCTGAAGAGTACCGAGAAGATCCAAGATCTCATGCGCCGACTTGGCATCCAAATCCCCAGTGGGTTCGTCGGCCACGATCAAGGTCGGATCGGTGACAATCGCGCGGGCAATGCCAACCCGTTGTTGCTGCCCGCCAGAAAGCTGACTGGGCAAATGCGAGTTGCGATCCTCAAGCCCAACCAATTCCAATGCGGTCATGGCTTGCTCACGTCGCTTCTTGGCACTCAACGGCAAGAGCAACAAAGGCAACTCGACATTTTCGTATGCCGAAAGGACCGGCAGCAGATGGTAAAACTGGAAGACGAAACCGACATGCTCATTCCGCCATCGAGCCAATTGCGATTCGTTCATCGTCGATACACAACGATCACCCACCCAAATTTCCCCTTCGCTTGGCGTGTCCAACCCCGCGATGAGATTGAGAAGCGTTGTCTTACCCGAACCGCTCGGTCCCATTAAGGCCAGGAACTGACCTTCAGGCACATTGAGGTCCAAGTCGTTGAGCACATTGACTCGCTCGGATCCTCGCTTGAAATATCTAGAAACGTGCGAAACTCGAACAATGGGTTTTTCGGTCACTCGTGATGTACCTTGGATTTGAAATGAGGATTTGTTGGCCAACCCTCAAGCAGGTCAACCAAGAGAAGTCGAACTACGGCGCCTGAACGCTAAAAAAGGTTACGATAGCACTCATCTCAGGCTTGAGATACATTCCTTGCTCTTCGTCTGGGACCTTTACCGCGACTCGTACGGGAATAGCCCCCTTGGCCCGATCCGCAATCGGCATCAATCGTGAAACAGTCCCTTTGTAAACCCGTTTCGGAAACGCTTCCGATCGGACTTCGCAAGGTTGGTTCACGAAGATCTTGGACACATCCCGTTCCTGGATATTCAAATCGATCTCCAGGTCGGAAAGATCAGCGATATCGCAAACGCTGGTCGATCCGCTGAATGCGACGGGGTTGACCAAGTTACCTTGCTCTGCATTCTTTTTCAAAATCGTGCCCGAGATAGGAGCACGGAGGGTGCAATTATCCAAACGCCACATCGACTTGGCCAAGTTCGCTTCGGATTGAATCACAGCTGCCTCTGCCATGGCGATGCGCTCCTTCCGCGGTCCCTCTTTCATCATGTCGAGCGACTGTCGAAGCTTGTCAACTCGTTTTCGCATACTGTAAAAGCTACTTTGTGCTTGCTCAAATTCCGTCATCGAAACGGAGTTGGTCTTGAGAGCTTCTTTAAGCCGTTTGAATTGCGATTCCAATTGTGAAACGACTTCTTCCTGTTCTTGCAAATCTGCCGTTGCGCCAGCGATTTCCTGAGGGCGAGCACCTGTTCGCAATTCAGCCAATTCTGCTTTGTTACGCATCAAGGTACCGCGAGTCTGATCTGCGTCGGCTTCGTATTCCGTCCGTTCTACTTCGGCCAATACCTCTCCTTTCACAACACGACGCCCCTCCTCGATATTGAGGCTTATGATGCGACCGCTGACCTGTGGACTGACCAAAACCTGATGCTTGGCGATCACATAGCCACGAGATTCGAGCGCGATCGGATTGGACGAAGTGGGCTTTTCAGAACCGGCCACAGCAGACGGAACCACGGCTTCCGATTTAGCGACTCCCTTTTCTTGTTTTGGCGGCGGTGCCGTCGCGGCGGGACTAGGATTTGCCCCTGTTGACTCGGCGACCGGTCTGACGATCCCAAGCAAAGACATCAATCGATCATCTCGGTATGCCAACCAAGCACACACTCCGGCTAAGAGCAATGCCAGAACCCACGGAAGGGGACGGCTCGCAGGTTGGCTGTCCATACGGTCCGACTTTGCAATTTTCAAGGATCGAACTCGGTCATCCAACGATGAATTGTTTTGAGAACTCAAAGAAATTCTAATCCTCAGGCAAGGTACACCAGACGAAAACATCGTCTATTGTAGTGCAACACTCGCTGCGGTGATATACGCCTGAGTTAGCGAATTGGCTCCGTAGAAATCTGGTTTTATCCGCTAACCGCAGGCTTTCTCGCACCGGTCTGGGAAGACGATGTCACAATGGGCAATAGGCAGTCTCAATTTGATGAGAAAACATGCTTAGCCGTGAAACGCAACGCTGTTTCG
The DNA here is from genome assembly GCA_026692905.1 of Planctomycetota bacterium. Taxonomy (GTDB): domain Bacteria; phylum Planctomycetota; class Planctomycetia; order Pirellulales; family Pirellulaceae; genus JBKCUI01. Next base: position 18,578 of record JAPLNL010000114.1, read on the forward strand.
CATTTTGCAGCGAAACTCGTCAAGAGTTTCTGTGGTTTACGCAAGGCAGCCGAAAGTCTTGACGACTTTCGCTACAGAAAAGTCCAATTTACATTGAGCAGAATGCGAAACAGCTTTGCGTGAAACGGCGCTACTAAACCGTGGCGCCGTTTCACGGCTCTGGTATTCATGCGTCTAGAAACCGTGGGGCGAGCCCCACGGCTACACAGTGTCGCCGCTATCGCGGCTAAGCAACGAAATGATCATCGCATAAGCACTGGTTCTTATGCTCCTGCCGGGGAACTAGCAAACTCCAGGAAGTTTTACAACTTCCTCTACGGCCTAAACCAAACCCGTGAGAGCCCCGTCAGCGCAATGACCAGGGTTACCAAAGGATTTTTCAGGATACCCCATCGCTTCACAAAAACTCATCAGCAGACGATTGTGTGGCACTTTCTTGAAATCCAACGCCTGCCCCATCTTGAAGCCTAAACCGCCCCCTACCAGAACGAATGGGATGTTGTCTCGAGTATGCGAATTCCCCTTGCCCAATTCGTTCGTCCATACCAGGGTGGTGTTGTCCAACATCGAGCCTCCACCGCCTGGTTCAGGTGTTTCCGCCAACCGCTTCGCTAGATACGCGACTTGTTCGCAGTACCAAGTATTGATCTTGATCAATTTTTCATAAGCGGCTTCGTTCGAGTCTGGCTCGTGAGACAGATGGTGATGCCCCTCTTCGATGCCGAGCCATTTCATCTTGGGCTCGCCAACGCTATTGGTTATTTGAAACGTCGCGATTCTTGCAAAGTCCGCTGCGAAACTGTTCACCATCAAATCCATCTGCATGCGAGTGATTTGGGGGATGTTGTCATTTTTCTCTTCGACATTTGCCGCAAGCTTGGGAACCGCGTGGCCCACGTCTCCCTTTCGCGATTGCAACTCGACCTCGGACTTGAGCTCCTTTTCGATCTCACGAACCATGCTGACGTGATCTTGCAACATACGTCGATCTTCCGCACTCAACAACTGCTCGACTTTGCGGAAATCATCGGTCAGATCATCGAGGACGCTCGCCAACAATGCACGGTTTTTCGTTTGTCCATACAGTTTGTCGAACATTTGATACGGATTGTCGATGGGAGCCACTGGCTGATTGGGGCCGGCATAAGACATGCGCGTCCAGGTGTCCGCTCGCTCTGGCACCATGACACCAAATTCGAGCGAACCGAAACGTGTTTGCGTATTCGGGTTGGCTTGTAGTTTGTTCTTGAGATGCTGGTCGACCGAGATACCCTTGGACCAACCAGCCGGTGTATCCGAACCTCCTTGGACATCCCCGGGAAACAACTCGATCCCGGTCAACAAGCAGCCGATTCCTCGCATGTGCCCGTCGCCATCCCCCTTGATGTGATTGCACACACCGTGCAACGTCATCACCTGACTCTTGAAATCCGCCAACGGATTCAAAATGCGTTTCAGTTCGAAATCGGTTCCTGTTTTTTCTGGCCAGAAGTGATCGGGGATGACGCCGTTTGGACTGAAGATAAATACCAGTCTTTGTTTGCGTTCCTTGGTGGCGGCGGCCCAGCCCAAAATCGGGAGACTGAGTACAAAATTTGCCGCTGCGGCACTAACGCCAGTCTTGAGCAAAAATTCGCGTCGGGAGACAAAAGAATGCATGGATAATCCCTATTTAGTTATCGAAGGATCGCGAGTCGCTGCGATGACAGCGATCTCTGCGACCAGTTCGTTCATATTGAAATTGCTTTTTCGAAATCTGTCCGTCAATTCGTCCAACGTGTTGGGGCCGAACGCTGCTGGGGGTTGCTTTACAAAATGGTGGAATGCTCGCGTTACGAAAGCTCGGTGGGCATCGTCGCTTCCGACAATATAATCGACCAGTTCGCGTGGGCCACTAAAGGAAACTTCTCTGCCGCTCCGTTCAAGGTAACTTCCAACAGGATTGATCGGCTTTGCCCTTTCTTGCCCGCGAAACTTACCCACAGCATCGAAATTCTCCAATACAAATCCTAACCCATTGATCTTCGTGTGGCAAACCTGGCAGTTATCGGGACTGGTCTGCAAAGCCACGCGCTCGCGTGTTGTCAAATCGGGATGAAGGTCTGGACTGAGAGGCGAGAACGCTTCGTTGGGTACCCTGAGTATACGGCCAAAAACATTTCGAATCAAAAATACCCCGCGGTGGATAGGCGACGTCGAATCGTGGTACGACATTCCACTCATCAAATAGGGGTGAGTGAGCACGCCAAAACTGTTTTGAGGATCGCTTACCGAACGACGCACACGCGGGATCGGATTATCGGCGGGAGCCCCCGTGATCGCTTCGGCACTTTCCAAGGGCAACGGCTTCCAAGCTTCGCCGTAGAACGCAGCCAATCGATCTGTCGTCATCGACCAATCCGCCAAGAACAACTGCCGGAAGTCACTTGATTCGCTTTGAACGACTTCGTCCAGGAACGCATCGAGCGAATCTCTCAAGTCACTAACGACCCCTGCATCGAAGCCGGCAAACATACTCTCATTCTTGGTAATCTCGTTGAATCGCTTGACATTCAGCCACTCGTGAAGCATGTCACGCAACTTGGCGCGTGTTCGATAGTCTTTTACAAATTCTCTCGCGACGCCACGCAAGGCATTAGGATCTTCCCATTCCTTTGCTCGAATCTTTTTGATGAGCCAATCGTCGCAAGGCAACGAGTCAAATAGCGTTAAGGTAAGTCGATTCAGATGTCGGGCGGAAAGAGACTGCCCCTGGTCCGCCAATGGATACAAGAACCTAGGCGACTTGAGTGAGACCAACACGGATCGCTGGATCGCTTCGATGTCATCCTCAGTAGAGTCCACTTGATGATCGACGTACCTCGCTTTGAGTTCGTCATCAAGCGGGGCTCGGAAGGCGGTCGATACGATCTCGGATAGAAAAGCTCGGAGTTGTGCTCGATTTTCGTCGGGATCGTTTTTGTGCTTTCTACGATAGTCCGGCCATAATTCTTCGGCCGCGGCTTGCGAGAATTCGACCGCTGCAGCCGTTGTGGATTCGTCCCATTGGCGATTGATCGCAACCCCACGCTCAAATCCATAGCTTCGATCATCCGGCGGCAAGTCACATCCTAAAGAAAATGTCGGGGGCGACCATTCCTGAATGAAATTCTTTACTGGGATAATCTGCTCCGTTCCATTCGGTGGAATCCAGGAGACGGAAACGCTTGCTGGTGGCTTTTCTGTCTTGCGTTCACGCTGAATGAAATCAATTTTGAATGGGTATACGCGACCCGCCGTCAACATGACGGTGCTTCGAAACTCGACCTTGTCACCCGACTGCACGTGATTGTTGATGAGTTGCCGCCCGATTTTGCCGAAGTCCATAACAAACGAGCAAGTGCTACGGACGATGATCTCATGACGGCCCGTGGCGTTGGCAAGGATGCCTCCTTCCCAAAAAATGTAGAACCCCTTTGGATCGATTCCTTCACCGGGCGCGTCATGCCCGAAATCGAAACGGATCACAGGATCAATGCGCTCAATTTTTTTGTTTTCTTTCTTGAACCGCGGGCCGTCAAAGTAAATCGCTTTGACGCCGCGTTTGTCGGTAGGCTTGGGCGTACCGTGAAAATGCCCATATAAATCGGCGAGACTCTGTCGAAGCTGTGGGCCAGTCAATCGAGCCAATCCAACTCGCGGTGGACGATTTCGCACTTGTGCAGAATCGCTGTAAAACTGATCAAACACATAAGCCGCAACCGCTTCGGCATCGCCTCCGATGCAAGACCCAGGATCGTCCTCGGGCATGGTCTCCGCAATCTGTTTTTCAAGCTCCTTGCGACTGGCGTCCCCGACGAGCGGCTCAGCGTATTCCTTGGTGCCCCCCTCTCCATTCGCCCCATGACACGATGCGCACTTGGACTGATAGATTAACGCACCTTTCTCCTTGAGATCGTCCACGCTGGCTCCGCTGGTCCATTCCGAGCAAATGGAACTCAATGCAATCAGCAAAAAGGCGAGACGAAGTTGAATGTAGGCCATTGTCCGTGGTGGAAACGTTTGAGTTGAAAACTCGGGGAAGGGGAGTTCGGTTTGCTTGGGAAAACCGGAACCGAGCTCTTGGGAGGTGGGAATCGAAACCCGGAGGATGTCGACAAGTGTATTGTACCTAATCGGCAACAAAGGCAAGCCAAACCAAGCCTTTTTCTCCATGTCGCCTTTTTCTGCATGTAGCGTTGCCTGCTAAGTGCCGAGCTAAACCGCGTCTCCAATTGGTTTTCCCCGATAACACATCCGAAAGCCAGCTTTCCGCAAAATCCAAAAGACCAATATCGGCGATAGACTCAAGACGATTCCGGTGGCGGTGGAGCTTACGAAAACCTCCTTCAGCTTCAATTTTGAAGAGTCGCAATCAAATATGGGATCGGTAAAGGGCAAAAGGTAGGCAATCAACAGCCAAACTGCGGAATGTGCAGCGACTAAACCACAAGCGGAAAACACACGAAGCAGGCTTGAGAAATTTCTCCCCCCAAGCGCCCACTGCAAATACGCATAAGCCCACGTCAAGTAGAACGTGACGGCCAATACGAGCAAGTTTCTCACGATCGAAATGTTATTTTCGGCATTCTTAAATAGGCTCGGAACCGTCACACCCCGAACTTGCATTATTTTGACAAGGATTGCCATAAACACTGCAACCACAACAAAGGCCCCAAGAAAAGTTCGAGTGGTGATCATGGGTTGCGATTCCAAATGATCTTCAGCTGCAAGAAGGGTCTGGTTGGACATCTTGCACGGTAACCATCCCAACAGCACCATTGGCAACATAAAGCATAAAGAAAATGGAAGCGTTAATAGCGCACCGACTAGCACGAACCCTAAACTCATCGCTGCTAAATTACCTCCAGCTCCAAAAGCAACATCGTAGATTTGAAAGCAAATACCGACAGCAAACGCTGTGGAGACAAAAAGAAAAGAGCAAACCGAGGATGCTGTCATGAAACGAAGGATTCCATCTCCAGGGTTAAGCAAAATCCAAACGGAAACGGATGCGGACATTCCCAAGAGAAAAAATAGAACGAAGGCAAAAAGATTCGTAGAAAATTGCCTCCAGACGAGCCAACCGAGCAGGAACAGTATGACATGCAAGGCCACGAGCCTGCGGGAGCAATTAAAAGATGGCGATCTAGACTCTAACCGCGATGCCATGATTTCACTCACCAATATCGTTCTACCACGACATGACCAGGAGCAGACTTTTTGTGTCGCAGCATGCCGCGATCCTTTAACAACGCTTCGACGTCGTCCAACATCTGAGGATTGCCGCACATCATGACCGCGCAATTCGACGGTGTCATCGCATTTTCAGCTATCGATTCCAAGGAGCCGTTTTCCATGGCCGTCGTAATCCGTCCGGAGATGGCACCTTGCACCTCGGCCCGCGAAACGACTGGAATGAAATGAAATCGTCCGCCATACTCTTCCTTGATCTGGCTTAGTTCTTCCAGGTAAGCCAAATCGGTTGCGTAGCGAACACCATGAACCAAGACCACGTTTTTATGTCGCTCCCAAATAGTCTGCTCTCGCAGCATCGCAATGTAAGGAGCCAATCCGGTGCCGGTTGCGAGTAACCAAATCGTTTCGGCTTCGGGGGTGTGAGAAAGCGTGAATCCCCCCGTTGCCTTGGCCGACACGTCGATCGACGCACCTACCTCAAGCGACCATAGTCGTGGCGTCAATTCGCCGCCATCCACTCGGACGATGAAGAAATCGAGGGTCTCGGAATGCGGTGAAGCGACTGAGTATGGGCGATGCAAGTGCTTTTCCGGTGTTTCCACTCCCACCTGGAGGAACTGCCCCGACTCAAAAGCCGAGACCCCTGGGCAATGAACCGATAGCGTGAACAGGCCATCGGACCAAACATGCTTTCTCGCAATTTTGCCAGATATCCACTGGAGAGCCATAACCCAAGTTTCCTTGCGGGAGTGACGGGAGAGAGGAGTCGACGGATCGATTTGTCTATCGTATCGCTTTCCCAAGGGCGCTTGGGGTTGAATCGGCGTCCAATTTTTTTTTGCAAGAAAATTTTGCCGTCAAAAACGCTTTGACCAGACGTGTCCACGGTCTGGCGATCATGGAAGCAACCGAATCGGATTTGGCGAGTGCCAAGTACGTCGAATGCAACCCGTGAACTCGCGAGAACTGGATTATGGCGACTGTAACATCCCCAACGACTTCCCAATATATTCAGCAAGCTTTCAACTGGGACGAACTCGAATCGAAACCAGTGATGGCCAAGACGCCTGCCGACGATTGCTACACCGCCGTTGCAGCCCGTTCGGGACGCAGCACAAATCCGATGACCGTTCCAACGTACTCGACGAGCAGCTCAACAAGACGTGGACGTTGCGAACATGTCGGCGGAATCCTGGCATCGGTACTAGAACGCTACGGAATCGGTATCGATGAGCTCATCGCCGAAATCGACGGTTTGAAGCAGTCAAGCAGGCACGATTCTTTAGGGAAAAAAGATTAGCCGGAGGGCGCTAGCCCCGGTTTCCTAGGGTGCTCGACATTCGTCGAGAACCGGGGCTAGCGCCCGCCGGCTAATGGACCAGCAAACACATTTCACTGGGCTTAGCAGACATCCCTACCCACCGATTTGGTACATGGCTCGTTCTGGCTGCTTGAAGTCGCTCGAAGAAATTCCATGCGAAGCATACTTACTTTGGATGCAGCTTGCAGCGATGTCGTATATGACTTGATCGCTAGCACCTGTTTCACATGCCCCTTTCAAATCCCACTCTTCGCGGCCGAAAAGGCAGTTGCGCAACTTCCCGTCCGCCGTCAATCGAATGCGATTGCATGACTTGCAAAAAGGTTGCGATACCGGGTCGATGAACCCAACCCCCCCTTGCCCATCTGCGAAACCGAAATCCGATGCTGGTTGCGAGGGATCGAGTCGATCGATAGGAGTTAAGGGGCCAAAATGGGTTTCCAGGTGCAATCGTAATTCATGGCCATTGACGACCTGATCTTGACTCCATTGCCGATCCGCATCGAGTGGCATGAATTCAATGAAACGAATAAACAGATTTCGCTGCCTCGCGAACTCAACCAAGGGAACACAATCCTGCAAATTGATTTCGCGGAGCACCAAAGCGTTCAGCCTCACTTTCAGACGGCTTGAAACTGCCGCATCGATTCCCGCAAGCACTTGATCGAGTCCGTCACGCCTCGATATCTCTCGGAACGCATTTTCTCGCAATGTGTCCAACGAAATGTTGATGTGCGTCAAACCGGCTTTCTCCAGCGAAACGATCTTGTCGGTCAAGAGCATCGCATTGGTTGTCATGGCAATCTGCCGCAAGCCTGGGGTGACAGCAAGCTGCTCAATGAGCTTCTCTAGATTCGGACGCATCAGCGGTTCGCCGCCTGTTAGTCTTATCTTGTGCACGCCAGCTCTCGCAAAGATAGACGCAATTCGGGCAATCGAATCGTATTTTAAAAGGCGATTTTGCGGCAAGAAGCCCAGCACGGTTTCAGGCATGCAATATCGGCATCGAATATTGCATGCGTCCGTAACGCTGATGCGAAGTGACTCGTGAACTCGTCCAAAGGAATCAACAAGGGGTGGCAGCAAATCGGGCGGATTTGGGGTTTGTGTGAGTTGGGCGGTTGGCGTCATGGTTTCACATTCGGGTGAATCCATTTGGGTGGCTGAGCAGCGAACCACTCTTTCTTCCAAATCGGAACCTGCTTCTTGAGTTCGTCGATCAACCACTTTCCAGCTTCGAACGCTTCCGAACGATGTGGAGTGCTCACGATTACCGCGACGCTCGGCTCCTTGACCTCGACACGTCCAAGTCGGTGAACCAGGGCAATGGTCCGAATTGGCCATCGCTGGCATGCAATTTGTTCCAGTTCCGTCAACTTGGCTAACGCCATCACGCGGTACCCCTCGTATTCCAAATAGGCTGTTTCGGTCCGACCCGTCTCTGCGTTTCCGGTCCAACGCCGAGTTGAACCCAAAAACAAAACGGTAGCACCGCATTCGTCATGGGTCGATTCCGCCAAAAGTTTTTCGATTGGGATTGGGCCGTCGACTAATTCAACCATGTCGAGATTGGGGTTTCCTGTTGAATACAAGAGGTCCGAACGCAATAGGGCGAAAATTCGCCTTCGCTGACGCCCTGTCAGTTTAGTCGAATCCGCTGAACATGTCATTTGCAAACAGCGATCGGCCAGCGGGAAATTGGCTGAAGGGCGATCGCTTCCGCTAATGTCGGCACGAAAACAATTGCCTTGGAAAACGGTATCGCATTGAGACGAACATCTCCAACGATCCGCCACTCCTGTTCCTGGCGCCAATCAATCGCACCCTCCTCACTGGAAACAACCTGACAGAAGGATAAATCGTCCTCACTTTTTTTCTTCACAGCAGCCCGCTCGATGTAATTGACTTGCTTTGCTCCGTGGCTCTGAAGCCACTCTCGATGGATCATGATCCCGTAGGGCTCCCAGTCCCAACGCGCGAGGTGCGACTGGAATTGCCGCATCGACAGCAGGACGCTCAGCTCCTTTGATGCAAAGCAAACGGTAGGCTTGTTTCCGCGACGATACGAATGGGTTGCGATCACGCGTTGCTGTTTTAGCATTCTTTGCAAAGTCATAAACGCGGTGGGTTGCTCTTCCCAAGGCTGCTGCAACAACTCATCATGAAACTGCGGCAACGATTGATCCGGCCAGGGCCCTCGTCTTGCACGAGTACAGTGAACCAGAAAACTGGTAACCGTCGAACGCAACAATCGCATCGGAAAAACAGGTTGGTAGCCCGTGCAAAACGGCAATGTATCCGATGTCCGCCCCGCACCCCGTGTTTCTTGTCGCTCTGTTAATGACTCAATCGACCGGGGCGGTTTCGTATTAAGCCAGCCTACGGCCCCACGATCTAACCATTCGACGGACTGGCTGATCGCCTCCGTGGAGTTGTGCGTGGTTGCGATGGAAAGATAAGTAGTACCCAGCGGAATCGCCGGAAAACTCAAGCGTCTTTCCAATAGCTTTGCAATTTTGCCCCCTGAACGCAACGCGACCACAAACAGTCGATTCGACAAAAAAACGGTTGCAAGGTCGAGCACCGAAATCTTTGCTTCTACCTGCTCTCGCTCCACGGACAACTCAACCGCACCACAATCCCAAGCATCCTTCGCTGTGTCAACAGGATGCTTTGCTACTTCGTCTTCCGTAGCAACACTTTCATGCGAAGCCATTAGGCCTAGAATGCGGTAGGGGACTTGAAGACGCTTGCAAGTGTGAACGACGACATCGGCGTAGGGCGTTTCTCCCGCAACGAGTATCCCCCAGCCCTGCCGATGAGCCAGCAGCAAAGCAGAATGAAGCGAGTCTTGCCACTGCTGATGGGCAAACCCATTTTTGCGTTCGTGCGATGAAATAATCCCAAGCCATTCGGAGGGGGCGAATCTCCGAGTTGTTTGACGAACCGCAAAAGTACTTTTCCCAAGTGCTGTCGGAAGAATACTAGACCAGGAAACTGGAAACCGGTCGATTGCGGTATGAGTCGCGGGAAGTCGATTCATTCGGGCTGCCTACCGTCGAAGATCCAACATCAGCTGCAGTGCGATCGCACCCAGGTATCTGTTACAAACCGAACACTAACGCGTAACGGCTAATGAACGCATCTCAATATAGCAAATCTCTTTCACGCAAACTTGGTTGCCAACAAAACGAAAAACGGCCGCGATAAGGAATCGCAGCCGTCAGAAGATTCACGCACCAAGCGTCGAATCAATAGTCTTTCTAATCGCCTCAACGTGGAAGCTTAGTTGCATCCGCAGCTTGGAGCTGGTGCTGGAGCTTCGCAACCGCAGCTTGGAGCAACTTCGCAGCAGCTCTTCTTTGCGAACTTGCTCTTGACGTGAGCGAACAAGTCTTTGATGTGGTGCTTGCGAGCTGGCGTGCAGCATGCTGGAGCTTCGCAACCACAGCTAGGAGCTGGTGCAGGTGCTGCACATGGAGCTGGTGCAGGTGCTGCACATGGAGCTGGTGCTGGAGCTTCGCAACCGCAGCTTGGTGCTGGTTCGCAGCTCTTCTTGCAGCTCAATTTGCTCATCAATCCATGAAGTTTGTGGCCTAGGTGAAGCTTTGGTCGGCAAACAGGTGCTGGCTCGCAGCATGTTGGTGCTGGTGCTGGTGCTTCGCAGCAAACCGGTGCTGGCTCACAACAATCGTTCTTCTTACAGAACAAACCAGCCGAAGCGCTCGAGGACGAGAAAGCGGCAACAACAACAACGCTCAAAGTAATGATCAATCGACGCATTTTACTAACTCCAAAACAAAAGTTTTAATAAACCGCGCCGTTAACTGCCTGGTTGTCATGCCTATACGAGACGTGATCCAGTGCCACCATTCCTTGATGGCGGTTGACGCGAAATCTGTTACACACAGCGTTCAGTCCGAAATCGAAAAAGCCAACGCAGACGTCGTATTTTACTCAAAAGAATTTGTTTAACACCTGTTTTGGTTCTAAAAATACCGAAAATGCGGAATGTGACACACGCGTCGGGTTTCACGACAAGCGTAGCGAAAGTCGTCAAGACTTTCGGCTGATGGCCTAAACAACCGAAACTCTTGACGAGTTTCGCTACAGCATGATTCACAGCGTTGGGGTAGGGGGATTCGCAAAAGAATGACGTGTTGCCTTATTCACGCTTTTGTCCACTGCCTCCTAGTGCGATTCCTCCGCTTCGCTCGCTTCCTTTTCAAGCAGCCGATAACTCTGCAAACAAGTTTCAATTGCAGCTCGGAGCCGTTCTTGTGTTTGCGTTTGTTGACTCGCATTCTCCAGTAACGGTCGCAAACCATCATACAACAACTGAAATTGGCTCCGGATCAGCTCGGTCATAATCCGTGGCACTGAATGTTGCACAACCACTTTCGAATCGATCTGCGGTTTTGCGGCCTCGATGGTTCGCTGACTCGTCGCTGCGAGCAATGCATTCTGAATCGCCTCGAGCCCATCGCGTAAGCTCATGATCGAACCCAACACTTGAGCCGTCGAATCCTCCCCCGAAAGCCCTTGCAGTTTAGTCTTCTGCGCAAACGTCGACTTGATCGCATTCCACCTCTGTTGCTCTTCCTCGCTTAGCAATCCAAGCAACTCCTTGAACTTGAGCATGTTCGACTCGCCATCTCGCGAGAGCGTTTGCGAATCCTGCTGGTAGCTCGAAAGGATCAGTGTCTGCAACTCCACATCGTTCATGACGGAAACAACTTTTTCCGCGATCCGATTCATATTGCGATAACTTCCTTGCAGTTTGAAAGGCGGCTCGGTTCGGTAGTCGTCCGATTGCGATGCGCTGCGAATATATTCGCGATTCATAGCCAATACCACATCTCGAACACGATTGAGCTTCGCCAGCACCGACATCATTTCCAGCACACTGTCCGGTGACAGATTGCTTTCCAGCGAGAGCCCTTCGGTCGTCCCCCTCGCTGCTGCTGCAATCACCGCGCGCTGGTCGGAATTGGAACATCGCGACAACGGCTGAAGGACCGAATTGTTGGTCAAGCAATTCTCAAGGTACGACAACTCAAACGCCTCGCGGCTATCGCCGATGATCTCGCCAAGGTTGTAAACGTCGGCTCGATTGGCAAGCATATCGGGAATTTGAAAACGTTCGCCGCTCTCATTGTAGGGATTGCCGGCCATCACAACCGCAAACTTACGACCTCGCAAATCATAGTTCTTGGACTGCCCGTTCCAAACACCTTCGATGCGGCGCGTCGCATCGCACAACGGAATGAACTTCTGCAACAGTTCCACATTGCAATGCTGAATATCATCGAGATAAAGCATTGTGTTATCACCCATCTCCAACGCGAGATTGATGCGTTGTACCTCCTCGCGAGCCGCTGCGTTGGTCGCTTCACTCGGGTCAAGCGATGTGACGCCATTCCCGATGGCAGGCCCATTGACCTTCACGAAAACGAGCCCCAACCGATTGGCAACATACTCCATCAGTGTTGTCTTACCGTAACCGGGTGGACTGATGAGCAACAGCAACCCCATCCGATCGGTTCGTTTGTTATCCCCAAGCGCCCCCAATTGCTTGGCCATGTTGTCACCAATGCGGGGCAAATACACTTGATCGATCAGCTGATTTCGGACGAAACTGGTAAGTACCGTTGCTTTGAATTCATGCGATCGAAGCCGTTTTTCCGCAAGTTCGATTTGCTTTTGCTTGGCCGACTGCAATGACTGCCACAACGGAACATGCCGCTTTACGTGGCGCCCCAGTCGGTGCTGGAACTCATGGTATTGAAACGGCATCGCCCCCTTCGAGATGCGAGGATGATCGCCCGAGAGCGAAACAATCGAGCTGGGGATTGTGGGCGACGCAAGCTTATTCTCCTGCGGGTTTCCTGTTGCGGGCTTGAGCAGCAGTTGTAGCACTACCTCCTCGCGATAACCCATTGCAGGGTCGGCTGCGTCCTGTTCGAATTTAGCAGAATAATTCGCGATCAAACCGTCTGCGATACGCTGCGCAAGATGCCACTGATCCATGGGACTTGCAATTGTCTTTTCGAGCGACGATGCGATCGCTTGCCAGTTTTCATCAGCCATCGATCGCTTCATCGCTTGCACGATCGCAATCGCCTTGGGATGCATTGCGGCGCTTCGATCCGCTTGCATTTGCTGAATCTGAGCTAGCAGATATCGAGCCGCCTCCGCGCGAGACTGCCCCCTGAGCATTGCTAGATCGAATTGCTTTAAGAGTTTCACCAAACGGGCCAATCCAGCTCGGTTGTGATCGGCGTTTTCAAGCATAGCATCCATTCTGCCGAAAGCCACGAGCCAATCTTCGGTTGTCGTTCGGATCTCGCTTGGCACCAAGCGATCCCAAATGTACCAAGCAAGGCTTCGCAGTTTTGGCGAAAAAGCCAACAATCCCAAGGCTCGGTGACTTTCAAGGACTGCTGTCAAAATACGCGTCGCATCTGCATCGTGTACGCCTCTCGCATATCCCTCTTGATAGCGTGTCTGCATGGCTTCCCGAACCCAACTGATGCGTTCGGGTGTTTCCATGGCGAGGAACGCACTGGAATCCAAGTGAGCCAATCCGCCATTTTGTCCAAGCCCTTGCGCCAAGCAATAAGCGAGATACTCGCCTCGATAAACGTCCGGCGATTCGCTTGCCAACGGCTGATCCCATAGCTCCTTGGCCGCGTCTAACGCAGGATCACTTAGCGGTTCAAAGAATTGAGTGCCCGTCAAATGCAAGTTCAGAAGCCCATTGCGAACCACGGTAGTGAGTTCGATTGCGTGATGGTTGACGCTGAAGCTATGTTCACCAAGCTTGATCGCTCGATTCCCGTCGCTGAGCAGCTCTCGCCTGTCTCGCTGTTGCCGAACCGAATCGTCAGCAATCGTTTTCAGTCGGGAAAGGACATCGTCACGCCGAACGGAATCTCCCAGCGCGCGCAGTTGATCCGCGATGCCGCGAACCTTTTCAACCATCAGGTCCGAAGCAAAATAAGAATTCAGCTCTGCAAGCTCGTCGATGCGAGCTGTCTTTGAGGCAATCCCAGCCAGGATTCTGTCGGCTGCCGCAACCAGGGAATTGGCCCGTCGCGTGCGGACTTCAACAAGCTGCTGCCGCTTGCTTTCAAACGTATCGCAAATGGCCTGTCGCTTTTCCGTCAACCTCAACAGCAACGTCTCGGAGTCGGCATAGCGTCCCTCGAGTTCCTCGATCTGCATCAACACGCGAGTCAAAGCCGTATCGACTTTATCAGGCGCGTCTGCCGTGTCTAGCACCCCCGCGGTGGACTGGTCCAACAGCTTGGACTGCGACGCGAAGTCGGCTTCCATTTCGTTGGTCGTTAAATCACGCAACCGCATTCGCAATGTGGAACGGCTACGGTTAAGCAGCGATAAACAATCGCCGATCCGATCGATGATCGACGTGCGTTGTAACAAGTCATCGATCTTGAGCTGTGATACGGTCTCGATGAGGAGCTCAAGCGAGCCACCGATCTTCTCCCATTCCGCGTCAAGCTCCTTTCCCGTGGCCGAGCTGCCAATCGACGGAATCTCGTCAGCGTAAAGTCCGATCTGGTTATCGAAAGGTTTCAGCGACTCAGGCGAGAGCAAGAACTGAACGCATCGAACCCCCAAGCGATCGGACGCTTCGACCAGTTGCATCGCAAGCGATTCCACCGCGGGCAACTCAATGTACTTGAATTCCCGAAGCTGGATCGCTACCCCTCGTTGCGTTCGAATGGCCGCAAGTTTTCCAACGAAGTCATCTATCCTCTCAAAGCGAGCTCGCTCGATGGATTTGAGTAACTCCTGTGTTTCGTTTTGCGTCTTGGCAAGTGCCGACGAAGTTTCCTTGCGAGCCCGAACGACTTTTTCGAACTCCTCCACAGCAGCCGTTGCCGCATCTCGGATCTTTAAAACCGGATCGGCAAGTACGAAGACTTCATCGCGGTCCAACCAGAAATAGCCATCCAGAACATCCGTAGCCCGCTTTGCCAAGTCAGCATAAAGATCAGCATACGACTCATCCTTGTCGATCAGAGTCAGCAATTCCTGACACTCAGCCATGCCGCGCACGAGATCGTGGTTGCCAATTTTAAATAGCAACGAATCCGATTGCACTTGGGGGCGATAATCGGGACCGGTGAAGGGGGTCTGCCAAACTTGCAACGCATGATGCTTTTGCGGAGTATCGGTCGCCCGCATGCTGATCATTACGCCGTCATTGAGAAACGCTTGCCCGTGACATATCAATGGCGTATCGACTTCTTGACTGATCAAGTTGTATCGAAGCTGTAGATACGTCCCAGATTCAGTATGGTAAAACAGATAAAGAAAATCTTCACCGTTGGGAGACTTGGTGATGCGATCCAAGGCAAGATCGGTTAACCCATGATCGAACAGCTTGGAGATGCCTGTTTGCAGGACGAAGCCATTTGGGAAAATGATGCCGTGGTCGTTGGGTAGCAGACCGCATGCAGTCCCCAGCGCATCAAGTCGTTTCGCTTCCGAGCGCTTTGTGCTGAAGACCAGATAGCGATAGTCAGGTTCTTGGTAGGGTTTGATTTTGAGCAGAATCAAGTTACCGAGAATTGCGTAATAGGTTTCGGCGTCGTCGAGAGTCTGGTCGGGGCTATCGACGGGTTCGCGATAGATTCCTAGACCGTCTTCGGTATTGTCCTCAACCTTGATGGTAAGGTCACCATGCACACACTCGACAAAGACTTTGTCTTCGATGGAAATGTGAGGGTGAACGCCATGACGATGGCTTTCGCGAGTCGCTCGTTTCCATTGGAAGGCGTACTGAGGTGGGACTCTTACTTCGGCTTCGCTACGATTGTCAATATACCGAAGCGACTGTCCCTCAATCGTCCATTTGAACGCCTTGAAATTCGTCGTGGTCTTGCCCGTTTGGAAGACCATGTAGAGCAAGGGACCGTTTTGGAAGAACCGCAAGAAAGTAGCGTTACGATAGTAGCGATAGAGCTCCTGGAAGTCGCGTCGGAAAGGTTCGCTAAGGAGTGGATCGAGTGATTCTTGGTGCGCGTGCTGACCATCAAACCGGTAATAAGCAAACACATCGCTTGGTAAGATCTCCGTTTTGAGTCCAAACTGGACGTTGTAACCAAGCAGGATGTGTGAGTCGGTGGCGAAAAGGTCGCGAGGGATGCAGTTGTGATCGGTCGTGACGTGGGCGGTGGAGCTTAGTTTCGTCTGAATGCTACCGAACACAGTTGCCCGTTCGGCGTGCAGTTTTCCGAAACGGAGTCGGAGATCGCTAGCGGCTTCGCGCAAGCGATTGCGAAGGACTTCGTAGGTCCCGGAGGCCAGGGCGGATTCGGTCATTAGGTTTTCAGACGTTGCATTCGCGGGAGCAATAGAACAAGTTCCTAACTGATGGTAATTTGACGAGAGCAGGTTGCCAGGATAGGAGGCAATGATGTTTCAGGCCAGATTTGCCGAAAAACAGGGCTCGGTTTTTAGGAAATGACGAGATACTTGCACACGTCGTGATTTTCTCCACCTGCGGTTCTCGACGAGCGTCGAGAACCAGGGAAAACCGGGGCTATCGCCCAATGGCTAATTTCCCAACCAATTCATTGCTCGGGAGGGTGAGGCAACCCCTGTAAACCTGTTTCCAACAAGTTTACCTCAGCAATTCATTGCTCGGGAGGGTGAGGCTCCTGCCGAACCTTTGGACCGTTGGCTCGGCAGGAGCCTCGCCCTCCCTAAGGTTTTAATGAAATTGGCTTTACAAAGATGTTTACAGCGGTTGGGTGAGGCTCCTGTCGAACCTTTGCATTCGTTACCAGGGAGGGTGAGGCTCCTGTCGAACCTTTGGACCGTTAGCTCGGCAGGAGCCTCGCCTTCCCATTTGACTCGTAAGGGTTCCCTGGTTGCGATCTTCCCTGTTCGTTTCCTCTGCTTTAGCGGCCTGAGACTTGCTCGCGAAATTGCTTCCAAGTTATGAGTTTGATCTTTTGATCCTGTAGGAACATCAGCGTCTTGGGATCGGTGAAGATCGCTCGATCTTGATCGCGTCGAAGCGAACTGTCGGTGATTGCTCGAAGCTCTTCGTTGTCATACCCACAATGGATAATCAACTGCGTCACGCCTGGTGGCGTCTTGGCAATTTCGTCAAAGTACTTCTGCTTACGTTGCTCGGGGATATTTCCACTGTAGAACTGGAGAAGGTTATCCAGCAGCGGCAGCTTGCGCTCCGTCAGCTTGGATACCGATTTTTGAAACTGCGAGGCTAAAGCTGGATACTCTTTCCCCAATTCTGGTGGCATCCCTTTGAAAAACAGGATCGGCAGGTTGTACTCCACTGCCAAGTCGACATAGACATCCACGATATCGGGTCGACAAAGTACCGCACCCATGTGCGTATCGAGATGGCTCAAGGGAACGCCGAACTCCAAGGCTCGGTCGATCTGAGCTTTCAGTTCGATCTTGACATGCTCTGCCTTGGCATGCGCTGCAACTTGTTCGACATTGCTCCAAAGGCAGCCAGTCGGATCGACAAGACTCGAAACGCTATCGCGCGAGGCAACTGGCCCCCAACGATAAAGACCCCATTCGCAGTTCAAGGTCAAATGGATACCGTAATCGTACTTAGGATGGGCTTTCGCGTAGACGGCAAACTCCTTGAACCAAGGGCATGGAACCATGATGCTCGCGGAGCTGACAATGCCACTTTCGAGCCCATCTTGCGTGGCAATGTTTACCGAGTGCGACATGCCTGCATCGTCGGAATGTACGATCAGATAGCGAGTTGGGGCCTCTGCGTTTGCTGTTGCACAGAATAAAAACAGGAAGAACTTGGCCAAGGAGGATAAAGACTGCGAAGGCATAGAGGAGACACTTTTTTGACAGCGAAACGAGACATAAAGCCTACATTGTAACCGCTGCCTACTTTCCGAGGTGATCTTAGAGGCCGTCTCACTTTTGGGCTCACCCAACGAATTCGTTACCAGGGAGGGTGAGGCTCCTGCCGAACCTTTGGACCGTTGGCTCGGCAGGAGCCTCGCCCTCCCTAAGGTTTTAATGAAATTGGCTTTGCAAAGATGTTTACAGGGGTGGGGTGAGGCTCCTGCCGAAAGCGGTGGCCTCGCTCTCCCTTTGAAATGGCAGGCAATTCCAAAATAAAAAGGAGACAGCCTTCTTGATCAGTTGAGTCAAGCCAAAAGTTTCTCGATCGCAGTTCCACCGCCGCCGATCTTGAACGGGCGACCATTCGGTGCAAAGTACTCTTTCTTGGTATCAAGACCAGCTGCTTTGGCGATCGTCGTGTTGAAGTCAGCAATCGATACACTATCGTCAGCGACAGACCTACCATCTTCATCCGAGGCCCCGTAAACCTGACCACCTCGAATCCCAGCACCGGCCAACACGCAAGAGAAAACACCTGGATGATGATCGCGGCCCGCGTTCTCATTGATCTTGGGGGTTCGGCCAAACTCCGTAGCTAAGACCACCATCGTTGTCGACAACAGACCTTGGGTCTTAAGGTCCGTTAGCAAAGCGCTCATACCGCGATCGAGGACTCCTGCTCGGTCGGGCAAATCGGTGAAGATCTGTTGGTGCATATCCCAGGGCCCAAACTCCACCTCAACAAAGCGAACGCCCCCCTGAATCAATCGCCGAGCTAACATGCAACCCTGCCCAAATCGATTCGAACCATACAGCTCTCTGATCTTTTCAGGCTCTTTGGAGATGTCAAAAGATTCCAGCTCTTTGCTCCCCATCAGCCGAACCGCTTCTTTGTACATCTGGTTATACGTGTCGACTTCGGTACCTGAAAATTTTTCGCGAAAGTCGGCATCGATTCGATTGGCCAATGTCAGTCGACGTTTAAAATTGGTGTCCGAAAGGTAGCCTGGCGATTTGATGTTCTCCAAACCCTTGGCTGGGTCACCGATCGGCACTGGAATTACCGCCGACTCAAGGAAACCGGCGCTAGGATGCTCGTTGCCATTTCCGATGAGAACGTTTCCGGGCAAGTCCTTGCTGATCTTTCCCATCGCATGCTGGAACCATGGGCCTAGACCAGGATGGCTAATGCTATTCAGCTTTTTGTACGCGGTTCGCATCAGATACGTCCCTTGTTCGTGGTCGCCCGTTTCGGTGGTCAACGATCGAACTACAGCAAGCTCCTCAAACATTCCTGCCAAACGTGGCAGTGAATTGCCAAAAAGGACACCTGGCGTATTGGTTTTGATCGCTTCGGTTTCTCCTTGAACGTCGCGCCCCGGTTTCGGATCAAACGTGTCGATATGACTCATCGCACCTCGCATAGTCAGCATGATCACCTGCTTGGCTCTTGTGCCTGGCGATGCGGCAAAGATTTTGTTGTCCCATTGCGATAGAAATTTGACTCCGAGCAAACCTGCCGTTCCGTTGATAAGCAGATTGCGTCGCGAAAGCAACACATCGAATTTGTCTAAAACTTCGTTTTTCATTTGAGGGAACCCAGTGCTATCTTATTGGATGAAAATGAATTCACGAGTGTTGAGCAGCGACCAGATCAGGTTGCCAAAACCTTGGCCCATCGTCTCGGCCGTCTTGACTTCGTTGACAGCAAATTCGCGGTCGAGAAGCGATGGCTTGTGCGACAAAACGGAGACAAACACGATATCAACGCCGTTGATGTTATTGGTCTTCATCACGTCATCGTAAATGACCGAACCGGGTTCGAGCAAAATGTGGGTAATGGGTCCGTTGAACATAGCTAGGATTTGCGGCACTGTTCCAACGGTGCGTCCCCCTTCGATGGTCTCGCGATCGCTTTGACCAAACTGACGTAGAAAATGCCCAAGCGGCACTGGAGTGGGAATTTCGCTAGCTCGAACCAAGAGTTGCCCTTTGTAACCACACAATTTCTGAAGGTCTCGATTGTACTTCGGCAGAAAGTAAGTGGACTCATAACTTGCCGCAACCTTCTCGGCGTCAGCCAGTTTCGCTTTGCTCAAATCCAAATCCACGACAGCGGAAATCTCTTTGGCCGTTGGACGTTGATATGCCCAGGGGTTGTATGCAACGAGCGTTAGGAGCGAATCCCATAATTGCTCAGCAGTCATCCGATGCAAAATTGGCGAGGCGAATTGGTAGACTTCGGCAGAGGATGGTTCGTGAACCATCGCCAGTTTTTGGTAGGTTTTGGTGTTGGCAATGATGCGAACCAATTCGCGGATATCAAAATTCAGGCGAAGCACTTCATCGGTTAGGTGTTCAAGCAATTCTGGATTGGATGGTTTGTTGTCTGCACGAAAATCATCAACCGGCTCGACGATTCCAAGACCAAACATCTTCTGCCACATACGATTTGCGATGTTTCTGGCGAACTGTCGATCCTCGCGACTGATCACCCAAGCGGCAAACTGTTCTCGCCGATCTGCTTTGGCCGCAGACGATGGCACGCTCCCCCACAGGACTTTGGGTTTAACAATATCGTTCGGCTTGGCATCCGAATAAGCGTAATCGTGAGGCAGTTTGAGCTCGCGTTTATTGTATCGGACGGCAAATTGATTGGCTCGGACAAGCTGCTGCAATGCAGCACTTGCTTTACCATCAGGCGTTTTATCGCGAGCTTCTTTGATCAGTTGATTGACTGGGTTCCCCTTCTTGAATTCAGGATCATTTCCATTCAGGCGTGTTCGAGTGCCGGTCGTGAAAGCTGCCAGTTCATAGAATTGGCGTTGGGTCCAAGAGTCAAACGGGTGATCGTGACACTGAGCGCAACCGATCTGTTTACCCAGGAACACGCGAACGGTATTGTCGACGTAGGGCAACGGCATCCCGTCGTCGCGCATCTGGAAGCCGACAGCCGGGTTCTGCCAAATCTTGCCATCGGCAGTGAGCATTTCATGTACCCACTTGTCGTAGGGTTTGTTCTCTGCAATCTTTTCTTTCACATAGGCCAGGTATGGATCCAAAACGATATTGTTTTGTGGTCGCTCGCAAAGACGCAGCACGTCTGCCCAATAGTTGTAAAAGTGGCTTACGTAGTCCGGGCTTTCCAAAAGAGTATCGATCAGATCGACCCGTTTGTCTTTTGACCGGGATGTCAAAAACTTCGACGCTTCGTCGTAGGTAGGAATGCGACCACCAAGTTCCAAGTAGATGCGACGCAGAAACTGGTCGTCGCGCAAAGAAGGCTGGCTCTTGATACCATTTTTCTCCCACGCTCGTTCCAAGATCTCGTCGATCTTGGTTGCTGCCTCCAAAACCGATTCGCGACGGGCCCGGTCGATGGACGCGACCTTCATCACAGGTTCCGATTTTGGTTTTAGCACTGCTGACGGCAGCTTCACCGGCGGAGGTTTCACAGGGGCCGCAGGCTTTTTCCCAGTCGGTTTCGGCTTGGTTTGCCCAAAGCTCTCGGACGGAATCGCAGCCCACGACACTATGGCAAGCAAAATCGCAAGAATGCGGACTGTCATTGGGATATCCAAATTTGGGAAAAGACCGGACGATGAGTGTCAGAGCCGCAAATCAAACGAACGGATTGTACTCAACCGTTGCATCTCGTTACTCTAGCTTACGGTCTATTCCAGAGAGGAGTAAGCGGTTCTTTTTATTCACCGTGGCATCCAAATAAAATGAATCTGGTTGAAGGTATCAGCTGCCAGCGGTATTTTGTTGCCAAAGCAGGCCGGCGCAAGTCCTATGGGATGAAACAAACGATTCGACACTCGAGTTAAATGTCATGTCGAAATTTCGCGGCACTTAAGCGCCAAACCAGATCGTATTGGAAGTGGACAATTAGCAATTAGCGGAACGGCATTAGATTCACGTCGCCCCATCGCATGCCTCCGGATTCGCCGCACAGTGTAGAGCGATTGTCTCAATCGCTCGGCGGGCACTTTAGGCCCCATCCCGTAGAACAAAAAAGCCACGACTTGAAGGTGCAACTGGAATGCGATTTTGGTCTGCACTTCCGAAACGATTGAGGACAATCGCTTTACACTCGACCTTGGCGGTGCATGAATCCGGTGCTGTCATTTTCATCACGCGGTCCATTAGAACACCAAAGCGGTGTCCGGTCGGGACAAGCCCGAACCGGACAAAACGACAAATATCAAGAGTCACTGTCGGCAAATGTGACTTGCCAAAACTTGCAACTCCCCGACGCGACTAGTAAAACGTCGCCTAGTGTTTTCGTTGTTTAAAATGCTTTACTGCGTTGCCTAAAAGGGCCAGGGGAGCAGAATTAAAAAGACCTGGGTAATGACAAGAGGCGCTAGTCACGGTTCTCGACGAATGTTGAGCACTCTAGTAAGCCGGGGCTAATGCCCAACGTCTAATTGGCCGTAAAGATGCATGGCGATGTTCTTTCGCTCGCGCCGACGTGCTTAGGCTATTTGAATCCGGTCCCACGATAGTTCAAAACGGGCTAGGTACTTGCGCAGTCGATCGGCGTCGTTGGGTATTTGTTTTGTCAGCCGCGAGCTTGCAAACAGAATTCGGCCCGCCTCCGATAGCGACTTCGATCGCTTGCAGACACGAAGCACTTCCACTAACTGGACCCGATCAAAGAGGTCCAGCTGATCGATTTGCGCTTGGCTTAACACATCTGAAAGAGAACTGTCGCTTGCCGTCTCCTGGTCGGGCACAACCGTTCTTGCCCAACTTTGCTTCAACCTCTCGATCTCCTCATTAACTTCGACAAGCGTGATCCGCCCGGACTGAGCCAACGTCGCCATGCGAGTCACTGCAGCGCTAAGGTCACGGAAGTTACCTCGCCAAGCCGCTTCGGGTGACATGGCAAATTCAAGAAAGCGTGCCTTCGCTTCTCTGTTGAGCGTCACCTTGGTCCCCTGTGAACGTTCAAACGCAACTAGCTCAAAGTCGAGATTCGGTTCGATGTCCTCGCGACGACTCGCAAGCCCAGGCAAGGCAAATGTCCATAGATCGATGCGTGCGAGAAGGTCTTCGCGGAATTGACCAGCAACAACGCTATTTTGCAAGGAACGATTGGTACCAGCTATCAATTGAAAATCACTCGACACCTCCCGGTCCGCCCCGACGGGCAGAAAACGCTTTTCCTCGATCGCTCTCAACAACATGGCTTGCTGTTCTAGACCGAGCTCGCCGATTTCATCCAAGAACAACAAGCCGCCGTTGGCAGCCAACATAAGTCCATCGCGGACTGCAGACGCTCCCGTAAACGCCCCTTTGGTATGACCGAACAAAGCGGACATGGCCGAGTCCCCTCGCAGTGTCGCGCAATTCACTTCAATCAATGGCCCTTGAAGCTGTTCTCGCCGCCGCTTCAGTTCGTAAATGCGACGAGCAAGTTGCGATTTTCCTGCGCCCGTCGGACCGGTTAACAAGATCGGTGAGCGACTCGCTATCGCCACGCGTTCGATCCGCTCAATCAATGCATTGAATGCAGAATTGCGAGTCTTGATCCCAGACTTGAGAAAACTCAGGTCGTCCGCGTGTTGGCTCGCAAATCGAGTTGCAATGGCATCGTAACGCGAAAGATCCAAGTCGATGATTCGATAGACCCCGGGCCAACTGTTCCGAGGCGACGGGGAGGTCTGGATAAGCCGGCCCGGTAAATGCCTCGACTCGGCCAAAAGAAACAAGCATATCTGATGGACGTGCGTGCCGGTGGAGATGTGAATAAGGTACCGCTCCTCATCGGTCCGAAAGGGATAGTTGCGAGCAAACTCATAGAGCCCAGAAAATACTTGTTCAAAATCCCATGGGTCGCTCGTGTCATGAGGATGCAACCGAACCATCGTCTCGGGAGAAACCGATTCGATATCCCCTGCAACCAACTCCGCAAGTTTGCTATCCCCGGACGAATGGAGCAAGTCGAATCGATCGATCACCAAATCTTCGTGCTGGCACAAACCGACGGATGGACGCCACTGATGCCAACGATCCGCATCTCGCCCGCTGTCCAGCTTGCTACCCAGAAATCCAATGACCACTGTTTTCAATTTGCGATCTTTGATCATCGGGCGGCCCAGACGCAGAGTATACCACAGGATAAAAGACTATCTTGCAGCATAACACAGAACAAGCAACGGATCAGCCCAGCCGGCCGAACAAAAGAACAAAAAACTACCCAAACCATTACTCAAAAACAACTTACAAACATTCTGCAAAAAGAAGCGCGAACTCGGCACGGCCCTTGCATTACTTGTTCTTCGCAAAGGATAAACTGCAATCCATCTCTCACCCACACAACACTTAGCACAATCATGATTCCAACAGGCGAAGCGACAGCCATGCTGCCAACCGGCGGCAAGACCAAACCGATTACCGTGATCGGGACCGAAAAGATCCGAGTTACGTTTGACGATATCTGCCTGCAACAAGCGATCAACTCGCGACTTGCTCCGGGAGTGACCGATCTCATTCTCAATCCTGACGGACACTGCGGCTATGGTGCTCCGATCGGTTGCGTGATGACTTCACCAACGCACATCTATCCCGGGCCGGTCGGAGTGGATATCAAGTGCTCGATGAGCCTTTTGCAATTGGACTTGCCCGAAGAAGCTGTTCGATCGCGTGAGATTCGCCGCAAGCTCATCAACGCGATTTGCGAACGCACGCCAACGGGTGCCGGCCGAGGCCAGCGCCATGCCGCAAAATCGCGACGCGTTGATGAAAAGCTTGGAAAGCAAGCGGTCATCGAGGGGGCCTCGGAATCCGTTTGCACACAACTGGGAATCCCACCTGAATGGGCAACGCGATGTGAAGACTCGTCCCATGTTGGCCACGATGAAACCCATGACGCGTTGGCTTCGCGACTCGACTGGCATTTGGCGAACGGTACGTTTCGCAAGTTTGCGGACAAGGCGATCCAACTTGGATCGTACGGTGGCGGCAACCACTTTGGCGAATGCGAAATCGTGAATATCGAAGACAACGAACGAGCTCGTAACGTATGCAACGTATTTGGGCTCAAGGACCGTCACGTCGCGTTTTTATCGCACTGCGGTTCGCGTGGAATCGGTCACAACTTGGCCATGGGGCAGTTCAAGTCACTGCAAAGTAAATTCGCCAAGTGGGACATACCATTACCAGGCAACGACCGGGAACTCGTTTACGCACCTTTGGGAACCAAGGAAGCCGACGAGTATATCGATGACATGTCACTAGGTGCAAACTTCGCAACCGTCAACCATTTGCTGATCAATTCACTCATTCTAGAAGCGTTCCAAGAAGTGTTTCCTGGGATCGAGGGGCAGTTAGTTTATTTCATCAGCCATAACATCGCGCGTCGTGAGATTGTCGACAACATGCAACAGTGGGTTCATCGCAAGGGGGCAACGCGAGCATTTCCTGGGGGGCACCATGCTCTCAAAGGGACTCGGTATGCTCAGTCAGGACACCCGATCTTGCTACCGGGCAATCCACAAGCGGGTTCGAGCGTTATGGTGGCTGACCGTGGCGCTAGCATCAGCTGTTACAGTGTCAATCACGGCGCTGGTCGTCAGCTCGGTCGCAAGCGAGCCATGCGAGAGCTCGACCAAGCGTCGGTCGACCAATCTTTTGACGCAGCCGACATTTTGACCAATTGCCGCAAATACCCAAAGGACGAGGCTCCTGCGGCATACAAAGACTTCGAAGAGGTTCTGCGAAGCGTAAAACTGGCTGGACTTGCGACTGAGGTTGCACGCCTGAAGGCAACATTTGTAATCAAAGATGGAGACGCAGCGGATGACTGATTCCAAATGGATTGAAATCGATGGATCGCGAGGCGAGGGAGGCGGGCAAATGGTCCGCTCCTCGCTTGCTCTTTCGATGGTGACAGGCAAACGCGTTCGTATAGAGAATGTGCGAGCCGGACGCGAAAAACCAGGCTTAATGCGTCAACATTTGACATGTATCCAAGCGGCCGCCGAGATCAGTGACGCCAAAGTTACGGGTGACAAACTCGGCTCGACCGCGATTACGTTTGAGCCGAGCGAGGTGAAGCCCGGCGACTATCATTTCCGAATTGGTACTGCGGGAAGCGCATCGTTGGTTTTGCAAACGTTACTACCGGCATTGATTTTAGGAGACAAACCATCGACCATCGTCGTTGAGGGAGGGACACATAACACACATGCGCCTCCATTTGAGTTTCTACAGAAGGCTTTTGTACCTTTGGTGAATCGAATGGGGCCGTCCATTCAATTGTCGCTTGAGCAGTACGGTTTTTATCCGGCTGGCGGAGGTGAGGTACGCGCGACCATCCAGCCCGCCACCTTCTTGAAAGCGTACGATATCATCGAACGCGGCGACATTGTACGTCGTCAGGTTTCATCCGTCGTTTCGCATTTGCCGATACATATTGCCGAGCGCGAGGTCGATGTGATCCAGCGTGGACTCAACTGGGATCCAAGTGAAACTTTTTGCGATTCGGTCCGCGCACGTTGCCCAGGCAATTATTTATGGATTGAAATGGAGAGCCAGCATGTCACTGAAGTGATCACAGGATTTGGTAGGCTCAATGTCAAGGCGGAGATTGTTGCCAGGGACGCAATGGCCGAAGCACGCGACTACATCAAAGCGGATGTACCGATTGGAATCCATTTGGCCGACCAGTGGATGCTACCGCTGGCCATCAGCGCTTGGCAATCGCGTCAACAGGGCGTTCAAGGTGGAGGTAAATTCACGACACAACCGCTGACATTGCATTCCACCACACACTTGTCGATTATCGAAAAATTCCTTGGACTAAAGCCATCCATCGAGACTCAAGAACACCGCTCACAGTTAGTTTGTATTGCCTAGCTGCCGACACAACGAATCGATAAGCTCATTGGAGAACACTTCCCCGCGACTTAAAAAATCGCTGTCTGCCATCAATTTTTCCATCAACTGCCTGCGACCAGGATTCCCCGATGCATCCATTCCAATCGTATAGGCAATCGAATCACTGGTTCCATCGATTTGTTTTTCCAACGCGGCCCCAGGAGCCGTTTTGTTTTGAATGCCATCGATCATCGCCATAAGCACCGCGGAATAGACTAAGTACGCGTTGCACCCTGCTGGAGCACCTCGAAACTCGATGGCTCGGTCGCGCGGATTGTTGGACACAATAGCCACGCGACATATCGACTCGACTGCGTTACGGGAACACAGTTTCAGCCAAGGGACGTTTTGAATCGACTCATCATTCGCAATGGCGACAGCCGTAATCACGTCTGCATGCTTGACTATCCCTCCCATTGCATGCACACCAACTTCACTGAGCCCACGGTAGGAAGAGCCAACAAAAATAGATTCCCCTTGACGAGTGATCGACCACTGACTTGGTAACCACAATTCCTTCGTTGATATCGTTTCCTGATGGTTCCATGCATTTTGGCCGAGCAAATAGCGGAGCATGAACAGATCGTCACAGCATTCCACTAGCGGCGTCGGCTTAAGAACCAATTCAGAACTGGATTGAATGCCACTAAAGTGACGCTCGATATGCAACCCAGCTTCTGCAGCGGTTTCAGCAACCTCACACCGCATTCGGAAATCTCGATCTGCCGACCCACAAGCCAGCAAAGTGCTGAAGATTGACTGTGGCTCGGCCAGAAATTCGGAATGTTCTGGGCGAACGATACGGAACTGGCTGCTTGCTTTTACAACGACTCCGTCTCCAATCGTGGATGATTCAAGGTATCGCATTGCCTGTATCGCAACATGGCGAGAGTCGAGCGGACTCTCCTCGCGCATGATAGCGTCCTGCACATTGGCAATCAGCACCAATGTGGGCAGGGGTGTAAACGGGTCCAAATAGTTTGCCCCACCCTGTGGCACCAAGATGGCATGACCTGGGGACTCGTCAGCGGATTCATCCAAAACGATTTCGTGCCCAAAGCCTTCTTCAAAGGAAGCTTCCGTCAACGCCGATATAGGAAAGGAAATGTGTCGCAAATACCCCAGAACATCCACAAAGCGCAAATCGAAGGCCTTGATGCCTTTTTCGCGACAGTAAGCCAACACAGCTTTTGGTTTCACCTGTCTTTACCTCGTTTGCATTTCTATTGGAGTGCTCTCGATCCGATTTAAGAACGACTACTTTACGGCTTCGATAAAGATTCCGTCAAAGCGAGCAACACCTGTGGCACCGAACAAACCGATGGACACGATAACCTCTTTCGTCGTCGGTGGAACAGGCAGGATTCGTTCTTCTTTTTTCCATTTTCGCGTTCCTGAAAAACCACCGATATAGTTGTACCCTAACTTAGACCTATTCGAGTCAAAAAATTGAATGGCAATTGCGGGCGACTGCTCCCTGTTTTCCTTGTTGTCTTTGGTTCTGCCAAGGTGAACATTTTCCGTTTCGATCCATCCGCCCAGATTGATCTTCTTGACTACGGAACCGTCAATAGCGAGCCCTTGCAGCAACATGCTCGGCGACTTGTGGTCCGTGCTGCGAAATTCGATCACTTGCACGCCATTGATTGAATTGGGATCCTGAACCGATGCGCAACCAAATTGGTAATACCAACCAGGAATTCTGGAGTTGTTAATCAGCGGCAACTCGAAGTCTCCATTAATCAGCTTGGGGTTGCGAGGATCCGCTTTGACAAGACGAGCGTCCTCTGCAGCGCCAGTCATCGGCACGAACAAAATGGGTTGCAACGCTTCTCGCTCCAGTTTGCCATTTACCTTTCGCATCGCAAACAACATCTGTTGGTAACGCTCACCAATCGGAACAATCATGAGGCCACCTTCCTTGAGTTGCTCCACAAGCGGCTCGGGAACCTTTTCCGGGGAACAAGTCACGATAATCTTGTCAAACGGGGCGTGTTCCGGCCAGCCTTTGAATCCGTCCCCAATCAGGCAGTGCACATTGGTGTAGTTCATGTCGGCCAACAATTGTTTTGTGTGTTGCCCTAAATCTTGAACGATCTCAATCGTGTAGACATCCTGGACTAACGGACTCAAAATGGCGGCTTGATAGCCGCTGCCAGTGCCAATTTCGAGCACCTTGTCCGTAGGCTGCGGATCGAGCGACTGCGTCATCAACGCAACCGTGTACGGACTACTAATGGTTTGAGCTTCGCCGATGGGAATGGCGATGTCGAGATAAGCATCTTTGACGAAATTTTTCGGGACAAACGCATGTCGTGGCGTCTCGCCAACAGACTTGAGCACTCGAGGGTCTTTGACTCCATTTGGGACCAAGACGTTTTTGATGAGTTGTTCTCTAAGGATTTCGAAACTCTCCCGAGTATTCTTCTGCTGTGACTCTGCTCGAGAAGCAACGATCGAGAGGCTCAGAGAAATCATGCAAACGGACCATAACGTCTTTGAACCGAGCATAACATGCACCCCAAGTGGCCAAGCAAGGACTGCAAACCATTCTTTGCGGCCCAGCAACGATCGATGACAAATCAAAACAATCGACTAAGCATACACACTGGGTAAGCCAGCGTGTTAGTCCATACTAACTCGTTCAACGTAACAGCAGTTGCGAGTGTCGATTTTGATGACATTTCCTTCTTTGATGAATCCAGGTACGCTAAACTCTGCACCTGTTTCCACTTTGGCTGGCTTGGTGACGTTGGTTGCGGTGTCGCCTTTGGTACCTGGATCGGTCTCGATAACCTTGAGAGTAACGTGCGATGGAGGCGAAATCGTGATTGGGTTGCCGTTGAACAAAACCATGTCGACAGGCATGTTTTCCTTGAGATACTTCCAATTGTCGTCCACTTGTCCGGCGTTCAACTCGTATTGTTCGAACGTCTCTTTGTCCATGAAAACGAAGGTACCATTTTGGCTGTAAAGGAATTGGGTTTCAAGTTCCTCAACGTCGGCAGCCTCTAACTCGTCGCCACCCTTGAGCGTGCGGTCAAGCATGGTATTTCGAACCAGATTCTTCATTTTGCAACGATAGAGTGCATTGCCTTTACCAGGCTTGAAGAAGTCAACATCGACCAGCAGGTACGGTTCGCCGTCGATTTGAACTTTGAGTCCTTTTTTCAGGTCGCTGGTTTTATAGGATGCCACAGCTAATGGTTCTCTTTAACGAAGTGGGAAGGTTGGATTGAATCGGGACAGGGAAAAAGAAGTTTAAACAAAAACTCGAACCCTGTCGCCTCCCCAAATCAAACGGAAGTCTATTCCGAAATTTTTACCGTACAGATTTGATGCTCGACCATCCATTCTAACCAAATCTCTTGGTCTTCCGAGAGTTCAATCTCGGCGACCGATTCAGCGTCTAATGGAGAGACCAACGTAAAAACACCGTCCTCCAACCATTTCGAGGCATTCTCGCCACGGATCCAATACTCGTCTTTCCCCAAAACCGGAGCATCCGCTCCCTCAGCGGGTGACATGAAGTACACAATCTCCTTGCGGAAGCGGTCCGGCATCTGGAGAGGTGCGATACTGGTTTTGTCCGTCGGAATGACTCGCACCATTATTTATATTTACTAAGCTTTGTAAGGAGTTGCGCCCAAAAGTCTGATCTCGACTTTAGCATGCCGAGGTGATTTGTGGTATCGCATACTTGGATTAACTGGCTGCAATTGAATCGCGAGTGCGATGGGAGTTTAAAGCCTGGGGTAAAGTTCGCGATGCGAACGAAACCCCAGGTACAACGTCCGAATTCCCTAAGAGCTCTGTACGAGCGGCATTGACCGTGGCCGTAGGATGGGACCATTGTCCCGTCCATTTCCGTGTTCGGGACAAAGGTCCCAAACTACGATGCGTAGTTTTCGTTCCGCCGATCGCCTTAAAGCCGCGTTATCTTGTTCTGAGCTTGATGGAACGCTCCCCTTCGGAATCGCGAATCTCCAGCTTGATCATGCCTGATGCGTTAGCAGCTTCTATGGTTTCCGCGAATTCCAACAGCGATCCGATCTTCTTGCCGTTGACTGCGGTGATAACCATTCCGGGAGCGATTTCGCCGGCCAAAGGACTGTTGCGATTGACCCGCAGAACCTCCACTCCTTCGCCAGGCTTTAAATCTAGCTCGTCGGCTGCGTCGGCAGAAACGGGGCCGATGGAAACACCGTAGGCCTGAATGGCTTCGGTACTCGCGGCGGCCAATTTCCTTTCGTCCAGTTCACCGACGGTTACGGCAACTTCGGATCGTTTTCCGTTTCGCAGGTAGGCGACTTTGACCGGTGTGCCAGGTTTCGTTTCACCCACGAATCGCCGCATGCTGGAGTCCGAGGTTATGACTGTGCCGTTGATGGCGACGATGATGTCCCCTTTTTTCAGGCCGGCCTTGGAAGCAGGGAAGTCAGGCGTGACCGAAGCCACATAGGCGCCGCGTGTGTCGTCAGGCAGCGAAAGTTTCTTAGCCAACTCTGGGTTTAGGGTAACTGGTTCAATTCCGATCACACCGCGAGTTACTTTGCCGTTCGCGATCAAGTCATCGAGAACGCGCTTCGCAGTGTCGCTTGGTACAGCAAAGCATATTCCGTTGTAACCGCCGCTTCGAGAAGCGATGGCTGTGTTGATGCCGATGACTTCACCACGCAAATTGAGCAATGGGCCACCGCTGTTACCAGGGTTGATGGCAGCATCGGTTTGGATGAAGCTGTCGTAGGGGGTAATATTCTGATCGCTGCGATTGGTCGCGCTCACAATGCCGGCAGTGACCGTTTGAGCCAAACCAAATGGACTTCCGATGGCGATCACCCAGTCGCCGACCTCCATGTTGGCTGAGCTTCCCAGTGGTGCTGCAACCAGTCCGGTGGCTTCGATCTTGAGAATAGCAAGGTCTGTTCTTTTGTCGGTTCCGATGACTTTCGCGTTGAACTTGCGATCATCGCTTAGAACGACTTCCAAAATAGTCGCACCCTCGACGACGTGGTTATTGGTCAG
Source organism: Planctomycetota bacterium (assembly GCA_026692905.1). Lineage (GTDB taxonomy): Bacteria > Planctomycetota > Planctomycetia > Pirellulales > Pirellulaceae > JBKCUI01. The sequence continues at coordinate 49,911 of JAPLNL010000114.1, forward strand.
AATATAACCATCGTTGCGAACGATGACCCCGGACCCTAGACCGTTTTCAACGCGTCCTCTTGGCGAATCGGCACCGTCCGCTCCCTCAAGCTGGTCGATGGGCAAACCAAAGAACTGTTCGAACTCAGGTGGAATTCGTGGATTCCGGGAGTTTCTCGAACGCACAGTCGACTGCTCAACGACATTCTTGATGCTGACGACGGAAGGTCGTAGCGATTTGGAAACATCGCGAAACACTTTCGACAGTAGATCAGCACTTGCGACGCCGGCTGGGTTCGTCAATCCTCCTCGCGATTGCTGAGAGTCCACTACTTGCTGTGCGTAGACGGCGGAAGGGGGAAGCGTCGGGTTGGAAAACAACCAATACGCAACAGGCCCACCGAGAACCAATGTCAATACAAACGGCTTCCAAGATCCAACAGATCGGTTCATTTAAGTTGCTCCAGCAAGAAACAGGAAAAGGACAACGGGGCTTTTGCCAAAATGACTTACGTGCAAAAGTTGCTTTCGGATCAACATCAAATTGCGTACCAAAGAAGACGAGAATTCTCCGTGCCTCGATAGTTTCTCGCGAAGGCAATTGATATAGGTCGCCCGCGGGTGAGTCCTCCCTGAGAATTTTCGGCCGTTTGAGGTTTGACCACGAAAAACACGAATCACACGAAAACATGCTCAGCGCGATCAGTCTTACGCCCGAAGGGGGGGCAAGCACGCTACCAACTACTCAGGTTAACGGGATTCTTAAGGGGGGAGTTCAAAAATGTTATCGGCGAGTAGTGGCAGACAAAGCCGCATTGGATTAAATTAGCGACCGCTAGTACTAGCATTCCGAAAACCCACGTCGATTGGTTTCGACTCCCCCCTCCCTAATTCTGAGATTTCCAATGTCCGCGAGTGAAAACACAACCGTACCAAATGCCCAACGACTTCTTTGGGCTGGATTTATGGCAATCCTTGCAGCGGGGGTTGGGTTTTCGGTTCGAGGAGGCATTTTAGGTCAATGGGCCGACCAATATGGATTTACGATGACCGAACTGGGTTTGATCACCGGCGGTGGTCTCGTTGGATTCGGCGTTATCATTTTGATTAGCTCCTTCATCGCTGACGCAGTTGGCTATGGAAGACTGATGTGGATCGCCTTCCTAACGCACCTCGTCTCCGCAATTCTTACCTTGGCTGCGGGCTGGGCCTTTGAGGCAGGTGGTAAGCCCGCTGCATTCCAATGTTTGTATTGGGGCATGTTTCTGTTTGCCGTTGGGAATGGCGTCTGCGAAGCAGTTGTCAATCCTCTCGTCGCAAGTCTGTTCCCTCGAAACAAGGCACACTACCTAAATATCTTGCATGCTGGATGGCCAGGAGGGTTGATTGTCGGTGGATTGCTATCCTACTTTATGGCAGGAGGCGAAGGTGTTAAAGCTGTCGCTTGGCAGATTCAGATGTCATTCTTCTTGGTTCCCGTTGTGTTTTACGGATTGATGATTTTGGGGCAGCGATTCCCAGCTTCCGAAGCGACATCGGCTGGTGTTAGCTCAGGAAAAATGTTTTCCTACTTGTTCCATCCGCTCATGATTGTGATGCTCATTATCCATGCCCTCGTTGGTTATGTTGAACTTGGAACGGACTCATGGATTAGCAAAATTACTGGAGCAATCATGGCATCGCCTCAGTACGGTCTGCTCTTGTTCGTGTACACCTCAGGTCTAATGTTTGCTCTTCGGTTTTTTGCAGGGCCAATTGTGGAGAAGATCTCCCCGCTTGGATTGCTTGCCGTTAGTGCCCTCCTCGGATTCGTCGGACTACAGCTTCTTGGTTCGGCTACCTCTATTTTGATGTGTGTCGTTGCTGCAACCGTCTACGCTTTTGGTAAAACATTTTTGTGGCCGACGATGCTTGCTGTGGTGTCTGAGAGATTCCCACAAGGTGGTGCGATTACGATTGGAGCGATGGGCGGGATAGGAATGCTTTCAGCAGGCCTTTTGGGTGGACCAGGAATTGGTTTCAAGCAGGACTACAATGCATCCAAACAGCTTGCTGAAACAGAGCCTGCAATCTACGAAAGATACAAGGCCGGCAATGAAAACAGTTTCCTATGGTTCAAAACCGTGGGACTTGATGGAAGCAAGGTAGCCTGCCTCGATGACAATGGAAAAGAGCTGGCTCGTGCCGGGGAGATCTTGGTCAAGGAAGGCAAGACGGACGAAAACCACAAGAAGCTTGCCGCTTGGTGGGAAACAGCGAGTGCAACAGCAGGTACCGACAAAAAACCGGTTGATGAGGCCGGACTGTATGGCGGACGGATGGCCCTGAAGATAACATCCTATGTTCCAGCCGCAATGCTTGTGTTTTACCTATTGTTGCTTGGGTATTTCGCGGTATCTGGTGGTTACAAACAGATTCACATCGAAAACGAACCAAAGCACTAATGCTCAAGTCGAAAAGAAACCGTTTCGAATACGAACGTCAGGCAATCTGCCTGGCGTTTGTCCTTTCTGTTGTAATGGTCTTTGTTTGCGATACCTACCATCACTTTGAGTTCCCCTCAAAAACGCTGGCATCGATTTCAAAAGCACTCAAGCCAAATGGCAAGCTGGTACTAATCGATTTGCATCGCATCGAAGGGGTAAGTACGGAGTGGGCCATGAAGCACGTGCGTGCCAACAAGGAAACCGTCGAAAAAGAAATCAACGCGAGCGGCTTCGAACAAGTAGCTGCGCCCGAGATAGGACTCAAGGAGAATTACTTTATCGTCTATCGAAAGGCGATGCCTTAGTCGGTTGCCAGGCTTTTGTGTAGCGGATGTCGTCAAGACTTTCGGCTGCATCGCCTAAACGACCGAAACTCTTGACGAGTTTCGCTACATAGAGCTTCACAACGTTGCCTAAGAGGATTGAGGCTCCTGCCGAACTTCGATGCAGTAAGCTCGGCAGGAGCCTCGCTCCACCTCTGTAAACATCTTTGCAAAGTCAATTCCATTGAAAACCTTAGGGAGGGCGAGGCTCCTGCCGAGCCAACGGTGCAAAGGTTCGGCAGGAGCCTCACCCTCCCGAGCAACGAATTGCTGAGGTAAACTCGTTGGAAACATGTTTTTGCCATCGGCCTTTTTGTTCCCTGGCACCGGGGCAAGTGTTGACTTGCCCCGGTGCGCAGTATCAAGCTCTATCGTGAAGCGCTGTCGCCTAGCAATCGACCCAGTAATCGCTATTTAACAGTTATGTGCTGCTCCAACCCAGGAGGAAGGCCGATCGAACATTCCCGCAAATTTCCGATCGACGACAGAGCTTTTCTTGGTTCTTTGATGGAACAGGGAATACGACAGCGGCGACCGGAACGTCAATCCCAATTCGAGGAATTTCATTCCTGAATCCAAACAAATAGGGGTGAAAGATCGCCCGCCTACCCATCTTTCCTAAATGGCCGCTTGAACAGGAAAAAGGGGAATGAGTCGCGCTATGGTTTCCACTTCAGGTCGTAGCAAGTATCGTAAAGGTGAGCGAAGGGTTCAAAGATACCTAGCACGACGCGCAAGCTAGTGAATTTACTGTCCAAAAATGGCCAATTTGAAACGTCGTGACAATTCTAAATTTCAAAAGAGAGCCAAATCGAATGGCACTTCAGAGGATCCGGGGGCGAGAACGCGTTTCTGGCGTCCGATCGGACTCTTGATCCTTTTGGCTTGCTTGCTCGTTACCTTTCTGTGGACGGGTGGCGCAACTGGTTTTGCGAATTCAATGGCCAATTCCGCGATCACCTCCAAAAGGCTCGAAGCAGGCGAATGGTGGTTGGGGGTTTCCAGGTTCTTTTCGTCGACCAACGCATACACCGATTTCTTGCAGGGCAGAATCGATCGAAAGCGTGGGGAGTTCGAGACGATGATGGGACATTTGAAGTCGGCGTTAAAAAAAGGATTTCCCCCTATACGACTCGATCGCGAACAAGCACTTGCGGCTGCCAGTCTCGGGAGATTAACCCAGGACATCGAAGAACGATTGAATCGTTGGCTTAAGGAACCGGACGCGGAGTTTGGAGAAATCATCGACTCTTATTCCAATGGATTAACGGCCGTTTCGCGATTTGATCCAGCTCTCGAGTTGCTTCGAACTTGGGAAGCGACAGATCCTCACGATCCCGTAGCCAACTATCGCATTGCAAGAATCCATGAACATCTCTCCCAACCCGAAGACGCCGAGGCGAATTATCGAAAATCGATTGCGAAAGACCCTCGCTTCTTCAAGGCGTCTTACAATTTGGGAAGAGTGCTTTTGGATCAACGGCGGTCGGATGAGGCTTTAACCTTCTTCCAGAAATGTGCGATCGGTGGTTCGGCACTTGCTGCCAAGACGGGAATGGCTCAATGCTACAAGACGCTTGGCGATAATGAGGTCGCACGTGGTTTATTGCAAGAAGTAATGATCTCGAGCTACGAGGATTTGCAGAAGTCCTACCAAGCCGTGGACGAAACGCCCGCCAGGTACGTTGCTGCGTCCGAGCTTGGGTGTCTTGAAACGGAGTTAGGCGATTTCCCAGAAGCAAGAAAGCATCTAGAGCTCGCTCTGAAAGAGTTTCCTCTCGATTCGATTGCCCGCTATTCCTATGCGGTTACGCTACGGGGACTCGGCATGCAAAAGGAAGCCGAAGAGAATTTCGCGATCACACGCGCCTCGCGAGCTGCATTGGACCAAGTTTCGGTATATCAAGGAAATCTCCGTAAAGACAGTCAGGACACGCAGTCACGGCTTGCTGTAGGAAAAATCATTTTGGAAAATGAGTCGGAACGTGTCGGACTTTTTTGGCTCCAAAGCGTATTCTCCTATGATCCAAACAATTCTGATGCCCACGAAGCCATAGCTCGTTATCTTGAGAGCAAAAAAGGAAGGACCCCTGAGGATGAAAAACGCGCAGCGTATCACCGTACTTTTGTTCAGAAGAAATAGTCTCCCAACCGTTTGCCGATTGCAAATGTGCCACTTCGTTTGCATTGTCCTTCTTTGTTTATGTGCATCTGGTTGTTCGGACAAATCCAAAAAAGATTCCCAATCGGGCCCAGTATCTGTTCCTAGCTCAAAAGGAACAACTGAACTGCGAGACGTTCTTTTTGCAGACGTCACTAAATCACTTGGTCTAAATCACACTTATCTCAATGGCGAAGAACAGAACAAATATACGATTTTAGAAGCGGGAGGAGGCGGCGTCGCTGCCATCGATTTCGATCGGGACGGCTGGCAAGATCTGTTTTTTCCCGGGGGTGGACAAATCACCGAATCGAACTCCCTGACTCCACTTCCTGGTTCCTTATGGCTGAATCGGAAGGGAAAAGGGTACGTCGATGTATCGGTTCCGTCTGGTGCTAATGCGGCCAAGTATTACACACAGGGGACAGCATCCGCTGACATCAACAACGACGGGTTTCCGGACCTCCTCGTGACCGGATACGGTGGGCTACAGCTTTTTGTGAATCGAGGAGATGGAACGTTCCAAGAATTGGCGGATGCGTCGGGTTTGGTCGACCCAGTTTGGAGCACAAGCTCTGGATTCGGTGATTTCGACGGTGATGGTTCTCTCGATCTTTATGTTGCACACTATGCTGATTGGTCATGGGAAAAGAATCCCGAGTGTTTGTCTTCGGCAGGGATACGCGATGTCTGTCCGCCAGGGGCCTTTGTGGGTCTTCAGGATGTCGTCTTCATGAGCAATGGAGATGGGTCGTTTCGATCTGTGACTTCCGAAATAGGTTTGGTGCCCGAAGGGCGCGGACTCGGTGTGATCTGCGCTGATCTCAATCACGATTCCAAAGTGGATGTCTATGTAGCAAACGATACGACCAACAACTACCTTTACGTGAATCAAGGCGACGGCAAGTTTTCGGAGCAAGGTGTCGCCAGTGGAACAGCCCTCGACGAACGCGGGACATCCAACGGAAGTATGGGGGTCGCTGTCTTTGACTTCGAAGGTGACCTCAAGCCGGACCTTTGGGTATGCAACTACGAAAATGAAACCTTCGCACTCTACAAAAACGACGGTAACGCCAATTTCCGACACATCACGTCCTCCACAGGTATCACCGCGCTAGGCACCTTGTTCGTAGCCTTTGGGACGGTTGCGGCCGACTTCGATAGCGATGGAGACGAAGACCTTGTGGTCGCGAATGGTCATGTGCTTCGATTTCCGGCGGGCAACTCAGCAGACCAATTTCCGCTATTTCTACGCAATAGTGGCAAAGGGCGTTTATCGCGACAATCCTTCGACAAGGAAAGCTACTTCAGCAACAAATGGCGAGGTCGAGGTGCCATCGGTCTAGACTTCGATCGCGATGGAGACGTTGACTTGGCAATGTCTCATATTAATCAACCTGCTGCCGTTTTGGAAAACAAGACACCGACCACGGGTAGCTGGATTCAACTCGAATTGATTGGGACGAAGTCGAATCGTGATGCAATCGGCGGACGCGTCCTATTCAGCACCAACAAAAAGCAATACTTGCGACATGTGATTGGGGGGGGGAGCTACCTTTCCCAAAATCCTTACTTGGTGCACTGCGCATTTCCAACTGGTGAAACGCTTGAGAAAGTGGAGGTCTTCTGGCCTAATGGCGGTACGCAGAGTTTGGCCAATGTCACCATCAATCAATATTGCCAGATCGTGGAAGCGGGCACAAGCGTTCCCTGATTTGCGTTGCAATCCAAGCCAAAGCAAATCGATGGTGAGTTCTGCGACTCAATCGCGAACGCGATGACATTTTTTAGCCTGGGGTAAAGTTCGCGACGCGAACGCAACCCCAGGTACCGTGGTTTTAATCGTTTAAGAGCTCTGAAGGAGCGGCATTGGCAGAGAATGAATCCTCAGCCAATTGCATTCTAGATTAACCGACCTTGTAGCACCAAAGCAGTGTCCGGTCGGGACAAAGAGGCCGTCTCACTTTGTTGGGGAAATGTGTTTAGCCGTGTAACGGCGACAGTTCGTAGCTGCGGGGCTCGCCCCGCAGACAAATTCCGAAATCGAATACAAGAGCCGTGAAACGGCGTCACCTCACCGTGGCGCCGTTTCACGGCTCTTGAATTCATCTGGCCTAGAAACCGTGGGGCGAGCCCCACGGCTACAAAGTGTCGCCGCTATCGCGGCTAAGAAACAAAGCAATAGTCTTCTTACGAGAAAATCGACAGGTCCAAAGCGAGACGGCCTCCGAGCCCGAACCGGACAAAACAACCAATATCAAAAGCGAAAGTCGTCAAGACTTTCGGCTGCATTGCCGAAAACACCGAAACTCTTGACGAGTTTCGCTACAAAATGCTTCAAGCTTTGGGGGTGGGGGTCAGTTACCCGCCGATCAGATGACCACCGTCGATAGAATCTTGGATCTCGATCAGATGATGAGGCCGAGTCGTGCGATAGTAAGTATAAATCGAAGAGTAGGGCTGGTCGTCCGGCAAGTGAAGAAAACGCTTATCGACACCCCATTTGCTTTCGGAAATAATCGTTCCGTCTCTTAGGATCCCTTGCACTAGTGCAGTGTGCAAAATTCTGTTGGACGAGTCGCGGTAGATCACAACATCGCCAGATTCCGGCGAAGCGACTTGCACATAGTCATTGTCGGCGAGAATAACATCAACGTCATTTCCCTTTAGCAAAAATCGGCCGCCCGTAAAAACCCAACCGTGACAATTTGCGTTTTGATCTGGGCCGTTTCTTTGGATCCCCTCATGGATGAAGCTTGTGTACTTACCATCCGCGGTTTCGGAGTAGTTGACAAAGGACGAGAAGTCCGCATCCAACCGATATAGCGGGATGTAGTTTCCTTTGTCCGTTATGCCAAAGGCGCGGTCGTCCCGTTCAACTTTACCAGGTATCGGAGCGGCATCGCCAATGAAGCAATATTCGTGACTAAGAGATTGAATCCGGTAGTAGGACCAACTCGAAATCGTTATTGCAATGAAAAGCGAAACCCATGAGTAAACATTCTTTCGAACAACGACCGCTTCGCCCTGGCTCTGTGCGGTTCGGAAAGAGAAAAAAACAACGACAGCAAATAGCAAAAAGCATCCCAAATTTGCAAGGAGTTCGGCGTTTCGCGACAGAAGTGTTCTCGCTTCTTGAATAGCATCGATTGCAAGTAAAGATGCAGCGAAAAACACCATCAAAAAACAAACGACGTCGCGAACGAAGTTCTTCTGGGTCCCATAAACGAGATGCCAAATTCCACGAATCAGCAACAACGATCCACAAATCAGGGAAATCAAAAGTGCTGGCAAAATGACTAAGTTCGACAAAATCGTCTCGAAAAAGTGGTATGAGCGAACAGCCGATTGGGCGAACTCCGTGATTAATCCGCCCTAGCGCCCGCGGCTCAGTTGAACGGTTTGCTAATCCTCAAAACACGGATAGCCGACCGAAGTTTCTCGAACAGTCTGCTTTTCCTCCAATTGCCATTCTTGTCAGATGCGGACAAACACACCTTGCTTTTCCATCGTCCGTACAAATAGCCAAGTCACGAACAGGAAGATCCCGAGCCCGATAAGTGAGAACCAAACGGGCGAATCCTTCGGAAAGAAAGGCTGTACGGCTTTGCTTATCATCAAGTGAAGAACGTACGCCATTAAGGCATTTGTTCCCAATGTGCGAAAGATCGATAGCTGCACTTGAAGCAGATCCGACACGACGAAGAAGACGAGAAAAACCAACAAGGAGAACCCCGCCGAAAAAACGAGATACGACAAAGTTCCGCTCCGCTGGCTCATCATCCAGTAATTCCATTTCCGAAGATTTTTTTGCGGTGGATGAAAAAAAGGTGGTTCGGCAAACCAGGCCGTAAGCTCCTCCTCTTTGGCTGATGCGATCTTTGCATGGATTCGTACCAAGGACGGGAGGACAGGATCAACCGAAATCTCTTCCATTTCACGCGAATCAACCTGCGACTCCAGCACGTCATAAAACCGTGTTCCACAAGAAAGGCAGTACCCCAACAACATGAGGAGCAGGGAGGCCACCAAGACGCGAACAAGCATTGGCGAGCCGATTTGCAGTGCACTTCTGGGCTTGAGAAATACATCGCAAGCCAGCGTACCGACCAGGGCTGGGATGGACCAAGTTAAAAAACCAAGCGGCCCGCCGTCAATTCCTCGCGGCGCCGAATTGACCCAGTCAAAATTGAAAAGATAGGACACCCAAACGTGCAGCAAAGCGGAACCAAGCATCCACCCGATACGGATCGAGGGTTTGCAATGCACTACCGGCAAAATCCATAGGGAAGTTGCGGCGATATGCATCAGCGTTTGAAACCAGTCGCGTTTGAGCGGGGCATACAACGCTTGCCAGAGCCCTAATTCCTGCAATTGAGACCAATTCGCCGCGCGCGGTCCTACGTTGTAGATGACCATCGAAACAAGTGCCAATCCCAATAGCCGACGTACCATCCTCGCATAAGCCACCAACTTCCCTTGCACCTGCAATCTTTTGCCAAAGCTAAGTCGCATTGCAAAGCCAACCGCGAACAAGAACTGTGGCATGATCGTATCCGCGTAGCTGCAGTAGTCATGCGAATGCTTGAGGATTTGCGGACATACACTGTGATGTCCAAAGTAGTTGACCAGTAGCATTCCGAGAACCGTGTAGCCGCGGAACTGATCCAGCGAAGCCAGCCTCTCGGTTTTGTTTTCTACAAGGCTTTCGGGCGTGTCGATTTGAGATGTCGATGGATTCATCAAAGTTGATTTGCTACTGATTTACTACTTTGGGACAAATTGCGCAGTCGGCATAAACATCAGGGCCAACGTAAAGCGCAAGCTCTTGCGGAAATGATACGCTTTTTCTGATCGATAAGGGCGCATGAAATGAGTTACCGCGCAAGCTTACGCAGACAAACGATCTAAAGACTTTCGAGACTTGGCCATGACCACTTCAAAACCGCACTTCCTACTTTTCTGCGATGGCAATGTCTCTGCCAGCCGCGAAAGTGCCGGGTCTCAGCGAGGCCGATGGCGGTTTGTCCTGGAAGACCTTGTTTCGGGCGAAAAAATCGAAGCGACCGATCAGGAAATCGGATGTGCGCCCGATCGCTCTGCTTTAGTAGCCGTGCTTCGAGGCCTCGAAGCGTTAGAACAGCCCAGTCGCGTGACTCTGGTTACCACTAGCCGTTACGTCACGCGAGGGTTGCAATACGGACTAACAGAGTGGCGAGATAACGATTACTCCTGGGAACATTTTGGTGCCGTGCAGCCAATCCGCAATGCAGACATCTGGAAGCGTCTCGACAGAGCGTTAGCCTACCATCAAGTCCAATGCAGATGGATGGCGCAGGAAGGTGGAGCCGAGTCGAACGACGACTCTCCAACTCAGAAAAACGAAACGAATTCAATCCAAGCACATAACAAGGCAATCCCTGACCAGGCTGCCGTTACGTGCGTGGAGAAAGCGGCAACCGTTGCCGCACATCCCAACCATCGGCCATCCAGAAGTGCATCCGCTACCAGGGTCGGCGTTTCTACAAGTAAATACCAACGCGTCTATGTCGACACTCCCAATCGAAATCTCTCCAACACTCCGGCCGAGATCACGGTGAACAGCCAGCACGGCTATGTGTCCGAAATCGAAAGAAAGGATGCTCGCGCCCTACCCAACTTAGAATTACAGACCCATTTCAACGGAATCTTTCAAAGCCCAATCTCCTCGCTAAAAAATCTCGCGTACCTGCTTTCGTGGCCGGTCCGATTCATTAGTCGAGGCCCTCTCAGGCTTTGTAGCCACCTTTGGGATGGCATCTTGACCCTAGACGAGTGGTTGGAGTCGTTCCTCAGATGCCTTTTGTTGCTCGATCCGAGCAAAAGACCAAAACGTCGCTAGCTGAAAAAAACTGGCTATCGACGTAGCGATACACGTAATCATCATCATTCGGTATAACCATTGGAGAAATTGTGCATACCCAGATCAACCTGAATTCCTTGACCAGCATTATCGACGGAGTGACTTCAGACCCAGCCAGCGTCTTGGGCCCCCATTCCATTCGAATGGACGGTAAAGACGCCGTCGCTGTCCGAGGCTATTTCCCAGGCTTTGATCAAGCGTGGTTGCTTGACGAAAACAATTCGGCAACTCGACCGATGCGACGCATTCATCCATCCGGTTTGTACGAAGGACTGATGCCTCAACACGACTCAACCCCTCCACAATATCGATTTCGGCTTTCGAATTCGAGCGGAAAGACCATTGAAATGCAAGATCCGTACGCTGTCCCAAGCATGATCAGCGACTTCGACCGACACCTGTTTAATGCCGGCCAACATTGGAAGATTTATGAAAAGCTAGGCTCGCATGTTCGCGATGTCGAAGGCCATTCCGGTGTGAATTTCGCCGTTTGGGCCCCCAATGCCCAAAGCGTTCAAGTGATTGGTGATTTCAACCATTGGGACGGCCGTTCGCATTGCATGCAAAAGCAAATCCCATCAGGCATCTGGGAATTGTTTGTCCCTCAAATCGGCGTTGGACAAAAATACAAGTATCGAGTTCGAATGCAAGACGGTCAGGTCGTCGACAAGACGGACCCGTACGGCTTCTTTGCAGAACTGCCACCAAGAACGGCATCTATTGTTACATCGCTCGATGATTACCAATGGAAGGATGATTCGTGGATGGAGCGACGTAAAATCGAAAACCAACTCGACAAGCCGATGTCCGTGTACGAGGTCCATTTGGGCTCATGGCGAAAATGCGAGAAAGGCGTTCATGGATGGATGAACTATCGCGAAATTGCACATCAGCTTGTCCAATACTGCAAAGAAATGGGTTTCACCCACCTTGAGCTGATGCCGATCTCGGAGCATCCGTTTACTGGCTCTTGGGGCTATCAAACAGTCGGTTACTTTTCAGCGACGAGCCGTTACGGTACGCCCGAAGACTTCATGTACTTTGTCGACCACTGCCACCAAAACAATATCGGCGTGATTATCGATTGGGTACCCGCGCACTTCCCTAAGGATGCGCACGGCCTGCGTCAGTTTGATGGCTCGGCACTTTACGAGCACGCAGACCCTCGCCAGGGCGAACATCCTGACTGGGGAACCATGATCTTCAACTTCGGACGCAATGAAGTTCGCAATTTCTTGGTGGCAAACGCTCTGTTCTGGCTCGAAAAGTACCATATTGACGGCCTCCGAGTGGATGCAGTCGCCTCGATGCTCTACCTGGACTACTCCAGAAAACAAGGTGAATGGCTGCCAAACGTACATGGCGGGCGCGAAAACCTCGAAGCTATCCACCTGCTACGAGAGTTCAATATCCAAACACACGCACAGCACCCCGGCGTGCTAACGATCGCCGAGGAATCGACCGCTTGGCCGGGTGTCAGTCGCCCCACCGAATTTGGCGGACTCGGTTTCTCGTTGAAGTGGAACATGGGTTGGATGAACGATACACTTCGCTACATGCGAAACGACCCCATCCATCGCCAATACCATCACAATGAACTCACGTTCAGCTTGATCTATGCCTTCACCGAAAACTTCACGTTGCCTCTATCGCACGATGAAGTGGTTCACGGCAAAGGTGCGTTGATTGCACAAATGGCCGGCGACCTTTGGCAGAAATTTGCAAACTTGCGATTGCTCTATTCGAGCATGTGGACACACCCCGGCAAGAAGCTCCTGTTTATGGGCTGTGAATTGGCGCAGTGGCACGAGTGGAACTACGACAACGCCATTCAATGGGATCTACTGGATTGGGACACGCATCGCGGCATGCAGAAGCTCGTTGCGGACCTCAATCATCTCGTTCAACGAGAACCATCGCTGCATGAATTGGATTTCACGTCGGACGGCTTTGAATGGATCGACTGCATGAACGCGCAGGATAGCGTGCTGGGGTACATCCGCAAAGCCAAGGATCCAAACGACTTCCTCGTCGTCTGTAGCAACTTCACTCCAGTGGTACGCAAATACCGAATGGGAGTTCCAAAAGCGGGCTTCTACAACGAAGTATTCAACAGCGATTCGGCTCACTATGCAGGAACCAACATTGGCAACTTCCCAGGCCTCATGGCCGATGGCGCCATTCCTCACCATGGACGACCTGCGTCGATCGAATTGAACCTGCCACCGCTGGCAACGGTTGTATTCAAACCTGCTTGATCGCAACGTCGCAATGCCCGGTAGTCCGGTGCCTCACGGCACCGGCAAAGGTTGTTTCGAACCTTCGGCCCTCAATACAAATAGCGCAACTTCAAAACTTGCGCGTCGTGATATATTTCACTAGCTTGCGCGTCGTGCTAGGTTTCACTAGCTTGCGCGTCGTGCTAGGTTTCACTAGCTTGCGCGTCGTGCTAGGTTTCACTAGCTTGCGCGTCGTGCGCTAGGTTTCACTAGCTTGCGCGTCGTGCTAGATTTCACTAGCTTGCGCGTTGTGATTCCCATTCACTAGCTTGCGCGTCGTGCTAAGGTGGTGTTCGTGATGCCGCTCGGTCAAGGAGCCAAGTTGCCTAGGGCAATGGGTGTGTTCATCTCGATAGTGATGTTTTGCGAAGGCGACTTGGGGTCAGAACGGCCCCCCTTCCCGATCCATGCACCACAAGTGGCTAATAGCAAGGCTTTGTCGATCGGTTTCGTTGCATAGTCGTCGCATCCAGCCGCGATACACTTATCGCGGTCCTCGGCCATTGCATGAGCAGTCAACGCAACGATTGAAATTGCTATGCCACGTTCCCGCAACGTGCTAGCCAACGTGTAGCCATCCATGATTGGCATTTGCATATCGGTTAGAAGCAAATCATATTGCTTCTTTGATTCTGCCGCCTGCACGATCATGTTCAACGCAACAAGTCCATTCTCTGCGACCTCGACTTGTGCTCCTGCTTTCTTTAATAGAAAACTGATTAGCTTTTGATTGTCAGGCCCGTCTTCGGCGAGGAGAATTCGACCTTCAAGCCGAGATGCTGCAGGAGTAGGCTTTGGCTCGACTGTGTTTAACGCATCCAGCGTATGCGCCATTTTCGAAAGGTCAGCACCCTTGATCGGCAAAGTCAACCGGAAGCAGGAACCCTCGTCAAGTTCCGATTTCGTCAGCAGTACGTTTCCACCCATAAGTTTTGAGAGTCGCCTGCAGATCGTCAGCCCAAGACCCGTACCACCGTGTTGGCGAGTGACGGTTTCGTCAGCCTGGCTAAAGGGTTGGAATAATTCGGCAGCTTGATGCCTGTTAAGCCCTATTCCTGTGTCTTCTACATCGAAAAAGAGGATGTTTTTACCAGCGCTTGAGTCTAGACCGCATCGAACAAAAACGAAGCCCTCCTCCGTAAACTTGATCGCATTGCCCACGAGATTCATCAGGATTTGTCGCAACCGGGTGGGATCAACAGAAATCGATACAGGAATGGGGGAAACCAACTCCAACCCAAGCCGCAATTTCTTTTCATTGGCTCTAGGAGTCATTAGATTCGTGATCTCCCTTAGGATTTCGGGAATAGACGTTGGGATCGACTCTAACGTCATCCTATCTGCCTCGATCTTGGATAGATCGAGGATGTCGTTGATGACCGTGAGCAAGTGTTGACCAGCGCGCTGAATCGTATCAATCGTTTCAGTCCTTCGCTCATGAGTGCCCTCGCGGAGCATTTCCGTGTAGCCCAGGATGGCTGTCAAGGGAGTGCGTATCTCATGACTCATATTGGCGAGAAAAGCACTTTTGGAACGATTGGCCGATTCCGCATCTTGCATGGTACGTGCAAGTTCTACGTTGCTATTGCAAAGTTCGCTTTGAGAAGCCAACATGGTTTTGATAAGCGAGTTAAACTGCTTCGCAAGATTACCTATTTCGTCGTCGCCTCGATCACTTACTTCAAAACGGCCAGAATTAACGTCCAAGGAGTAGATTTCTTCGGTCATTTTGCAGACCCGAGCGATAACAAGCCTACCAATTACGAAATACATCAAAAGACTTAGAAGTCCACCGGTAAGAAGAACAATCACTCGAGCTTCTGCCAACGCACGGTTTCCTTCCGCCATGATCCTACGATCCAGCTTGCAGATGCAATGGATCGCGTTATCTCCCATGAGTTCCTCTACTACAAAACTAACATTCATGGTTTCATTGTTAAGAAAATCGCAACGTACTTGCTCGCGCGTCGATGAAGTACCACTTGAAATCGCAATTTGGAAACGTAAGGAACTTGATAGGCTGTCCAGCTCTCGATTGTCGATCTTACGAAGCTCGATGATGGTGCCATTAATGGGTCCAGCTCCCTCACTAGTGAGAATTTGCGAGGCTCCCATCAAATACGGTGCGTTGTCAACAATAACAACCCCCGAAAGTTTCTCATTCAATTCAGCCTCAGCAAGCGAGAATCGAAGCCAGTCACACTGAAGAATCCCATTCGGCACACCAGTAACTTCCTTGGATTCAAAATCGAAGCCTACAGAAGCTTTTGCATTTCCTTTTTTGTCAAGAAAGAGTATGCAACTCACGTTAAGTCTCGCAACGCCGTCCGATGTCAAGTTGGAAGAGACGTAATCTTCGTTAAGATCGGAGACATAGGCGTAGGTTTCATCCCACGCCCCCCAATCGCTAGCGTGCCTGGCAAGTTGATTCGCGCGTTCTGCCAGTAAGTTCCTGGCGCGATTGGCATTATCAATAGCATGATCGTTTTCCAGATTCGCGAATCGGCTACGAATGCTTCGATTCATGATCTCCCATGCGCCCCACCCAAATGTAGAAGCTGCTAACAATAGGGAAAGCAGCACACGCATTCGAAGCCCCAAGCGTGGTCGATGCGGCTCATACCCCCCGGGTATGATTTTCGTGTTGACGCTTCCCAACTCGGATCGCGAGACCGATGCGACACGTCTATCTACCATCCTCGAAAACGCGAACTTTTCCACAAATTTACGGAAAAGCAACATTCCAACACTCGACCATTGACTTGAAACTTCAGCGATATAATTAATGAATAGCCGCATGGTCAACGTTTAAAGGGCGAATGAAATGAAAGAGGTGCGTCGGCTGGAACAATCACTCGAGGATTCTACTTTTGCAAGAGGAATAGAAATGATGTAAGCCTAAAAAAAAATTGGGTTGAGATTACGGGATAGAAGCTGGACGCGTTCGGTCATTCGCTTCTTTGTTGGCCTGATCTGATTTTGAAAGCAGAGAATCATTCGATTTCAAATTAACAAAAACAGGACTTGTCTCCGTTTGATTGTTCTCGAGCCGAACAACTGTATGGCTTAACCCATCTTGCAAATCGATGGCAATTGGGCACCGAATCGTGTTCGCGCGAATCGTGTTACCCTTTGCTATTTGCGGTTCGTCGTCCAGCAAGCTTGCAAGGCCGGGATAGCGTTCAGCATAGATTTCTTTGTCGTGCGAAATGGCCAAACAGTATTTGTGAAATTCCGGTGACTCTCCATGGAACAAATGCTTGGCCCAGCTTTGGCCGCGGCAATCAACTTGGATTCCAGCTATGCAATCGACAATAGTGTTTCTTTCCAAAATGTTGTCACGGCCACCTCCGACTACGATTCCACGAATGGTCCTTTCCAACAAGTTGCCTTCGACTGTGGTTCCACTTGCAAAGTCATCCAGGTAGATACCGACAATGTCTCGCTGGCCAAAACCGCCGATGTCGAAAATGTGGTTTTGCGAAATTTGATTGCCGCGGAACGTTGGATCATGAGCAATCGTGATAGCGCCTGCGTCGTCCGCCAAGCGACATACGTGGTGTATCCGGTTCGATTTGACCCTGTGCTCGTTGCCATGCAAAGCGATCGCTGCATCAGGTTGGTTATAGATGTGATTGGATTGAATCTGGATTCCAACTCCAAAAACTGCAATAGCGGGGCGCTGCGCGCAGTAACTATAACAGCAGTCGTGGATTTCGTTTTCTACACAAGTATGCCCAGCCGAGTCCAACGTGGCTCGATCTCCACCTTCAATTCGAATGCCACTGGACCCCGTTCCGTGTACTTCGCAATCAGCGATCGAATGTTTGTGACCGTGGTATACATTGACGCCAACGTTTCCTGAATAGCGAATGGTGCAATCGTCTAGTTTCACATTACGACCACCAACAATTTCAATCCCCATCGCTCTTGTCCCCTCAACTGTCAGCCCCTCAAAATGGACGTACTCAGCTTCATATACCGAGAGAGCTGTTTCGAGAGACGAGACAACTAGGCGATCGTCATCTGACGAAAGTCGCCATACCGCCATTCGTCCAGTTTGGCTGTCAATGAACCATTCTCCTGGAGCATCGAGTTCGGTAAGGAGGTTTTCTAAGCGAAACCTGCTCCCATCGCGAATCGCAAGGTCTGAGGTTTCGATATGGATCGTAACTTCGGTCTTGTTCAAGCCTGCCGATGTGTAGGAAACCTTTTCGAAGGAGTCGGACCAATCGTGGAACCAGAACCCATGTGCCCAACAGTGATTGACATCGCGAGAGTCGATTTTTCGATTCAAGGATAACGTGTGTTTTTTGGATACGTGCGGTTTTGCAACAGCCCAATCGCCATTGGGCCAACCAGCTCTAGGTAGAACGGATGCTCCACTGAAAAGTTCCATAGGAGCAGGCAACATGGATTGACCCAATGCTCGCCTTTGTAGCTCGACGGACATACCCTCTGCCGAGTGTTCCGTGGTGTAAAACACAACATTTGCGCGAGCTGGAGCTGAGAGACGGTCCAACAAGTCGCGATTGGAGTCCTTTTTCAGAGGCTTAAGGACAGCACCACCGGTAAGGATTGGGGACTCGTCGCCAAAGCTTCGATACGAGACCGGAGCGTCCTCGGTTCCAGAGTCTTGTTCCGTGAATGCAAGCGTTTGATTCAATACGTAGACGCCGGGATGAATCCACACTCTCACAGGCCCGATCGCGTTGCCTTGTGCGGACCGAAGAGCACGGATCTCGTCGCGTGCACGGTCCAACGTAGCATACGGGCTGGTCTCTGTACCAGCATTGGCGTTATTGCCATTTGGCGATACATGCAAGTCAACGGAGGCAATACTTTGGACCGTTGTGGTCGTGGCGAGCAGGAAGGCTGTAGGTATTTTGAATATGATGCGCATTTTCTTCCTTCAGGATGGACGTTTTACGAGCCATCGGAGGTAAATCAGGGTGAGTCAATTCCGCATCATGTGTCGCTAAAATCCAACATGTCTTTGATAATGAACGACACGGACAGATTCTCCCCACATTGGAAATTTCGTTGCAAACCTAGGTCGCCGTTGGGAGCGCAGTCGAGCGATCGAAGCGTATTTTTTCCAGATTTCTATGCTGAATATGCGAGAAAGTGCATTGCAGAACAATGAAATACAGGAGAAACGATCGCGCCAGGGGGCCAGTGAAGCATCAACCATGAGGCATTTGGTACGCGGCATGCTTTGCTTCTCACTTAAGGACTCAAAACGACTATCATCCAGTCTGAGCAAAACAAGAAGAATCAGTTTGTCCGTTGCATTCGTCAATTTCCGGAGATTCAGCATGTCCCTAAACCGAACCGCCCTTAGTTGCATCCTTCTGACTGTCGCCGTTTGCGGAGTCTTTGCGCTGACAGAAGCGCCAAAGTACAAGGTCGCTTTCGTCGGAAGCAAAAAAACGGAATTGGCTTCTCGATATCCGCTTCGAACGCGAACATCTAGTTTCTTCGAAAGATCCAAAGCCAGCTACAGTCGACCTTCGCGAAGCTTTACTTATCAAGTGCGTTAAATGCTGAGTATGCGATGCACCTACTTGCGTTTTGTGTTCCCCGAATTCAAACTAGGGCATCTCAAATATCCCACCATCCATTGGAGCTCGCATATGTCGCATCCTGCCATTCCACTAAAATCACATCGTCGGGAGTTCCTTACCCAAGCGACCGCTGCCGGGCTTGTCCTCCCCTTTTGGGCTCGGGCTGCTCATCGCTCGTCCTCGCATAACGCTGGACGGCTGAGACTCGGCAGTATCGGCGTCGGTGGAATGGGCGCTTCGGATCTGGCTTCGCTCAGCTCGCATTCTCAAGTTGACATCGTAGCCCTTTGCGATGTCGATGAGTCTCGTTTGGCTACTGCAGCTGCCAAACATCCGAATGCAAAACTGTTTCGCGATTTCCGTAAGATGCTCGATGAGATGCAAGATGGATTGGATGCCGTCCAAGTTTCCACGCCTGATCATACGCACGCACCTGCCGCCTTGACTGCAATGAATCGTGGCAAGCATGTCTATTGTCAAAAACCTCTCACGCATGATGTTCAGGAGTCTAGGCAGATGCGATTGCTGGCCGAAAAGAAAAAGCTTGTCACGCAAATGGGAACTCAAATCCATTCGCACACGGCCTATCGAACCGCGGTGAAGCTGGTGCAAAGTGGCGTAATCGGCAAGGTAAAGGAAGTGCACTCATGGAGCAACAAGACTTGGGGATACGATGGCCCCGCACCGATGCCTAACGAAGTCCCTGCTAACTTGGATTGGAACCTTTGGTTGGGTACAGCTGCTGACCGACCTTATTCGGACAATCACTATCATCCCGCGAATTGGCGACGATGGTACGATTTTGGATGCGGAACGATGGGAGACATGGCCATCCATATTTTGGATCCAGTGTTTACGGCCCTGCAGTTGGGAGCACCGAACAAGGTAATTTCAAGCAGTCCTGAACCGCCGAAAAATTCGTACGGCTTGAAGAACCAAACACGATACACGTTCGGTGCTTCGAAGTTTACGACAGACGGATTTGTACTGACTTGGAGCGATGGCGGTATGATGCCTGATACGTCCGCGTGGCCTAAACAATCTGCACCGGACGGAAAAACGGCGGCGCTGCCCGATCAAGGTTCGATGTTCGTTGGCGAAAAGGGGTATGTCCTTTTACCACACGTCGCCCAACCCATTTTGTTGCCGGAATCCGACTTTGCCAAAACAGCAATCGAACGACAGCCCAACGGCGACCACTACCATTTGTTTGTCGACGCTTGTTTGGGAGGCGCACCTACCACAGCACACTTTGGTTATGCAGGACCACTCACCGAAGCTGTTCTGTTAGGCGTTCTGGCGAATCGATTCCCTCAGCAGGAGCTTCAATGGAACGCCGAAGCCATGAACATCCCTAATCACGCCATGGCTAGCTCACTGCTCAAACGAAAATACCGGTCAGGCTTTGAAGTCGATGTTTCCGTTAGCTAGACTCGTTGGCATTCTTGCTGTTGTACCGTTCTGTTTTTTATCGTGCCTCGCGATTGCCGATGATCGCTTGGAGCTTGAGTATGCACCAGCGCCGGTTGCGAATCCTTTGAAGGGGCTTGTACCTTATGCCAGCGCCACCCATGTCCATTTTCCGCACACCATGGAGTTCTCGTATGTCGGCTTGTCGGAGTTGATGGTGGGATATGACGAGTACGATTGGAGGGCGATGGAACGGTTGCTGGAGCCAATTGCAGGTCGCGGCCACCAGGCGGTGTTTCGAATTTTTCTGGAGTATCCAGGGAAGACAAACGTCATTCCGAAGTTTCTCCTTAACGATGGCTTGAAGATTCATAAATACCTCAATACGAATACACAGCCGTTGCCTCCTGCGAAGGTTGAGACTCCGGACTACGAAGATCAGAATCTTCGAAGGGCTCTCCGAAATTTCATCGCAGCTTTGGGAAAGAAGTATGACGGTGACCCACGCATCGGCTTCATTACCGCCGGGTTGCTTGGGACTTGGGGGGAATGGCACACTTACCCGAGAGAAGAGTTGTTTGCATCGAAAACGGTCCAGGCTGAAGTGATGGACGCTTATGCAGCCGCCTTTCAGGTCACCCCAGTTCTGCTTCGATATCCAGCTGGGGCGAAAACTTGGGGTAAGGCCTCGAATGCCGAGAGGCCGTTTGGTTACCATGATGACTCGTTCGCATGGGCAACGCTCGATACAGGCAAGGAAGCGGACAATTGGTTCTATATGCCAGCTCTAAAGGAAGCCGGTACGGCAGCAATGGACAAATGGAAAACGCATCCGATTGGAGGGGAAATTCGACCTGAAGCTTGGGGCAAAGTCTTTGACAAAGAGCCTGGCGACAAGAACATTCAATCGTTTCGTGAGTGTGTCGAACAAACGCATGCATCCTGGCTGATGGATACCGGCATGTTTCAAAAAAAGGCAAACCAAGAGCGGCGAGATCGCGCTGAGTTGGAAGTGCGTAGAATGGGTTATGAATTTCATGTGCCCGCAATTCAGTATTCTATCAAAGGCAATCAACTCCAATTTCAGCTCGAGATCGAGAACCGTGGCGTTGCGCCGTTTTACTACGACTGGAAGGGAACTTACGGCCTGATCGACATAGGGGCGAATGGCTCAAAGGGTAAGTTGCTAAAAACGCAACTTGTAACCGGGAAACTGACGGGAATACTCCCAAATGAAAAACCAATAGTATGGAGCGATGAGATGGATCTAACCGAGTTGCCGAAGGGAAGCTATAGACTGGCGCTCCGTGTGCCAAATACACTGGCAAACGGTTTGCCGCTTCGATTTGCGAATGTTGACCAGGATCGAGATCTAGATGGTTGGCTGTCGCTGATGACGATAGAGAGATAAGTTCGAAAGCGAGCGATGGGTTCCGACATAACTATCACGTAGCGCTAGCTAGTGAATTTATTGTCCATTTCACTAGCTTAGGCGTCGTGCTGCGCTACCTTCGCGGAGCGAAGGGCGACATTGTCGCTCGTCGCTCCGCGACGATTGCGAGCACGCTGCCGGAACTCTAAGGAGTCAAGGATACAACGCAAACCAAATGCTTGTTCTAAGCCCTTATCTATTTCCAAGATACCTGAGCTCAGGAGGCAGGAAGTCGTGGCACAAGCTGAAAAGATAGGCCCGGCGTTTTCCGCCGATGAATGGACTCGGATACGGCCGATCGCAAGGCAGGAAGGTGCGAAGTCAGCTTTGAGATAAGTAGCGAGCTTTCTTCAAACGAAAGCTCCTCAAATGCCTGAATGAAAACCAACAAGTGGGATGTGTTCGGAGCGGGTACAACGTCCATGACCGTCACACCGTATTCGCCGTTCAAAACAGAATTGACGGCATATTCCAATGCGTATTTTACCTGTGAGCAAAGCTGCAGGGCCTTGCGGTCATGGGATTGGAATTGCATTGCATGCTGTGCTTGGTTCGTTTTTGAATGCTTCATAAACCACAGGACACCAACACAACAAAATGGTTCGCACGGGCGTTCGCATCCAAGTTGGTGTACCGGCTTCAGCCGGCTAAAGCCGGTACACCAACTTGGCTTTACTTGCGAGGTTTTTTCTTGCCGTTCTTGTTCTTGAGACGGCTCGACAAGGCGTCGCTCTTCGAGCTCGACTTGTAACTCTTGGGTCGCTTCTCGCGCTTGCCCTTTTCTCCCGTTCCTTTTTCTGTCTTGGAGCCCAAGGACAAGGGTGAAGCTCGCTTGCTTACTTTTTCAAATCCAAAGAGCAATTGTCGTTTAGCGGTATCGATCTGCTGGACCCGCACGATCAATTCGTCACCAAGCCGGAATCGATTGCCTTCCTTGAACCCCTCGAGGGTATGCGTGTCACGATCGAATCGATAGCGATCGCTCGGTAGCGACTGGACAGGAATCAGCCCGTCAACAGGGATCTCAATCGCGCGAACTGTGACTCCTGTGGGTCTAACTGCAGAAACCACACCTGTCAGCAACTCGCCTTGCTTTTTTGCCATAAAATGCAATAGCTTAACCCGAATCAACTCTCGTTCCGCTTGCTCAGCATTTTGCTCTGCATCGCTGCATTGTTGGCCCAAATGCTCAAGCACTTGTTCGTTTTCGCGAGCGGGTTTGCCGTCGATTAATTTCTGAACAATACGATGCACCACCAAATCGGGATAGCGTCGGATTGGACTAGTAAAATGACAGTAATGAGACATATCGAGCGCATAATGACGTTCGAATTCAGCTTGGTAGACCGCTTTAGACATGCTCTTCAGGATCGCGTAATTGACGGCGTATTCCGTAGGTTTCCCGCGAACTGCGTTGACTACGCGTTGGATTTCAAACCGGTCTTCCATGTTTTCGGCTTGGATGTCGAGCGCTCGGACAAACTCATTGAGTCGCTTCATTTTCATTCGGTTTGGCGGCGCGTGAGCGCGCCGAAGAAAAGGCAATTCCAGCGAGTCGAGCCATGATGCAACTGCTTGATTCGCAGCCAACATAAACTCCTCGATCATCTGGTGGCTCTCGGTATGTAGAACCAAATGAGCACCCCGCACTTTCCCCGTTTTGTCGAGATCGATTTTGACCTCTGGCAATGTCAGTTCCAATGCACCTTTCTTATTGCGAATTTGACGCAACAGCATCGCCAATTCGTGCATATCAGAAACAACTTGAAAGATCTCCGGCTTGAGCTTGGCTCGCCATGGTTCGCGGTCGGCTAAAAACTCATCGATCTGCTCATAGTTAAAGCGATGCTGATTGCGAATCACACTGTTGAACGTATGGGTATAGATCAACGTCCCATCCGGCGTGTATTCCATGAAAACCGTCTTCGCCAAACGATTGCGATCGGGCTGCAAGGATGCGAGATGATTGCTAATCGTCTCCGGAATCATCGGAATGACTCTGTCGGGCAAGTACACGCTGGTGCCTCGCTTGCGGGCCTCTTCATCCAGCGCCGACCCAACCGGTACAAAGTGCGAAACGTCGGCGATGTGAACTTGAAGCTCCCAATTCCCCTTCTCATTTTTGCAAAGTGAGATGGCATCATCGAAGTCGCGTGCATCAATGGGATCGATGGTTAGCGTGGGGACAAGTCGCAAATCGGTACGACCTTCCGGAATGACCTCTTCGTCGAACAAATCGGCCTGTTGCCTTGCGACCTCCAGGGCATCATCCGGATACGTTTCCGGCAACCCAAATTGGTGCATGACTGCTATGGTGTCGACCGCCGGGTTCTTGCTGCTCCCCAAGACTTTGAGAATGACCCCTTCGCCCACATGGAATGCGTCAGGGAAGCGAACGAGCTCGACGATCACTTTGTCTTGGTTGTTGAGTGGCAAACCGCGAATGTCACCAACCTCAATAGGATGTTCAAGGTTGGCGCCATCTAACCAAACCAGTGATTTTCCGTCCTCGAATTGATAAGTACCTGAGAATTCGCGGCGAGCTCGAACCACGATGGCTTCCACTGCCCCTTCGGTTTTACCGTCTTTGCCCGACCGCACAATTCGGATACGAACTGTATCGCCGTCCATCGCACCGCGGGTCACAGGCGGAGGAATGAATACGTCATCTGTTCTGGCTTCACCAACGACGGCGGACAGCCTTACAAAACCAAAATCGCGAGAGGGCGCCGTTCGAAAGATTCCAGTAACTTCGCCACGCGCTCGTTTAGGCTTGATGGCTCTCGGAATAGGGAGTTCGTTTTCCACCTCAGACTCGACCTGTGTCGAATCCGTAGCGTGACTTTCGGCGGATAGCTCTCTAGATTCCGCCGCAGGCTTTTTGATGACCGCTTTGACGTTTGCGGGATTGGCTCGAATAACGAGATGATTGGGGCCAAACGCAACCTGTCCGTCTCGGACCAATTGCTTGATGGCCTTTCGAAGTAGCCGGTAATCGTCGTCCGGAAGCTTGAGATTTTTGTGGATGACGCGGGGCTTGCACGGCTTGTAATCAGCCGAATAAACAAGTTTGAGGACTTGTTGAAAAATTGGTTCTGAATTCATATTGCATAAGTATAACTGCTTTTTCGGGCGAAACTAGAGCCCCAGAGTAAAGCGATTGTCTCAATCGCTTGGCGGGCACTTTAGGCTCATTTTGGCCAAGCAGCCTTGAAGCGAGTTGCGAGTTGCGAATCGGAATTCAATTGTTCTGGGCAGCGCAGAAACGATTGAGGACAATCGTTTTACACTCTTGGGTAACGAGATGAAGCATTTTGTAGCGAAACTCGTTGAGGTTTTCGGTCATTTAGGCGATGCAGCCGAAAGTCTTGACGACTTTCGCTACACAAACCCCTGTAGTGGAATCGTTTTGAAAAAAGAGGATTCGACGGTCGAAGACTTTATCTGATACGATTATGCATGTCCAATTCCAAGTCGACCATTTCCTCGAGTTCATATGCGGTCCATGAAACGGACGCGAATTCGATGCGGAAGATCGCAGCCGCGATGAACCATGCACCCATCCATCCCAAATACACCCATCCATCTCGAAATGAAAACGATCTTTATTTCAATCCTGTTTTTGTTTTGCTCCCAAGTTGCTTTCTCGCAGGCGTTTCTTGAATCCGTCGATGTTTTCACTTCCGGCCAAAACGGTGTGGCGCTCTATCGTATCCCAGGGGTCGTGACGACTGCCAAGAGCACCGTGCTCGCATACTGCGAAGCCAGGAAGAGCACCCAATCCGACTGGGGCGAAATCGAAGTTCACTTGGCGCGTTCCACCGATGGTGGCAAGACCTGGGAACAGCCCAAGCACATCGCTCATCTCGCGGATCGTATCCAAGGGAATCCCACCAAGAAGACCGGCGGCGAGCAGGAGCAAACCGTAAACAACCCAGTCGCTATCATCGATCGTGAAACGGGAGCCATCGAGTTTCTATACTGTGTGAACTATGCTCGTTGCTTTTCCATGCGCAGCACCGACGACGGAGTAACTTGGAGCAAGCCCATTGAAATTACTTCTGCATTTGAGCCGTTTCGATCCAAGTACGACTGGAAAGTCATAGCCACTGGACCGGGACACGGGATCCAGCTCAAGACAGGACGTCTCATTGTCCCCATTTGGCTCGCTTACGGAAAACTCGGAGATCACCATCCTTCGGCGGCCGGAACGATCTTTAGTGACGATCATGGCAAAACTTGGCAAGCAGGAGCTATCTCGCTTCCAAACGACGGAGCGTATAAGGATCCGAACGAGTCCATTCTGGCGGAGCTATCCGACGGTCGCGTCATGATGGTTTCACGAAGTGAATCGAAGCCAAGTCGCAAGCTGATAACCTATAGCCCAGATGGTGCGACGAATTGGACAACTCCGATTTTTCAAGACGAGCTTTGGGAGCCGATCTGCATGGCGAGTATCATCGAGCATCCATCAAGCCCAGGAACACTCATCTTTTCCAATCCGCATAGCCTTGGTAGAGACAAAGCGGGTAACGAGATACCCGCGGGGCGAGGCAAACGGGAGAACCTGTCGATCAAGTTGAGTCGCGATTTCGGAAAGACTTGGATAGCCAACAAGACACTGGAACCAAGTCACAGCGCTTACTCGGATCTCACGGTTCTGCCAGATGGAACGATCCTATGCTTTTACGAAGGCCAAAACAAATTGGTTGCAGCAAGGTTCAATTTGGAGTGGGTTGCTTCCCCCTAGGTGAGCGTGTGGCTAAATGACGTTACCTAGCACGACGCGCAAGCTAGTGAATTGGATAGTAGATTCACTAGCTTGCGCGTCGTGCTAGTGAATTGGATAGTAGATTCACTAGCTTGCGCGTCGTGCTAGGCGAATTGGATAGTAGATTCACTAGCTTGCGCGTCGTGCTAGGTGAATTGGATAGTAGATTCACTAGCTTGCGCGTCGTGCTAGGCGAATTGGATATAGATTCACTAGCTTGCGCGTCGTGCTAAGTGAATTGGATATAGATTCACTAGGAGCGGTGGCATGATGTCGCAATCCAAAACCAACAATCGCGTTACCTTACGCGGAGAAATCAAAGCCCGAATAAGAGTCATCGTCAGACTGGGAAGGCGAATAAGACTCGGCGACTTCACGTCGAACGAGCATCTCCCATGAGTCTTTCTCAATCTCAAGAACTTCTGTTACGTTTCTGAGTGTTTCGGTATCCTGCGTCAGACCCGCTAAAACCAACAACTTGGTCAGGAATACATACAAATCCGATTGCTGTTGTGCTAGCTCATGCTTTGGGTCAACGATTCCTTGCAGCAGCTCAGTGAAGATGTCTTGCACGAGAATCAGCCACTGCTTGGCCTCCTCCGAGTGTCCGGCAAGCCATAGCTCACGAATCGACAAGGTTAGGCCGTGGGCTTTTTGGAGCAATAGCCACCTCAGCTTGGCTGGAGTAGCGGATTCAACTTCTTGTCGCAAGAAAGCGTCAGTGTCGATCATGTTTTGGTTTTTGTGATTGGAACGAATTCGCCTTATCCAGCTCCTTCGGATGTCCGCTAGACTTCCGTAAGGAAAACCTCCGGTGCCGCCACGAATTGACGGGCGTCCTCCGTTGCAATCGTCAAATCCGGAACGGCTCGCACGGGCAGCCCCCTTCGGCTATTATGGGGTGGTTAAGCTCTACCCTGCAAACTTTGTTTCAGCGTTTTTACCTAACCAATTCATTACTAAGCACATCCGCATTTGTTTTTCGTATTAATTAGCCGTTGGGCGCTAGGCCCGGTTCTCGACGAATGTCGAGTGGAAAACCGGGGCTAGCGCCCAACGGCTAAAGGTTTGTTTCACTTGATGCCGAAGTGCTTAGGTAGGGCAAGGCTCCTGACGAACCGTGGCGTCGCAAGCTCGGCAGGAGTCTCGCGCTCTCGATGGTTTTAACTGGACTTCGTATCGCAAAGATGTTTGGAGCTGAGGTTTACTTTTCCCAAAATTGAAACTTGAATATGGGTGATTTATGCGAAAACTGAACGCATTGTTCTGTCTTGGTAGCGTTGTCTTTTGTATTGCCGGCTGCAAGCCGGAGGCGGATCGAATTCGGGATGATGAGGCCGCCGCCGCCGCAGTGCCGGCACAAGAACCACAAATGCAGAATCAAGTTGCAAAAGCAGGTGTCGGAGTGCAAGGCAACTCGCTTGATAGCATTCAGGGAAATGACCCGAGAATGCTGATCGCTGGGCCGGTGAAAACATTCTTTCAAGTTAAGGAACGAATTGTCTTCGACATACAACTGAAGCAGATGGAGCAAACATTCAACGCGATCAACGGTCGAAACCCAAAGTCGCACGAAGAGTACATGAAAGAAGTTGTGGGGCAAATAAAGCTTCCGAAGCTTCCGGACGGAATGGTCTATCGATATCATCCGGAAGCTAATGAGCTTTGGGTCGAGGCCGAAACGGCCAAGTAAGCCACTCAGGTTCCCACGCATCGTTAGGCGAGCGGCAGCATGAAAACGACCTTAGCACGACGCGCAAGCTAGTGAATTGGAAAGCTAGTGAATTGGAAAGTAAATCGGACGCGCAAGCTAGTGAATTGGAAAGTAAATTGGACGCGCAAGCTAGTGAATTGGACAGTAAATTCACTAGCTGGCGCGTCGTGCTAGTTCTATTGTGCCCTGCCGCTTGGCTTAATAGGCGCTTTCCAAGATATCCACCAAATCTTGCTCGCTCGGGCGGCGCGGATTCACATCCATCAGTCGCTTGATTTGAAACGCTTTGGTTGCAACCCAAGGGATCTGCTTATGCTCTAGACCAAGCTCGCTTAAGCGCATGCGAATTTTGACTGCCTGCTGCAACTTCACAACAGCCTCGATCGCTGCCTCTGCGGCGACGTTGGCAGGCAGTCCATTGGTGTCGCACCCCAACCACACAGCCACTTCAGCCATCGACTCCGCGCAGGCCGGCAAATTGAATCGCATGACGTGCGGCAAAAGCAAGCCGTTTCCCTCGCCATGGCTACAATGAGTCAGCCCACCAACGGGATACTCCAGCGCGTGAACTAACGCCACTCCACTATTCGAAAACGCCATGCCGGCCAATAACGCAGCTAATGCCATACCATCGCGAGCTTCCTGATCGTTTGGCGCTTGATATGCTCTCACTAGAAACTTCCCCACTAACCGAATGGCTTCGCCGCCTATCAATCGCGTCAAGGGATAGCTACCTTCATAAGCGCGTGCTTGTGGATCAACTCCAGTCATCTCGCTGTAGTCTCTGTTCGTAACAGCCTCAATCGCATGCACCAAGGCATCGATGCCACTATGCGCCGTCACCACGGCCGGACAGGAATCGGTCAAAGCTGGATCGACAATCGCAACGCTCGGCCGAAGCCAACGACTAAGCGTACTCACTTTGGTCTGTGCAATCGTGTCGGTAAGAACAGCCGAATGCGAAACCTCACTTCCCGTACCAGCCGTTGTCGGAATCGCAATCAATGGCAACGTCGGGCCTGGCACGACATCAAAGCCAAAGTAATCACGAGGCGCACCGCCATGCCTCAATACTGTTGCAACGATTTTTCCAATATCCAAATTGCTGCCACCGCCCAGCGCAACAATTCCGTCCACGCCACTTGCGGTACCAACTGCAATAGCGGCTTCAGCAGTTTCTATGGGTGGTTCGGGGACACAACCATCGAAGACCGTGACTTCAGCGAAACTTTGTTGCAAGGATTGCAGCAGCGGGCCGACCGACGGCAGATGGACAAGTGTCTTGTCCGTGATGACCATTGGTCGAGTTACGTTAAAACGTTTTAACTCGCTTGCTAATTGTTCCGAGCAACCCCGTCCAAAACGAATATTTGCAGCCGTCGCAAATTGCCAGATGGTATTCATTTGGATTGGTTCTCTCTCACTCGAATGGCAGAAAAATCGAACGCGGAAAGAGGAGTCGCAACTATTTTTCTGCGTTCGATCTTTCTGCCTATTTGGGTTTCGAATGAGGCGGAGCCTCGAAGATCATGCGTTCCAAGGCGGAGCCCAACGCCGCGAAGCATTTTGTAGCGAAACTCGTCAAGAGTTTCGGTCTTTTAGGCGACGCTACCGAAAGTCTTGACGACTTTCGCTACAAGAAAGCCAGTTCTAAATAAGAGGAAATCGTTCACGGCATTAGGCGGAGCCTTGGAACGAGCTCAATGCCATATGCCCTCCGCCTGGAAACCGCGAATTCGCTATCGAGCGGACGGCACACGGAGTGTGCCTGCTACTCTTGACTAGTCCGCGTTTCCCTTGGCCGTGCTCCACCAGAGATCATGCGGTTCGCCAGCAAGTGGTAATTCGATTTGGTCGATCTCATTCCAAAGTCGCTGAGCCGTTTCAGCAGCAGGCTCCTCGTCGTAATCGTACCACAATCGTTCGATTCCGACCGGTTCTTTCTCGACGGGAAGAATTGGCTCAGGGATCGGTTGACGACGAGGCTTCCGCACAATCCGCTCCAACTTGGGTCGCGGCTGCAATTCCATTGGCTCGATCGCAACTGGCTTCAGCGATGCAGCAGGCAATGTCAATGGTTCTGGCGGCAACATCAAGGGCGCAGGTGGCAAATCAATAACCGGCATTATCGGCCGCTCGACCACGACCGGAACCATCGCTTCCTCCTCTTTTGTTGGTAAAACAACAACCGGCGTCTCG
Source organism: Planctomycetota bacterium (assembly GCA_026692905.1). GTDB lineage: Bacteria > Planctomycetota > Planctomycetia > Pirellulales > Pirellulaceae > JBKCUI01. The sequence continues at coordinate 80,134 of JAPLNL010000114.1, forward strand.
ACAATCACCTCTGGCGCTCGTCGAGGCGCTTTTTGTACAGCGACCGGAACGTCATGCGGTTGGTAGATTCTCGCTTCACCTGTCTGCCCTTGAGTTGGCAATACTCTGACCTGGACGTCGATGCCATGGAAAATTTTCATGATATGCTCGTGGCAAGTGAACATGATGACCTGATGTCCCAGGGAAGCGAAATCTCGCAATACTTTCGCCGCATGAGTTGCACGAATCGAATCGAAGTTTACGAGCACGTCGTCCAAAACCAATGGCAACGTTACGCCCCGTCGCGAATAAGCTGCTGCCAATGACAATCGCAAAGCGATAAAGACAGCTTCACGGGTACCACGGCTCAAGACCTCAAGCGGCAGGCTTTGATTCTTTTCGTTGTCGATCCGAAGCGCATTCTTACCCAGCGGAGTCCAAACCCGAACATACTTGCCATCGGTCAATTGCTTTAGGAACGCAGAAGCTTCCCGAAGCGTCTCAGGCTGCCTCTCTGTTTCGTAGACTTCGCAGACTTTTTCCAGCATCGAAGTCGTGGCGCCCAGTGTCCGCCAGTGTTCAGCACATGCGGCAAGCTGCTTTTCGAGGCAAGCCAATTCGAGCTTTACTTCTGCCAATCGACGATCTGCCGCGAGGCTCTTCATCTCTTGGGCTGTTTCCCCCTGACGCTGCAGCAGTTGCGAAACACGTTCGTCCGCTTGTTGGCTACGTTGACCAAGCGTTTCCCATCGCTTTTCCAACTCGCCCGGCGGTGCATTCTCCAACAATCGAGCGATCGACTCATAAGGAACGTGCCCGCCGATAATGGCGGTGATTCGCGAGTCGAGGTCTACGATTTCTTGCTTGAGCTTCAGGAACTGATGCTTGAGCGAAAGCTGTTCCTCAAGCTGCTGTTGGTTTTCGACTCCCAACTCGGCCAGGTGCGTTTGGCGCGCTCGAATCCAACGATCCATCAATCGCTGCATCGACTTTTGCTTCTTCGAAAGTTCTTCGTCTTCCGTTCGCAATTGTCGACGCAATGTAACGTACTGCTGATGTTGAGCAAGCGTGTTCGAAAGCTCTTGCAGCTTCAGCAACGGACCATCGGTCACACCATCCTTAGGCAACGCGGTCGCAGCAGCGGCTCGCAACGCAACTTGATCGTCGCGATTTCGCTGGTCACGTTTGTCCGACCGGTCTCTTGCCTCTCGGCGGTCTCGCTCTGAGTTTTTGTTGGTATTACCAGAGGGATTTCCTGTTTCCCTGGATTGCTCAACTCGCTCCAAGAGAGAACGTGCAGCTGGGTCTTTGTACTCATGGTTCGAGTCTTCGACCGCAACTTTCAATTGCAACGCAAGAGCTTCGATTCGCTGCAAGCCGGTTGCCAATTCCAGTTTGCGTTGATCGAGCTCGTCTTCGTGTGCCTTCAGACGGCGACGCGTTTGCAACAGCGATTCATATCCTTCGGCGAGCAAACGAATGCTCTTGGGTGAAAGAGAATCTGCTAGGCCGAGTTGCCCCAAGATCTTCTTCCATTGGTTCTTCGCCGCCTTGACTCCATTGGCGGCCTCCACCCCTTGCTGTTTTACGGCCTTGTAACGCTGTTTGGCCGCCTGCAAATTATGATAGACGGGTAAAAAGCTTTCGCATTGCCTGACTTCATGCTCCGCTTCTCGGATACGCTGTTCCAACGAACCAGTGGCTTCAGGAAGCAGCTTCAACAAGTCCTCACGCTCAGCTTCCGTCCGGCGAACCTGCAAACTGATGGCTTCTAATTCGGAATCGCAGTCCACCAGCTCATTGTTCGAGCCGTCTTCGAGATTCTTCCAGTAGAAATACGTACCAACCAAGACCGCCATGCCCAAGAGAAAGAGTAACAATCCAGTGGTGAGATCGGCCGCCGATGCCTCTTGAGCTGCCCTCATTTTTTCAGCCACAGAAGCGAGCGGAGATAGAATGCTCGGTGGTGAACTAGCCCATTTCCAATGAAAGAATTTACCTAGCCCCAAGATCAACATGATCGACCCAAGGATAAACGGAGTCGCGAGTCGGAACACGTGATCGATTGGAAGCCCCTCCTCGCTCTCGATACTTACCGCTCGTTCCTCAATCTCGTGCTTGTGCCGAACGTGCTTCTCAAGCCTCTCTTCCAAGTTATGACTCTTGCGCAACGACAGCAACAAATTGTCCGCGTTCTTGTGCGCTTTTTGAAGATCTTTTTCGTTCCGTAAAGCCAGAAACTCGTTGATCTCAGCAGTCAGCCTTTCCGCTTCCTTCTTGTCGATCAAGCCACGTTCTTTGGCTTGTTTGAGTCGAACTTGATGGGTTCGAACATCGCGTGCTGGTCCAGCGAGCTGACCCAATGCTTGTCGCGACAAGTCCGGCATGTTGGCCAAACGCTTATCGTTGAGCAATGCCTCTTGATCTTGCTCGCTGAGTCCCAATCGCTTGGCGTCCTCAATGAGCTGTTCTTGCGTTTGCAGATAATCCGATTCAAGGCGCTGGATTTGCTTTTGAAGCGAAATGATCCATGGACCTTGTTCGCCAGCTGCCTCGATCTTGCCAGCTAACGAAAGGATGCCTTTGCTAACGGGCATATCGACCGCTCTCTGGCGGATCTGCTTGCGCTCTTCTTTGATCGTTTGGACTTGTCGACGCTTGTCCTCGATCTGCTCTTGGATTTCGCGAAGTTTCTCAACTGCATTGTCCGGCAAATCAACGCGAGCATTGAGCGACTTCACTCGAGCTCGAATGTTCTCGCGTTGCACCCAAGGCTCTCGAACTTGCAAGGCTGTCTCGACGGCTCGGGCTTCGAGCTCCCACTGTTCACTGCGTTGTCGAAGCTCATCGATTTCGGTCTGCTGGTTCTTTCGATGGGCTGCGAGTTCACCCCAGCGTCGTCCGCGGGCTGTGTACTGCTCGAGTTCGTCACGAAGCTTCTCTCGCTTGGACATCATCGTCGACATTTGGCCAACGTCGGCCGTCGTTGAAACAATTTGACCTCGTGCCGTCTTAAGCTGTCGCATGACGTCGACCAACGATACTCGATCGAGCCCGCTCGACAGCTTGTAAAGTTCGTCTGCCGCTGCGGTATCGTCCAAAGTGCTCAGCTCTTGTAACTCGCGCAAACCGATAGCAAACACATTGGTAAAGATGGATTCGTCGACGCTCCCGAGCAATGCGGTGAGCCGGTGCTGCCCCTGAGTCACGCCGTCGCTGCTCGTAACGGTGAGCTGACCGACAATGCTTGGGTCGTTCAGCGTTGCACGCCTCGCGATTTCATAACCGCCGCCAGGTCCGCTAACTCGCATCGCCCCACCCGGCTTTCCGGGGAACACAGGAGGCAAATACCGCTGCCTTCGTTCGGCCGTAAATCCATACAACATCGTGCGCAAAAACTGCATCAATGTCGTTTTGCCCGCTTCGTTGGGACCATAAAAAACCGTCATGCCATCTGGCAAGGAATCGACGGAAAGACCAGACCAAACACCAAAGCCATCAATCTGTATGTCGCGTACCTTCATGCCTTGGTACCTCCAAATTTCCTTGTGGATGCCAGCAAATCGATCTTATGACCACGAAGCAGATCGACTCCTAATAATGTAGCACGGTCGAGCATTCCCGTGACGGTGTTCACGTCCTCGTTAACAAGCAGCGATTGCCAAGCTGGATTGCCCGGCGTTTCACTTTCCACCAACGTTTTCAAGTTGATGTTTTTTCCCAAGTTCTTTCGGCTATCAGCACACGTCCTCAAGAAGTCGCCAAGAATGGTTTCCTCCTCTTGCCATTTCTTCGGAAACGCCTTAGGCGAAAGAACTTCGATGTCGGTCGACCAAACGGAACAAGTGCCATGCCCATACTCCCGGCGAAGCCAAGACAGGATCTCCTCCAAAGCAGCTGGCCCAACTTGAGTGGCGTTTTCCAAATCCATTTCAATTCGCCAATTGACAATCAAGTGGCGAGTGCCATTCTCAGATTGCAAACGTGAAATTCGCTTGGTCATCAACTGCCGAACATCTCGGCCCATCGCTAAGTCCTCGGTGTCCAATGTTTGCGTCACATACCGAAACACGTCCACGTCTTGGGCCGTGATCTGAGCATCGTGATTCCCGTCGACTTCAACCGTCCAATACCCATGCGATCCGTCCTCCGTAAACGAGCGACCTTGAGGCGTGCCGCAAATTCGCATGTGGGGTGCTTCGCCGTGAAGAGTCTGGCGTTGGTGATTGCCACCAAGTGCCCAGTAGTCGATTCGCTGACTCAACAACGAGTCGCGATCCGCGACACCGTGAGCAAGAGCGATCACATAAGTGTCATCGGCTTCCGTTTGAAATTCGGCGGCTCGGATCGATTCGCGACCGTCGCTCGAACGACCAAGGATCGTTGCCAAAGCGAAACCGTTGCGACGATAGATGACCGGCTCAAGCTGTCGTTTGGAGAACAAATGAACATTACCTGGAAGGGCGACTGCATCTGGCCATCGCTCTGGATCGTCAACTTGTCCTCCAGCCCAATAAACCTGAATGTTTCGTTTTTGCAACTCTTCGAATTGCTGAATCAAGAAAGCTGGGCCAGCTGCCCCACATGAAACGGGATTGAGCAAGTCTCCCGCAAGAAGAACAAAGTCTACGTTTTCGACAATCGCGGTTTCGAAAATGGCCTCTGCCGCTTTCCATGGGGCATCGACGAGCGCTTGCTTAAGGTGCTCAGGCAGATCAATGAGATCTTGCATCGGCCGCTCGAGGTGAAAGTCCCCAGCGTGTATAAAGCGAATGGATTCCTTGCCCATGGCCACCCTCCCTGTGGATTGATTGCGACGACTCTGCATCATAGCAGCAGCCTGACCCGACCCTTTCCTACCGAAAGCGTTGCTCTGCTAGCGTACGGATGTTGAGTCGCGACATGTGGGTAGTTTAGTGGAAATGGATAGTCTCTGCCAATGTCGATTCGGTACATGCAAAGTTAATTGCCAAAAAAAGATGCGCTTGAGCGAGCGGCAGGACTGTATAACCCGGGAGGGCAAGATAACCAGGGAGGGCGAGGCTCCTGCCGAGCTTGCGACGCCACGGTTCGACAGGAGTCTCACCCTCCCTGATAACGAATTCGTTGGTTAAACCCGTTGGAAAGTTGTTTAGCGAGTGGCGGATCCTGTGTACCTAGCACGACGCGCAAGCTAGTGAATCGACTATCCAATTCACTAGCTCGCGCGTCATGCTAAGGTAGATTTCAAACTGCCGCCCGCTCGATTGCTTGGGCTGTGTCCCCTTTGGCATCTTGCAATGAATCAGGCTCTAAAGAATTGGGCACCATCGTTACAAACCAAATCCCACCAAGAATGGCAGACGTTGTACTGGCCAAAAGAACAGCGATTTGCGATAGATTGACCACCTCTGAATCTTCGAATGCTAGCGTCGAAATGAAAATCGACATGGTAAACCCAATCCCTGCTAGCAATCCTGCACCCACCAAATGCGTAAACCGCAGCCCATCCGGCATGCGCCCCAATCTCAGTTGAATCGCCAGAAAGCAAAACAAAGCAATCCCCAGCGGCTTTCCAAGCACAAGACCTAAGTAAATGCCGAGCGAATTCGGCTTGAGAAGCTGCCAATGCCAGTCGCCATGCAATGGAATGCAAGTATTCACCAACGCAAAAATGGGCAAGATGCCTAACGCGACGGGATAGTGCAAACGATGCTGTAGTTGATGTGAAATGCAGTCCTCATAGCGCTTGGCAAATGGAATGGCGAACGCCAGCAAAACTCCTCCGATCGTTGCGTGCACGCCCGACTGGAGAAAAAACCACCACATGGCGAGCCCACCAACCAAATAGGGCCATAGTTTCATAACGCGAAGCCCATTGAGGCAGCACAGGAACGCAAAGATACCTAGCGCCCCGAACAAATAGGCTAAGGACAGTTCCTTGGTGTAAAAAACAGCAATCACAACAATGGCCCCAAGATCGTCCGCGATAGCTAGAGCTGTCAGAAAAATTTTTAGCGAATAGGGTACCTTTTTTGAAAACAAAGCCAACACACCGAGCGAGAATGCAATGTCGGTAGCCATCGGAATGCCAGCCCCACGTTGGGTCCCCGTTCCCATGTTGAAAAGAAAGTGAACAAGTGCCGGAACACACATTCCACCCACGGCTGCAACGATTGGCAATGAAGCGTTTTTCCAAGACGAAAGCTCTCCTACATAAGTTTCTCGCTCGAGCTCCAAGCCTATCATCAAAAAGAAGATAACCATCAGCCCGTCGTTGACCCATGCTTCAACGGGCAAACCTAGGAACGCCGTATGCAAAAAATGCTGTATCGGCTCTCCGAAGCCGGTATTGGCTAGGGTCAGCGAAATCGCCGTAGCAATCATCAGCAAAAACGCACCTGCACGCTCGCTGGAAAAGAACTCCTTAAACGCTTTCGAAGTTACCATTTACTATTTTCGTTTGCGTGAACTTATCGCCGGACAGCGTAAGGATTGATAGGTTTTTGCGGGTCAAACTCGGACATGGGAGCCCTTTTACTTCGTAGTGAGGAATCGAGGTGCAATCATCATTACAAGCCCTAGAGCAGCAACCCCTAGCCGGATCATTGTCCCCACCGCTGGCCCCCAATGGTCAACCCACATTAACAATGCGAATTCAAACCCAATCATGTTCAGTAAAAACGACCCAAGTCCAAATACGACCAATGTCATTCCCCAGCCACCCATGCTCAATCTCCCGGTTTGATTGCAGTACTGTTGAAAATCAGCCTTTCAGGATGCGCAGTATGGCAGCGGCAGGTAGGCGGGTGCAACCACTCACGCTGTAAATAGTTGGAAAAGCGTAACAAAAAGTCACCCTCCCTCCGGGAGCATCGGGCCACCGCTCCCCACTTTTTTCTACGAGTTTACCTAAGCGATTGATTGCAGCGATTCATTGCTCGGGAGGGTGAGGCTCCTGCCGAACCGTTGGACCGTTGGCTCGGCAGGAGCCTCGCCCTCCCTAAGGTTTTCAATGGAATTGACTTTCCAAAGATGTTTACAGCGGTGGCCTCGCCCTCCCGAATCCTTGACTGGCCTCAACGAAAGGACGGGCCCCAACGAAAGCCATGGTGAACGGTACATGGAATGTGCCTCCTACCTTAAATGACCTGTACATTCCCACTCCCGGTGCTTACCATCCCCGACTTGGAACGGATTTGTTAAAATTCTGCCTTCCGTCCTGTCAATTCAACCTCCAGCCTTATTTAGCTTGAACACCGTGACAACCAACACGATTCGAATTTACAACACCCTGTCCAAAAACAAAGAACCATTCCAAACTTTGCAACCTGGCAAGGTGGGAATGTATCTTTGCGGGCCTACGGTTTACGCCGAGGCTCATATTGGTCACATGGTTGGACCGGTTATCTTCGATACCATCAAACGTTTCCTTGCCTATTGTGGATTCGAGGTCACTTGGGTTGTCAACATTACCGACGTAGACGACAAGCTAATCAACCGATCGCGAGAAAAGGGCATCTCCATGTTCCAACTCGCAACCGCAATGACTGCGGACTACCTAGCCAATCTGCAGTCGCTGGGCGTCGATCAAATCGATCACCTGCCACGCGCAACCGACAACATGGACGAAATCATCAAGTTCGTTCAAGAGCTCATCGCACTCGATTTTGCATATGCCAGCGGCGGCGACGTCTACTTTGATGTGCTCAAGGATAACGAGTACGGTCGACTCAGCAATCGTTCCGTCGATTCCCAACAAGGTGACGGTGGCGATCAAGCGTCCCGCAAACGTTCGCCTGGCGATTTCGCTTTATGGAAGTCGGCCAAGCCCGACGAACCGAGCTGGGAAAGCCCTTGGGGGCTCGGCCGCCCAGGCTGGCACATCGAATGCTCCGCCATGAGTCGCCGCATCTTGGGCAAAACCTTCGACATCCACGGAGGCGGCCTCGATCTCGTTTTCCCTCACCACGAAAACGAATTGGCGCAAAGCCGATGCTGCCACGGACAACCCATGGTGACCTATTGGCTCCATAACGGACTAATGCAAGCGGCAGACGCCAAAGGAAAAGTTGGCGGCAAGAACGATCGTGACCAAACGCAAGCGGAGTTGCCTGCGATTCCGCCAGCCGATAAGGCCGATAGTGCCAGCACCAAAATCTCCCGAAGCAAAGGGGCTGGCGGCCTAGCTCAGCTTATTGAGCGTCATACAGGCGAACGAATCCGTTTCTTTTTACTTCGTTCTCACTACCGCTCGACGACCCTCTTTGGCGAAGAGCCCTTGGCTGAGGCAGGAGCTTCCCTCGAAGCTTTCTATCGGCTGATTCAGAGATTCGAACGCATCACGGGCTTGAAGTTCTACGACGCAACAGAGCTTCCCTCCAACAAGCATAGCAGTACCTTTGTTGCACCAACGACCAAGAATGATGCGATCAACGAAGTGGTACGTTTGCGTGAATCGTTCTTGACCAAGATGGACGACGACTTCAACACGGGTGGAGCGACTGGCGACTTGTTCGAGATCGCTCGCTCCATGAACCGTTTCATCGATGCCGAACAACTTGAGGAAACCGCCAAGCGAACGCCAGAAAACACCGCTCTACTCGTCAGCGGAATGAGCATCCTCAAGGAACTCGGTGCCATCCTCGGTATCTTCATCAAACCGCCCAAGCAGTCCAATAACAACGACGGAACCGCAGAGATTCTGGAAGGGCTAATGCAGTTGTTAATCCAAGTCCGCGCAGAAGCCAGAGTCAAACGCGACTTCGCCATGTCCGACTCCGTTCGCAACGGATTAACCAAAGTTGGCATCGCCCTGCAAGACGGCAAAGAAGGTACAACATGGTCGATCAATAAAGATTGACCCCGTTCTAACGCTCTGCCTCATCCTCGTACCAAGGCTCCGGCTTGGCCCGCACTGCTCTTGAGGCTCCGCTAGCCGATTTGAACTAGAAAACACAATCGGCCAACGCCTCTGTTTTTTGACTTTGCTCCCCTCGCCCCTTTTAGGGGAGAGGGGCACTATCAAAAGCTGCTCAAAAGCCGGACCGGGAGGCCTGAGATTGGCAATATCGAAGAACTAGGCTGGGCGCTCAGGGCGTCGATGAGGCTCCGATAATCGCAAAAGTCACCCTCCCCCTGCGAGGGTCGGCCAGAGGCCGGGGAGGGTGCGATGACATGCGCGATCGCAGTGGGCACTTCACCCTCCCCTCGCTTCGCTCGACCCTCCCAGAGGGAGGGTGACTTAGTAAGCCGGAAACCTAAGTAACGCGAAAGATACGGCTCAATGCAAAGGTTGGTATGGCCAATCCGCAAATCAGCACACCGGGCAATAGACCACCGAACTGGAACGCAATGGTGGCGTCCAAAAAAAGGATACTGAGAATCGCTTGTTTGATCGCAGGCACGAGTGTTCCTATACCAGGCGATCGGATCGATACGATCGCACGTCGCAACCATGGCATGGCCAGCAACGCAACAAACAGCGGAAACCAAACGTTCGGATCCAATCGAAGCGCTCGGTCTGTTGACCACACGGAACAGGCGGCAATCGATGCTACCCCCAAGATGCTGACACCCCAACTCATGCCCAGTCGAAATGAAGACTGATTGAGCACCTCTTCGCGCCGTGCCGCAAGCGTAATGCCGGTCACGAAAAAGACATGCCCAACCGTCGCAAGACAAATGCTTGGCCAATCCAAGTAATCGGTAACCGGAAGCGTTAGCGAGGATTCACCCGAGACGTTCAAGCAGGCACCGAGCGAAACGCCCAAAAGCATATTGAATCCCCTGCAAAGGCCCATCAATAGGGGACCTACAGCGGTTGCTTTGAGCGAACTATCGTAAGCGACAATAAAGACGGCCAAAATCACTGCATTGCCACCAACAAGCCAATAGGCGGGCGCTTCTATAGTGCCAGGTAGTAGGTAGGTCGACACCATCGAGAGCACTATTCCCGCGAACAAGAGCCCCCAGCCAGCGTTACGCGCAGTGCTAACCGCAATCAAACCACGTACGAGGGGGCCGTTCCGACGTTGAGCTTTGTCCTCTTCAATGTCGTGAACATCATTGAGTACCATCCCAGCCCAGTACAAACAAATTGATGCCAGGGAAATCACCAACAGCGACGGGCCAACCGATTCGAATCGCCAACCAATGCCGACAGCCAAGACGAAACCGGCCAAAACATCCGCGCAGGATGTTAACGTATTCGGTACTCGGACCAGTTGAGCCCACGCACGAAGTTGTGGATGCATGAAGCTTTATTTCTTGCGTTGGAATTCCTTGATGAGCTCCGGTGCCGAGATTCCGAACACTCCACGCCCCTCTCGAAGCCGAGCGTCAACATCTTCTTGAATCGAGTCGACATCGATTTCCCAGAACTTGCGAATGAGTTCCTCCGATAGTGGAGAGGCTGAACGAACCAATCGCATGCCGACCATTCTGGCAGGGTCGGAGGTATACCACCAAGGGCTTAACGGTACGTTGGGATCCTCGATCTTCCACTCTTCGTCGACAGAACCCATGCGAGCGGCAGAACGAACGCGATCTGCGGAATCTTGCCAACCGCCACCGCGAACGCATCGCGAGTCGGCTTTGGTCGGCCAGTGGGTGGCATCGAATCCCGTCAACGTCTTACCCGCGAACTTTTCGAATCCGTTCGCAGCAAACTGGTCTATGGTCCATTCCCAAACGTTGCCGTGCATATCATGCAAACCAAATGCGTTTGGAGCTTTGCTTCCAACTTTGGCCGCTCCCGTTTCGGATCCAAAAACGGCATACTTTTGAAGCTCGGCCGGGTCGTCACCGAAGCTGTATGCTGTTTTGGAACCTGCACGAGCGGCAAACTCCCACTCGGCTTCCGTTGGCAAGCGGTATTGCACATCAGTCAACCCACTCAGCCATTTCGTGTATTGCTTGGCAGAATACTGCGTCATCGTGACGGCAGGCTGACTCTTGTCGTCTCCGTACTCATAAGTCTTGCCGGGATCATAGAGTGGCGTCGGGACAGTGATCGCATCTGCCTTCACTTTCGGTGTCACTGGACGAGGACCAATGGAATCCAATCTCTTGAACACATCGTACGCACGCATGAACGTGTTGTATTCGCCCCAGGTAAGTTCTGTCTTGGCGATCCAGAACGGCTCCAACTTGACCGTAAACTGAGGTCCTTCGTCATCGCTTCGACCAGGTTCTGATGCCGGCGAACCAATCGTGATTTCTCCACCTGGCACCGGAATCATTTCGAAGGAAATATTCGTTCGCTCGAACGCTTGAGTATAGGGAACCATATACCCTGACTTGCCGCCATCGATCGGTACAAAGGGACCTTTGTCCGGTTTGGTCGAACTGATTCCAATGGCCTTATTCACCGAATCGTCGGCTCGCACGAACACCTGCGGCAAGAGTCCGGCCACGCTTAATGCTGTGATGAAGAGCCCGTTCTGTATTTTTGAATTCATAGATGGTGTTTGGGACAGTCGGTGTACTGGAGTGTAAGCGGTAGGGCGCAAGCCCTCCGGTGTATTGCCTGGTAACAGGTTTCGCGAGAAACCGGATGTCATTCTAGGATTCTTGAACGCAGATTTCTCACGAAACCTGCTACATATGCTTCGCATCATTTTTGGGAGGGTGAGGCCACCCCTGTAAACATGTTTCCAACGAGTTT
>JAPLNL010000115.1 GCA_026692905.1 Planctomycetota bacterium
CCGACCGGACACCGCTTTGGTGTTCTAATTGACCGCGTGATGAAAATGACACCTCCGGATTCGTCGCACCGCCAAAGGCGGTGCGACGAATCCGGAGGTGCGTGGTCGGGCGGCGTGAATTTAGAACACCAAAGCTGCGGACGGAGGGGCAAGCCCCAGCCGTCCTGAAATGCTTCACAGCGTTGCCGATTCGGGGGCGGTGGGTGAGGGGTAGAATTGCCAGCAACAAGTCTCCGGTTCAATCACTTGTTTTGCCCCTTTAAGCAAGAAATGGCATTGCGACCGAAATCAAAATTCCAATCATAACACAGCGCAAAATCCCTCACCCCCAGCCCCTCTTCCGTGAAATTGGCGAGGGGAGCAAAGTCAAAAAGATATGGGTAATGACAAGGGGCGGAAGCACCGGCTACGCTCGTTCCAAGGCTCTGCCTTAGACCGCACTGCATTGGAGGCTCAGCCTCGCTATTGAAACATCGTTGTGAACTCGGGAGGCAGGAGCCTCCATGCATTGCGCCCCAGGCGGAGCCAGGGAACGACCTTCAATAAACCTGTGGCATTGGCTTCTAGCCTGTGAAAACGCTCAGCACAGGCTGGAAGCCTATGCCACCTCGGTAGTTTTCAGCCTGCTGCTCGCCTAATTGATCCCTAGCACGACGCGCAAGCTAGTGAATTCACGATCCAATTCACTAGCTTGCGCGTCGTGCTAGGTTTGTTAGCCCCCTCCGCTCGCCCAGGGCCAAGTAGATTCAGCGGGAATGCCAAACTGAATCCCCGAAAAAGGGACGTGAAACCCAGGTTTTTTCTTGAGTTATTGCTGCAAGATCCGTTGTGGGCAGAAGGCATCGATACTGATAACAACGGTTTTGTTGACGATTTTTTTGGCTGGAACTTCCGAAGCAATTCGAACGAACCATTTGCATCCAATGACCCTCGCGATGCTTTGGGGCATGGAACTCACGTGGCAGGGACCATTGGGGCGATCGGCAACAATAACCTAGGTGTCACCGGCATCAACTGGCGAACATCACTGATGTCGCTCAAGTTCCTTGATGAGAATAACCAAGGGGATACCGCGTCAGCCATTTCGGCCATCAACTACGCAACGATGATGCGATCTCAATTTGATACCAACGTGCGCGTTCTTAACAACAGTTGGGGGCAACCCGGCGGTCCCAATGTAGCGCTGCAATCGGCAATTCAATCAAGCGGCGAATCAGGAATCTTGTTCGTTGCTGCGGCTGGAAACGGAAATCTTATCGGGCAAGGCATCGACAATGATAGAACCCCTTTCTATCCTGCAAGCTACGACCTTTCCAACGTGATTGCCGTTGCTGCCAGCGATTCAACGGATAAGTTAGCCGTCTTTTCCAACTACGGATCAAGTTCGGTCGACATAGCGGCTCCGGGAGTAGGCGTCGTGAGCACTCTACCAGGTGGACGTTATGGGACTGCAAACGGCACCAGTATGGCCACTCCTCATGTTTCAGGAGCGGCGGCTCTGTTAGCAGCAAGACGGTCAGATGCCGACGCAACCGAGTTGCGGGCTGCAATAATTCAAGGAGCTGATCCGATAGGAAATTTGAACGGCAAAATTTCAGGAAGTTTAAGGCTCAATGCCAAAGCTGCATTGACTGCGTCGACGTTCGCTCCTCGTGCGACACTCGTCTCCGCCGGCAACATTACAAATGCCGGTGAGACCAAAGTGATCATTAAGGTTCGTTACAAGGACGATGAAGGAACAGAATTCGCAAGTCTGGACGATTCCGATCTGCTTGTTACTCGTCCAGGTTTCTCGGATTTGCTTTTGCATCCAAAGTTAATGCCCGGAACTCGTGTTGGGCCAAATACCGATTTTACAGTCGACTACGAACTTTCCGCACCTCGAGGCACTTGGACCGCAATTGATAGCGGGACCTATCCAATCGTTTTGCAACGAGGTGAAGTTCGCGACATTCAAAACTTTGAAGTTGGACGCCAAGCCATTGGCTCATTTACGGTAGCTATTGCCGACAATTCGGTCTTCTTTGTAAACACGACGATTGACTCCGTTGACAGCACTCCTGGAAATGGAATCGCGGCGGACGCCAACGGAAAAACGTCACTTAGAGCCGCAATACAAGAGGCCAATGCCATGCCCGGTGCAAACACGATTGTGTTGCCAGACGGCAAATACGTTCTCACTATTCAAGGACGAAATGACGATACAGCCGCTCAAGGCGACCTGGACCTTACAGACGTCGAAGGAACCCTTAAAATCATTGGAGGTGGAAATCGACTAACCTTTATCGATGCGACTCAGATCGACCGCGTGATCGATGTACGCCCCAACACTTCATTGAACATTGTCGGCATTAGCCTCCAAAATGGTGCATCGAATTCCGGAGGAGGTCTCCGAAACGAACTGGGGGTAGTCGACCTAGAGCTTTCAAGTGTCGATACAAATCAGGCAACGACTGATGGTGGAGGGATTTACAATACGGGGACGATTACGATCGACCAATCCGTCGTTCATGATAATAAGACTACGGACCCGCAGGGAAACGGAGGCGGTGGTATCTTTAATAATGGCCAAATAACGATTCGAAGAAGTACCGTATACAATAATTCGACGGTTGGCGGGCTTACCACAATTGGTGGTGGCGGGGGACTGTTCAATGCGGCGAACGGAAATGCTTCATTAGCCGTGAGTACGATTTCAGGCAATATCGCGAGGAACGGTAGTGGTGGAGGCCTTTTTACTTCAGGCGTCCTAGTTGGTAATCATATGACCATTACCAACAATCAAGCACTAGTTGGTGACGGCGGGGGAGCATTTTCCGAAATCAACAACCCAAACACTGTTTCTTTTCGCAGTTCAATAATTGCAGGCAATTATTCAAGCACTAAGTTTGACATAAACAGCACTATTTCACTCGGTGACAGCAATCTAATTGGCGTTAGTAACCAGTCAGGTTCTTTGCCTTGGAACAAATTAACAGGAACGCTTCAAAAGCCACTGGAACCCATGCTTGGGCCGCTCAAATTTGACGGATTTGCAACTCCAACGCATGAGTTATTGCCCGGAAGCCCCGCGATAGATGCAGCGCCGGGGTTTAATTTACCAGCTTCGGGATCCGGTCTACCAATCTACGCCGACATCGTAGATCAACGCGGGCAAGCGATGTCACAGGACGCTAGTTCAGGCACGCGTTCAGCTATTGGTCAACGCGATGTTGCACCTTCGCCCGGAAGTTCGGCAAAGTCTCTCACCAAGGTTTCTACTGGGGACACTTTGTACTGGCAGAACACCAGCCTAATGAGATTTGACACTCAATCTTTATCAAGCACCTCAGTAATAACACTTCCCGCTGGAGTTAGTTACGTCGGTTCAGAAATGGTTGAGGTCGCTGGGAAAATATACTTCCAGCTTCGTCGGGATGACCTTAGCCAAACAGGCATTTATAAGTATGACCTGTCTACCAGCAGTTTGGCAATATCCGTCGCTCTTGATCCCTTGAGTAACCCTGCTTTAACAAGAATCAGGCGACTTGGAGGCAATTTGAATGTATTCACAGAGAAAGGTATCGGCGGGCAACCAGGTGGATGGTTTCGTATCGATGTAACGACTGAAGCTGCAATTCCAATAATGCGATCAGCGGATGCTACTCTTAGTTTTCGGAATTTTATCATTGAGTCAGCGGAGTTTGCTTATTTTTTCGGTGCGAGATTGGAGCAAATTGGAAGTTCTAATGGATATGTTGGCAAAATAATTAAATACCAACCTTCGACTGATACTATTAGTTTTATAGATTTCCCCTTGGGCTCGATAAATCCGGAGAGCGTGTCAATTGCAATTGATGGCAAGGCATATTTCGCGAGCCGGTCGAAAAGCAATGCTGTTCAAACCTATTTGGTGTCGCTTGATTCTGAGACTGATACTATAAATACTTTGCTTGTTCCTATGCAGTTTGATTCGACATCTATGCTGGAGTTGAATGGGAAGATGTATTTTGTTGGCACCGAGAGAAGGGCAGATGGTGGGCCATTTTTTGCACTGTTTGAGTTCGGCACCAAGAATAATGAATATAAGTTCTTGGCAAACGTGTTTGATTTGGGCCTTGAGCTTCGTGCCAGTGATTTCCTTTTCGGAAGGATGGAACTAAGGGGGACACCATTTGGAAAAGTTAGTTTTTATGCAAGTAATAGCCATCTTCAGAATAATTTCACCGTTGGGTACTACGATCCTCAAAGTGGAGTGGTTTCCCAACAAAACGGAATACTCGATGGGTACGGTGTTGTAGAAGCCAGCATTGCAGAGCGATATATACGTGATGGAGGAATTGTTCGACAGGTTTTTGTTGCGCCACCTGATATCGGTGCAGTTGAGCGTACTTTTGGTGAGATTAGTGGCAAGAAGATCCTTGATGTCAACGGCGACGGAACGAAGCAGAACAGCGAACCCGGGTTGCCTGGTTGGACCATCTTTGCGGACCTAAATCACAACGGGAAATTAGACGGCGGTGAACCGTCCACGATTACCCGCGAGGACGATCCTGGCACAGGTTTTGTTGACGAAACGGGAACCTATCTCCTTTCCGGAATCTTGCCCGGGCAGTACGAGATTCGAGAAGTTGCTAAATCAGGTTACGACGCAACGATTCCGGCCCAAGGATTCAACAACGTTAACGTAACACCCGGAAACGTTTTGAAAAATGTCGATTTCGGTAGTTCGCGGCGGCCTGGTTCCTTGCGAGGGTTTCTCTTTGAAGATTCGATCCAAAATGAAATCCGCGATGCCGAGGAGCAAGTCTTTAGCGGTTGGACGGTGTACTTGGATACAAACGGCAATGCCAAACTTGATAGCGGTGAGTTATCAACAACATCTGTCAACGGCGAGTTTTCCTTTGCGAGCCTCGATTCAGCACAGGAATACACTATTCGAGCAGTTGCACCAAGCGAATGGGAACAAGTAGTTCCGTCGGCTTCGGCACCGATCAAGGTCTTTTTGCCCGCAGGTGCGAACATCGCAGACAGAAACTTTGGTTTTGTTAAGAAGGCGAATGGGGGACAATCGCAAAACGCAGTTATCGAAGGAATAATCTACAATGATTTGAATCGCAACGGCGTGTTTGATGACGGAGTCGGTGCTGCTATGCAAAATACACCCGTTTTCCTCGATGCGAATGGCGATGGGAAGTGGCAAGAGTCTGAACGACGCACGCTTACCAACTCGAATGGTAAGTACTCATTCCCTGGGCTTGGTGCCCAAATTGCCAGTGTTGTCGCCGAGATTGAAAGTACTTCCGCACTGACTTCACCCAAAGGAAGTCTTTTCGCGAAGAGCGTCACCCCGCTTTTCAATCAGTCTGTCGCCTTTGCAAAGCCGCAATCGATCGTAACTGCTGATTTCAACAACGATACATTTCCTGACGTGGCGGTGGCTTTTGGTAGCGGAAATTTTGTGGGCATTCGATTGAACGACGGTACGGGTGGGTTTTTGTCGAATCAAATCAACGTTGCCCTCCCTGGTAGCGGTCATGGGCCTGTATCGCTCCAATCCGGCTTCTTCAATAACAACACATTGATGGATCTTGCGGTTGTTAACAACTTCAATTCGACCGTTACAATTATGCTCGATTTCAATGGGATCGATTTCGCATCCAAATCAACCGTCGCTGTTGGGTCAGAACCGATCGACATCGCATCCGGAAAATTTAACAATGATCCCTTTTTGGATATAGCGATTGTTAACAAAGGAAGCAACGCTATATCCATACTACTCAATAATGGCAATGGAGTTTTTTCTGTCGCTTCAACGCTTGCCTCCGGCGGAAATTCCCCGTCAGCTATCGTCACCGGGCAGTTCACGGATGACAATGCGGATAGCATTGTCGACTCCAAAGATCAGTTGGACCTAGCTGTAGTGAATTCACGATCTAGCGGTGTGGCTATCTTCAAAGGGATTGGCAATGGATCGTTTGTTGCAAATGGACTGTATACAGTCGAAAGTGCACCACTCGATATCGTCAGCGCAGACTTCGATTTAAATGGTGTCAATGATCTGGCTGTTTCCAATTACACATCCAACACCATTAGTCTCTTGACGGGTAGTTTGTCCGGAGTCTTCCAAGTGCAATCAGAGAGGCTTGGAACAGCCAACGGAACCATCGATATCGCAGTTGCTGACATTGAGAATGATGGTGATTGGGACATCATCTCAAGCAACCTGACCAACAATAATGTTTCGATCTTTCGCAATACAAAGAAACAGTCCGCTACGTCGGCACCCTTAAGATTTGAACCCTCCGAAAACGTGGGGGTTGGGGAACTTAAATTGGCCGACCGAATGCCAATCGTCGTCGCAGACTTTGACCATTCGGGAACCGATGACATTATTGCCGTCCCCGGTGCGACTAAGGCACTTCACTTGCTAAAAAACTCTCTCATCAACGGAGCTCATCGCATTACGTTGACGGGGACCGAGTCCGTCACGGGGTTTGATTTTGGAACAGCTCCGAAAGTATTGCTTCCTTCCTTGGATCCAATCTCATCGCCAGCTCCAATCGTCGAGGATGCGGCAGAACAGTCCATCAACTTGACTGGCATTGCGCGTGGTCGATCTGGCTCCACGCCGTTGAGAATTGTTACGACTAGCGATCGGACGAGCTTAGTGTCGTTTTCGCCGAGCTCAGTGCAACACGTCCAAGGAAACGCAACTGGGGCCCTCAAGTTTACGCCACAGCGGAATGCGTTTGGAAACGCAGTCGTAACGGTCACCGTTACCGATCCGGGCGCTGACCAAACCATCGACACAACGGACGATGGCGTATTAAGTCGATCGTTTACTGTTTCGATAATCTCTGTTAACGATGCGCCGACATTCGCGATTCCGGCCGGGCGAACTCTCAGGGCATTCGAGGACGCTGGCGCGAAGTCGATTGCGGGGTTCGTTACCGGAATATCTGCAGGTGGCGGTTCCTTTGAATCCGCACAGGTTTTGTCGCCGTTCACCGTCACGACAGATCAGCCAGAATTCTTTTCTTCGTTGCCGACGATTGACAGCAACGGCAGACTCACATTCACTACCGCTACCAACGTTTCGGGCTTCGCATCGATCAGCGTATCTCTTAAGGACGATGGCGGGATTGCCAATGGTGGCATCGATGTTCGCAATGACCAGTTCTTGATTCTTGTGGACGCGGTGAATGATGCCCCGTTGATCAATATCGGTGGAACGCAGACGGTACCAGTGGGTGCCGTCAAGCAAACGATTCCGAATTTCGCGACCGGTTTCTCACCGGGTGGCGGACCCGATGAGGCTTCGCAGGTTATCTCGGATTTCCTTGTAACCGTAGATTCGCCCGGGTTGTTTTCAGTATTGCCCGCCATCAGCAATGACGGCACGCTGACCTTTACTCCCGCTGCGGATCGCAGTGGCATCGCTACGGTCAGTGTTCGAGTTCGCGACAATGGTGGTACGCTCAATGGCGGTATCGATCTGTCGAGCGCAAAGACCTTCACCATCATCATGGGAGCAACTCAAGAGATCACGCTCAACGCGTCAGAACTAGGGCCGCATGAAATTGCTATTCGAAACGGATTTCTAGTCGTTACAGCAGCTGGCACAACGGTTCGAAGTGTATTAGCATCCGAAGTGACCAAAGTTACTACCGTGGATAGTGTTGGGGCAAAGCTGTTCGAGGTTACATTACCGGCAATTAATCTGCCGGGCATGATTCGTTTCACAGGAACCGGTAGACCGATTGAGCTAATTGCGGAGCGATCAGCGATTGACTTAAAGGTACTGACGTCGGACAAACTATTCGGAATAGAGCTTGCTGATTTAAGAGCTGCCGGGCCGAATTCCTTGGCATTTCGATTGTCGGATGTAGTTGCTCTCAACAGGTCCAAAACACTTCGTATTCTGATGGACAGCGCAGACACGCTTTCAACTCTTGGAAGCTGGGTAGCTCAGGCTGGGCGCTTAGAAAACGGCACATGGGTCCAGCCATTCACCAACGCAGGTGCAAGTACTGAGGTGATCAGCGCAACTCCTTGGCAGAACAAAGTAAATCGTTTCGACGTCGATGGCGATCTTACATTGTCTCCACTGGATGTCTTGGTCTTGGTCAACTTGATCAACGCCAATAGTTTTCCAAATGGTCAACTTCCAGCACGCGGTAGTACTCAACCGGATGGCTTCTTTGATCCCGACGGAGATAATTCGTTGGGCCCGTTGGATGTGCTCACGCTAATCAACGAAATCAACCGTGGCAGCGGAGCGGCAGGCAGTGAAGGAGAGAAACGCTCACAGTGGGTCGATGAAGTGATGGCAACGGAGTTGGGGGATTTGGAGTCTATTTCTTCGAATCCTCAGAAACGAAAGCTAGGAAAACCTCGATAATGCCAAGTGCAGTTTCCGATTTTTGGATTGGCGTCTAACTTATCCGCAATCGCTAGCTGTGATTTGATGATTCGCGACCAAAAACGCGGCTAACGCCCACGGCCAAACCGGAAAATTACCCAATGAATATCGCTGAAGAAGTTGCAATCGGGTTCCTTGCCGCCGATAGGGGCTTCATTGATCAGAAAAAACTCGGCGAATCGATTTGCAAGTGGTTAGAAGATGCGCCGGATCGTGGGCTGTGCGACTATTTCACGGAAATAGGTTTGTTAACGGCCAATCAAGTTCGCGATCTTCAGGGTGAATTCCTAACCGTTATTCCTGCGTCCGGTGAAGAAACGGACGAATTTCAAACGAAAGATTGGGGAGCAGGTACTGGCGATACCCAATCAAATGCAGTCGCGACGAAAGATGACCATTCGCGGTTTCAGATCATAAAGCAGTACGCAAGGGGCGGGCTCGGAGTTGTGTACCTTGCGCACGATGCACAATTGCAACGCGATGTTGCACTCAAGCAAATCCGAGGAGACCGAGATCGGGATGCATTGAGCGAAACCAAATTTCTTCTAGAGGCCGAAATCACAGGACAACTGGAACACCCAGGAATTGTTCCCGTCTACGCATTGGGAACCGACAGTAACGGAAGTCCTTACTACGCGATGCGATTTATTCGGGGGCAAGAGTTCAAGAAAATCATTCAGCAGTTTCATGAGGCCAGGAAAGGCACAAAAGCTGGGTTAGATGGTGTTCCGTTTCGGCAGTTGTTACGGCGATTTCTCGATGTGTGCAATGCCATCGAATACGCTCATTCTCGAGGTATTTTGCATCGCGATCTCAAACCGGCAAACATCATGATCGGAAGTCATGGCGAAACACTGGTCGTCGACTGGGGGCTTGCCAAGATTCTGGCTCGTCACGTGGAATCCGATTCTGCGGAAGATTGTGCTCCGGAAGAATTCAAGCCAAAACGCGTTCGATTTTCAGGCACAACTTCGGACACGATGCAGGGGAGCTTTAGCGGAACGATTGCTTATGCGCCACCAGAGCAGCTGATGGGATTGATCGAGGAGCTGTGTCCCGCGTCGGACGTCTATAGCTTAGGTGCCATTCTGTTCGAGCTCATGACCAATCGCATACCGCTTTCCCAAAAACCCGACTCCTTGTCCCAAGTCGTGGAGTGGACGCGCGATCCCGATTTCGCAAACCCCCGCCGATTTGATTCCGAGATACCAAAATCGCTCGCGATGATCTGCAAAAAGGCAATGACTTTCGATATCGCTTCTCGTTACCCATCTGCTAGAGAATTGGCCGTCGACATTGAAAGATGGCTGGCTGACGAGAGGGTTATTGCGTTTGGCGAGCGCGAACCTGCCAGTGAAATGATTGGCCGATTAATGCGACGCTACCGTCGCTGGACGGTACCAATCATCGCAACCATTCTATTTTCAACGATCGTCGCGATGGTTGGAGCGTGGCTGATAAACAATGCGAGAATTCAAGAACTGATTGCAAAAGAAACTGCAAACCAAAACAAAAACGATGCTGTCAATCGAATCGGGGTTGCGCGAAATGCAATCGACACGCTACTTGTTGGTAGTACTGAATCTCTTGGCGATTTTCCAGCCGCACGCGATTTGCAAAAACGTCTATACGAAGTTGCTGCGAATGACTACTCGAAATTGAGTGCGAGCAAGTCGGACGACCCAGAATTGGAACTGGAGCGCCTACGAGCGCTGGTTCGTGTAGCGGATATCCAAATGCTGCAATCCGAATACGACGAAGGCCAGAAGAACTATCGAATTGTGATAACCGAACTTCAAACTCGAATAGATAAAACTTCGAGCAATGATCGCATAGCGCTGTCGCGGAGAGTTGAGCTAGCTAAAACGATTGGGAGATTTGCTTTTGCTATTGATAGTCTTGAAGGAATGTCTGAAGAGTCAAAAAAGCAGTTTGCTATCGCTATTTCTCAGTTAAGGGCATTGGCTGTCGCACATCCAAAATCGAGCGAAGTGCATGTTACATTAGGCAAGACGCTTATTAGAGCCGTCAACTCTAAGTTAATGACTGAAAAGCCTGCAGACGCACTCCAAATGATCGACGAGGCGTTGGCATCATTAACGGATGGCGACCTAGCACAAGATAGTGCTCTCTCCTTGCTACGTATCCAAGCGATCCAGAACAGGGCCCAAGCGCTGGGTAGACTGAATCGAAATGACGAGGCCCTCGCCACCATCGAGAGGTCTCTTTCTTTGATCTCTGACTTTGTGACCAATAACAAGGCTGAAAGAACCTGGTTCAATGCACAGGCAGATTCCCTAGTCATCAAGGCAGGTATTCACCGGAGAATAGGTGACTTCAAAACAGCCTCACAGAATTTGGTTATTGCTTTGGAGACATATGAGCAATTGAAAAAAGAGTGGACAGACAACTTGGATTATCGTTCCTTGGCCGCCTCGGCTTCAGCGAATGTGGGACTTTTGCTGTTGGATGAAAATCGGCCACTTGATGCGATTTCTTTCTTTATGACTTCCCGCGACGATTTTTCGGAACTTCGAAAGGAATACCCTCGCATCGAACGGTACGGAGATGGATTAGGTACGGCGTTGAGTGGACTTGGACAAGCTGAACTCCGTACGAACGAGGATGCCGAGGTCCCGATTGAACTTCTTAGCGATAGCGACGTGCTTTACGGAGCGTTGGCAAGACAACAATCCGATTCGGGTACTATTCCAGTAGTTCCATTGGCTAAATCGGCAGGGGTTCGAGGGCAATTGGCTCAAGCGCATCAGCGAAAGGGAAACACGCCTGAAGCAAGGCACTGGTACAGTGAATCCGCGTCTCTTTTTCAACATCTGATCGATATCGGTCTCGAGAATTCCGACTATCGATATGCACTTGCGGAAGTGGAATGGCGAAGAGGACAGTTTGAGTGGGATGATGAGGATCGTGCGGAGGCGAACAGATTGATCTCATCCTCGCTGGACCGCATGCGGACACTTGTCCAGGAGCATTCCGAAAACTCGCAGTATCACTTTCGGCTAGCGGAAATCTTGATTCACAGTCCCGAGGTGACAATGGAATACTCGCGGGAGGCGGACAAGCAATTGGAGATCGCTGCGGAATTGCAACCAGCAAACTTGGAGCTAAAGAATTTATGGGCAGAAGTTAAAGCTCGGATCAGCGAGATCGAACTAGCGAAAAAATTGCTTGCGGAAATCCTCGCAAATCGCGGCAGTAGGTCTGCGCGAGACTTTGGGGTATTAGCGATGATCGATTGCCAATCTGGCAATCGCGAAGGTGCAATTGCAAATCTATCAAGTTGTCGCGAACTGGTAACTTCCCAACAACCTTACGATCCCGATTTGCTTCGATGGATGCTATCGATCCAGCAAAATATAGATGCGATGCAGTGATTGGCGACGGACTATCGTTACATTTGCTTTCGACCTGATAGCGACTACTTTTGAGTCAAATTCCATACCGGGGAAAAATTTTCCGTTGGGTCGTCGAGCTCCGCAACTGCTCTGGCCAGCAGTTTTTTGCAGGGCTTATCTTGGGGATGGGACTGCAATAGCTCACCGATGCGTCTCACCGCTTCGCCAAACCTCTTCGACTCAAAGTCTGCAAGGGCCTGCTCATAGTTGGCCGCAAGTTGTCTCCAATCGTCCGTTGGGTTGTTCTTTAGTTCAAACACCTCGATGGGTTGGTCGATTCCAACAACGGAAATACTTGCCAATCGACGACAGTCTGAAAGTGGTTTCAAGGACTTAAGCGACTCGCCACTCACGATGCAGTCGACACCAAACTGCTTGGTTGCTGATTGCAGTCTTGATCCAAAATTGACGGTGTTCCCTAACGCGCCGTACTTGAATTTTTGTCTCGACCCAACGTTTCCTACTCGGGCGGGACCTGTGTTCACTCCAACTCCTGCTCCAAATCGTTGTGGTAAAACATCTCCCCATCGTTCTCTTAGACTATCGATTGCGGTCATCATTGCTCTCGCCGTTTCGATCGCTCGTTTGGCGTGATCGGGTTGCGCTCCGGGAGCCCCCCACATTGCAAGTAGCTCGTCGCCAACATAGTCGACTAACACACCATCACGGTCAATGACGCATTGACTCAACTCACTCATGACGTCATTGATCCATTCGATGGCTTTTTGCGGGCCAAGCTTTTCGGTTACCGAACTAAATCCACGAATATCGCAAAACAAAACACTGACTTCGGCATCTTGCCCTTCCATCAATTCCGGGTTGTCTGCCAGCAGCTTGACCACCTTGGGGGAAAAAAATTCCGCCAACGTATTTCGCAAACTTTCCTCAGCTTGTCGTGCGATTCCTGCAGCGACGGAACTAGCAAGGACTTCGACTAGTGTCGCTTCGATATCGCTAATTCGGTTTTTCGGTAGTGCAAGCGCATCTGTTGAGCGATCTCCATAAAGAACGCCGATCACCTTGCGATCACGATCGAGAATGGGGGAGGCAGTAGCGCAACATACTTGCATCAGCGATTGGGCATAGTCGATTCCGGTGGGATTCATCGAGCTATTTGAATTTCCTGGATCATGAATTGCCGTGATCCCTGTGCTGATGACTCGGTGCAATATAGTTCGACTGATCGTCCCAAGCGACTCCACTCGAATCCCGGGGCGTAGGTGTTCTGCTGCAATGCTCCATCCATCGATGACTGTGCTTCGATGTTTAGTCTCAGTCGACGGCAAATGTGTGTCTTTTCGAAGCAATACCACCACACGGTCAAGCTCGACGATTTGAGCCGCCGCAACGGCAGCGGCTTGAAAAAACGCGTTGCTTCCAGTCGCCTTTTGCACAACTTGCAATGCTAGCCGAAGCATATTCGCAATATCTTTCGCTTCAGGGGCGGAGAATTGACGAATCGTTGCTATTTGAGCAATGGGTTGCTCCTCGTTGGGAGCGAACGGCACCGTCGCAAGCGTACGGAGCTCATCATTGGTCGAATGCTCATCATCGGTCGAATCTTCCTGCCTCGACGTAGTGATGCGAATCTCCAAATTGCCGCTAAGTTCGATTTGTATCTCATTCTCAAATTGGCGAGTCTGGCCGCTAGGGATAGAAGCTTGGTTGCGAATGGAAACGGATGTTCCCTTGTGAATGTTCTTGACGTTGAAGAGGTTACCATTTGCAAGCTCGATCTTAAACCATTCTCTAGGAACCCCAGTATCCTTTATGTCCGCGACAATGAGTTTTTTGTCTGCGCCAAGATCCCTTTTCTTGTCGGCAGGCATTTCCGTGACTGCAAATGGAGCCGGCTCATTCTGCAGTAGGTCCTGTCGTCCAATCAACACCGTCGAATCCAATGAAAAAGAATTGACAAGCGTTTCAAAACGATAAACAAGTATTCTAAAGGAGGGCACGAAAGGTCTTTAAAGTTGGAGGGCCGAGGTCAAGAAGGGAAACTGAATCGGGATCAGGCAGGCGGGAAACGCAGCCTCGTCTATTCCGATTTCAATATATCAAAAGTAGGAAATGGAAGTAGCGGTGGACGCCAATATGCTTAGCACGAAGCGCAAGCTAGTGAATACTCTACCCGGTTCACTAGCTTGCGCGTCGTGCTAACCCAGTTCACTAGCTTGCGCGTCGTGCTAACCCAGTTCACTAGCTTGCGCGTCGTGCTAACCCAGTTCACTAGCTTGCGCGTCGTGCTAACCCAGTTCACTAGCTTGCGCGTCGTGCTACACCCCATTCACTCGTGCTACACCCCATTCACTAGCTTGCGCGGCGTGCTAGGATCAACCGCGTGGGTTGCGGTTGAAGTTTTGGTACGGGAGCCGAACGCCTGCCACCAGATATTGATCCGCGCGAAGTGCATTCGGAGCTTCGAATCCTTGTTGTGATGCCACGGTTACGACGTCGTCTTGATCGACACCGTCGCCGCTAATGCCTAATCCGCCCACTAGCTTCTTCGTACCAGAGACATCATCGTACAAGGCCGAACTACCAGGGAAGAATACGATTCCGTTCTGCCGTTCGATCTTGCGTTTGTCACGGAAGTTTCTCGATGCATTGAACGAGTCGAACGAAAGAACCGTTGCTGTCGTCGATGCATAAATCGAAGCAGGCAACGCTGCACCCGTGTTTTCGCCTGTCAGTGGATTGATTCCAGGCATATTGAGGATACTGAAATCACCTGCCGGGGTACCTTCTGGCGAACCCGACGGATAGCGAGGCAATGCGAGGAATCGGAACGTCCTGTTTGTTAATGCAGTGCCACTGGGAACGTCGGGAGTACCGTTGTTGTCTTGGTCGATTCGGTCCGCATCGACCAGTGCATCGCTCGCGTAGTAAGCGGTGTTTCTCGACTTGGCGACAGCAACATCGACGGAGAAGATGGTTGCATCGTGCATTCGATATAGCCCCAATACTTCTCCTGAGGTATCGGAAACGGCAAGGACCATCTTGGTTCGTGCACCGGGACGGAAACCGTTTGCGGTATCTAGCCGAATCGCCGCACGCGTCAGATTCGCTTCTGCGATTCCATTGTTGATAATGCGTTCGACTTCGGCTTTGGTGAACTGCGGATCAACGGTGGAACCATGCGGTTCGATCAACCAGCCTTCGGGAACACTGTAACCAGACAGTTTTGTCACGCTACCAATCGGATTGCCCATCGGATCTTTGGTTAGAGGTTGATCGATTCCGGAGTTACTTCCGTGACCTCCTTGATTGGCGCGGCCAACTTGGAATAGGCGTTCTGTACCTCGAACGGCATTCTCTCGAGTTGGGGTGGGGCCGAAGATTTCGAGCGTAATTCCGACAAGATCGATACGCCCGCTTGGCGCACCGTAAGAACCACGCGACGGTGCAGAGCCTTCGAACTCATCGACCTTGACGAATAAGGGCCCCACGACGGTTCCACCAGCTGCAAAATAGGCGATGAACTCCGCCTCAAGAACCTTTGGTGCATTGAGTCGATCGCTATTGGATTGAGGCCCCGCAGATCCTCTTTGAGATGCTGGAACGAAGTTTTGCTCATACGAAGCAAAACCATTGGGTCCGGGAAAAAATACTCCGATGCCGCCCACTAGCGCTAGTGATTTACCATCGGGCCTTGCCTTGTAGAGAGGCATACCTCCTGGAAGGGTCGCTATTCCGCGACCTTGCGCATTGGGGAGTCGCCCCGATTGAAATCCATATGATTCAGGAAACGTTTTTAAGAATGTCTTTGCGTCCGCAGGAATGAATGCAGGATTTGCATCGAAACGCCACGCGATATTACTTGTGTCATCCGCAGTCCCTTTGATACCATCGAAGCCAGCATAATTCGCGCTATCGCGGCTCTGATGCTCGATCGCAAAAAGATCCACAGGAGGTGTATTCGCTACGACTGGCGGGAAGTGTGCTCCGGTTCCTATAGGTGCAACGAAGCCTGGGCCTCTCAAGGTGGAGTTTGGATCCAGTATGTCGGGGTTCGAATTTACCTCGCGCTCGGTAATGGTAGATTGGCTGATGAAGCGAATCGTTCGAGAGGTTAGCGGTGCTTCTTCATTGGAAAAGAACGCGGCTGTTCTAGCTTTGGCCACGGCACCGTCGATCGCGAACACCAAGTCTGCCTCGCGAGCAGCACCAGCATACATAGACACAACGTCGGACTCAGTTCGAACGCCCAAGATCCGCCCGGATCGATCAACGATAGCGATGATTGCATCGTTGCTGGCTGTAGCCATCGACGCGCGCTGCAAAAGAGCCTCAACATCCAATTCGGAGATGACTTGGTCATTGACGAATGGATCGGGGGCCGCTTCCGGTTCGGGGGCTGGGGGCGGCGGTGCGACAGGAACATTAATATTCAATTCATTGATGACGGCCAGGGCATCCAGCGGCGTGACGACTCCATCAGCGTCAACATCGCAAAACGTCACGGGCGTCTCTCCTGATCCCTCGCCCTCCACTCCGCTGTTGCTTCCGTTAATCTGATTGATAACAACCAATGCGTCCAAAGGTGAAATCTGCAGATCGTTGTCGACGTCTAGAGGCATGCTTGTATTGTGAAAGCCAGGCAGTCCAGCCATGAGTGAGCGTCCCTCTAGTTTTTCAAGGGATAGCCGGCGTCGGGTCTGAGGATTTCTATTTGAGCGAATTACCATTGTCGAAGCCACACTATGAAATCCAAATGCATTGAGATTTAATGTTGTTTATGGTAGTTACCCAAATCCGAAAAAACCACCTTGGAATGAGATTCTGGCCATGTGCGGTGCCTGTTCCTTCCCTTTTCCAAGTTGACGGTCCTCTTGACATCCCTCCCCTCTCCCCGAAACGGCCCAAACGGAGCGAGGGGGAGAAAAACGCATTTGTTGCTCACACAATGACTTGTGACTTCTTCACGCAGAGACTTGTGAGGAAGTGCTTGACAGCCTTAACTGCGGAGCAGCGGCATTTTCCAGCCACCGCCCGGGCAAGCCGGACGGAAGGCATATAAACTCGCTTTCCGAACTTCACCGCAGTCTGAACAAAGAACTCGACCGGAAGTGGCGGCTTTTCGCAGCAACAATTGAGGACAATTGTGCGACACTCTTGTTTACCTCGAGATGTCTTCGATTTTTCGTTTTTCCGAGACTTGGGCGGGACTAGTGAATTTGCGAAGCGATGCGGGGAACGCGTATGTCCGATCATCAAATGGGTCGTCGCTTACCTGATAGAGACTGCCATCTTTTCGACGGTGCATTCGCGTAGCCTCTTCCTTGTTGAGCGGCCGCGCTCCGATACGTCCGAAGACTGCGATCTGATTGCCTGACTCATCTACCGCGCGATCTCGATCCACTCCTCTGGAGATACAAAGGGCGTGGCCTTCTTTTGGTAGTTTTCTTGTTGCAATCAAACAGGGATTTGGGCGAGGTGAAAACCCATCGTTGCCCGGTAACTCTGGACTCGTTAGCTGAACCACTCGCAATCCGTTCTTCCCGTCCGCGATGTACGCAAACTGGCTGACGTTGGTAATGCCAAGCTTGACATCATGCGCTTCGTTGATTTCTCCTCCAGCGTTGTACACTTGATCCACGTAGGTTGCAGCCGGGTTCGCAATATTGAGAATGACTAACCCATCGTGACCGCCTGCCACATAAGCATAGGTGCGCCCAAGGTAAACGCTATTGGCTTCATAGAGATGAACTGTGTGAACATGTTGAGGGAAGCC
Organism: Planctomycetota bacterium; assembly: GCA_026692905.1. Taxonomy (GTDB): domain Bacteria; phylum Planctomycetota; class Planctomycetia; order Pirellulales; family Pirellulaceae; genus JBKCUI01. The sequence goes on from JAPLNL010000115.1 coordinate 17,555, forward strand.
AAGTTCGGTAACGTCAAAAACCTTGACCCCTTCTTCATCGCAAACAAACGCATAACGAAACTGAACTGCGACGCTCTTGGGATGACGAAGCACTTCATGGCCAACCACCGAAACGAGAGATGGTTTTGTCGGATCACTCAAATCGACAACGGCTAGTCCCGCATCGCAGCAAATGTATGCATAGTGACCCGCAATCGTTATTGCCTTGGCTCCGCACAGAATGCCGTTCGGGTTGAAGGTGACATCGCGTTTTAGAAAATTGTTCGAGGGGTTACCATCGAGTAACGTGGCCGCGCTGACCATCACGAGTCCTTCGTATTTATCGGTAACGTAGATATAGGCATAAAGCGGGTGGACCTTGGATTCGAAGTTCTCGGGTCGATGGGTTCGAGTTGGATCGGGAGCGATCGTCGTCGGAGCAGCCACGGAGGTCGCAAATTTGGTGCGTACGTATAGCTTTTGCCCAAGCGGTGAGACAGGAGCAGTCGTGATCCGCTCCGAAAATGCTTTGTGATCGATGAAAGCAATATCAAAGACACGCAAGCCGCCTTCGCCGCAGGCCGCATACAAGAACTCCCCGCGATGCTGCAACGAAAGAATCTCCGGCTTGCGATACATTGGACTGAGAGTCTCAATAATGTCGCGACCAGGATGTTCGTGTGCATGTTCGAGTTCGCGGTGGTGATGGACGTGTTCTTTGTAGTTTTCCGGATAGGCAATCGAATGGAGCGAACTGCCGATAACAGCCTGTGGCTCACTTTGTTCCGTGACTACGACTCCTTCTAGCCCGTGTTCCCCGGCTCCGACCCAGCAATATTTGCCTACGAAGTTCGTGTAGCCAGTTCCTTGCATGAGCAATTGCGCGGTAATTGCGTTGTTGTCATTGTTGACGGAAACGTGGCAATCCGTGCAGGATTTGGTTTCTGAGATTCCAGGGAGTGCGGATTGATTCCAGTCTGGACCGCCTCGCACGGTATGAGGCACGTTGGTGCTGAACGCGATTCCACTCATGCCTTCGCCGCTAATGGTCTGCTGTTGAACGTAGACAGACTCGCGGTTACCGTTGTAGCTGCCAACGTGGATTGCGCAGGAGCTTCTAGCCGGACCGATCCGATTCCCGGTGACGTTTCCGTCCCGTGCAAGCATATAGACATCGTCACGCAACGTCTGGAAGTTATAAGAGATACGATTTCGAGAGACTTCACCCAGTCCGTGCAAATTGGGAGCTTTCACGTTTGCTTTTTGAGGCAGGTGGCAGCCAAAGCAACTTGGGTTCCAAGAGCTATGGCAGGCGATGCAGCTCATGTTGCTATTCTGGTGGGCACATTTTTCGTCGGGCAGTTGGTCTCCCCAACGCATGACTCCGTCGCCATCCATGCGCACGGTTTTAGCCATATGGCTTTTGGGATTGTATTCATCGCTTCGAGGATCGATCGTGTCTGCGGTTTGCGTTACCTCCCAGGACAAATTCTTTTCGACATTGCTGCGTTGAATCAACTTGGGTTTCTTGCCGGGCTCGGTTTTGATTTCAAAACGAGGCTGGCCGAACGCTGTGCGCAGTGCCAACAGATTGGTTGGCTCTTTTGCGGACGCTGGTCCGCTCGTTGGGAGTTTCGAAGGCTGGCCGGTTCGGAGCAGTTGCTCTACTTTGGAGACGAGTGATTGCTTTGCGTCGCCGTGGCAGTCGATGCACTGAATCTCGATCGCTGCTCGCACTTCGCCATAGAGTTTGGTATCGCCGTGGCCATCTTGATAGAAATGGCAGTCGACGCAGTGCATGCCCTTTTCCATGTGAATGTCCATCATGTGAACCGGCACACCATCGCGTTGCTTGCCGTGAATTTTTTCAAATTCATTGGATGGTGCGACAGAAGCCATCAAGTGTTGTGTGGTTGGGTTCTCGATCTTGGCCCCTTGATAGTCAAGAAGAGCGCCGGTGCGGTCCTTTTTGAAAACGGCGCGAAACACCCAGCCGTGACCATGAAAATCTGCGAATTGCGTGTGTTTTAGGCTCGGGTTCAGATCGGTCACATTGTTCAAGAAGTTTGAGTCGCCCCATAGCCCGCGGGCTGCAGACTCCTCAGGGTTGGACATCGAAGCTTGGATCAACTCCTCAGCAGTTGGATTTTTTTGTTTTTTGGGGTACATGCATTGCCCATCGGTTTCGTTGTCCCACCACATGTAACCGAGGTAAGAGTTGAGAACGTTCGTACCTGGGTGCATATGACAAACCATGCACTGACTGGTTGGCATGCTGTTGGTAAACGTATGCTGGATGGGGTGCCCCGATTCGTGTTTCGGAATGGTTGGATCGACCACTTTTACCCAATCGTCGGTTTCCGCTGCGGCCCGGCCCATGTTTCCGTATTTCGCAAAGGGGCCGGAGGATGTTGGCGAACGATCGTTTGCATAGACAACGTGGCATGCGCTGCAACCGCTGCTTCGGTAGTCGCCTGGGTGGTCATTCGTGCCGAGGAAATTGAGAGTTGGATCAAGCAGTCTCGTTTTCTGCAAACCGATGAAGACCGGGTCGGTGCGGTTTTCGGTGCCCAGGCCGCGAGTACTCAGCCGCTCGCGTGGCCGTCCTGGCTCTTCCAGTCTTTCAGGTATCCCAATTTCCGATTTGAACCGGCCGCCACGTTCGAAGATACGAAGAATGTTTCCTGGCTGAGAGGACTCAAATCGGGGCAACGGGTCCAGGAATGGCACCATCCCTTTTCGATCGATCTCGTACGGAGTTGGGGGCGGGACGTTTTGCATTCGCTGTGGCTTGCCATGCATCGAATAGCTTTCCCCGTAGCGAGCCGCCTTCTCTGGAGAGCCACCGTTGTTGTAGATCGCAGCACCCCAAAGCATGCAACCGTGTGTCATCATGCTTTTCCGCAACTGCAGCACTTCGTTTGCGTGGCATTGTCCACATGCGATATGAGCAACTCGAAGATCGCCTGGATTTACGAAACGGACGAATTCGGGACTTTCGTGATTCAGCAACGCATAGCTTCGAACTGGATTGCCAGACGAGGACCACATGTCCGGATATCGCGGATGAATGTGCGAGCCTTTTTTGGAAAAGTCGTTCGGATTACCTCCATGACAATCCACACACCCGATAGCCACGGTGTTGGGCGGATGCATGTTGCCGACGTTGGAGTGGCAGGTCACGCACGAAGTGCTTTTGTTGCTTTCATCTTGCTTCGATTGGCGGTAGAGATCGACATGAGCGAGTTCGTCTGGAATCGGGTAGGATTCATTGCCAGCAATCCCAAGGTTTCTGGCGGGGCCCCATGGATCTTCACCGTTTCTCACGGGAACACTAGGTGCATGAAACTTGCCGTTCGGCTGCAAGGCTGCTTTCACGATTGGAGCTTGTGCGAAACAAGCAAACGGCCCGCTCACCGCCAGAATGACCATAAAGGACGAAGCGAAAATCCAAGTTGACACTGCCCGACGGTTCAAGGTTCCGGAAGGGCAATTTGTCATATCTTAGTACTCGAAGGATGCCTCAAAAAAACCAGCTGCCAGGTTATTCACATGTCCCTGAAGTGGCTGATACAAGTCTCGAAATCCATTGCCAACAATGAGCCCCGAAAGACCGCCAACAAAGGATACGTTGTTATTCAAGAGCGGACGATATTCAAATCCACTGCTCAAGTCCAGACCGATCTGATCGCGGATGGGACTTTGAAATACCAATGTTTCCAGTGAGGCCGTTTGGTTGAACCAGAGATAGTTCGCGTTGTTGATCCATTTCAGCTTGGTCGTCAAGTCCGCATCAAAGCCAGCATTGACTAGCTGGATGCCAGGGTTGACGAAGTTGGTTTGTCCTTGGAATTTGCTGCTTCGCAGATTTGGAACAATGCTTTGACGATTGACGAGATTGACACCAAACAATTTGATCTGCTGACGATTCCAATAGCTAAACTCCCCCCCCGCGAAGTTAGGGTTGTCAAAAATCGCATCAAATCCAGTCGCTCGACTATCGTTCGGATTGCTGTCGCCGGAAGCATAGAAATAGGAACATCGGAATCGAGCCCAATCGCGGTCGTAGGATAACTCAAGTGCCCCCATAAAGGCGCTGATGTCTTGCCGAGTTCCGGCAATCGGATTCAATTCGTCTGTGCCGGTCGCATAATACATCGCGTGGCTGACGTTATAGCGGTTGATGTGGCCGTTGCCGGCCCAGCCCAGATAGTATGCGTCGACCTGATGGGGGGCGAAAACTCCAACCGGATCCGGTCGTACTAGGAAACGATTGTTGTCGAACTTCGTGCTTGCTTTGTCTTTGTTGTAATGAAAGCTAAGCTCAGTGTTGTAGCCGGGGAAAATGAAGTCTTGGCGGTAGTAGTTGGCAACGAGCGTGTTTTGATGTCGGTCGTCGAACGTATTAAGCAAACTGTTTGTATCTTTTTCTGTTTGATCAAACCAAACCACGTTGTATTGATCTTGATTGCTCAATCGATTTCCAAAAACGCGAACGCCGCGGTTGGTATCCGAGAAGATAAAGCCGCGGAAATCGCTCGTGAATGGCTGAGAACCAGCGCGCACCGAAACAAAGTCGTAGTTAGGGCTCATGTCAGCGATCTTCGCTTCGTAAAACCACTCCTCAAGAGCCCAAAAAGTTCGGTGCCGGTTCTTTCCGTCTCGAACATCCGGGGATACGACAGCCAGTTCCTCAACATGGAGGTAGTTTTGATTGAAGATGGCGTTTAGCTTGAGACGCCAATCAACGGGCTTAAAGGCGGCGTCACCATGAAAGAGATCGAAGCCAACCGAGTTGTATTGGGCGAACAGGAACTGATTTGGGTTTCCGAAAAATTCATTTTGGAATGGATTCTGTGTTGCTTCGAACGGAGTTGTTGGAATTGGCGTTTGTCGATACTCAAACAAATTGAGTTGCTTGACTTGCAACTTCAGGAAAGTCTCCTGTCCTGCGATGGGGAAGTCACCTTTGAGGACGTTCTGGTTGTACGGATCGAACCAGGCTCCTTTCACGAATGGGTAATCGTCCCCCATGGGGTGTCCTTTGCCGTAGCGATCCCAATCGGGTGAGCCGATGCGCCATCGATCTTCGAGCGGGATAAAATGACTCGTGTTTTGTGATTCGGTCGGTGTAACAGAAGATGGTCCAGTGAAGCCCAAAGGTGCTCGAAAAGTACTCAACTGGTAGGGAGGTGTTTCTGGAGGGAAAGCCCTTTCCGGTGGGAGCGACAATCCGTTGAGTTCGGGTCGAGCAATGCTCTTAGGTTCGGAATCGTCGTCAAAAAACGAGAGCTTCTCATCTCGCAACGTTATGCGTTGAGGCTGGCCGGGTCGTGTTTGAGTTGGCTCGGCCTGCCCCCATGCAAGGCTAGCAAAGCTTAACGCTAGAAACGTCAAGATTGCTTTTGGATAGGCATGAGGAGAAATCTTGAGCACAACTCGCCCATTTACTTCATGTTGCACGTGAAAGAGGAAGGACTGTATCGATTTCATCGGCTTTGTCGGACGGTTGCCTTGGATAAATCGATTGCAAATAGGTTGATTGGTCCAATTAGGTAGATTTTTCCTTGTTGACCTGGCTTGCCGAATAGGTGGACTTTACTTGATTTTACGCTTGAACGGCGCCACGGCGTTTGATTGGTTTGATTCTGCCGGCAGTGACGATTTTATCAACGGTATTGATTGCAAATGAATGTATCGAATTGTGAGAGCGCAAAAATGCCGGCCAAATGCTGTCTGTTCCTGTTCCTAATGGCAGCCATGCTCGCAATCCAATCGTCCATGGCAAGCAGGGGAAGCAATTCGAGAGGTGCGGGCTCCAGTCGATTTCAATGCAGTTACCGACAAAGCAAATGTGGAATCCAACTTGGTCCTGAGCGAATTGTCCCTATCTGGACCTCGGGGTAAAGAAATAGCAAGCGGCAGTCGCAGCGGGCGATACTGTGAGAACGACTTTCGACGATCTGGATATCCGTTCTGCATTGGACGCTTTGCTACGCCCAGTACCGATTCATTTCACCGAGTGGGATACGTCGGAGGTGGAACACTCTTTGGCGGATCAGGCCGGCGGAGCAATGAAGGAACATTTGGGATGGACTACTCAGGATTCCTTTTTTCCCGAAGGACCTGGCTCAAATGGAGTCATGGTGAGAGGTCCCAAGGCGGTGCAGGCCGATATGAAACCGAGGGACGTTGCAATTTTGCAACACTTGTTCCATTCGGAAACTCGCCGTTGAAGTAATGGCGGAACGTTCCGAACACGAAATTGCGCATTTCTTGGGTTCTCTGACTGGATTATGGGCCAAGCTAGGCCCTCCCCTAGTTCCTGCTTCTCTGGCGTAGAGCTTGCATTTGGGCGAAAAATTGGGGCTTTCGTCCTCTTTTCGGAGGTTTTTGGGTGAATTTAGGGCGTTTTGGAGTGACAGCCCACTGGGTGGTCCGGCCTAATATTTGCATTCAGCGTTTGCCCTTAATGGAGCCGAGATGGTATCGGTGTGGGGAAGGAGTGTGAGTCGTTGCAATAGGAATCGCGAATGAATGATTCAGCTGTGATCAACATCGAGAATTGGTTGTGCCAAGCCAAGAGCGGCAATATCGACGCTCTTGGTCGCTTGCTATCCGCCTACATGAACTATTTGAAGACGCTGGCCCATGCGCAAATGGATGATCGTCTCAGACGGCGGGTCGGGGCCTCAGACATCGTGCAAGAGACGCTGCTCGAAGCGCATCGGGATTTTCTGCACTTCGTCGGTAAGTCGCCGGCGGAGTTCAATGGCTGGTTGCGAACGATCCTCATCAACAACTTGAAGAGGGCCATCGAGTGTCATTTGATGACCGCCAAACGAGATGTTCGACGAGAACTGTCGCTAGAAGATCTCAAGGGCCGTGCGGATCAGTCAGCGGCTAGGCTAGAAGCGTTCTTGGCGGCTCCGAATTCTTCGGTCAGTTCGGATATGCAACGACATGAGGCGCTCATTCGGCTTTCGGACTCTATCGCGAGACTCTCCGAAGAGCACCGCGAGATCATCATTCTTCGACATGTGCGGGGTTTACCGTTCAAGGACATTGCCGAGCAATTGAATAAAACCAGCGGCGCCGTCCGCATGATCTGGATGCGAGCGATTGAGAAGCTACGTGAAACATCGGTTTCGAGTACAGGAAGGTGATGCATGTCAGATTCACCATTTCCTCAGAGTATCGACTCGTTGCCGTTGGAACTTCAGGAACGCCTTGCAGCTCTCCTCGAGCAGTACACGGAAAGTGTAGAACGGGGAAATCCGAGATCGCTCGAATCTTTGATTCAAGACCATCCGCACCTGCAGGTATATCTTGAACGCATGATTGTCGATATCAATGCGTTATGCGCGATTCCTAATGCGCACAAGTTCAGTTCCATCTCCGGATTTCCCCATAGTTCCGTGAGCCAAGGGACGGTGTTGGGGGACTTCGAGATTCTGCACGAAATCGGTCGCGGAGGTATGGGCATTGTCTATTTAGCTCAACAGCGATCGCTTCAGCGGCGCGTTGCTCTAAAGATACTCCCTTTTGCGGCTGTTCTTGATCCCAACCAAATTGCGCGATTTCACACCGAGGCGCAAGCCGCGGCAAGTTTGCATCACCCCAACATCGTACCGGTCTACTCGGTCGGCGACGAGCGAGGCGTGCATTACTACAGCATGCAGTACATCGATGGTCAAACCATGGAAGCGTTCCTGCAGTCGCTCAAACAAGGGAGTGTGTTGGAACACTTATGGCTCAACTCGACTTCCACGACTGCGCGTGCTGAACTGGCGGATTCCGTATCAAACTCGAAGCAATCGACACTGAGGACATCCAGAAGTTCAAACTATGTTCGACAAATCGCAGGGAAGATGGCTGATGTTGCCAGGGCACTTCATTTAGCGCATTCTAGGGGTATCATTCACCGCGATATCAAGCCATCGAATCTGATGATCGATCGAGGCGGGAATCTTTGGCTTACCGACTTCGGGCTCGCTCGCATTCAAGATGGACAAAGCGTCACCATTGACGGTGATTTGGTGGGCACGCTGCGTTACATGAGCCCGGAACAAGCCAACGGCCGAACCCACTTGGTCGATCATCGCGCAGACATTTACTCCTTCGGTGCCTCGCTGTATGAGATGCTGACGCTGCGCTGCGCGTTCGATGGTTCCGATCGATTCCAAGTGCTGGCTGCAATCCAGAGAGCCAAACCGGTAACGGCAAGGTCGCTCAATCCCACGATACCTACCGATCTCGAAACAATCATCGCCAAGTGCATGTCTCCGGAAAAAGACGACCGATACCGGACTGCGGGGGAATTGGCCGAAGATTTGCATCGGTTTCTCAATCACCAACCGATCGCTGCTCGTCGTCCCTCGGTCGTTGATCGGCTCAGTAAATACGCGCTTCGGAAAAAGAAATGGGTAGCGGCTGCGGGATTCGCCATGCTGCTGTTGGCGATAGGCTCTTTCTCCTTTGCCTATCTCGTCACGCAACAGCGAAAGCGTGCTGAGATGTTTGCGACCAACGCCCATATTATCGTAGATCGTTTCGGATCGGATTTTGCCGATCAATTGGAGGGAATCCCAGGGACCGAAGACATCCGCCGAAACATTCTTCGCGAAACGTCCCAATACTATACGGAATTGCTCCGGTATTCGGAACAAGATTCCACCCTGGCGCGCCAGGCCGCACAGGCTGCACATCGCTTGGGATCGATTTCGCAGCGATTGGGTGATCTACAAGCAGCCGGGGTTGCTTATCGAGATGCACTCCGCAGATGGGATCGTCTTATCGACCTCAACCAAAAGACTGCCGAAGATACTATCGCTATCGCAGCATGCCATCGAGACCTTGCAATGCTGCAAAGTAGACTCGGAGACTTGGAATCGGCTAGCTCCTATTTTGATTCGGCACTTGCGATCCTCGATGAGACGTTTGCTACGAAAGGGTCCGATTCCCGGCACGCTGAGGAAATTGCAAAAACGCGATCGGAAGTCAGCCTGCATTGGGTCAAGTCGGGCAAACTCGAGCAGGCATGTGAATTGCTCACGCAGTCTGTTGACGATCTAAGGCTTTTACTGAACTCGGTTCCTCAACACGATCGTAGGCAGATTCTAAGCCAGATAGCATTTGCGCTGAACAATCACGCATCGTTCGTTCTCGACCGGGATCCCGGTCGAGCAGCAGATCTGTTGCGACAGGCAGTGCAGTTGCAAATCGATTCCGATATGGGAAATCACCCGCGACTGTCCCATCGCATGCTGGTTGCGATCGTCCAAAGCAATTTGGGGATCGCTGAGAGGAAGCTTGGGAATAGGAGTATCGCCGAGGAAAAGTTTCAGCGGGCTTTCGAAGAATTAAACTCCGTGTTACTGCGTTACCCCGATTACGTCAAAGCGCATGTCGAATTGGCCGCATGTTACAACAATTGGGCCCAGCTTCACCTCGATAATCGCGAACATGATCGAGCAAAGAAATGCTTCGAGGAAGCAAAGGGTCTGCTCTTGGCTGCTCAGATCAGGTTTCCTGCGCAGCCTGAAATACCTCAATTTCTAAATCGAATTCAGAGGAATTTAGGGGTTCTTATTGAACTGCAAACCAGAAGAAAAAGAGAAGACGAAAAGACAAAATCGAGGTTCATATCCGATAACGATGGCCTCTCTTGAACCTGGAACAATCAGCCTTGGCAACTCATAGATGGTCGATACAAATCAAGACGAGATACACAACATGAAGCGTGCGACAAAACCTAACCGGAAGCTTCTAGCCAGGGTGGAAATCTTTGAGCAGCGCATTTGTATGGCAGCTGATTGGCAGGATCTCTCTGTCAAAATCGAGCCCTTCGCTTCGAGTCACGCAGCCGAATACAGCGATACCCCGATTCCCTATTCGCTGGTGGATAAGACGGATAAGAATCCCGACGAAGAAACGGATCTACCCACCGATCCAAAGATAGATGCAGGGGTCGTCCCACCACACATGATTGATCCTCCTTGCGGTTCGATGCCCGAAGCAGCAGGTCCTAACGATGGCAAGGAAGGGAGCCAGCACGATGCGCAACCTAAGCCTACTAGGCCCAAGGAGGAGATCCGTCAACCTGCTGTTCAACAGTCGCCCCCTATAGAATTCATACGAGGTTCCGTAGGGACTGTTCCTGCTATGGAATCGCGAAATCTAACGGAGGTCAACAATCTTGGCTTGGAACGGATACCCGGTCTCGGAGCTCACGGCATCGCGCCCCATGCATTACATGACTCGAGCCATTCGATTTACGACCGTCCGGGATTGTCAATCGAGATGCAGCGATTTAGCTCCATCGATATGGCATTTGCTGTCATCCCAGAGACCTCGCTTGAAACAGCATGGGCCGGAAACTTCTCTCCCCTTCGATCCAGCTCTTCGGAGAAGGTAACTTCATCGGGCTCACAGAGGTATTTTGTAAGTCGTCCTCAAGGGCAGGGCGATATAGCAATGCTTCGGGATTCCTACTCCGATTCATCAGTCCAACATGTAGCCGATTCCGGCGAGGCCTTGGTTTTCGATGAAATCAGCGGAGAAATCCAGTCCGAACTGCCGCTCGAGGGGCGATTGGCAAGCGGCGAAATTCCTACTCATGCTTCCATCTTGACCAGTGCATCCATCTTGGTTAACCATAAATTTGACCTAGAGGCCGCAAAGAAAAATGAAGAAAAAGCCAGCAGTGCCAACTCAGCCCTATCGGCATCCGTTCACGACGCGGCAGAACCGGAGCAAGGGCCCCCAAAGTATCGGTCTCTCCGACGATTTCTAGGCCTGCTCATGGCGGGGGTTTTCATAACTCTCCAAGAAACCAGTCGAATCCTGAGGAACCAAAACGACGAGGAAAAATCGTTACATCTGCTTTGAGTTTCAACCTTGAAGAATAGCTGGAATTCTTAGCCGAAGCTGCTCAATCCGATCGAGGAAGTCCTCGACAAACCTATTCTCAAGGAGAAAACTCAGATGACTAAACATGAAAGGAGAAGCAGGAACCGCTGCTTCTCAAGAACTCTTCGACACGAATGGCTGGAGTCCCGAAGCCTGATGGCTGGGGATATCCTGGATACTCCGGTCGATCCCAATCTCGACATCAGTTCCGGATTCGCCGAGGTTCGAGGGGCATTGGAATACAAAGCCGACAACGTGAATAATCGACCGGATGTTGTCGATGCGATCGGACCGGATGCCACAGTCCTCGACATCAGCTCGGGATATGCCTGGACATGTGGGTTAATAGCAGGAGAAAGCGATCAGGATGTCTTCATCTTTGAAATGCCGAAGGCAGGCCCGATCCAAATTGCTGGCACGACCTATCGAGGCGATCACGCGGGCTTCCAAATTTCCCTGTTCGATTCCGAGGGAGTGCAAGTTGGGCAGAGTGGCCACAAACTGGGCTACGGCGGCGCGAATACGCTGATCGAAGTCCCGGAGTTGGCGGCCGGAAAATACAACGTGGTGGTCCATGATGCCAACGGCGAAACGGTCGGCTACAGCTTTTTCGTCATCAGAACCTGGACGGAAGGCAGAGACGATAAAGGATCTGACGAGAACGGATCCGACGAGAACGGATCCGACGAGAACGGATCCGACGAGAACGGATCCGACGAGAACGGNNGACGAGAACGGATCCGACGAGAACGGATCCGACGAGAACGGATCCGACGAGAACGGATCCGACGAGAACGGCTCCGACGAGAACGGCTCCGACGGCACAGGGACAGATGAGGACTTCGCCATCCGGATTATCGTTTGCGATGGGGTTTACTACTATGGGGACGGAATGGAGCCTCGGTCAGATGAATCTTTATCGAACAATGGTCTGAGCGATGGAGAGCCTGGAGAAGAATCTGTCCAAGGTGGCGTTCCCTTGCGAATGCACAACGAAGCAATGCCCGCCGATGTGGATGGGGATAGTAGGCTGACGCCACTCGATGCTTTGGTGCTCATCAATCTGCTCAATACGCGCGGCAGTGGGCAGGTAAGCAGTTTTGCCCCTTCGCAAGAATCGCCGGATCGTTCCTCCGCGGGGAAGATGTTCATTGATACCAATAACGACAGCTTCCTGAGTCCGCTTGACGTTTTGATGGTCATCAACCAACTCAATGTTCAGATGCCAGAAAACGCGAGAGGAACAAGCGTTGGGGAGGGAGAAGCGGATCGCAAGGATGCAGTATTTGCAACGGCGATAGACTGGACTTTCTTCTCGGGGGAAGATGAAGAAGATGAGTCGGGCCTGTTCGGCGATGTTCATTTGCTGAGTAGGATCTAATGCAGTCGCTCGTTGGTGCGGACGCAATGCTGCTGCATCAAAATCTTCATCGACATTCCGAAAAGCGGGTTCAAAGGAACTCGCTTTTTGTGTTTTGTACCTGCCGATGAGTCATCGGCGTACCTGCCAGGCTGTGCCTGGGTCTGCCGTGGGGGCAGTTGCTCGGAACTCGATTATGAATCCATTTTTCGTGCTGGCTGTTGTGAAGTTAACCACACGAAACGCAATGAGTTCGGGGATTTTGTTCCATTACAAAGTCCTGATGTTGCATCCTGGACTTTCGATGGAAGTGAAAATTTGCCATACTCGCCCACAGGCCGAGGCAGTTTGGAATGACCGCAATCAATGGAGTTAAGCTTTTGGAGTTTGCTACGAATCAATTTGGAATTGACCAACTAGGTCCAAGAGCAATCGCAAAGATTAGCGGAAAGGCTTGGGATGAACTCAGGTTGAACTTCCTGGTCGTATGCGGGATGTTGCTTGACGTGTCTCCTGATGCTTTTGGAGAGCTAATAACGACTTACGTCAAATTCACGATTGGCAACACTCACATCAGTCGAGTTTATGCTGCCATGTGGGTCAAAAACTCGAAGTCATTCACTGTGGGCTTTGCTTTACCTGATGATTGCATACACCCGATGTTCACTGACGCACTCAAAGGGATGTCCTACAAAGGGCTTACCAAATACGTCACCATCACGTCGGAAGATTCAATCCCAGAAGAATTCAGTCAATGGGCTGAGATCGCTTACAAGGTGCGATTGAGTGAATTGGAATGAATTTTGGATTCGGGCCCGATTCTTTGGATGCAATCCTGCCGTATCGTTTCCATCGCCAACTGGCAGAAGACGCGGATATGACCATGCGGAGCTTACTTCCTCTCCTCACCTTATTCTTTTTTGTTACAGCGCCTTCAATAGCGGAAGAGCCGATTCGACTGCCGGTGACCAAAGACAACTCGATCGTAATGGTTGAGGGCGAATGGTCCTTGAACGCCGGACAACAAGGGCGCATTCGCATCAAAGGTAACCAGCATATTGTTGCCATCGCGTTCGACATGTCTGGCATCGCTGGGAAGCGAGTGAAGAAAGCGACATTGGTTTGCGTGAAGGGTGACCAGGAGATTTCCGGGGTTAGCATTTCCACCATCGCCACCCCGTGGGATGAACATCGATCCAATGGCATGACGGCAGGAATGAATGGCGTTGAAGATTGGGGCTATCGGGGAGCCAGGTTTCCTGCCGTCTCCGGAGGAAGCGGATTTACACTGGTACATCAGACGAAATCAGGTATCCATGATGGTCAGTATCACTGGGACGTGCCGCCCGACATGGTTCATGCGATGGCGATTGGAGTCGCACATGGGCTGGCCATCCATGAACATGATTCAGACACAGGACGCAACCCGACGATCTTTTCGCGTGAACAGTCAGGAAAAGTGCCGCAACTAATCGTTGAGGTTGATAATCAGGTTGAAGCCAAACCGGAAGCAGCGACTGAACTTCGGATGGAGTCGGTAGACAGTCGATCGGCAAGACTCACGCTGACATCGTCAATGCATGGGTTTGCCTACGAAGTCAGCATTAATGGTACGTTGCTTGGTCAGCACAACATCCCGCTTGTTAGCAACGGCCATCAGCAAGCCGTTCTGCTACGCGACCTTCCGTCATCGATCGTGGCAGATCAAGAGTATGTAATTCAGGTCGTCACTTTGGATCGCACAGGTCAGCGTTCGCAGCCTGCGTTACTCCGCAGCGTGATTCTGAAATCAGGTTCGATCCCGAGCCCCAAAGTGACTTTTGCGCCGCCGCATACGTCACGTGTGGCCGACCTGAGTGTGATTCCGATCACGGATAAGTATGATGCATCAGGAAACGCAGTCGGTGACCTGCCGCCCAATTACCGGACTCACAATTCGATCTTCGACGGTCACACAGTTCGCCTCACAGCTGCTGCGGGTGAAGTCGTCGGATTTCAGTTGCTGCTGCGATCTCAGCAGGGCGAGCGCGATAAAAAAGTGTCTGTCAAAGTTCAGCTTGACGAAGTGAGTCCGCGAATCGATTTGTATCAAGCCGTGTACGTTCCAGCAAAAGATGCCGGGATACGCCTGATTCCCGATCCGCTGCTTCCGATGCCCGATTCCATTTTGCTTGAGCCCGATGCGGATTGCTCAGTAGTTGCCGATATCTATGTTCCATTTGAAGATGTTGCCGGCGTCCGCAAAGGTAAGATAACGATCTCCGATGGCCGCGTAGTGGCGCTGGAAATGAAGGTTCTTCCGTTCGGATTGCCTCGTGAGGCGACGTTCTTCTGCGAGATGAATGGCTACGGCTTGCCGGATAACGTCAATGAGTACTATGCATTGCAGCAGATCGCATACGACCATCGCGTTCACGCCAATATCCTGCATTACTCGCACAACACGGCAGCCGCTGGTTCCAGGAAGAGCAACCTTGATATGCGTCTTCGTTCGGGGCGGCGGATGGATAATAAGAAGTACGACAGCATTGAACCGGGTTCCACGACCGGATATTGGGACGATTTTGTGGAAGCTTTTGGGCCGTACATTGATGGCTCACTTTTCAAAGACGGACATCGCGGACCGATTTCGGCACCGGGTTTTTATCTGACCTTTCATGAAAGCTGGCCATTGAATTGCCGCGAGTATTTCAATGGTAATCCGGACGCGTATCAATCGTTCGTCGATCGACCTGAGTATGCAGCAACATACGTCAACATCTTGCAGGATTTCGCTCAACTTGCCCAATCCAAGGGATGGAAGCAAACCGGCTTTCAAGTGTACTTCAATAACAAGGGCTCTCTCGCCGAAAAGACTAAGTCCCCTTGGATACTGGATGAACCATCGGGCTTCTGGGACTACCGGGCATTGCAGTTTTATGGAGGGCTGACCGATCGCGGCCGCAGGGTTGCTCCGGACGTTCAGATCCATTATCGCATCGACATTTCACGACCAGAATACTGCCGAGGCCAGTTGGATCAACGTGCGGACTTGTGGATTGTGTCCTCATCGGCGTTCCAGGCTTATCGTCGTCTGGTAGCCGACCGAATGCAGAATGACGGGCTAAAGGCGTGGGTTTATGGGTCATCGAATTCTGTCAATGAAACGAATCGCAATATTCAGGCGTGGGCTCTGGACGCGTGGCAGGACGGAGCGACCGGCATTGTTCCCTGGCAGACGGTCGATAAATCGGGTAACGCGTTGAAAGAGGCAGATCAGCTGGGCTTGTTCATCTTCGACAAGGATGCGGCTGGCGAAACTGTCATCCGGCATTCGATGAGGCTCAAAGCGTATCGCGATGCTCAGCAGTTGATCGAGTATCTCAATCTGCTGAAACATCGTCGAAGCTGGTCACAGGATCAGATGCGTCGTTTCGTCAATCAATACGTGAGTTTGAATGTTGAGATTACGAAAACCAGTGAAGAGGATGCTGGCACGGCGGCGTATGGTCGGCTGTCCGCTTTGGGGCTTGATACACTAAGATTGTCAGTCGCAAAGCTACTGGAAGAAAAATAGTCCTCCCAACTGTGGTCAAAACCAAGCCTAGAGCAACTGCGTGCGAAGCTTAGGCTTTATTGACCGGACTGGAACTGCAGAGCAAACAGGTCCGCCTCCTGCATCACGAAGCGTAGGCGAACTGGTCTGCCGATATAGGCGGAGACGTCGCCACCTTTGTTCCAAGCAACAGGCTGCTCGATGGCATCGCCGACTAGATTGCAGCAATCGGCGAGGGCGAAGCCTGGGATCGCTTTTCCAGCGGCGTCTTGCAGCTCGACTTTCATACTGCCGCCGGCGCTGGTTGAGTAGTTGACCACGAGTTCCTTGCCGGAGAACTTGAACGGTTTCGTGACCATCTCCCCGACGTCCGCGCCGACATGCACGGACGCGAATCCGTCAAGCCGCAGTGTAAAGCGACGGAAGGGAGTCGCGTAGATCGACATCTCCGTTGGGCTAGTGGGAACTATGTTAAGCGCCGCGTAATTCGAGCGATTCCCCCAGCGGGCCGGGTCCAGGCCCGGGCGGATGAAGGCTTCGCGAAATGTACGATCGAAAGGGGCGTTGCCGCGAGCCGTCATGAATAGGATGTCCGTGCTTTCGCCACGACCAGGATGAAAGCGTGTTGGAGTTGCGATGTAGATATGCGTCGCACGAAAATAGGGATGCGTTAGCGTGGTGTAGATATGCTCGCCGTCGAAGTTTGGTTTGAGTGGTACTGGTTCCGTCCACGTTACAAAATCGAGAGATGTTGTGCGGCAGACTGACCGCAGTTCTTTGTCTAGGAAATGGCGGAAGTAGCAGACGTAACAACTCTCGCTCTCGGACCAGAACGAGACGTTTTGCGAGTCGAAAGCGTATTCCTTTGTGTAAGTGACGACTGGTTCGGACTGCAACTTTCGCCAGCGGAGCCCATCTCCCGAAACAAACGCAACGAGCCCTGTTTTTATTGTTCCCGCCAGCGCTTTGAATCGCTCGTCCGGTGGCACTTTGGGGCGGCGGTCGAGAAACGGCGAGAAGTTATGGCAGAACGGCGCCTCGTGCAGGATGACGTTGTTGTCCTTGCTACCGTCAATCTCAACTAGCCCAAGCTTCGGCTTGGCCCAATGAATGCCGTCGCGGCTTTCGCAATAACGCGTGACCTCCGGGGTATCACCATCGAACTTCGCTCCGCGGCCTTCGCGCGTGTAGAGCCGAAAAAGTTCGCCGTCCTTGATTACCGTCCCGTATTCGAGGTTGTCGGCTGGTTCGGTCATGGCTTGAGCAAGGCGTGGTTCATGAAGCTTAAGCGTCGCGTTGTCGAGTCGTTCGATTAAGTAGCGATCAACGAACAGCTCGCGACGCGAGCTGATATCGGGCGCATTGGCTTCGATTGGTACCTCAATCGGTGCGGCGATGCCAGTCAACGCCAATAAAGCTGGCACCCATGCGACTGCACTGAATCCGGTAATTGTTCTTTTGTGCATTTGAACCGATCTAACGTTGTTATGAACCGAGAACCGCTACCCTGAAATCGAATGTTGACCGACCTCTAACCTCCCCGAGTCTGGCCAGAAATTCAACCAAGTTCCTCAAGTCAAGGTGTTTGCGCGTCGTACTAGGGGATGCATTATTCCTAAGTTGGACGGCTTTTGCATGCGATCAGGTTCTCGTAAGATATTGGGTTCGTAAAAGATACGGTTCAGTGCAATTGCACCATTTTCTCCCCGGACACAGGATCTCAATCGATGATACGAGTTGGCTTGGTTGGCATTGGATTCATGGGTTGGATCCATCAGCTTGCGTATCGGCGTAGCGAGGTAGCTCAACTCGCTGCTTTTTGTTCGCGCGATGCCAAAAAGCGGACAGGCGATTGGCGGGGAATTCAAGGGAACTTCGGTCCGCCTGGCGATCAGATTTCGTTGGACGGAATCGATGTGTTTGAAACGCTCGAGGCGATGGTCCGTTCTCCGAACATTGATGTCGTCGACATCTGTTTGCCCCCGCATTTGCACACCGAAGCGGCGATTATGGCGATGGAGCATGGAAAGGATGTTTTGTGCGAGAAGCCTCTCGCATTGAATTCCGAAGATTGTTTTCGGATCATGGATACAGCCAAGCGATTGAATCGGATGGTGATGGTGGCTCATGTGCTGCCGTACATGGGGGCCTTTGCTTATGCGACAGAGGTCGTGGCAAAGAAAACATACGGTGCCCCGATAGGCGGCTACTTCAAGCGGATCATTTCCGATCCGACTTGGATTCCCGATTTCTATGCCAGGGGCAAAGTGGGCGGGCCGCTTGTTGATTTGCATGTTCATGATTTGCATTGGATTCAGTTGCTTTTTGGCAAGCCGTTGGGGGTCCATGCGGTGGGGCGAATGCGGGGAGATGTGGCCAAGTTTTCGCATGTTATCTATGACTTTGGAAAAGCCGACATCGCCGTTTCGAGTAGTTCGGGGGTTATTGACGGTCCTGGTCGCCCGTTTACGCATGGCTTCGAGTTGCATTTAGAAAATGCGACGTTGCAGCACGAGTTTGCCGCCTTTAGCGATTCAGCCGAGACGATGCCGCTTAAAATTGTGACGCGAGATGGACAAGTGATTCGCCCAGAGTTGCCAGCTAGCGATGATGTCGATGCATTTGTGGCCGAGATCGACGATATGGCCGAAAGTGTAAGAACGCGGGTGGTTGCACCTCGTTTGGATGGCATGCTTGCAGCGCAGGCGGTGGATTTGGCGATTACCATACAAGAGCAGCTTGCTAAGGCGAGTACGCTTCGGGCTTGAATAACGCAGCCTGCAGATAGCAAAAAAGCCGTAACAAATCACTGGACCGGAGATTTGCAAGTGACAGTTCTACCCCTCACCCCCCGGCCCCCTCTCCCCGAAACGGGGCGAGGGGGAGTAAAAGATATCGCGTTCCATCGATTCCGATGGTCGATGCGTCTTTCCATTTCATGCATGGCTTTCACGTTGCTGTCGCATGCTGTTTTGGCACAAGTTGTGGAACGAAACTCGCAGGGTTTGTACGAGCTACAGTCTCCGAGACTGACCTTGGTTACGGATATTCCGATCGATGATGAGCTCAAGAGTTGGCCGGGCTTGGTAGAGCAAAGTTTGAGGCAATGGCAAATCTATTTCGACGTTAGCGAAGAGCGAATGGCAGGATTGAAGGTACATGCCACATTGATTGGGGATCGACCTGGACTTACGAAGCTTGGTTTGTTGGATGGGGTGCCAGGTTTTGATGAGGGGTATCAATACGCGAAGCGTATCTATCTTCGTGAGCAACCGACCATCTATTTTCGTCGTCACCTATTTCTCCATGAGCTGACCCATTGGATCGTGTGGGAGTTGTATGGCGGTGGCGGTTCGCCTTGGTTTATGGAGGGGATGGCCGAGATGCAGGCAACTCATTTGATGAGTGGAGGAAAGCTAATGCTGTGCATGATACCTTCGTCGAAAGAACAAGTATCCGGCTGGGGGAGATTGAGGATGGTCCATGAGACCCTGGAGAGAGGCGAAGCACCGTCGCTTACTCAGATTTTTGCTTATGGAGATGAACGCGAGGATCATATTATTCGCTATTCATGGAGTTGGGCTGCATGTGTTTTTTTTACGAATCATCCCAAATACGGTCCTGTGTTGCGAGACTTGTATCGTCAAAAACTGGACTACTCCCAATCGTTGTCGCGACGTTTCAAGGAATTGCTTGTGAGCGATTGGGAGAATGTCCAGATAGATTGGAACGCGTTTGTTTCCGATTTGGATTTCGGATACGACATCGCGAGGTCGACGGTAAATCGTAGCTCAATGCCAGCTGCGAAAGCACTCAGACTAGGTGAGTCGATTCGGCTTGATCTAGCTTCGGACCGCGGCTGGCAATCGACTGGGATTTTGCTGGACGGGGGAACTTCGGTTCGAGTCAGATGCAGTGGAAGTTTTCAGGTAATGCGGCCGGACCAGGGTGAACCAACGACCTGGAACGTTGAGCCGAACGGGGTCACTTTTCAATATTATCGCGGAAACCCTTTGGGGTCGGTTTTGGCGAGCGTGGTGGGTTCTAATGAGCCTGAGCAAACGAAACGTTGGGAAACGCAACGAATCGGCCTTGAGACGACGATTACTTCTGTCAAAAAAGGGGAGTTGTTTCTAAAGATCAATGAGCCATCCAAGGGTTTATCGGACAATGTAGGGACAATTTCGGTTGAGATTTCTGTCACGAAACCTTAGCTCGCTCTGGCGTTGGAAAAGACAACGAAAAAGCTTTGTTTGCGACGACTCGCTAGAATCTGGACTTCCTTGCTGCCCCTGAAATTTTCCCGATTATCGCCAAGGCAGGGTTCCCAATCCCTGGACCTCTTGGTGGAGTCGGTTCATAATCCATACTCAGCATACGTTACGGATTGGGTCGAATTTACGGGTTACGAGATTTATCCCGACTTCTCTCAAAGTTAGTTCGAAACAAACTTTTTCGTTTGCTGACTTGGGCGTGAAGTTGACGTAGGCTTCGCCCATACCCACCTCCCTGTCGCCATCCACCCCTCTTCTTGGTTTGCATTGTGGCGGTTGGTTTGACGCCGAATCTGTCTTGAATTGGTAGTTTGGAAGTATCGTTTACAACCTTCTTGGAACAATCTAATGAAACTGGATCGTCGAATTGTGATGCGAACTCTGTCGCTGCTTGCGGCGTTTGGAGCGAGCTTCGTGCAGTGGCAAGTTGTTTCGGCACAAGATGCCGCGGCCGTACCCGTACCTGAGTATCCTCCTTTTGAAAAGGTTACGGAAGGATTTGTCAAAGCGGATTCCAAGTCTCCGGACAAGCAGTCACTTTGTGGCATTTGGACCCGCGAAAAAGATGGACAAATGCTTTTGGAACTGCCAAAAGACTTTGCTTCCAAAAAATACTTCATCGCGCTGACTGTCAGTAGTGGCGACAAATATGCTGGCCTTCAGTCGAACGATTTTTATGTTTACTGGCGACAATACAACAAGCGTCTCGCGTTGATCGTCCCGAACATGGACATTCGGTCCAACGGTGAGCCAGAATCGAAGGCATCGGTTAAACGTCTGTTTACGGATACTGTCCTCTTGGATGTTCCGATCCTGACCATGGGGGCCCGTGGGGGCGGACCTGTGATCGACGCAGATGCGTTCTTCGTCGGGAATGCGTCTAAGTTCTTTGGCCCCTCCGTTCGAGTCCAAGATCTCCAGTTGATCAAAATTGCCAAAGCCAAGTCGTTTAGCAAGAACGCGGAGGTTGCGTTCGAAGTTGTGGCGGCTGGTGGAAAGCTACAGACGCTCCACTTCTCCTTCAGCGAAGTACCTGAAGAGAACGGCTATCGACCACGCAAAGCAGATCAGCGGGTCGGTTACTTTTTGACGAACTATTCGGATTTGGGCAGTTACGATGAAGACAAGAAGCTCGTTCGCTATGTCACGCGATGGCGTCTAGAAAAGCGCGATCCTAGCCTTAAGATCAGTCCGCCCGTAAAGCCGATTCGATTCTACATTGAGCACACCACACCGGTTCGTTATCGCCGATGGGTCAAGCAAGGCATCGAATACTGGAACAAGGCATTTGAGCAAATCGGTTTTTCCGACGCAGTAGAGGTGTTCTACCAGGACGCCAAGACGGGCGACAACATGGACCTTGATCCAGAAGACGTTCAGTACAACTTCGTTCGTTGGCTCAACAATGATATCGGCACGGCCATCGGTCCAAGCCGCGTTCATCCGCTGACAGGCGAAATCCTAGATGCCGACATTATTTTGACAGACGGGTGGATTCGTCACTTCAATTTCCAATACCATGACTTGATGCCTGATCTTGCTATGGAAGGAATGAGCGCCGAGACGGTTTCGTGGCTGGGATCGCATCCAAACTGGGATCCGCGATTGCGACTTGCACCGAACTCGAATCGAGATCACTTGAAGAATTACTTTTCTAACCAATCGAAGCTTCCATTTGGCGGCCATCCGCTGACCAAAGTGGATACTGCATTGCTTGGCGATCAACCCTTCGACGGCCTTGTGGGTAGAACCAGCCAAGTGAACGGTTACTGTAGCGCTGCGGTAGGCAAGCAGATGGACATGGGAATGGCTCGTTTGGCTTTCGATCTGTTTGACGACGAAGGCAACTTGCCAACTCAAGAGCCTGCAAAGAAAGAGGAACCAAAGCCCGAAGAGCCGAAAAAGGTAGAAGGCGTTAAGGAAGAGCCAAAGAAGGAAGAGCCCAAGGTTGAGGAGAAGAAACCTGAAGCGAAAAAACCCGAGAAGGCCAAAGAAAACCTTTTGGATGGTATGCCCGAAGCGTTCATCGGACCGCTCTTGGCTGAATTGGTCGCACACGAGTGCGGACATACGCTCGGTTTAAGGCACAATTTCAAGGCTTCTAGTATCCACACGCTAAAGGAAATCAATTCCGAAGCGGTCAAGGGCAAGAAGACGGTAGCTGCTTCGGTAATGGATTATTTGCCTATCAACATGCCGTACCAAATCGAAGGCGGAATCCAGGGCGATTACACGATGACTGGCATTGGCCCGTACGACTTTTGGGCGATTGAGTATGGTTACACGCCAGAGGAAGCGAAACTCGCTGAGATTCTCAAGCGAACAGGCGAACCTGAATTGCAGTACGCAACGGACGAAGATACCGGTGGGCCGGATCCATTGGCACGGCGTTATGACTACAGCAAAGACCCATTGGATTACACCGAGAATCAGATGCGGTTGGTCAAGTTGTATCGTTCGCGATTGCTCGACAAGTTCGTGAAGGACGGCGAAAGCTGGGGTAAAGCGCGAAAGGGTTACGAACTAACTCTTGGCGAGCAAATGAAGTCCGTCAGCATGATGGCCAATTGGGTTGGCGGTGCTTTTGTTAATCGCGATAAAAAGGGTGATCCAGGCAACCGCCGATCGCTCGTTCCTGTGCCTGCTGATCAACAGAGACGTGCGCTGGCTTTTGTTTTCCAGAATGCTTTCCGAGATGATGCGTTTGGTATCACTCAGCCAATTCTGGAGCGATTGACCAATGACAAGTGGATTGACGAAGGAATGCGTTCGATGGGTGAGTCGACATTCCCAATTCACGATCGAATCCTTGGTTACCAAGCTTCGACGTTGACGATGTTAATGAACCCGAGTACTCTACGTCGCGTTTTTGACAACGAGACGCTAGTGCCTGCTGACCAGGATGCCGTTACTCTTCCTGAGTTGATGGACAAGCTTTATGCTGAAATTTGGTCTGAGTTGGATGCCAAGCCCGAAGGCGAAGTCACTGCTCGAAAGCCTCGAATCAGTTCTTGGCGTCGCAATTTGCAACGTGAGCATTTGGAGCGTTTGATCGACTTGGCTATTCCAAGCGATTCGAATGCGATCTCCAAGCCTGTCAAGGCACTTGCCCTGATGCAGTTGAAAGAGCTAAAGCGAAAGTTGGACGCGACCTTGGAAGGTCGAAACAGTTTGGATTCCTACTCGCTAGCTCATTTGGCGGAAGCTCAAACACGGATTGTGAAAGCGATCGATGCGATCTACGTCTACAACATGCCGACCAGTTTCGGCGGCGGTGGCGGTTCATTTCTTCTTTTTGGTCAAGAAGGACAACCGATCCAGGCCAAGGAAGTTCCAGAACCAGACATGCCGTAGTTAGCAATCGAATGGTTTAAAAAACAAAAAAGGCCCTGCGATCTCGCAGGGCCTTTTTTGTTTTCCCGTTGGTATCCAAGAGGTGGAAAACCCCAAGAGTTCCTGGATTGCAACGAGGTGTTGACATCCTTATCGCTCGTAAAAGTTATGCTCATTCTCGTTGCTTCGAAGCCTTGATCCAAGCCCTGACCCTTTAGCGGACTTGCGCACCGGTTCACTTCGCTGCTTGAACTGTGGCGACGCTTTTCCATTTTTCCAAGCTCACCGATAGAGCGGGCTGCCTGGTGCTAGGTAGCGTTGCCAACCGCCTGTGTTGGCTGTTTGGTAAGGATAGTTCTGCGCAGAGGTGGTGCCGTAATTCGAGCCAGTGTGGTAACCATTGGAGTTGAAGGCGGTCGAACCAGTTCCGTTGCCGAACAAAGACTGCTGCGGAGGGTATGGTTCATAGGCACTGTAGGGATTGTTGCGTGCACCCGAGTAGCTGCTCAACTGGTAGGCTGAGTTCGGCTGGTAGTTTACGCCATTGTTCGCATAGAGGCCTGAGCCAGACGAAGCTGCCGAGTAACCGGAATGGGCTTGAGCAACGTAGTTTGCTGGGTTTGGCCAGGCGATCTGATTCTGCTGATAGGTTGTTTGTACAGGCTGTTGGTACTGCTGATAGTTTTGTTGCGCCGCGAGATTTTGTGACTGAGGATATGACTGAAGATTAGTTTGTTGTCCGAAACTTTGTTGGCTAAAACCTGTCTGCGCGCTGGGTTGATTGTAGCTGAATTGCGGCGTTGCTTGATATGCGTTTTGCCCGGCAGGAAATGCTTGTGACAGAATGGGCTGACTTGAATAGGCTTGGGAGTCGTTCGATAGTAAATAAGAAGGATTGTAGGCAGCTTGTGTAGAGAGTAGCTGCTGTGTGAACGCACCGAGTTGGCTCGTGTTATGCGTTGGGGGATACTCTGAGTAACCGGATGCTGGTCGACTTTGGTAAGCTGATAAATAGGGATCGGTTGCGGCGGAAAATTTGGTTTGGCTAGGTGTAAGAAGGCTTGTAAAGAGGCCTGGCTGCAAACCGAAGAGGCCGAGCGCCATGAACCCGAGTTCCGCCCAATACGTTTTTGTTTGCCGTTTCTGGCGAGCAAAGTGAGCCATCCCGTTTTTCCTTCCCTTGTTGGGGACCATACTCGAAGTCACCCCTCAACGAATAGAGCAATCCGTCTCGGAAGGATAAAATATTATTGCGAGGCTACTCAAAGGATGATGTAGTCGAGATCACGTTATCGATGAGTTCGGCATTGCCCTTGGCTTTGGTGCGTTTCGTCAATTGTGGAACCGACAAAGATGCAGGCTGAGCGGCTGGGATTTTGCTTTCGACGCGCTGGTTTCCTTCGCCCTCACCTTGTGAAACAGCCGGTGCACTCAATGATGACAGGGACTGTAATTGGTTGACGGCCGGATTGTTGGGGCTCAATTGCGCTCCAGATGGATCTGTAGAAAGTGAATTCAAAGCTGGAGTGGAGTCTGCAGTCTGGGAGCTTTGGGCAATACTGTTTTGCCAGTTGGTAGATCCGACTGGCATGACGAGTGTAGTGAGAAGTCGATTGCTAATAAATGCAGGCTTAATCGCAATCTCACGAAAATTTTGATTCGTCAGAATCTGGTTTGAGGTCACGGAAATGACCAATTGATTTTGGCCTCCATCGACGAAGGCATTCGGATGGGCTTGCTCAATTCGAAAGTTGCCTGCGGCGAGATTTGCAAATTGATAACTACCATCCGCGGCCGTTGTTGTAACCAGCTTATTTCCTGTGCTAACGTCTACGAGAGTGACTTGGCAACCCGAAATTCCTTCGAACGAACTAACCAAAGAATCCTGATTGGAATCTGCATACACAAATCCTGTTATCTGCGCAGCCAAATCCGTGGTAGGTGAAGAGACCGTGATGGAACCATCCGTAGAGTCTATCCCTGCGATGGGAAGTGGAGTCACAGCAATTGCTCCTTCGTTAAGTCGTACTTCAGTAAGGTCGATTTTCGAAACGATTCCGGCGGATGCTCCGGATCGAACGACAAAACCAAACTGCACGAGGGAGGCATTGGATGCTGTCAGGGCCGTTGACGCGTTCAAGAAGACGACAGCCACCCCAGTCGTCTGATTAACATTGGTGGTGATCTGCGTATCCGTAGCAGAACTCCAGGCGGAGCCTGCGGTTACATTTTCTTGGGAGAGGGTTAAAACAGTCGGGTCGTAATGGATACGAATCGTTGCCGCACGTACGCCAAGGGCGCTATCGATCGATACCGGAGCGGCGACCAATGCACCAACTTGGCCGCTCAAGTTTCCTGAAAAGCCGACTGCGGCCAAGAGCTGACGACTCTCAAGCTGTTCCAAAGCAAATCGTTTTCGAGTCGGTTTCATAGCGAAATCTCATTCAAAGGGAGCGGAGCTGAACTTAGGACCATTCATTCGATTCGAATCCTATTTGTCTGCCTATTCGATATCGGCTGATCGCAAATGTTTCCTGAGGAAGGAACCATTTTGTATTTTCCAGCAACGAAAGGAAGCGATCCAGTGTGTTTACGTATCTCAAAAACAATGTCAGAATGGGAGGGTTGGGTTTTTTCTTCCTATAAAACAGGTTGTTTGTTGCCAATTCGTGTTTCTTCTTAAAATTTCGCTCCCTCGAAGAGTCTGTGACTGTGTTTTTGCTGATTAACATTCGGGGGATACGTCGCTTTTTCGTTTTGCCCACTGTTTTAGCAAGCAAATTAAGCCTTCCGCTGAAAGCCTAAGATGTCACAAGTTTTACGAATCCGAAATTGGCTCTCTTCAGTCCAACGCGCATTGTTACGAGATAGGCTTGCAAAAGACATTTGCTCGACTTCGGTTCGAAATGGGCTGAGGCTTGAAAAACTCGAGGATCGAGAATTGATGGCAGTTGCGGTCAGCAGTTTTTCTCCGACACCAAGTGGTTTCACTGCTCAGTTCACGGAAGAAATCCGCGTCGGAAATCTCAATCTGTTTGATGCACAAAATGGAGCTCTTGGAGCTGCTGACGTGACACTGCGAGGCAATTCGACCGGCGACATCAAGGGTTCATTGGTGATAAACGGGACAAGCCTTTCGTTTGTTGCTACGGGTGGTACGCTCGCACCGGATACTTATACAGCGATTCTCAAGAGTGGTGCAAATGCGATCGTCGATGCTGCTGTCGGGCAACTTCTCGACGGTGAGAATAGCGGCACACTTCCGTCGGGCAACGGCACACCTGGCGGCGATTTCTCGTCTACCTTCACAGTCACATCGTCGTCTCTAGTGGTTAGCCTGCCTGACTTCGCTCGGGGGCCGACGCAGACCGTGAACGTTCCTGCGGTAGGGAGCGGACAATCGCCTCAAACAGGGCTCCCGATTCGGCTTAGCAACGCTCAAGGGGTCACGTCAATGACTCTGACGCTTGCATTCGACTCCAGTCTCTTGAATGTGTCCGAGGTTAAGCTTGGTCGAAACGCACCTACGGGCAGCCAAGTACAATCCAATCTAACCGTACCCGGCCAGGCAACAATCTCGTTCTTTGCTCTCGCCCCGCTAGCTAGCGGTGCAGCCGACATCATCGAATTGGTCGCAACAGTTCCATCCGGAGCCACCTACGGGAAAACTCAGATAATCCGTCTTCAAAATCTCGAAGTCAACTCAGGGGCATTGCAAGCGAGAGCTGACGATGCTGTTCATGTCGTTGCTTATTCGGGAGATGCAAATGGCAATCGCCGATATGACGCTGAAGACGCACGCTTGATTGCACGTGTCGGTGTCGGACTTGACTCTGGCTTCGTTTTAGCAGACCCATCGGGCACCGTGAACAGCTCCGCGGCGCGTATATTCCCGTTAACAGATCCCTTGGTTATTGGCGACGTGACTGGTCAGGATGGGCTAAGCCCGCTCGACGCAAGTGACGTACTTCGCAGAGTTGCTGGACTTCCAACATTGAATATTCCAGCCATACCATCATCACAAGCACCGACCGCTCTATCCATATCCAGTTCAACCGTTGCCGATAGCGTGCCCATTGGGACGACGATTGGCAGCTTCACTACAACAGATTCAGATGCAGGCGACACTTTCACTTATAGCTTAGTTTCAGGAACCGGCGCTACCGACAATGCATCCTTTACCGTGGTCGGCAACCAGCTTCGAACAGCAATCACGCTCAATACAAGTTCGAAGAGTTCGTATTCCGTTCGCGCGCAAACCACCGATTCAACTGGCAACACATTTCAACAAATAATCACAATCACTGTTACGTCAACCAATCGTGCCCCGACCTCCATTTCGCTCAGCAACTCAACTGTTTCTGAGACTGTTTCGAGTGGAACAACTGTCGGCACCTTGTCGACGACCGATCCTGATGCTGGCGATACCTTTGTGTACACGCTGGTTAGCGGTACGGGCAGTACCGACAATGCTTCGTTTGCCATCGTTGGCGGGCAGTTGCAGACAGCATCCGCACTTAACTTTGAAACGAAGTCGAGTTACACGGTAAGAGTGCGTAGCACCGATGGGGCGGGTTTGTTTGTCGAATCCGCCTTTGCGATAACCGTCAGCAATGTGAATGAAGCTCCCACTGTGATCGCGTTGAGCGCCAGCTCCGTGGCTGAGAACGCAGCGAGCGGAACGACTGTCGGCACCTTGTCGACGACCGATCCTGATGCTGGCGATACCTTTGTGTACACGCTGGTTAGCGGTACGGGCAGTACCGACAATGCTTCGTTTGCCATCGTTGGCGGGCAGTTGCAGACAGCCTCCGCACTCAACTTTGAAACGAAGTCGAGTTACACGGTAAGAGTGCGTAGCACGGATGCTGGCGGATTGTTCGTGGAGGCTCCATTTGTCATTTCAGTTACCGACGTTAACGAGGTACCGACAGGTGTTGTGTTGAGCAATGCAGTTGTAAATGAGGTTGCCTCGATTGGAACGATCATTGGGTCGCTTTCGGTAGGCGATCCTGATGCTGGCGACAACCACACATACTCGCTTGTGGCGGGTACCGGCGACGACGACAATGCGAGCTTCTCTTTAGCGGGGAGCGACCTGCAAACAGGTACGGCACTTAACGCGGCTACTCAGCCGACATACACGATTCGCGTTCGTGCAACGGATTCAGGAGGACTGTTTGTTGAGTCCGTTTTTGTGATCACGGTCAGCGATACCAATGCGGCCCCCACATCCATCGCTTTGAGCAGTAACACGGTTGCTGAGAATGTGACGAGCGGAACCACAATTGGTTCCTTTTCAACGGTCGATCCGGATGTTGGCGATTTCCATTCCCAGTCCTTGGTTAGCGGGACCGGCGATGCCGACAACGCCTCTTTTGATATCGTGGGTGGACAGCTCCAAACTTTCTCGGCACTCGATTTTGAAACGCAATCGAGTTATACAGTTCGAGTTCGAAGCACGGATGCAGGCGGATTATTCGTTGAGAATGTCTTTGTGGTCACGGTAACGAACATCAATGAGGCGCCGACTGCGATTGGTCTTAGCAATAGCTCGGTCGTGAATAACCCTGGTACGGGTACGGTCGTCGGTCAGTTGTCTTCCACTGATCCAGATGCCGGCGATTCACAAACGTATGGGTTGGTGTCAGGTACGGGCGACACCGACAATGCGAGCTTCGCCATCGTGGGAAATGAACTGCGCACATCAGGCCCGTTGGACTTTGGTTTGCAGTCGAGCTACAGCGTACGCATTCGAAGCACCGACGTTGGTGTTCTTGTTGTGGAATCGGTTTTCGTTATTACGGAAACAGTTTAGCAACGGTGAACCGGAGGCCTATGGCGAGCGGCAGGACAAATTGCACCACGAATCCAACTGCGGTAGCATTTTGCCGGAGGCTTAAAAGCGAAAGACCAGGCCGGTCTGCAAGCCATGGATGAGCACGGCTTCTTTTTGAAACGGAAATGAGGGGTGTTGGTCGCCCGTGGGTGTCTCAGGTGGAAATTGGGACAGGTGACGGTCTATTTGTGATTCCGATCGAACCGCGTTACTCCAATAGTGAAGATTGTAGCCAACATTGAATTGCCAATTCGTGTATAGCTGGGTTTGCAGGCGGACGGTCAACTCGGGAATGGCTACTAATTTTCGGTCCGAATAGGTACCGACATTCGTTGTTTGCGCGAGGAGACCACCTTCGAACTCGGCGCTGCCCGCGTTGGGTACGGTATTCGTTGTGCTACCACGAATGTTGACTTTGGCTTCATTCATACCGAACGCCACCCCGGGCCGGACACTCAATACGGAAAGACCTATCCGTTCTCGATACTCGATCCCCATAAGTCCACCGTAAAACTGGTTTCTAGCTTGGAAATGATCCGAGATCTGCTTGGTAGTCCCTACGAGAATTGGCCCCTGGCCAGTTAGATACTGAGAAACCTGATCGATGGAAATGGTGTTGTGCAAACCGGCATACTGAGGACCGAATAGCACATCGATTTGCGATTTTGGACCGCGCATCCATCGCTCGCGAAAGAGGCCACTCACGAACTGCTGTTCAGCAGCGGCACTCACCGTAACATTGCCGCTAAGAATGTTTGGATACGCGATCAAGCTTGCGGCTTCTTGGCCGGTCGCGGAATCAAAAACGGGCCTCGCAAGAATAGGTAACTGGTCGCTCGTAAACCGATTTCGCTCGACTTGAGACGGTAGTCCCATGTAGTCGATTTCAAACCCAAGCTCATGGGAGCTGTCAAACCATCGGCCTACACCTATCTTAAATCCAGATTGCATGGAGTTTCCAAAATCCGAATCGACCAAGGACCTTGTGTTAGGAAAGCCCAAAACGCCAGCATTATTCGGCGATGTGCCCAAAGGACTAGCTGTGATCAATTCAGGAGAAGATTTATGACTTATCGACCATAGCAAGTACTCAGCGTCGACCCACAATAAACTTGACTGGGAATAGCTAGCGATTCCATCCGGTGGCTGCATGCACTCGAAGTCGTGGCTATGTTGGGCAAGAGGGGCAGGAAGGTCATTGTCAATTTGAGCGGACGAATAAGATGCGTTGATTGCGTCTGCATTTGGCTTGTTTCTGGTTTTCTGTTGACCGTGAACTGGGGAAACCAAAATCAGGATTGCAAACAGGCAAGCCGTCAGATTTGACACCAAGGAATTGCCGATTGCCAACGGATAAGTTGGTGCTGGCTTACCATTTTCTTTTTGCGTGCTTCCTACGCCATCGTTGCGTCTTAGGAAGTACGGATTGAACCGTGAGGTGATCATTTGAATGCTAAATCTGTAGGTAGCCCCCCTACATATTCTTCTTTGAGCATCGGCTGATTCAGCCCGCAAACTCAACTCAATCTTCCTATCTTTAGCGTGATTTTGAGTCCCCCTACGACCGCAAGGGCGTGAAGTATTTTGTAGCGAAACTCGTCAAGAGTTTTTGGTAGTTTAGGCAATGCAGCCGAAAGTTTTGACGACTTTCGCTACACAAAAGCCTGTCTTTGGCGCGAGATGTTTCACAGCGTTGCTCACCAAAGCAATTCGCTTTTTTCGAAATTGGTTGCTATTGTTAGATTTGTCTGGAGTACTTCAACGGAAAGAAATCAATGATCCCTCAGAATCTAAAACAGCGTGCTCTTTTTGCTTTTTGCTTTTTGCTTGCAACCAACGGATACTTCACCGCGGCTGGCGAACCAGGTTTTGTTTCCGAACTGTTGTTTCCGCTCAACGCCAAACACAACCATGCGCCTGGCATCGTAGAGTGCCCGAACGGCGACCTTTTTGCAACTTGGTATCGCGGTGCAGGGGAACGCCAAGCGGATGATGTGGCGGTTTACGCTGCGTGGAAAAAGCGTGGCGAAACCACTTGGTCGGAACCTTTTGTCCTCGCTGATACGCCGGGTTTTCCCGATTGCAATACCGCTGTGTTTGTGGATCGAGACAAAAAGCTATGGCTGTTTTATCCCACTATCCTTGCAAATAGCTGGGAGTCCTGTTTAACCAACTTCAAAATCGCGAAACAATTTGCTGCACCCGAGGCCCCGAAATGGGAAAGGGAATCGATGATCTTGCTCAAGCCGGACGACTTCTCAGAAGAGGCTCGAACGAAGCTTAATGTTGAACTGGAACCCTATTGGGACAGTCTTTCAGCCAAAACAAAAGAAGGGATTCGCGTCGCACGCGAGCGCCTTGGCGAAAAGCTTTACCAGAGACTCGGCTGGCAACCGCGATGCAAACCGACACAACTGCCAAGCGGGCGCATCTTGTTGCCTCTCTATACGGACACTTTTTCGATCTCCATCATGGCGATTACAGACGATAGTGGCGTGACGTGGCACGCCAGCAAGCCGCTCTTTGGTTTTGGAAATATCCAGCCTAGCGTCATGCGTCGCGATGATGGAACTCTTGTTGCTTTTATGCGAGAAAATGGGGTCAAAGAAAAAGTACGAGTTTCCGAGTCGAGCGATAATGGAGAGACCTGGGGGCCGGTCGGAGTATGTGAGCTGCCCAATCCAGGGTCGGGAGTCGACGGGATTCGACTCGCAAGTGGCAAATGGCTACTGGTTTATAACGACACAACACAAGGTCGGAACAGGCTAGCGGTTTCGCTATCGAAGGACGAGGGGCACACATGGCCAATCACAAGGCACTTGGAAGATCAGCCGACTGGCTCGTACCACTATCCAGCAATAACGCAGGGATCCGACGGAACGATTCACGTCATCTATAGTTATTTCGTCGAAGGTGGGAAAAGCATGAAGCACGCTGCGTTCGATGAATCTTGGATAGGCACGTCGGCTCGAGACGTTGAGTAGATGAACGCCGGTACACCAACTATGTTTGAAGCCTGTTCGTAATCTCGTCGATGCATTCCGGGACGAGTTTCATGTACATGGCTTGGGCTGATTCTATGATCTGTTCTGGGCGTTTTGCGCCCAGCAGTGCCACGCTAACGCCAGGTCGAGTCAGTGACCAAGCGACCACGAGTTGCGAGACTGTTATATCGATTTCGTTCGCGATCCTTCGAAGATGATCTAAGACATCTTGTGCGTCCTGCCAAGCTTGTCCTTGGAAGATTGGGTAAGAAAGTCGCCGGTCCGTAGGATCAAAGACGTGGTCGCGGGCCATATGGCCAGACAATAGTCCCTTCATCAATATCCAGTAGCAGACCATCGAGAGATGGTTGTGTGTGGCGAAGGGTTGCAGCTCCTCCACGGCCTCCTGTTGAAACATGTTGAAGTAGGGTTGGATAGCCACGATGGGGCAAATGGTCGCGAACGTGTTCGCTTCTTCGAGCGTCACATTTGAAACGGCAGCATAACGAGCCCAACCGCGCCGGCAAATTTCTTTGATTGCTCCAGCTGATTCCTCAATCGGAACTTTTGGGTCAGGACAATGCAAATACATGACATCGACATAGTCCGTCCCTAACCGCTCTAAACATTCCTTTGCATGTTGGAGCAAAGTCTCTGGTCTACCGTCCACCACACGCTGTTTCTGAGCATTCCAATGCGTCCCAACCTTGTGGGCGATAATCGCTCGACTACGCTGTTGGCCTAACGCTTGACTTAGGACTCGATCGCTACGTCCGTCGTAACCGTAGGAGTAGGCCGTATCAAAAAAATTGATTCCCTGGTCCAATGCGGCTCGGATAGTGGCAACCGATTGCTCGTCGGTTACCCCCAGTGAACTAATTCCGGACATCGGCCAGCAGCCTAACCCGATCCGACTGACGTACAAGTCGGACGTTCCTAATCGAATTAAGTGCGCATTGTCTATTTGGTTCGGCATAAATGACTCTAAGGGGCGAAACGAAGTCGAGCTTTAGGCAAAGGCGAGCAGCAGAATGAACTACCCTAGCACGACGCGCTAGCTAGTGAATCGACTATCCTACCCTAGCACGACGCGCAAGCTAGTGAATCGACCACCCCACCCTAGCACGACGCGCAAGCTAGTGAAGCAACCACCCCAGCCTAGCACTACGCGCAAGCTAGTGAATCACCTACCCCAGCCTAGCACGACGCGCAAGCTATTGAATCAACAACCCCAGCCCAGCACGACGCGCAAGCAACCACCCCAGCCTAGCACGACGCGCAAGCTAGTGAATCAACTATCCTACCCGAGCACGACGCGCAAGCACCGACGTAGCCATCTAGAGGACTGAAGTTCATCGCGGCAATTTGTTTCGATATGAAGCGAAACAAAGCCAGGTGACTAAGGAAGAACTCCTTCGGTTTCAACGTCTACGAATCGTCGCGCCGTTGATTGAACGGTACTTGTGAGACCGCCTGGAGTGTATTCCTTGCAACTAGGCCGCGAGAAAGCAGCTATGGACATCGATGGGCCTTGTTGCTTGCGGTCCCCGGTTCTTGGGTACAATTAATCCTTTCTTAACAATACCCTCCTAGTGATTTTCGGGGTTTCTGGAACAATTCCGAACAAAGTATGCTATCCAAACTTCGGAGACCGTAATGACTGCTCGTTTTTCCTTTCCAGCCTTGATAACCGCTACCTTTTTTGGCCTTGTTTCCCTAGGAAATGCTTGGGCTGACGGGAAGGTGGACCCAAATCTTCCAGTATACAAGCCTGCTCCGGGCCTGTCCGGCCAGATCAAATCGGTCGGTTCGGACTCGATGAACAGTTTAATGACTCAATGGACCGAGAAGTTCAAGCAGTACTACAAAGGGGTTCGGACGGAAGTTGAGGGGCAAGGTTCCTCCAAGGCCATGCCGGCTCTGATCGAGGGAGCTGCTAGTTTCGGGCCTATGAGCCGCGATGCCAAAGCCAACGAAATAGCCGACTTCGAAAAGAAGTACGGTTACAAGCCCGTTCTTTTGCCAACATCGATCGATTTGCTGGCGGTTTATGTGAATCGCGACAATCCCCTGCAAAGCCTCAGCATGGAGCAAGTCGACGCGATATTTTCTAGTACTCGCAAATTGGGTAGCGAATCGATCGACAATTGGGGGCAGGTTGGGCTTAAGGGAGACTATGAAAAAGAAGCCATCGCTTTGTTTGGTCGCAATGCTGCATCGGGTACTTACGGCTTTTTCAAGGAAAAGGCTATGGGCAATGGCGACTTCCGAGACAAAGTCAACGAGCAACCGGGTAGTACTGCTGTCATCGCATCGGTGGGTGAAAATCGATTTGCAATGGGATACAGCGGTATCGGTTATAAGACCGAAGCCGTGAAAGCTCTTGCATTGGCACCGAAGAAGGGTGAACCAGCTATCGAGCCAACCGAAGAAAACGCTTACAATGGCAAGTATCCGTTGGGACGCTATTTGTTTCTGGCGGTGAATTACAAGCCAACGAGTAAGCTTGAGCCGCTTCGCAAGGAGTTCATCAAGTTTATTTTCAGCAAGGAAGGCCAAGAGATTGCTGTCAAGGATGGGTATTTTCCAGTGGATGCAAAGACTGCGGCCAAAGCATTGAAGATGGTTGGCATCGATCCTTGATCGGTACCAATCGCAGTCAGGCTTTGCCACCGATGACTCCCTACTCGTGACAAAGCACCTGTGAATAATTCGCAAAGACAGACGAACCGAAACCGCCGAGATCGCAATTCATCTTGGTGGGTTAGGGTTTCAGATCGCGTAGCCAAACAAGTGATTACCGTTGGTGGTGTCGGAACCATCTTGGTCGTCATGCTTGTCGTTCTTGTTTTGCTTGGCAACGTTCTGCCCCTTTTCCAAAGCAACTCGGCTACGGCATTTGCGCCGATATCCATTCGGACGGATTCTTCGAAAAATGTTGGCTCTGAGAAAGCAGCGATTGACGCAGATGGGGCAAGGCCGATAGCGGCGGGGGTTGATGAGTATGCTGAACTCCTTTGGGTGCTTCATCGCGGCGACTACTTGACGGTTCACTCCATTGCCACTGGAAAGCAGCTCAGTTCTCATCCAGCGTCGGGCGAGTCACTCGGCAATATCGAATGTTGTGCCGTTGCGGATAATGACGCCAGCATGGTGGCCGGATACTCAAATGGCTCGATCCGGCCCATTACCGTCACAATTCAAGTTGAGTTCATTCCACTGGCCAAGGTGCCAGCTGAAATCGCAACGGAACTCAAATCGGATGTCGCCTCGTCCGAAGGCGTTTTGTATCGGGCGATGGCGAGTGGTTTGGTTCGTAAGCAAGCTGTAAGCGATGTGAAGTTTCACCCGGCGGTTCCGCTTTTTCAGAAGCCGGTAACCTGCGTCGACTGGCGGAATCCGCAGGCCGCTTCTAGTTTTGACGAGTCGCAATCGTGGACTTGGGGGGCAACCGATGGCCATTCGATTGCGCTGGGAACGATCAACAATAAGGTCAACAGTTTCTCAGGGGCCATCAGTCAGGAAACAGCAACTTGGACGCATGTTTCCCAAGAGGCTGAGTCAGACAAATCTCCTTCGGTTCTTGCTCTGATGATTGGTTCTCGATCGGAGCAGGTACAAACGCTTGATACCAAAGGCAAAGTGGTTTCTTGGTTGCCTTCAGGCGAGAAAAATTTGGTTTCTGGATTGTCTCATACTTCGTTAGCTGGCTCCGAGAGCAAAGCAACGGTGGGAGTACCATTGCTTGGTCGATCTACCTTGATGATCGGTAGTCAATCGGGGTACATTGAAAGTGTCGCCACCACAGCCACTAGCGGCGGCCAAGAGTTGTTATCGATTCATCAGTTTGGCGGCAAGGATGGTGCTATCGCTGATTTGGCGGCTTCACCAGAAAGCCGGATCGTCGTTGCCCAATTCCAAAGTGGCAAAGGAGCCGCGTACTATGTGCCGACGAATCGCCAATTGATTTCCTGGGATGCGAAAATGGAAGGGAGCGACGGCTTCCGGCCTCGTGTTTTCTTTTCGGCGAATGCGGCCTGTGTAGGACTGGTAAACGAAACGCATGTCGATTTGTGGCGTCTGAGTGTTCCATTCCCCGAAGCGTCGTTAAGCTCATTCTTTAATCGCATTTGGTACGAGGGGTATGGATCGCCGCAACATATTTGGCAGAGCAGTACAGGAACTGTCGAAGGGGAATACAAGTTCGGCTTCTGGCCTTTGATTTTCGGGACGCTCAAGGCAACTTTCTTTTCGTTGTTGATCGGCGCCCCGATCGCATTGATGGCAGCCATCTTCGGTAGCGAGTTCATGAGTAGCCGCTGGCGTAGCCGAGTGAAGCCCGTGATTGAGTTGATGGCGAGTGTGCCCAGTGTTGTATTGGGGTTTGTAGGGGCATTGGTTCTTGCACCAATCTTGCGAGACAATTTGATGTGGGTATTGCTTTCGGTCGTTTCGATTCTCTTTTTATTCCTATTGGCGTCGCATGTTTGGCTTGTCGTTCCAGGTGGGATTGCCATTCGAATGCGACATTTTCGACTTCCTATCCTGTTTTTGCTGATCCCACTTGGGATGCTTTTGGCGAAGAATCTTGCTCGTACCGTGGAATCGGTGTTGTTTCGAGGAAACTTGATCCAATGGCTTTCCAACAATGATGGCTCAGGCTGGTCTGGATGGTTTTGCTTAGCAGTTCTGCCCGTTTCGTTGCTAGTTGCTTGGTTATTCTCGGGGCCGCTTAGCCCGCTGATCCAGACGCTATCGAAGAAGCTGAGTCCGATGCGATTTTCGTTTGTCAATCTCGGGCTGTTTGGTTGCGGAACGTTGGCTGTGCTTCTGATTTCGGCGCTGGCTGCGTGGGGTTTTACTCTGGTTGGCATGGATCCGCGAGGCTCGGTGCTTGGCCCATATCAAGAGCGAAATGCATTATTGGTTGGGGGTATTTTAGGCTTTGCGATTATTCCGTTGATTTACACCATTTCCGAGGATGCGTTGCAATCAGTGCCTCAGCATTTGCGAAGTGCATCGTTGGGTTGTGGTGCAACGACCTGGCAGACGACGATTCGAGTGGTCGTTCCGACGGCCATGAGTGGGCTCTTTAGCGCGATGATGATCGGCTTTGGTCGTGCGGTTGGTGAGACGATGGTGGTATTGATGGCGGCGGGCAATACGCCTGTAATGGACATCAATCCGATGAACGGCTACCGAACGTTGTCCGCGACGCTTGCTACGGAATTGCCAGAAGCGGCTCGTGGCTCAACACACTTTCACGCCTTGTTTTTGGCTGCGTTTCTTTTGTTTTGCTTTACGCTGGTTGCGAATACCATTGCGGAAGTCGTTCGATTGCGTTTCCGTAAGCGAGCGTATCAACTATGAGAACGCATGCACGCGCCAAGTCGACTGGCCAAAGCCTTATCGCACAAGGGGAGCCGATGGTATGGCTCACCGGTGGGATGTTTGCTATCGCTTGCTCCATGATTATCGCTTTGTTAGCGTTGATTCTGGTCAAGGGACTATCGACCCATTGGCAACGTCCATTTGCAATCTATCCGTTGCTGAGCGGCGAATTTGAGGCGGGTGAACTCCAGTATCAGCAGCCATTCAATATCAGCCGCCAATCGCTCGGACAGCTCGATGAAAAAAGCAGAGTCAAGGCCGAAGAGGTCTTAGCTGGACGCGATCAAGCGGAGTCGACTCAACTGTATTTGCGAACCGGCAACTACGATGTGAGTAACCGGCACTTTGCCTTTGTGCCGACCGTCACGATGAGTAGTAGTCCTATCGATTTGGAGAACGGGCGATCGTTCCGTCCTGACGATATTTGGTTATTGGAACGCCGCGAATGGGGCGTACTTTATGGTTTTCCATGTCGACTAGAACAAGCATTTACACCCGAGTCAGATGGGAGCTTGGCAAGCCTGAAGGTTCTTTTGGAAAACCTTCCAGGCTTGACTGATGGTGCAGAGAATTCGGCAACGTGGGCGGCGGAGTTCGCGGGCGACTTAAATGCTTCTTTGATTGCTGCGACCGGAGAGCTAAGAAGTGCATGGGAAAAGGATCTCGTAGGAGGCAAGTCTTCCAGCGAGACTATGAATACAACGACGGACGTGGCGGCATTGAAGAGCGCGGTAGAGAAGTCTCAGTACAGACAATCGCTGTTGATGGGCAAGATCGAAGCGGCCAAGCAGCGATTGGGGCGACTGGATCGTCAGTTGTCATCGTCGCGAGTGGGTGTTCGCAAGGCGGAACTTCGAGATAAAACCGATTTGCAGGCCATCGCGGATGAGGCAACTCAATTAAGTACTGCGAATGCGATTTCCGATGCGATGGGGGCTGATTTAATGGCATCCATTCAAGTCTGGAAAAAGCGATGGCAAAGCGTGCCGGAGAGACAAAGCCAATTGGCAAGCTTAGAGCTCGCAGCAAAGAAGCGGTTGGAATTGGAGCAATCTGATTTCGCTCCATCGCTTGCGGACCTAAAGACACGCATGTCTGCGATGCCTTATGCTTCCAAGCGGGCATTAGAAGCGGTTTTGAAGGTGGCCGACTCCGTCACTCGGACTCAATATACGCTCAATTTAGAAATAGCCAGGCTCGAAGCTGGACTGCAGTCCGAGGTGCTAGCCTTGCAAGTGCCGACGTTGGATTGGCTGGGAGAAGTTCCCCTCAATCCTGACTCTAGCAAAAACGCGAATGTTCCGCTTGCGACATCCCAGATGACTTTGGATGCAGAGCTTGCGAAGGTGGTTGGCTTGGACACGGCCGAAGGTGGTGCTCAGCTCGTTGGCGATCGTATCAACCTGAGTGCAACGCAATCGTTGCTCGCCATTGATGCGCTGTCAGGTCGGAAGCGAGTTTGGCTTGTTGAAGATCCAGAAAAGAGATCAACGCGGGTTGCGTCCTTGAGGGAGAAAACCGTTTTGGTTTCGGATATCGTCCGATTGGTGGAGCCCAATCAGCTTGGTGTGTATGGCAAAGTGCGTCTCTACCTAATTCGCTGGCTTGAGTTTTTGTTTGGTCAGCCTCGAGAAGGTGGAATTGAAGGGGGCTTTTTTCCAGCTCTCTGGGGGACGATTGTCATGACGTTGATCATGTCGATTGCGGTGATGCCCTTTGGTGTGATTGCGGCCCTTTATATGCGGGAGTACGCCAAGAGCGGATGGGTGTTGAGCATCATTCGGATCAGCATCAATAATTTGGCTGGGGTGCCAAGCATCGTTTACGGTGTATTTGGCCTGTCCTTTTTCTGTTACACGATTGGTGGTTATATCGATGGAGGTCCCATCAAGGCTGGCTTTGCGCCATGGCCATCGAGTCTTTGGTTTATCGCGTTAGCGGTGACTGCGTTTGCGGGGACAGGAGCCTTCTTTTTGGCCGCATTAGCCTCAGGTTCACCTGCGCAGATGTCACCGTTTCGCAAGCGGTTGGCTAGTTTCGGCGGCTTTTTTTGGCTTTTTTGCTTGATTGGGCTAGTTTGCTTAGTTGTGAAGTCGCCGTTCTTCCATGGTTTTTATCAGGCAACGTTGCCGAATCCGACGTACGGCAAGGGCTGTTTGTTGTGGGCTTCCTGCACATTGGCCTTGTTGACATTGCCGGTCGTGATTGTCGCCACCGAAGAAGCTTTGGCGGCAGTTCCGAACTCGATACGGGAAGGATCGTATGCTTGCGGGGCCGGCAAGTGGCAGACGTTGCAACGCATCGTGCTACCGTATGCCCGACCTGGAATCATTACAGGTTTTATTTTGGCGATGGCTCGAGGGGCAGGAGAAGTGGCGCCGATGATGTTGGTTGGTGCGATACCGTTGGTGACTGAGTTGCCACTCGACTTTGACTTTCCTTTTTTCCATGGTTCACGCTCCTTTATGCACCTTGGTTTTCAGATCTATTCGCTCGGATTTCAGAGTCAGAATAGCGAAGCGGCCAAGCCTATGGTGTTTACGGCGACGTTACTATTGTTAACTATAGTCACGTTGCTCAACGTGACAGCGATCTGGCTCCGCGCGAGACTTCGCAAACGATTCCAAGTCAGCCAGTTCTAAAAACGCAACGATTTGATTATGGACAGACTAAAAGCAATCGCAGATGGCCAACATATTGAGTCGGTTTTGCATGACGAAGTTTTGCAAGAAGACCCGGTCTTGAAAATTGTTGGTTTCAATTTGTTTTATGGTCGCAAGCAAGCGATACACAATATCTCGATGCCGATCGCACGAGGCAAGGTTACTGCGTTGATCGGCCCGAGCGGATGTGGTAAGTCGACACTGCTCCGAAGCGTGAACCGGATGAACGATTTGATCGATACGGTTCGGATCGAGGGAGATATGTTGCTGGGCGAGGACTCGATTTTTGCTCCGGGCGTAGACGTCATTCAGCTTCGCAAGAGAATGGGAATGGTGTTTCAGAAACCTAATCCGTTCCCGATGAGTATTTTCGAAAATGTTATTTATCCTCTGCGGATTGATGGCGAACGGAACAAGCAGCGGTTGATGCAAGTTTGCGAGCAGTCGTTGCGAGGTGCAGCGTTGTGGGAAGAGGTCAAAGACCGTCTTCACGAGAGTGGGCTAGGACTCTCGGGCGGCCAGCAGCAGCGGCTATGCATCGCGCGAGCGATCGCGAGCGACCCGGAGGTTTTGCTTTTGGACGAACCTTGTTCGGCTTTGGATCCGTTGGCGACTGGCAAGATCGAGGATTTGATCGAAAGGCTGAAAGGAGACTATTCGATTTTGATCGTGACGCACAACATGCAGCAAGCGTCCCGAATCAGCGATTTCACTGCGTTTATGTATCTCGGTCGATTGGTGGAGCTTGGATTGACCTCAAGGATATTTACGAAACCCAAGCTTAAGGAAACCGAAGATTACATCACGGGCCGATTTGGCTAGGGGTGCACTTGAATTTAGAACAGCTTTTTCGTGTCATCGAGTTGGGGGCAGTTTGGTCAACTCTCTACCGTGAGCCCTGCGGCATGAAAGCGGATGGGAGTGTCCGGATTGGGAATCGGAACGCCAGGTATCAAAA
The DNA here is from genome assembly GCA_026692905.1 of Planctomycetota bacterium. Taxonomy (GTDB): domain Bacteria; phylum Planctomycetota; class Planctomycetia; order Pirellulales; family Pirellulaceae; genus JBKCUI01. Next base: position 58,782 of record JAPLNL010000115.1, read on the forward strand.
CGGAAGATTTTGATCTCTCGCAACATTGGTCAGTTACACACGATATACTTGAGGGAACAATTGGTTTGCTTTTCTCTCTCTCTTTCTGATTGGTGGTGTGTCTGATGAAGCGGAAATTTTTGCGGACTGGCTTTACCCTTGTAGAGTTGCTGGTCGTCATTGCGATTATTGGGATTCTAGTTGGTCTTTTGCTTCCTGCTGTGCAAGCCGCTCGCGAGGCTGCTCGAAGGATGCAATGCGGCAACAACATGAAGCAAATGGGGTTGGCGATTCACAATCACGAATCGACTTTCAAGAATATTCCAGCTTGGGGCCGCCAAATCCCTGCTATCGAGTATCCAACTTCGCCTAGTAACCCGTACGGGCAGCGAGCGACCTTCGGCGTTTTGTTTCGATTGTTACCGTACCTTGAGCAAAGTACGATTTATCAGTTGTTCGATTTGAAACGATCGTATATCGATCCCGTTAACATGGCTCCGCCGCTTGGAACGCTTTCGATATCGGGATTCGCCACGGTTCCTGGTTTTATCTGCCCATCGACCCCAAGTAATTTTTCCGACTATGGGCCGTACTTTGCCGTCAGTGGATTGCCCATTTCGCCGACGACTCCTTACATCCTCCCACGTACAGATTATCGGCCAATCCGAGCCATTCGTGGAACTCTGAACCTCTGCGTTGGTTTGCCGAACACGACGACCGACAATGCAATGCTTTCCGTTCCCAATGGCAACATCGAAGCAAAGAGCACGGTCCGGTTCAGCGAAGTGACCGACGGACTGTCCAATACCATTTGTTTTGTTGAACAAGCTGGTATGCAAAAACGTTACTTCAAGGGTAAGCCGTTTCCTGGCACCACATTGCTCGACAATGGACTTGGCCTCAATTCCTTTTATGGGGACGTCAACATCGCGAGGCAGATTCGCGGGTTGAGTGGCGCTAACATTGCAGATCCGACACAGCAAGGCTGTACCGTAATCAACGTATGGAACGAAGAGAACCCATACTCGTTCCATACGGGCGGCGTGCAAGTAACTCGTGGCGATGGCTCCGTTTTCTTTATGAGCCAAAGCATTAGCAATGAAGTGCTAGTTGCGTTCGTTAGTCGCGATGGTGGTGAAAACGTCGGCGCTCCCGAATAGTTGGTGACAAGTTGTACCAGGCCGAAGCAGGCAACGGCTTCGGCCTTTTCTGTATGCAAGTAGTGGAATCTCGTAAGAATTACTGACATGCCTCGAACTGCTGGAAGTTTTACAACTTCCGCTACGAGTACGGGCTTTATTCAACGCAATTGAGGGATGAACCCTGCCTGTCATTTCGCCAATGACCGAATCTTAGTACTCTTTTTCAAAAACAAAATGACAACTCAATTTCAGAACTTTGGCTCTATTAGTGCAGTCGTATTTTGTGCCTTCATCGCTGGATGTGGCGGTAGCAACAAAATGGTACAAGTTTCTGGAAGTGTTGCTGTTGACGGCAAACCTGCCGACGGCGCTGCATTGCTTTTTTTCCCGTCCGGTGACGGGCCGGTTGCGACTGCGACTTGCAATGCCGAGGGGAAGTACAAACTAGTATGTGAAGGAGAGCCCGGCATACCAAAGGGTAGCTACTCCGTTGCCATTCGGTGGCCAGATCCCTCTGTCAAACCAACAGCCGCCCAGAAAATGACCGGCCTGTTCAACGAGGGGCCAGATCTACTGAAGGGAAAGTATGAATCCAAGCAGAAGACGACCCTCAAGGCAGAAATCACCGCAAGCACAACCGAACTGGTGCTCTTCGACCTCAAGTCGAATTGACCCTTTTCCAGAAATTGCGATGGTCCCACTTGCGAGCACGGATAGCCCATTTGTTTGTTGAGCGGCACAGCGTTTACAGATCTGCCAACGTTGCTTCGGCATCGCCAAATGTTTCGGCCGATACTCCCATGCGGTTCATCAGGGACAAATACAAACTGCAAAGCTTGCGCTCGGAGTCAGGTCGATGTTCGTAGTCCAAAACGCGGCCCGTTTTTAGCTCTCCGTTCAATCCGCCGGCAGTCAAAAGCGGCACCTTTTGCGAGTTGTGCGCACTACCAGACCACATGTTGTTGATGAACAGCAAACAGGTGTGATCGAGTACCGTTCCGTCCCCTTCGGACATCGAGTCCAGCTTGCTAGCCAAGTACGCGTACTGGCTACAGTAATAGGTTGAAATTCGTTCAAACTCATCGGAACGATCATTGTGCGATGCCGAGTGGTGAGCGTTTCGTGCGTCAAGGAACGGATAAAAGAGGCCGGAGATATCGCGGCAAAGCAACAAGGTGGCGATACGCGTTTTGTCGGTTTGGAACGCCAACGCAACGATGTCGCACATCAATTTCATGTGCTCTCGGATGTCCTCTGGCAATCCGTTATCTGGACGTGCCATCCTCGCGATGGCTCGCAGATTGCCGTCAACACGAGCTTTGGCTTTCTCTTGAGCTTTTCTCTGTTGGTCAATTCCCTGTTCCACTTCTCGAACACTCGACAGGAATTCGTCCAGTTTGCGCCGATCGTCCAAGCTGGCTTGACGACGCAGATCTGCGGCATGTTCTCCCACACGGTCGAGGACGCTTTGATTGCGACGCGCACCGCGGTTTTCGAAGAGACTGTCGAAAGCAAGTGCGGGATAGACCTCCATCGGAACCGGCGACGTCGCGTTTTGCCATGATATGTGCGAGCTATAGGCCATGGAAAAGTTTGTCTCGTGGTAACCGGTAACAGGTTGTTCGCATCCCAGGACTAAGCTTGACTGGATCGTATCGCTTCCGATCTTATTGGCTAGCAGTTGATCAATGCTGGTTCCACCGCCAAGCTCTGCTCCTTTTCTCAACGAGGCACCCGAAAGGATATTGCCCGTCTGTCCAGGGTGGATACCGACGCCGGTTGCGTTCTTGTTAAACAAGCCGTTGATCACATTGACTTTACCCTTGATCGCTTCCAACGGTTTGAGGGATTTGCCGAGCTCCATTCCTTGTTCATTTGGCTTAGCCCACCAATGATCCGCATTGATGCCGCAAGCCATGAATAGTACCCCCAATCGCTTTGGGAAATCCGGAGAATCGCTGCTCTGCGACGCCTCCTCACCCCACACCGGTAGCGATTGCAACCAAGGTAGGGTCATCGAAACACCCGCTCCTTGGAGAAGGATACGTCGGGACAACCTCTTTTTATTCGACATTTTGTTTTTCCTTGTCGCTGGTTCCACGTTTTTCCAAAAATGGAGGACTCAATACAATTGTTTTAATCATCGATCCGAACCGAGAGCCCTCTCCCGATAAGTTTGATTGCATCTTTTCGATAAGCAATTCATCCGAAAGTCGCAAGGTTCGGCCTAGTCCAAATGCCAAGAGTTTCCGGCAAAGGTTTTCGCAGAAGTCGGTTTGCCTGTCGCTTTTGATGTACTTTCTCAAACCATCGATTCCGTTTCCTGCTTGTCCGTTTGGAAAAACCGCCGAGGCGTCGATAGTTCGTTCGCCCAGATCTCGATTTCGATGTTCCCCGATAGGCCCATAACTTTCGAAAGCCAAGCCGATGGAGTCGAAGCGGTCATGGCAAACAGCACAGCTTTCGAGTTGCCGATGTTGCTCTAAGGTTTGTCGCAACGTCCGCTCCCCGAGTTGCGATTCATCGACAGGCAACTCTGGAACATCAGGCGGAGGCGGAGGGACCTGCTCACCTAGCAACCGTCGGACCACCCAATAACCTCGCTTGACGGGGCTAGTTCGAAGCCCTGGGGCATTTTGAGTCATGAAGACGGCCATCGGAAGCAATCCGCCTCGCTGCGAATGGGGCAACTCCGATGCTCGCCACCAACGCGACTTTTCTCCTTTGCTTTCGTCAGGAAGACCGTAATGACTAGCCAGTTCCGAATTGACAAAAGTATAGTCGGCATCCAGGCAATTTAGCACGGAGCGATTCTGCTGAATCAAATCGGTCAGAAACCGAATGGGTTCTTGGTACATGGCTTCACGAAGAGTATCGGTAAACTGTGGAAATCGAATGCGATCGACACTGTTGTGCGATTGAAATCTCTGGAAATCGAGCCATTGCGATCCAAATTCGATTGCGAGACCGCTTATCCGATCATCGCGCAGCATTCGCTCTACTTCAGCGGCCAAGATACTGGGGGTACGCAATCGCCCCTCTTTTGCGAGCGTCATCAACGGTTCGTCCGGCATACTGGACCAGAGAAAGTAGCTAAGTCGATTCGCGAGTGACAAGTCACTTAACAGTCTTCGTTCCGCTGTTTCTAACCTCAGGTCGATGCGGTAGCAAAACTCGGGCGACATCAACACGGAAACCAGTAGATCTTGAATTGCTTCCTCGTGCGAAAGACTTTCCTTTTGCCGAAGATCGGCGTAAAAATGCCGCATTGCATCGCGATGTTGGCTAGTGAACGCTCCGCGAAAGGCGCGTTCCGCGAATCGTTCGATCGCTTCAAGATGAATCGCTTCTGAGCTGCGGCGAGTTTGTTCGACCCATCGTATTTGCGAATCGATATTGCTGAAGAACTCAGCGATTGCTTTCAAGTGCTCTTCCTTAGCATCCATCCGTTGCGCTTTCGCAAGATAGAGTTCGGAGAGTTTCAAGATTAGTTCAGCCGAACACGCTCCCTTGTTCTCAGGTCTTGCAAAATCGAACTCCGCGTTCCGTAAGAAATTGTGGTCCGTGCGCTCAAACCAAAGGAACCCCTGGTATTGACGGATGGGAGCAGCGGTTACGAAGTCGAGTTCTTGCCAAAGCTTGTCCAGCTCCGCACGGCCACTGACGTCCAAGATCCAGTCGCAAAGCGGCTTGTCATCTCGAAAATAGCCCATCATGCTGTGGAAGCCTGCGCTCAGCAACCGCCCTTTTTCCTGCTTCTCCTTGGGGACACCGAGATAGTCACGCCCACGTTCTGAAAGGTAAAAAGCATCAGGAAAAATCTTGCAGAACAGTACAAGCTCACGATTGAGTTCAACGCGCAGTGGAACCTCAGCTGGTGGCTTCAGAACATGTGCGACCTCTGCCGACAGTTTGTTAAAATCGATTGCATCAAGTGTGTTGGGGACGAAGGACTGACGGTGTTCAGCCGCTTGTCGATTCTTCCAAAGGACGAAAGCTTGGGCACCGTCGTGAATTCCCTTTAGCCGCAAATTGAATTTGGGTTCGAGCGAACGCCGAACATCGACGATAAAGTCTCTCAATGCAAGACACTCGCTTCGAACCATGTTTTCATTTTGATTCGGCAACGCACGCCATCTTTTACGGATCTCTATATTTGGTCCGAGATCGGAAGAGACGCTGTTCGCATCGTTTAGAAAAACGTCCACCGCTGCTAAGTACTTTACGCTTACCCGGTGAAGTTTGGCAAGTTGCTCGAGTGAGACGGGACGGCCCGAATCTCTGGCGACTTTCGCTTTCCAAGCGATGAAGAGGTAGTCAGCGATATCGGTGGGTTGTTGATAGTAAAAATCTACGATCCGCTGGACACAATATTTGTCTCGGTCGGTATCGGTGGTCACTGGATGCGACGCAAAGGCGATGCCTGTCGGCGTTAAAACGAGATGGCTAGCGACAAGTCGCGCGGCGGTTAAGTACTTGTTCAAGAGTGCTGAGGACATAGACAGCGATTCGGCCGAATTGTCGAATCCTGCTTCGTTGGCCGGATCCACAGGGAACTCGCGAGCTGGTTTCAAATCAACTCCCGTCAGATCACGGAGCGTATTGTTGTACTCAGCATTGCTCAGTCGTCGGACAGAGACAATGCCCGGGTCGCCAGCCAAACGCGTTGCCTCTTCGCGGCGAAGGGAACTTGCAATTGCTGCGAACGACTTTTGCTCATCTGACGTTGGGCGCTGTGGAGCGTCTTTGGGGGGCATCGATTGATTTACCACGCGTCTTTCGATCTCTTTCCATATGTTGAAATGATCGGACATTGAGCCGGGGCCGAATTCGCTGAGATTCAACTTTCCGTCGGGAGCCTCCCCCTGATGGCAATCAATGCAATATTTCGAAAGAAAGGGGCGAATCGACGCGTCGAATGGATCATCCGCACTCGAAACCCCAATGGTTGCGAACGCGATCAACACCGACCCTACTAAGACACGCATTGAGCAAGATGATTGGAAATCAAGTCCAAAAATGGGTAGGCAGCGCAAACGCATTCGTGACATCTAACTGGGGTGAGGCGGGGGGGTGTGGAGGCCCCTCATTCTAATCGATCCAAGGCCATTCCACTAAGCGCTTCGTCATAAGTCTTACAGTGAAATGAAAAATTAGCCGTCCTTCTCGACGAATGTCGAGCACATGCTAAGCACTTGGGCACGAGTCTTCGAGAGAAACACACCTTTAGCCGTTGGGCGCTAGCCAAATGGCACTCTCTTTGAGATTCTAGTCATTTTTCGCAGGGACCCCAGGCCCTTTGGCACGATATTTGCGCCGCTGTTTTGGTTTTCTTTTTACTGCCAAGAGAGAACCAGCATGG